>CAWAST010000002.1:0-874798 GCA_963784775.1 uncultured beta proteobacterium | reverse complement strand
TTGAATATTGACCCACCCTGCCGATTCAATAATGACCCAGGACGGGTAGCTGCTTTTTGAATTGGCAACTGTGGATAAGTGTACTCAATAGCGGGTTTTCATCTCCTCTTTCTATGTCCTTGGTTTTGCCTGGATCATGGGCACGGGCAATGGAGCGAAGGGCGTAGCCCGTAGCGCAATTGCCCGTGCTGCGCAGCCTCAGAACGGATCTTCCTGCTGTGCGGCTTTGGACTTCTTGCGCGATTGCTCACGCTCCTTGATACGCGACTTGGCGGCCATGGTGCTTTGGTTATACCGGTGCGAGTTGTTTCCCGTCTCCACGATATGGCAGTGATGGGTCAACCGGTCCAGCAGCGCCGTGGTCATCTTGGCATCGGCAAATACGCTGGTCCACTCCGAGAAGCTCAAGTTGGTGGTGATGGCCACACTGGTGTGTTCGTACAGCTTTGACAACAGGTGAAACAGCAACGCTCCACCGGCCTGACTGAACGGCAGGTAACCCAGTTCATCGAGGATCACCAGATCCATGCGCAAAAGAGACTGCGCAATGCGTCCCGCTTTGCCCTGTGCCTTCTCCGCCTCCAGCGCATTGACCAAATCGACCGTGCAGTAGAAACGTACCCTTAAAGACTGCTGGGTAATGCCCGCCACCCCGATGGCCGTGGCCAGATGGGTCTTGCCAGTACCGGGCCCGCCAATGAACACCACGTTTTGCGCCGTGTCCACGAACTCCAGCGTAGCGAGCTTGTCGATTTGGCTTCTATCAAGGTCCTTGGCCGACTCTAAAGTGAAGTCAAACCCAGCCAGATCGCGGTGAATCGGAAACCTGGCCACTTTCATCTGGTGACTGATGGAGCGCATGGCCCGGTCCGTTTGTTCGGCTTGCAGCAAATGCTCGATCAGCCACTTGGAGGAGCCCACCCCAGCCTCTCCCTGGGCCATCAAATCCGTCCAGGCATTGACCATGCCAAGCAGGCGCAGCTCTTTGAGTTCAGTGGTGACATCACGACGCATGGCTGACCTCCATCTGGCCACGCAAGCTGTCATATCGACTGGTGTTGGCCAGCGGCGCCTGCGTCAGTTGCAAAGTGGTTTCAACAGAGTCGGGCGTCGGGCTGGCATTGAGTCGGGCCACGACGTTGAGCACATGCTCGGCACTGAGCGCCCCGGACTCGACCACCAGATCCACCGCCACCAGAACGGCCTCCAAACCGGCAGTCGGAACGGCAGCCAATACCTGTGCCATCACCTTGTCACCACCGGCATGGCGCATCAAGCCTTGGCGCAGCCGTTGCAGTGACGCCGGTAGGTCGGTAAACGGCGCCCCATTGCGCAAGGCACCGGGCTTGCGTTGCACCAATGCAATGTAATGTTGCCAGTCATAACGGATGTGACCACGATCAGCGAGCCGTTCATGGCTGGCCACAACAGAGTCCGCCGTCGCAATGTCCACCCGATTGGGATAGAGCCGGGTGCTGACCCGATGGTTGGCCAGTTCGCACGGAACGGAATAGCGGTTGCGAGCCACCGAGACCAAGCAAGTACTGCTCACCCGTGCAGATTTCTCGACATAGCCATCAAACGCACTGGGCATGGGCATCAGCTCTGGGCGCTCTTGCTCGAGCATCTCCAGCACGGTAAATGGCTTGAACTCCGGATGAACCAGTTCGCCCCACAGGGCCCGGCAACGCTCGCCCAGCCATGCGTTGAGCTCGACAAACGAGCCCCACTGAATCTTTTGAGCATCAAGCCAGATCCGCCTGCGACTGTCTTGCACGTTCTTCTCCACCACGCCTTTCTCCCAGCCGGAAGCTACGTTGCAGAAGTCGGTATCGAACAGGTAGTGCGCGCACATCGCTGTGAAACGCGCATTGACAACCCGGCCCTTGCCCTTCTTGACCTTGTCTACGGCGGTCTTCATGTTGTCGTAGATGCCGCGCCGAGGCACGCCAGCCAGGGCCGTAAAGGCGCGCGTGTGGGCGTCGAACAGCATTTCATGACCTTGGCTGGGGTAGGCGACCAGCCAGAAAGCGCGGCTGAAGCACAGCTTCAAATGGGCAACCTGGAGTTTGTAGAAGATGCCGCCCACGACCATGCCCTCATCGCTCCAGTCAAACTGAAACGCTTCACCTGGCTCGAACGCCAGCGGCACAAAGGCTTTGGGCGCCTTGCCCTCGGTGTCTCGCCAGGCACGGATGAAGTCGGTGACCCGGCTGTAGCCCCCGCTGTAGCCATCTGCTTTGATCTGAACAAACAGAGCCTTGGCGGTGCGCCGGTTTTGTTCGGTGCGGTGGGAGTCTGCTTTGAGGGCCAATTCCAACGCCTGGTGAAAGCTCGTCAGCTTGTTCGCCGTCTCTTTGCGCCGGTAGGTCGGCTTGCCAACATCCTCTTTGTCGCGCACCCACTTGCGTATCGTGTTGCGAGACAGCCCTGTGGTCTTGGCTATCTCGTGTAGCGACTTCTTGTCGCGTGAATACAGTCGTTTGACTTTGCCCAACATTTCCATAGTGATCACCTTTTTGCTCCTGCCCAAAAAACGGGCGGAGCCAGTAAAACACCTGGGTCAATTTTGGGTCGGCATAACCTCTATAAGTGGGTCAGTTTTCGGTCGGCGTCAACACCCTAAGCACAGGAAGCATTAGAGTTTGGAAATCAGGAATCGCCATGGTGTTTTCGCTTTTTGAATTCGGTCATCACATTATCAGGGTCAGAACACAATGCGACGGCCGCAAAAGTGGCAGGCATAAATTTTCTGCCATGGCCGCTACTTTTGGTTGTCTGCAAATACTGCATTCCGGTGCCATGTTACAAATTCAGTCTGCGGTGCAAACCGTTCTGGTGACTCAATCACTCGCCCATGCAGTGGCAACATAACCTCACGAACAAACACGTCATCGCGGCGTTTCAAATCTTCTGAAATGACAATTTTGAGGTCGTCGGTAAGCGTAATTAATCCTTGATCAAAAGCGCGGTCGTGAATTGCAGACAGGCAAAGTCCATTGCTTGGATTCAGTCTATTTTGTTTGTTCTGGCTCCATGGCACGATGTGGCTGGCTATTAACAGCCGCGTATCTGCAAGTCCACACATGCAGCATCTGCCCCGATAGCTACTGAGAACGGCACGGCGAAAAAAATGCTGCTTAATACGCTGTGTCGTCAGTACCTGTCGTGTTTCCCCAGTGAAATCGTCTAGCGACGGAACATCATCTTCTGGCTCGAAGTCTTCTGGTTCGCTTTTGTCTAGTTGTTGCCGTTGTAGCTGACATTCGACAGCAAGTCGTTCCCAGTCGGAATGAAATTCTTCCCAGACGACGCGGTCCAACGCCGATGCATTTCCCAGTCCTGAACGTCCTGTGCCGGTGATTGCCGGATCAAGACTGGCAATGTTGAGCATCTTCATGGCAACAGCATCCGAGGTGCGGCCAATCACCCTCGCCAAAGCCATGATTTCGGGATTGCGCCCGTAAATTCGTCCGTAGGGGATTTGGCAATACAAGTGGAAGGCCAGTTTGACCTGCTCCTTTGTCCAAAGACCAGTTGCCATGATGTCTTTCGGCGTGGCGGCGGTCAAATTACATTGACCGACTCCTTGGGTTGAATAATTCAGGCTATCAGTTTCTGCATTAGTGCGGTTGGCAGCAGACAGGGGTGGGGCGGGCCGCACCTTGTTTGCAGACGCGCCTCGTCAGTTGATCTTTGTGCCGACAGCTTATTTCTTGAATATCAAATGGACACTGGCACCATCGGGATAAAGCTGCTGAACGGCGTCGCCAACCCGCACAAGCTTGCCGCAACCTTCATATTCCCATTTGCGCCAGGACATGCAAAGCTTGCCATCCTCCACTCTCCATTTGCCAGAGTCACTTGAACCAGCGTTGTTGCCGTACATCGTGCCGTCATCTTTGAACTGAAGGTAAGGCTCACCTCCGGCAAGACGCACCGAATTGAGGTTTTTACCTTTGATAAACGCAACTGCTTCCTCGTTCGTCAAAGGGGTGGCAACTGGTGATGTTTGCCCTTGAGCCAAGCCACTACCCAGCAGCACCAAGATGACTGCGGACATCGATATAGAACTACGCATGATTTCTCCCAGTAAGACGTGGGCTCAGTGTAAGACTTGGCGCTAAACTGATTTCCATGACCGTCGAATCGATCCCAAAATTTACCCACCCTGCTGCCAAGCTATGGGCCGAAGTTCCCATCAAGGTCAAAACCATGCGCCAGCGTCTTCCAATCCATGAATGAACTCAAACAACTTGAATCACTCGGCCTCGTGCTGCCCACTCCGGCGTATCTCCTTGGCGCCATCCTATTCGGCATCATCGGCTGGGTGGCGTTTCGGCGAGGCAGAAAAACATCGATCTCGTTGCTCACGTGGACAGGAGTCGCTCTCATGCTGTTTCCGTACGGGGTGTCGGAAACATGGGTGCTGTGGTTGGTTGGAGTGGCGTTGTCGGGCTTTGCCTACGCGAAGTGGAACTAAGCCAGACTCGCTGTGTCGATGAACACCCTGCGAAGGCACAGATAAACTCATTGCCCAAGTAGCGGCATTCAAACTCGCAGGTTTTTCCATTGCCAGTTTCCAAGGAGATTTTCATGTCAATTGTTAGATGGTGCGTATTGATCGCATGCCTTTTGCCCATGTTGACAGCACTGCTGCCCAAGATCGCCTCCCTGAGGTTGTCATTCAACGACGGCAAGTATGACAACAACGACCCACGGGGGTGGGAATCGAAGCTGGTGGGCTGGCAACAACGTGCGATTGCCGCGCACTCCAATGGATTTGAAGCCTTGCCACTGTTCATCGCGGCCTTGATTTTTGCGCAAATGGGGCATGGCGATTCGTCACGTATCGACACACTGGCCATGGCGTTCGTGGGCTTGCGCGTGGTGTATGTTGCGATGTATGTGATGAATTGGGGGACGCTGCGCACTTTGGTGTGGACGGCTGCCGTGGCGACCAATGTGGCGTTGCTCATGCTGTGAATGGTCAGCGCTGAGAACCCATGACTTCCGATAGGCCATCCCCGTAGGCAATCTCCCCCGAAAAACCAAAGGCGCCAGATGTGAGATTTTTCTTTTGGATGCCTGGCCTTGCTTCACCATCCGGATGAACGCCAACTCCCGGCGGCGCCTTTCACTCGCCTTTGTCGCGCAGGCCAATGGGTTCAGTGGGTGCGAAATCGTTGCTCACAAAATCGCGGTCAGAGGGGGGCAAATCAAACTTGGGCCGCTTGGGCGCAGGCTGGGGCACCGCCTCAAGCCATGTGTTCGACTCGGGCATCTGGTTTAAGGGACAGCCGCAGCCGGGCGCAAAACGCCAACTCACGATGTATCTTGAATGGTCCACACTGGGGTCAAACCGGTCCAACCCGCTCAACAACGCCTCTTCCAGGGCCAGCGCGCATTGAAGCAGCGTCTGATTCCACTTGAGCACGATCAGCTGAATGATTAAATCCTCGTGGCCGGCCCGACGCGGCACCACCACCACCTCGCAGCTCAGCCAGCCAGCGGGCACGCCGTGCAGTCGCAATGTGTCCTTGAGCACGACTCGAACGAGCTCGCGCTGGATGTCGGTGTGCTGCTGCGTGGTGCTTGAGCCCTGCTCCGCCGCCCGATGGGATGCGGGCGTCGGCGTGGATATCGTCTTTTTGAAAAAACCGAACATATGTGAATCCTCCCTTTGATCCCTGTGCTCACTGGCCTGATGGCTTTGAATGACATTCTGGCAGATGTTTCTACGGTCTGCGCGCACCATGGCGCATTTCCACCGGCACCGGGTTGGCTGGGGCGGAGCGTGCGCCTATCATGACCGTGTGGGTGCCACGGTTCACTTCAGGACCGCGACGCCTGCCCCGCCGCCTCGCGCCGCAATTTCTCACTCACGTCCCAAGGAGCCATCATGACCCACCCAGTACGCGTATCGCAGACACCATTCCCAGTCAATGTGGAGCAGGGCAAAGACTACTGGTGGTGCGCCTGTGGCCAGAGCAAAACCCAGCCGTTTTGTGACGGCAGCCACAAGGGCGGCCCGTTCACGCCCGTCAAGTACAGCGCTGCAGAGTCCAAAGAGGTGTATTTTTGCGGCTGCAAAGCCAGCGCAAACAAGCCGCTTTGCGACGGAAGCCATAAAAAGCCGCTTTGACCGCTGATGGGCAGGCATGGATTCTTGAATCCGGGAGCCTGGTCGGCAGAGGTGTATTTAATTAGCCGATGAATTGCCCGCCCAGCGCCAATACCAGGCGCACCGCTGCACTGAGCACCAACGCCACGCCCACCGACAGCAGCACGGAGATCCAGGCCTGCGTACGTCCCAGGGTCTTGTGCATCACGGCAAAGGTGGAAATGCAGGGCACATAGAAGGTCAGGAACACCAGCAGCGTGACGATCTGCACGGAGCCCAGGACCGAGTTGATTTCCTGTGTACCCAGCGCCTGGAAGATCATCAAAAGCGAGAGCTCCTTGCGCAACACCCCAAACAGCAGCGGCAGGCCCAGCGCGACGGGCAGGCCCAGCCACCAGCTGGTCAGGGGTGTGAGCAGCGTGTTGATGGTGCTGTCGGCCCCAAAGTGGCCCAACAATGCCAGCACGATGCTGCCACCCACCAGTAAAGGCGTGACGATGGTCAGCACATCATTGGACCGTGCCCAGGTTTCGCGCAGCATGGCACGCCAGTCTGGCAGCCTGAAGGGTGATATTTCCTGCACCTGCCCGGGGCCAGCATCATGTTGCTGACGGGCAAGCAAGCGGCCCATGGCGGCGATGAGCAGCAGCGTCAGCGCATACAGTCCCACCACCCCCACCACACCCAGATATTTGCCCGCCACGGCCAGAATGATGGCCGAGCGCGCCGAGCAGGGCACAAAGGTGATGAGCACCGAGGCAATCACCCGCTCGCGACCGGACGACGTGCGCGCCACCGCCGAGATGGCAGGCACGTTGCAGCCCAGTCCAAGCAAAAACGGGACCGCAACGCCGCCGTGCAGCCCGATTCTGTGAAAGCTGCGGTCCACCACAAAGGCAATTCGCTGCATCAGCCCGATTTCTTCCAACGCGATCAGCAACAACAACAGCGGGAGCATGTAGGGCACAACAATGCCGATCAGGCCAATGAAGCCGTCCACGATGGCGCGCGCAATCACCGCGCCGGTCGATTGGGGTTGCCACGTGCTGGCCGCTTCGATCAGGCGCTGTGTGGTCTGCGTGTCGATCCAGCCGCTCACTTCAAACACGACAAACAGCACCCCGGCAAACACCGCCAGGCTGGCGAGCATGCCCAACTGCCGATGCAGCAAAAATTCATCCAACCAAAAGCGCCAGCCGCGGGCGGCCAGGGTTGGCCCGGGGCGCATCGCCGCCTCATAAACCGTAGCGGCGCGGTGATGCCGATCAGCGTGAATTTCTTCCGCCAGGGGGCGCGGCAAATCCTTGCCAGCAGCCTGGCGCAACGCCTGCAGCGAGGGCATCAATGCCGGGAAATGCTCGCGCAGCTCGCCCGAAAAATAGCTGTTGCCCGAGGCAATCAACATCAGCAGCAACTGGTGAGGAACACGAAAAGCGGCCTCGATGTCAGGCTGGCGCAGGGCTTTGCTCAGAGGCTCCAGGCAGCTGGAAATGTGCTGGCTCGGTGCTTGCGGCAACGGGCAGGTGGCCCGACGGGCGGTGCTCATCACCACGCGGAACAGCTCGGCAATGCCCTGCCCCATCAGCGCCGACGTGGGCACCACGGGCATGCCCAAATGGGCAGACAGCGCCGCGATGTTGATGTGCTGACCGCGGCGCTGAACCTGGTCCATGTGGTTGAGCGCCATTACTACCGGACGCCCGAACTGGCTGAGCTCAAGTGTGAGCTCCAGGTGGCTTTGCAGGTTGGTGGCGTCCACCACCTGCACGATCAGATCTGGCGGCTCAAAGGGTGCGGGCGGCGCGCCCGGCTCATGGGCGGTCACCGCAGGGCGCTCGTTGCCCCAAAGCAGGTACTTGAGTGCGCTCAGATCCTCATCGCGCAGATGGTGCATGGAAGCAAGGCTGGGCAGGTCGACCACACTGGCTTCGTCGAGCCCGATCTGCACGGTGCAAGTACGGTAGACGCGATCTGAATTGGCCAGTTCGCCAGCTTGGGGCGCCGTGCTGGAGACTGCATTGAACAACGTGGTTTTGCCTGCGCCGGGTAGGCCCACCAGAGCAATTCTCAGGCGTCGTGCCCCTCGCATCAAAGGCATTTGCACGGCCACGACGTGCTCGGACGTGCGGCGCTTGGGATCGTTCATGGTCTCGGTTTTGACTTGATTTGTTGACTCGATTGTCGCCCACGCCCGCCTGCCCAATGAAACCCCGAGCACACTCAGCGGATCAACGACGCGGCGCCCCCGCCACGCGAGGACGTTCTACCAATGAAAATACCTATAAAAAAACAACAGACGCCAATGAAAAATGTGCATTTTCCCTATGAATCATGCAAATTCTCCAGTAGCATCCGTTCTGCCAGCGAAGAAGCAGTTTTTTTCTGGTGATTAATCAACTTCTAGAAGGACAATGAATCATGGCAACTGCAAAGAAAGCTGCACCAGCTAAAAAAGCTGCACCAGCAAAGAAAGTCGCTCCCGCGAAAAAGGCGGCTCCGGCTAAAAAAGTTGTAGCCAAAAAGGTAGTGGCTAAAAAAGCTGCTCCCGCGAAAAAGGCTGCACCGGCTAAAAAGGTAGTGGCCAAGAAGGCTGCTCCTGCGAAAAAAGTAGCGGTCAAAAAAGCCCCTGCCAAAAAGCGCACGCCCAATGCCGCGTTCATGAAGGCCCTGACCCCCAGTGCCGCACTGGCAGCCATCGTGGGTGGCTCTCCCCTGCCCCGCACGGAAGTCATCAGCAAGATGTGGACTTACATCAAGAAGAACAAGCTGCAAGACGCGGTCAACAAGCGCATGATCAACGCTGACGCCAAGCTCAAGGAAGTGTTCGGCAAGATGCAGGTCTCGATGTTCGAGATGGCTGGCCTGATCGGCAAGCACCTGAAATAAGCTTTACCGCTCGCCTGTTTTGCAGGCATCAAAGAAGCCGACGCAAGTCGGCTTTTTTTCGAGCCAACGCTGGCGCTTGATCAACGCCTCGGGTCCAACGCGTTCCATTTGAAGTGCCTCGCGCGGGGCTGGCGCACAGAATCGCTATGCTCAACAACTTCCAGACATTCAGAATCAGGTGAATTATGAGCAAGTTTGCATTTGTTTTCCCCGGTCAGGGCACGCACTACGTCGGCATGGGCATGGAGCTGGCCGAGCGCTATCCGCAGGCCGCGGCCGTGTACGAACAGGCCAACGACGTGATGGGCATGGACATCCGCAAACTTTGCCGCGAGGGTCCTGAGTCGGAATTGCTCAAAACCGAAAACTCCCAGCCCACCATCCACACCACCTCACTGGCACTGCTGAAAGTGGTCGAGCAGTACGGTTTTTCTGCCACCGTCACAGCAGGCTTCAGCCTGGGTGAATACGCCGCGCTGGTCTATGCCGGGGTATTCCGGTTTGAAGACACCCTCAAACTGGTTCGCCAGCGCGGCCTGTTCATGCAAAACGCAGTCCCGCAGGGGCTCGGCAAGATGTGCTGGATCACCGGTCTGGAGCGTGCAACCATCGAGCAGATCGTGAAAGATGCCAGCGCCCTGGGCCTGATCGAATGCTCCAACTTCAACTGCCCCAAGCAGATCATCGTCTCGGGCTATGCAGCTGCAGTCGAGCAGGCCGCTGCAATGGCCCAGCAGCAAGGCGCCAGCGCCGCAACCTTTCTGAACGTGAGCGGTCCGTTCCATACCAGCTTGCTCAAAGGCGCAGGCGCGCAGTTGCACGAACTATTGCGCAGCATTTCGATGGGCAAACCAAACAAAAAAGTCGTGAGCAACGTCACCGCGCACTACCTGACAGAGGCCGATGATGTGGCTCAGTTGCTTAACGAGCACGTGTACAAGGCGGTGCGTTGGGAAGAATCGGTCAACACCATGCTCGACGACGGCGTGGACACCTTCGTCGAAATCGGTCCCAAGCACTCGCTCACCACCTACAACCTGGCCACGGCCCAGCACCGGAGCAGCAACGCGCGGTGCTTCAGCATTGAAAACATCGAAACGCTTGAGGCGTTTTTACGTGCCATGGAGAAAACCGCCTGAAGACGCGCCAGCGTCCTCAGACGCCAACGGGTCAGCGCCCGGCCGGCCCGAAACTGAACTGGCCCGGCGAGTGGATCGGGTCCACATCGACCGGAATCACGTCTTTGGGCATGAACTTGCCCTCCAGCAAGAGCTTGGATAGTGGGTTTTCAATGCGCTGCTGAATCGCGCGCTTGAGCGGCCGCGCCCCAAACACCGGATCAAAGCCAACCTTGGCCAGCTCGGCCAGTGCGGCGGGTGAAACTTCAAGCACCAGGTCCATCTTGGCAAGACGCGACTGCAACACCTGGATCTGGATTGCCGCGATGGCGGCGATGTGATCGGCACTGAGCGCGTGAAACACCACGGTCTCGTCAATACGGTTCAAAAACTCGGGCCGGAAGTGGTTCTTGAGCTCGACGGTGACGACGTCCTTGATGTCTTCGCTGTCTTGCCCCACCATGCTCTGAATCATCTGCGAGCCGATGTTGCTGGTCATCACGATCACGGTGTTCTTGAAGTCCACAGTGCGGCCCTGACCATCGGTCAGGCGGCCGTCGTCGAGCACCTGCAGCAGCACATTGAACACGTCCGGATGGGCTTTTTCCACTTCGTCGAGCAGCAGCACGCTGTAGGGTTTGCGGCGTACCGCTTCCGTCAGGTAGCCGCCCTCCTCGTAACCCACATAGCCCGGAGGCGCCCCGATCAGTCGGGCCACGGAATGTTTCTCCATGAATTCGCTCATGTCGATGCGCACCAGATGGTCTTCGGAATCAAACAAAAAGCCCGCCAGCGCCTTGCACAGCTCGGTCTTGCCAACTCCCGTGGGGCCGAGGAAAAGGAAGGATCCCGTGGGACGGTTGGGGTCAGACAGTCCGGCACGCGAGCGCCGGATGGCATTGGCCACGGCGGCAATCGCTTCGTCCTGGCCCACCACGCGCTCATGCAGTTTGCCTTCCATCAACAGCAGTTTGTCACGCTCGCCCTGCATCATCTTGGAAACCGGAATGCCTGTGGCGCGGCTCACGACTTCGGCGATCTCCTCAGCACCCACCATGGTGCGAAGCAACTGGGGGCGGCCCCCGTCCTTGGCATGCTTGGCTTTGCCGGCCTCCTTCGTCTGTGCGTCCTTGAGTTGTTGTTCCAGACCGGGCAACTTGCCATATTGCAGCTCGCCCGCGCGGTTGAAGTCACCCTTGCGGGTGAGTTCCTCGATTTGAAAGCGGACCTTCTCAATCTCTTCCATGATGGTCTTGGAACCTTGCGCCTGCGCTTTTTCGGCTTTCCAGATTTCATCAAGGTCGGCAATTTCTTTTTGCAGCTTGCCGATCTCCACTTCAATCAAGCCAAAACGCTTTTGCGAAGACTCGTCCTTCTCGCGCCGCACCGCCTCGCGTTCAATCTGCAACTGGATCAAGCGTCGGTCCAACCGGTCCATGACCTCGGGCTTGGAGTCGAGCTCGATCTTGATCTTCGAGGCCGCCTCGTCAATCAGGTCAATGGCCTTGTCAGGCAGAAATCGATCGGTGATGTATCGGTGGCTCAGTTCGGCTGCGGCTACGATGGCCGGGTCGGTAATCTGAACGCCATGGTGGGTCTCGTAGCGCGCCTGCAAGCCGCGCAAAATGGCAATGGTGGCCTCGACCGAGGGCTCACCCACCAGAATCTTCTGGAAGCGCCGCTCCAGCGCCGCGTCTTTTTCAATGTATTTGCGGTACTCGTCAAGCGTGGTGGCCCCCACGCAGTGCAGTTCGCCACGGGCCAACGCAGGTTTGAGCATGTTGCCAGCGTCCATGGCCCCTTCGGCCTTGCCCGCGCCCACCATGGTGTGCAACTCGTCAATGAACACAATGGTCTGGCCTTCGTCCTTGGCCAGGTCTTTGAGCACGTTTTTCAGGCGTTCTTCAAATTCACCGCGAAACTTTGCACCGGCCAGCAGTGAAGCCATGTCCAGCGACAGCACCCGTTTGCCCTTGAGCGACTCGGGCACTTCACCGGCCACAATGCGCTGCGCCAGCCCTTCCACGATGGCGGTCTTACCCACGCCGGGCTCGCCAATGAGCACGGGGTTGTTTTTAGTGCGGCGCTGCAGCACCTGAATCGCGCGGCGAATTTCATCGTCGCGGCCAATCACCGGATCGAGCTTGCCTTGCCTGGCGCGCTCGGTGAGGTCCATGCAGTATTTTTTGAGCGATTCGCGCTGGTCTTCAGCGTCGGCGCTGTCCACCTTCTCCCCGCCACGCACCGCCTCAATGGCTTTTTCAAGCGATTTGCGGGTCAGCCCGTTGTCCCGGGCGATTTGGCCGATATCCTGCTTGCTGTCGGTCAGCACGAGCAGGAACAGTTCACCCGCAACGTACTGGTCACCGCGCTTGATGGATTCTTTCTCTGCGGCCTGAATCAGTGTGACCGAGTCACGTCCAATCTGCACCTGTTCCTGCCCCTGCACCTCGGGCAGCTTCTTGACCGCTTTGTCGGCGGCCGCAAGCAGGCCTGAAACGTTGACGCCTGCTCGCTGCAGCAACGCCTTGGGGCCATCCTCCTGGCGCAGCATGACCACCAGAATGTGGGCCGGTTCAATGTAGGCGTGGTCGTGACCGAGCGCCAACGACTGGGCCTCGCCCAGCGCTTCCTGAAACTTGGTGGTGAGTTTGTCGATACGCATGGCAGTCCTTGAAGTTGCCACACAGCTTGAGGCTGGTACGCCAATTTCAAGGGATCGCGCCGCCTCGCACCTTGTCAACCGTCAAAGCCGATGCACTCGATGGTGCTGATGTTCAGAACTCAGACGTTGCTGGCTTGAATGCCCCATTTGGCCAGCGCGGCGTCGTCGCTCACGCGGGCGTCCACCCAGCGCGCGCCGCTGCTGGTTTGTTCCTTTTTCCAAAAAGGTGCCTGGGTTTTGAGGTAGTCCATCAAAAACTCGCAGGCCTGAAAGCTCTCGCTTCGATGCGCCGAGGTCACTGCCACAAGCACGATCTGATCCAGGGGTTGGAGCAGGCCGACCCGATGCACAACGCGTGCGCCGAGGATATCGAAGCGCTGATGCGCTGCATCGATCATGGATTCGATGGCTTTCTCCGTCATACCTGGGTAGTGCTCGAGTTCCATGCTGCTGATAGGCCCCGCCTCGCCCTTGGTACGGTCTCGCACCGTACCGACAAAGCTGCAGACGGCCCCCACTCGCGGGTCGCATGCCCGCAGGGCCGAGACCTCGGCGCTAAGGTCAAAGTCTGCGACCTGAATGCGCACCCGTGGTGTGGGCCTAAGGTCTGCGGTCATCGGACGCTCAGCCACCGGTCACCGGCGGAAAGAAAGCGACCTCTGCGCCTTCGGTCAGCGCCACTGATTCATCGGCCATAACCTGATTGAGCGCCAGACGCACGGCCCGGCCCCGCGCAAGGCACTCGGCGTGGGTCGGGCTGGAGGCAATCAGTTCGTCGCGCAGGGCTGAGAGCGTCTGAGCGGGAGTGTCCAGCGACTCGCTGGCCGCGCCGATGGTTTCCCGGATGGACGCAAAATACTTGACCGTGACTTTCATCACAACACCTCGGAGAAAGGAATGAAGCGCACCAGTTCTCCGTGCGCGATGACATGTCCAGGCGGGTTGTCTACCAGCCCGTCGCCCCAAACAGCCGAGGTCAACACGCCCGAGCTTTGATTTTGGAACAGGTCCAGCCCGCCCGCCGAGTTACGCCTGACACGCAAAAATTCACGACGTTTTTCGGCCCTACCCCCCTTGAAATGTGCCTCAATAGCTACTGATTTAGTAGCAATATCTGTCACCCCCTGCAAACGCAGAAGGAACGGGCGTACCAGCAGCAAGAACGTGATGAAACTCGACACGGGGTTGCCAGGCAAGCCGATAAAGTGGGCGTTCTGCACCCGGCCATAGGCAAAAGGTTTGCCCGGCTTGATGGCAATTTGCCACAAATCGAGTGACCCCAGCGCTTGAACCGAGGGCTTGATGTGGTCTTCTTCACCGACCGAGACGCCACCACTGGTCAAAATCAGGTCGTGCTGCTGCGCGGCTTCGCGCAGGGCATGCAGCGTGGCGTCAAACCGGTCAGGCACGATGCCCAGATCCGTGACCTCGCAGCCCAGGCGCACCAAAAGCGCCTTGAGGAAGAAGCGATTGGAGTTGTAGATGGCGCCGGGCTTCATGTCTTTGGGGGCGACGTCGCCAGGCATGACCAGTTCGTCGCCGGTGGAGAGCAAGGCCACCCGCGGGCGACGCACCACCAGCACCTCGCTCATGCCAACACTGGCTGCCAGCCCAAGCGATGCGGGTGTAAGGCGCTCTCCTTTTCGAAGCAAAACCGAACCCAGCCGGACGTCTTCTCCGGCCCGCCGAATCCACTGGCCCACACTGGGAACGCCCTGAATCTGCACGTTGAGGCCGCCGTCGTCACCCTCCTCGCCTGGCAGTTCGACGCAATCTTCCTGCATCACCACGGCGTCGGCGCCGGGCGGAATAGGTGCTCCGGTAAAGATACGGGCCACGCTCATGGGCATGAGTGGCTCGCCCACCGAACCGGCTGCAATGCGCTGGCTGACCGGCAACACGCCCTGGGTTTCCTCCTCAGCCTGTTCTACGTCAGCGCAACACACGGCATAGCCATCCATGGAACTGTTGTCGTGCGCGGGCACCTGAAGGCTGGAAACGATGTCCTTTGCCAGCACGCGGCCGTCGGCATCAAGCGTCGAGACCGACTCGTTTCCCTCCAGAACCAGCGCGCACGCGAGCAACTCGGCCAGGGCGTCGTCAAACGGCTTCAAAGCGCGATACGGCTGAATCATGCACACGCCTGGGCGATATGCGCTTTGATGGCAGCAACGTCGGCAGCCATGCGCACAACGCGCTTGGGAAGGTCTTCGATGCCTTCGAACTTTGCCGGCCGCTCAGGCTCATGGCCCAGGGCTTCCACAATCGTGGCCGCAAATTTGATGGGCAGGGCTGTCTCCAGGACGATCATGGAGACATCGTCTTGCACATGTTCACGCGCCACTTTCACGCCGTCTGCGGTGTGGGTGTCGATCATCACGTCGAAACGTTCGAACGTGTCTCGGATGGTGGCCAGCCGGTCGGCGTGCACACTCTTTCCGCTTGAGAACCCGTAAAGCGCCCGGGCCTGCACAAAACAAGGATCGACGCTCAAATCAAAACAGCCGTCCTGTGCCAAGGCCTGCCCAAACAGGGCCTTGACCCGCGCGCCGTCGCGACCGAGCAAGTCAAACACAAAGCGCTCGAAATTCGAGGCCTTGGAGATGTCCATGGACGGGCTGGAGGTCTCATGCGTATCGGCGCTGGCCCTCACGCGGTACACCCCGGTGCGGAAAAACTCGTCGAGCACGTCATTTTCGTTGGTCGCTGCCACCAGTTTGACGACAGGCAGCCCCATCATGCGGGCCACATGGCCAGCGCATATATTGCCAAAATTGCCGCTTGGAACCGTAAAGCTGACCGATTGGGCATTCGATTGCGTCGCCTGAAAGTAGCCGGCAAAGTAATACACCACCTGCGCCATCAATCGGGCCCAGTTGATGGAGTTGACCGTGCCAATGCGGTACTTGCGCTTGAACTCCAGGTCATTGGAGACCGCTTTGACCATGTCCTGGCAGTCGTCAAATACGCCATCGACCGCAATGTTGTGGATGTTTTCGTCCATCAAACTGAACATCTGCGCCTGCTGGAACGGGCTCATGCGCCCCTGCGGGCTGGTCATGAAGACGCGAACACCTTTCTTGCCGCGCATCGCGTATTCGGCCGCACTGCCAGTGTCGCCGCTGGTGGCGCCCAAAATGTTGAGTTCCTCGCCACGGCGACCCAGTTCGTACTCAAACAGGTTGCCCAGCAGTTGCATGGCCATGTCCTTGAACGCCAGCGTGGGGCCGTTGGACAGGGCCTCTAACCACAAACCCGGCTCTAAAGGCTTCAAGGGCACGATCGCGCGGGTGCCAAAGACGGCTTCGGTGTAGGTCTTGTCGCAGATGGCTTTGAGATCGGGCGCAGGGATATCGTCGATGAAAAGGGACAGCACCTCAAAGGCCAACGCCGCATAGCCCTGATCACTGTAGATGGCACGCCAGCGCGCCAATGTGGCGTCATCAACCCGCGGGTAGTGCTCGGGCAGGTACAGGCCGCCATCGGGGGCCAGGCCTTCGAGCAAAATTTCACAAAAGCGTTTGCGCCCGCTCGTGTCGGTGGCATCGGCGCGGGTCGAGAGGTACTTCATCAGGCCAGTTCTTCCTTGCGGATGCGCACAATGGGCTCCAGCACCGTGGGCAGCGCCTGCATCTGCGCCATGGCAGTATTCATTTTGGCCTCGACGCAATCGTGGGTGAGGATGATCAGATCGGTCTGCGTGGAACCTACCCCGCCCACCTCGTCGGCCTCGCGCTGCAACAGCGCGTCAATGCTGATGCCGCCCTCGGCCAGAATGCCGGTCACCTTGGCCAGCACGCCAGCCTCGTCGGCCACCCGCAGACGCAGGTAGTAGCTTGTCACAACCTGGTCCATGTCCAGCACGGGCAGATCGCTCATGGAGTTGGGCTGGAACGCCAGATGCGGCACCCGGTTGAGCGGGTCAGCCGTTTGGAGCCGCGTGATGTCCACCAGGTCGGCGATGACAGCGCTGGCCGTGGGCTCCGAGCCTGCGCCTTTGCCATAGTACAGCGTGGTGCCGACGGCGTCGGCCTGCACCAGGACGGCGTTCATGGCCCCCTCCACGTTGGCGATCAGGCGCTTGGCTGGCACCAGGCTGGGGTGCACGCGCAACTCAACGCCAGCAGCGGTGCGCTTGGTGATGCCAAGCAGCTTGATGCGGTAGCCCAGTTGCTCAGCGTACTTGATGTCTTGCGGGGCCAATTTCGTGATGCCTTCGACATAAGCCTTGTCGAACTGCACCGGAATGCCAAAGGCAATGGCGGACATGATGGTGGCCTTGTGCGCGGCGTCCACGCCTTCAATGTCAAACGTGGGGTCCATCTCGGCGTAACCGAGCGTTTGGGCCTGCTTGAGCGCCACCGCAAAATCGAGTCCCTTGTCACGCATTTGGGACAGAATGAAATTGGTGGTGCCGTTGATGATGCCCGCGATCCATTCGATGCGATTGGCCGTCAGCCCCTCGCGCAGCGCCTTGATGATGGGGATGCCCCCAGCCACTGCTGCTTCAAACGCGACCATCACACCTTTGCTTGACGCTGCGGCAAAAATCTCGGTGCCGTGCACGGCCAGCAAGGCCTTGTTGGCGGTCACCACATGCTTGCCCGCTGCAATGGCCTCCATGACCAGCGTCCGGGCAATGCCGTAGCCGCCGATCAACTCGATCACGATGTCAATATCAGGATTGGCAATCACGGCGTGCGCATCGTTGGTCACCAGCACCCCGTCGCCCACCAGGCTTTGCGCCCGCGCCACGTCCAGGTCGGCCACCATGGTGATCTCGATCCCGCGGCCAGCGCGCCGATGGATCTCTTCCTGGTTGCGCTTGAGCACGTTGAACGTTCCGGAGCCCACAACGCCAAACCCCAACAACCCCACTTGAATCGGTTTCATAAAATATATAAGTAAAATTGGCTTCTAGCCCTTGTGCATATTGCACATTACGCTATGAAAAATATAGCAAATCAGTTTTGATGCCGACTCCGATAACCCTCCAAAAACTTGGCGATTCGGCCTACGGCCTCGCGCAAATCGTCTTCATGAGGCAAAAAAACGATCCGAAAGTGATCTGGGGCGGGCCAGTTAAAGCCCGTGCCTTGCACCAGCATGACGCGGGTTTCCTGTAACAGCTCCAGGAAGAATTGCTGGTCGTCCTTGATGGGGTACATCGCCGGATCGAGTCGGGGAAACATGTACAGCGCCGCCGTCGGCTTGACACAGGTCACACCGGGGATGGCAGTAATCAGGTCGTAGGCCAAGTCGCGCTGACGGCGCAGCCGTCCGCCCTCGCACACCAGATCGTTGATGCTCTGGTAGCCGCCCAGCGCGGTTTGAATCGCCCACTGGCCCGGCACATTGGCGCACAGCCGCATGTTCGAGAGCATGTCCAGACCTTCAATGTAGTCCTTGGCCGGCTTCTTGTCGCCAGAGACCACCATCCACCCAGCCCGGTAGCCGCAGGAACGGTAGCTCTTGGAGAGCGAGTTGAAGGTCAGGGTCAGCACGTCTTCGGACAAGCTGCCCATGGCCGTGTGACGGGCATCGTCGTAGAGCACCTTGTCGTAAACCTCATCGGCGAAAATCACCAGCTCGTGCTCACGGGCAATCTGCACGATGCTCTGGAGCAGGGCATCGGAATACAGGGCGCCGGTCGGATTGTTGGGATTGATCACCACGATGCCTTTGGTGCGTGGCGTGATCTTGGCGCGAATATCGTTGAGGTCGGGCATCCAGCCATTAGCTTCGTCGCACCGGTAATGCACCGGTGTGCCGCCCGAGAGGCTGGCCGCAGCGGTCCACAGCGGATAGTCAGGAGAAGGAAGCAGCAGTTCGTCGCCGTTGTCCAGCAAGGCGTTGGTCGCCATCACGATCAGCTCGCTGGCGCCATTGCCAAGGTAAATATCGTCGAGCGTCACCCCCTTGATGTTTTGCTGCTGGGTGTAATGCATGACGGCCTTGCGCGCCGCGAAAATGCCTTTGCTGTCGGAGTAACCGGCCGAATCGGGCAGATTGCGAATCATGTCCTGCTGGATTTCCTCGGGCGCATTGAAGCCGAACACGGCAAGGTTGCCAATGTTGAGCTTGATGATCTTGTGACCCTCGTCCTCCATCTTGCGCGCAGCGTCCATGATGGGGCCGCGAATGTCATAACAGACATTGGCCAACTTGGCAGATTTTCGGATGTTCTTCAATGTCCCTCCTGGATCGGGCGTACGGCAGCGGAATTTATAATTTGACCACAATTTCGTGCGACACCGCTGGACATTGACGCACTGCAACAATTAAACAAAGGCAAATGGAACATGAAAATCGAGCCCGACAGCATCAATGGGCAGTCCATCAGCGCCTACGGACCGGGCTGGATTGGCATTGCCGGTGAGAAGATACTCAGGAGCGTGGTCGTTGGCTCGCAAGGCGAGCGCTTCGAATGGAACTGTGAACGCTTCGACGCATTGAGTGCTGAGCACTTCGCTCAGCTCGCCGCGCTGGGTAGCGAACTGGTCATTTTCGGCAGTGGTGAAACCCTTCGTTTTCCCAGGCCCGAGTGGATCAAACCCCTCGTTCTACAGCAAATCGGTCTGGAAACCATGGACACCCAGGCGGCGTGCCGTACCTACAACATTCTGGCAGGAGAAGGACGCCACGTCGTTGTGGCGTTGCTGATGGAGAGCGCTCCGTAACAGCGCGATCACCCGTGACTCGAAAGGCCAGGCGTTTTCGGGGTAAAATGACACGTTGTAGTCGAGGGCGCCAGAGCGCTGTCACAGGATAGTGCCCTCGATTTGAGCCAATGACGCATCCTGTCACACGAGATCAATGAACTATGGCGATTGTTGTCGATAAACCCATCCCTGAATTTGAATCCATTGCCACCAATGGCATCAGAGTCACAAACAGCACCCACCTGGGGACCATCCTGATCCTGTATTTTTATCCCAAGGACAATACACCAGGCTGCACCACCGAGGCCATGCAATTTCGCGACAAGTACAAAGACTTTGTCAAGGCTGGCGCCACGGTATTTGGCGTCTCCCGCGACAACATGAAATCGCACGACGATTTCAAGGAAAAACTTGAGCTGCCGTTCGAACTGATCGCCGATACCGAAGAAAAAATGTGCCATATGTTTGGCGTGGTTAAAAACAAGATCATGTACGGCAAGAAGGTCAAGGGAATCGAGCGCAGCACCTTCCTCATCGGACCCGATGGCGTCCTAAGGGACGAGTGGCGCGGCCTCAAGGTACCCGGCCATGTCGAAGCGGTTCTCAAATCCGTCAAAGAACTCAAGAAGTCCGTTGCCCTGGCGGCGTGAGACAGCCCTGGCGGGGGAATGGGAGGCAGGCCTGAAGGGCTGCCGGATTTATGCATAATGACCCCATGCCCCTGACCGCTGCAGCCGTATTTCCCGACAAAGCCGCCCTGGTCACATGGCGGCTTTTTTGTTTCTAACGCTTATTTCACCCTTCTTTTTTTGCGAGCACTCCTAGCTATGCCATTGCCCACTGCACCCGTCAAACGCGCTGCGCTGCTTTCCGAGAAGGATTTCAACGTGCCCGCTCAGCATCAACCCCGGGCAAGCAAGGCACAAGCACCTGACATCAGTGTTGCGCCCGCCAAGTCCGCGGCCCACCAGACTGCTCAGCCCATGAATGCCGACGCCAAAAAGACAGGCGCGCCTAAGCCCGTCGCACTGGTCACTCTGGCTTCGGTGACACGGAGCCTTGGCGCGGAGACGAAAACCACGGCCGAGCCCGTGCGGCTTGCCAAGGCTCCCGCCAGCAAAGCCCGGCGCACCGGACCGAGCAAGCTGTTTGTGCTCGACACCAACGTGCTTTTGCACGATCCAATGTGTCTGTTTCGCTTTGAGGAGCACGACATCTTTCTGCCTATGGTGGTTCTCGAGGAGCTCGACGCGCACAAGAAAGGCATGACCGAAGTTGCCCGCAATGCGCGTCAAACCAGTCGCCTGCTTGATGCGCTGGCGGGTCACCAGAATGCTGACATTGCTGCCGGCCTTCCGCTCGATGCCACAGGCCACAGCCAGGCGGGTGGCAAAGTATTCTTTCAGACCGAAGTTCTCAATTACACGCTGCCATTGAGTTTGCCCCAGGGCAAGGCTGACAACCAAATACTCGGGGTTGTTGAGGCCCTGCGACAACAACATGCCAAGCCCACGAGCGGTGCCACCCCCTCCTCGCCGCGTGAAGTCGTGCTGGTCTCCAAGGACATCAACATGCGAGTCAAGGCCCGGGCCCTGGGCCTGGCAACCGACGACTACCAGAACGACAAAACCCTCGAAGACGGTGATCTGCTTTACGCCGGATTGGTTGCCCTGCCGACTGACTTCTGGAATACCCACGGCAAGACCGTGGAGAGTTGGCAACAGGGCGCGCACACGTTCTACCGTGTCAGTGGCCCCATCGTTCCCAATTTGCTGATCAACCAGTTTGCATATTTCGAATCTCCAGGCGAGCCCAGCCTGTACGCCAGGGTCACAGAAATCAGGGGCAAGACAGCCGTCCTGAAGACACTCAAGGACCACAATCACCTCAAAAACGCGGTCTGGGGCATCACGGCGCGCAACCGTGAGCAAAACTTTGCTTTGAACCTGCTGATGGATCCTGAGGTCGATTTCGTTACCCTGACCGGAACCGCGGGCACGGGCAAAACACTGATGGCGCTGGCCTCGGGTCTGACGCAGGTGCTCGACGATCGCCGCTACACGGAGATCATCATGACCCGCGCCACCGTCAGTGTGGGCGAGGACATCGGATTCCTGCCGGGCACTGAGGAAGAAAAAATGGGGCCTTGGATGGGTTCACTCGATGACAACCTGGAAGTCCTGGGAAAAACGGACACCAGCGCGGGTGAATGGGGCCGCGCCGCCACCAGTGAACTCATTCGCAGTCGCATCAAGATCAAAAGCATGAACTTCATGCGGGGCCGCACCTTCCTGAACAAGTTCGTCATCATTGATGAAGCCCAAAATCTGACGCCCAAACAGATGAAAACCCTCATTACCCGGGCGGGACCCGGCACCAAGATCATTTGCATGGGCAACCTGGCCCAGATCGACACGCCTTACCTGACTGAAGGCTCGTCCGGGCTGACCTTTGCCGTGGACCGGTTCAAAGGCTGGCAACACGGTGGGCACATCACCCTGGCACGCGGCGAGCGCTCGCGCCTCGCGGACTTTGCCAGCGAAGTTTTGTAGGGCTGGCGATTTGCCAGCCTAAAAGTCGCCGCTGGACCCGGAAGCCAACGACTCAAATTTAGTAATGGGCTTGAGGAAGGCCAGCTTGACCATTCCGGTGGGACCATTACGCTGCTTGGCGATGATGATCTCGGCCACGCCGGGTTCCTTGCAGGCGTCCTTGGTGTAGTACTCATCACGGTAGATGAACATGATGATGTCGGCATCCTGTTCAATCGCACCCGACTCACGCAGATCACTCATCATGGGCCGCTTGTCCGGCCGCGTTTCCACGCTGCGGTTGAGCTGTGAGAGCGCGATCACCGGGCATTGCAACTCCTTGGCCAGCATCTTCAGTCCCCGCGAGATCTCGCCCAGTTCAGTGGCACGGTTCTCACCGTCGCTGTTCGAGCCACTCATCAGCTGCAAATAGTCCACCACGATCAGGCCAAGCTTGCCGCACTGACGCGACAGGCGCCTGGCATTGGCCCGCAGCTCGCTGGAGGTCAGACCCGCTGTTTCGTCAATGTGCAGGGAAATGGTGCGCAGCTTCTCAATGGCTTCTGTCAGGCGTGGCCACTCCTCATCGGTGAGCTTGCCGGTGCGCAGGTGGCTCTGGTCGATCCGGCCGATGGAGCCCACAATCCGCACGGCCAGTTGTGCTGCACCCATTTCCATGGAGAACACAGCCACCGGCAGGCCTTCGTTCAAGGCCACATGCTCGGCGATGTTGATGGCCAGTGCCGTTTTTCCCATGGAAGGACGCGCCGCCAGCACGATAAGGTCCCCCGCTTGAAAGCCCGCGGTCATGCGATCCAGGTCGTAAAACCCGGTGGGCACGCCCGTCACGTCGTTGGGGTTGTCGGCCATTTCCTGAACCCGGTCCAGCAGCGCTACCACCAAGGAATCCATGGCCTGAAAGCCCTGCTTGGTGCGTGCGCCCTCCTCGCCGATGTTGAAGATCTTCTGTTCGGCCTCATCAAGGATGGCAGCGACCTGCCTGCCCTGCGGATTGAACGCATTGGTCGAAATTTCATCGCTGGCACTGACGAGCTTTCGCAAAATAGCCCGCTCCCGAACAATTTCCGCATAGCGCCGAATGTTGCCGGCACTGGGAACATACTGCGCCAAGGAGTTGAGATAGGCCAGACCACCGATTTCTTCGGCCTTGCCCAGGCTTTGCAGCTGTTCGAACACCGTGATCACATCAGCGGGCTTGGAGGCGTTGATCAGGGTACCCACCGCACCGAACACCATGCGGTGTTCATAGCGATAAAAGTCACTCTCGGTGAGCAGGTCATTGACCCGGTCCCAGGCCCCGTTGTCGAGCAACAGGCCACCGAGAACGCTCGACTCTGATTCGATGGAGTGCGGGGGGATGCGCAGTTGGGCAACCTGGCGGTCTTGGCCATAGTCGCCACCGACGGCTGAAAGTGCAGCGGACATGAATTTTTCCTTTTAACCTTTAATCCTACGTCAGCATCTGGGCTGAGTCGAATGAAAGGCTGGGCACAAGTGCTTTAAAGACTGTGCAAAAGCTGTGCAAATCGCGGGACAGTTGCGAACCCATGAAAAAGGCCGCCTGGGCATGCACCCGGGCGGCCGATATTGCGTGGTTTGCGGCTGCTTAGGCTGTTTCGCCGTACACCGACACCGTGATATCGACGACCACGTCGGTATGCAAGGCCACGCTGACAGTGCTGTCACCGACGACCTTGATTGGTCCGTCAGCCATGCGAACTTGCGCCTTGACGACCTTGTAGCCGTTCTTGTTCAATTCCTCGGCGATGTCAGCATTGGTTACCGAGCCAAAAAGTCGGCCATCAACGCCAGCTTTCTGAGTCAGCTTGCAAGTTGTGCCAGCGAGCTTTTCGCCCACAGTCTGGGCCTCGGCGAGCTTGGCGGCAGCGGCTTTTTCAAGCTCGGCGCGTTTGACTTCAAACTCCTGCTTCGCTGCAGCAGTCGCGCGCCGGGCGCGGCCAGAAGGAATCAGGAAGTTGCGGGCGTAGCCGTCTTTGACACGAACGATTTCACCTAGGTTACCAAGGTTGACGATCTTGTCGAGCAGAATAATTTGCATGGTCGTACTCCTTAGATCTTGTGCTGGTCGCTATAGGGCAGCATCGCAAGAAAACGCGCGCGCTTGATAGCGGTGTTGAGCTGGCGCTGGAAAATGGCACGGGTGCCGGTCAGGCGCGCGGGAATGATTTTGCCGTTTTCGGCAATGAAATCACGCAGGGTGTCGATATCCTTGTAGTCGATCTCTTCGACGCCAGTCACTGTAAAGCGGCAAAAGCGCTTGCGCTTGAACAGCAGGTTTTGCGCTGGGCGCTTGGGGCGCTTGTCTTTGTTATTGAAACGTTTTGGTCCGGCCATGATGGACTCCTTAAATTTTTACGAATACGTTAATTTTGCTGAAACTCTTGAATGTGCAGAACAACATGTTTACCGTTGCGAGGTGATGCCAGAAATCCCGTGAACTTCCAGTTGCTGCCGATGGCTTGCTTGGCAAGCCGCTCGGCGATGGCACCGAAAGCCACTGCTTTCATCGCTGCCTTGACCTGCCGGGCTCCACCTGCCTCGTGAATTTCAGACTCGTGTTCGAGCTTTAAATTCAGGGCTGGCAATCCAGCTGGGGTGTAGCGCACAGAGTCAACTTCTGCAATACACGCTGTCAGGACAAGCTGATTGGCAACGTCGTTCACACTCCTTATTGGCAACAAGCGGCTAGTTTGCCTGGTAATCAGCCTGTTGGGTCTTGCGGGCGTCCTCACGCTCGACAGTCTTCATCATCGACGACGGACCGGTGTCGGCTTTCTTCTTCAAAACCGTCAGGTGACGCAGCACTGCGTCATTGAACTTGAACGCATGCTCAAGCTCAGCCATGACAGTTTTGTCGGCCTCAATGTTGACGCAGATATAGTGGGCTTTGGCGAGCTTGTTGATCAGGTAGACCAACTGGCGACGACCCCAATCCTCGACACGATGCACTTTGCCGCCGCCGGCAGTGATCATGCCCTTGTAACGCTCCAGCATGGCGGGAACTTGTTCACTCTGATCCGGATGGATCATGAGGATGATTTCGTAATGACGCATTGATACTCCTTGTGGATAGCCCATGGTGGGCAGGTAAGCCACCCTCAGCGTCTAATTGAGGTGTGGCAAGGCGAAGCCCGGCATTATATGCCAATATGGGCTGCTCGATTGGAGGGGAAGGGGCTCGACTACTTTTCGGCCAGCTTTTTCCAGGTGGTGATCACCGAATCGGGATTGAGGGAGATGGAGGAAATCCCCTGTGCTTTGAGCCACTGCGCAAAATCAGGATGATCGCTGGGGCCTTGGCCGCAAATGCCGATGTACTTGCCTTGCGCCTTGCATGCCTTGATTGCCAGATCGATGAGCGCGGTCACCGCCGGATCGCGCTCATCAAAGTCCGCCGCCAGCAACTCCAGTCCGGAGTCGCGGTCCAGTCCCAGGGTGAGTTGGGTCAAATCGTTGGAACCAATGGAGAAGCCGTCAAAATGCTCCAGAAACTCATTGGCCAGAATAGCATTGCTGGGGATTTCACACATCATGATGACCTTCAGGCCGTCTTCACCGCGCTTGAGACCGTGGCTTGCAAGCAACTCCACGACCCGCTTGGCCTGCCCCAGAGTGCGCACAAACGGGACCATCACCTCGACGTTGGTCAACCCCATTTCCCCGCGCACCCGCTTGATCGCCTCGCATTCCATCGCGAAGGCCTCGCCAAAATCGGCGCTGATATAGCGTGCCGCACCCCGAAAGCCCAACATGGGGTTCTCTTCCTCTGGTTCGTAGCGGCTCCCGCCAATCAGCTTACGATATTCATTGCTCTTGAAGTCAGACAACCGCACAATGACCGGTTTGGGCCAAAAAGCAGCGCCAATGGTGGCGACGCCCTCTGCCACCCGATCAACGTAAAAAGCACGCGGTGATGCGTGCCCCCGCGCCACCGATTCAACCGCTTTTTTCAAGTCAGCATCCACATTGGGATAGTCGAGAATCGCCTTGGGATGCACTCCAATATTGTTGTTGATGATGAATTCCAGCCTGGCCAGGCCCACGCCTTCGTTGGGCAGCTGACAAAAGTCAAAGGCCAGTTGCGGGTTGCCCACATTCATCATGATCTTGACGTCAATTTCGGGCATCACGCCGCGCTGGACCTCTGTGACTTCGGTTTCGAGCAAGCCGTCGTAGATCAACCCCGTGTCGCCTTCGGCGCAACTCACAGTGACCAGCATGCCATCCTTGAGCACCTCGCTGGCATGGCCGCAGCCCACAACGGCAGGAATACCCAGTTCACGGGCAATGATGGCGGCGTGACAGGTTCGACCACCGCGGTTCGTCACAATGGCAGACGCCCGCTTCATCACGGGCTCCCAGTTGGGGTCGGTCATATCGGTGACCAGCACATCACCGGCTTGCACTTTGTCCATCTCGCTGATGTTGTGCACGATTCGCACCGGACCGGTGCCAATTTTCTGTCCAATTGCCCGGCCCTCAACGATGACGTTGCTTTTGCCCTTGAGCTTGTAACGGTACTCCACCGTCGCACCCGCCTGGCTTTTTACTGTCTCGGGTCGGGCCTGCAATATATACAGTTCCCCATCGAGCCCGTCCTTGCCCCATTCAATGTCCATGGCCCGTCCGTAGTGCTGCTCGATCACCAGCGCGTAGGCGGCAAGCTTTTCCACGTCGGCATCGGTCAGTGAATAGCGGTTGCGCAGTTCAGCGGGCACATCGGTGGTCTTGACCAGTTTGCCGCTGGCGGCCCGCTCCTGGGCACTGGTGAACTGCATCTGGATCAATTTCGAACCCAGACTGCGACGGATCACCGCGCGCTTGCCCGCCCTGAGCATGGGCTTGTGAACGTAAAACTCGTCCGGGTTGACGGCCCCCTGGACCACGGTTTCGCCCAGTCCGTAGCTCGACGTGATGAAGACGACGTCCTGGAAACCCGATTCGGTGTCAATAGTAAACATCACGCCGGCTGCGCCCACATCGGAGCGCACCATGCGCTGGATGCCCGCGCTCAAGGCCACATGCTCGTGGGCAAATCCCTTGTGTACCCGGTAGCTGATGGCCCGATCGTTGTACAGCGACGCAAACACTTCCTTTATTTTGAGGAGCGTTTCCTCGATTCCGATCACGTTGAGGAACGTTTCCTGTTGTCCTGCAAAGGACGCATCGGGCAGGTCCTCGGCGGTGGCAGATGACCGCACTGCAAACGAAGCCCTAGGGTCGCCCGCGCTGAGGGTCTGAAAAGCGTCACGAATGGCCTGCTCCAGATCAGCAGGGAACGGTTGCGCCTCAACCAAGCCGCGGATTTCGGCGCCAACACGTGCCAGGGCCTTGACGTCATCGGTGTCCAGCGCGCTAAGGTGAGCGTTGATTTTGTCAGCGAGGGCTTCAAAAGCCAGAAAATTCCTGAAGGCGTGGGCGGTGGTGGCAAAACCCGTCGGGACCTTCACCCCTTGCGGCAGATTGGAAATCATTTCGCCGAGGCTGGCATTTTTGCCGCCAACCGCCTCGACATCGGTCATTCTCAGGTTCTCAAACGGTACGACCAGGGCGGCCGGATCAAAAAGTGCAGACATGGGAGGACTCCAGAGTTTAAAAACGGGTCGGCGCATGAAACCAGGCATAAGGGCATTCTGGCCATGCCCATGAAAATGCCCTGACTTGGCTGTAGTTGTAATGAGTCAGGGCAGTGCATGGAACAATCGGGTAAATTGTTGCCATTGTAGAAGAGCTGCTGTCGGCGGGTGAACCCCGTCGGAGTGCCACTCTATAAAGCAATCCAACCTCGCCCTGACCCATATTGATCATGCCCAACCGAACCGTATTTTTCATCTCCGACGGCACTGCCATCACCGCCGAGACCTTTGGCAATGCCATATTGGCCCAGTTTGAAACCAAATCCCGCCATGTGCGGCTGCCTTTCATTGACTCAGTGGACAAAGCTCATCAGGTCGTGCGCCAGATCAATCACGCGGGCGTGGTGGACGGCAAGCGACCGATTGTGTTCACGACGTTGGTCAACATGGAGGTGCTCGGGGTTATCACCGAGGGCTGCCAGGGGTTGCTGCTGGACATGTTCGGGACGTTTGTGCACCCGCTGGAGACCGAGTTTCAGGTCAAATCGAACCATCGAATTGGCCGCTTCAGCGACGCCAGCAAGAGCAAGGAGTACCAGTCGCGCATCGAGGCGATCAACTTCTCCCTGTCACACGATGACGGGCAGTCCCACACTGATCTTGATTCCTCGGATGTAATTCTCGTGGGCGTCAGCCGCAGCGGAAAGACACCAACCTCGCTTTACCTGGCCATGCAATATGGGCTCAAGGCGTCCAACTACCCCTTGATTCCGGAGGATTTCGAGCGCCGGCATTTGCCAGAGGCGCTCAAACCCCACAAGCACAAGCTCTTCGGGCTGACGATTCTGCCCGAGCGCCTAAGTGAAATCCGCAACGAACGCCGACCCAACTCCAAGTATGCATCGCTGGAGAATTGCCGCCACGAGGTCAACGAGGCCGAGTCCATGATGCGCCGCAGCGGCATACGCTGGCTATCGACAACGACCAAGTCAATTGAAGAGATTGCGACCACCATTCTGCAGGACCTCAAACCCGACCGACTGACTTATTGATTTAGCTCAATGAAATCAATGAGAGTGCTTTAATCTTATTGAGAATCATTGTCATTGTCTCTGATTATTCTTATACTGGAGCAACCAACCACCCAACGGCGATCATTCATGGGAACGCCGTGCTCCAGACAATAGTCTCCGAAATATGCTACCAACATTGCAGAGCCCCCGAGCTGAGGCCACATGTCAGCTATCCGTGCGTGAAATGGCCTCAAACAGCAGCGCCAAAGTCATGAATTTGTCCAGGCCTCACGGCCTGGAAATTGAACCGACCCTCCTGTTGCGTCTCGCTGAACTTGGTTTCTTGCCTGGCGAGATCCTGACCGTTCTGCGACGCGGTCCCGGTGGCCGTGAGCCTATTGCCGTGCAGATCGGGGAAACCGTCTTTGCACTGCGAAGTCTTGAAGCTTCCTGCATCGCGGTCGAAAGCCTCGCCCTCGCCAACTAGGCATGAGCACGCTCGCAATCCCCAACTCTTCCGTGTTGGGTTACGTTGCACTGGTGGGCAACCCCAACTGCGGCAAATCAGCGCTCTTCAACTTGCTAACCGGATCACGCCAAAAGGTTGCCAACTACGCGGGGGTGACCGTCGAGCACAAACTGGGCAGTGCGCCTTTGTCCAACGGGCAGACGTTGTCAATCGTCGATCTGCCGGGCACCTACAGTCTGAACCCGACGACAATCGACGAAGTACTAACACGCGATGTACTCATGGGATTGCGTCCGGGCCAAGCGCCGCCAGACGCAATCCTCGCCGTCGTGGACGCGACCAATTTACGCATGAATTTGCGACTGGTGCTGCAATTACGTGCATTGGGCAAGCCAATGGTAGTGGCTCTAAACATGATGGACGTGGCCAGAGCGCAAGGCTTGCAAATCGACACGCAACGACTCTCTGAGGAACTGGGCCTGCCGGTGGTGGAAACCGTGGCCGTTGACAACAGCCTGCTTGGCAACTGGCTTGCCCGCTGGACCGGAGGCACCACCGATAACGGACGCAGGGCTTTGCTTGAGGCCGCCCAACAGGCGCTTGACGACCCACCCATGCGCACACAACCGCTTGAGTTGCCGGATTATTTGGCCCTGCAAAAGCAGGTCAACCAAATTCTTGCCGCAGCCGTCCCCAAAGCCCCACGTATCAAGCGATTCAACCACCGTATCGACGCTGTGGTGATGCATCCCGTCTGGGGTTTGCTGCTGCTGGCGGCTCTATTGCTGATGATTTTTCAGGCTGTGTTCTCCTGGGCCAATCTGCCCATGGACGCTATCAAGGCAGCCGTTGCGGCGGTTGGCGACCTGATCGGGGCCAATATGCCGCCCAGCATGTTGCGCAGTCTGCTGGTCGACGGCGTGGTGGCGGGCGTGGGCAATGTGATCGTGTTTTTGCCACAAATTCTGATTTTGTTTTTCTTCATCCTGTTACTCGAGGATTCGGGCTACCTGCCCCGCGCGGCTTTTTTACTGGACAACGTGATGGGAAAGGTTGGCCTGTCAGGCCGGGCTTTCATCCCCCTGTTGTCCAGCTTTGCCTGTGCCATTCCGGGCATCATGGCGGCTCGCACCATTCCGAACTGGCGTGATCGATTGGCCACCATCATGGTGGCCCCCCTTATGACCTGTTCAGCCCGGTTGCCCCTCTATGCCTTATTGATCGGGGCGTTCATTCCCCAGCGCAGCGTCGGCATCTTCAATCTGCGGGGCCTGACCCTGTTTGCCCTGTATGGCGCGGGCATTCTCTCAGCCATGGCCGTTGCCTGGGTGTTCAAGCGCACCTGGAAGAAAAACGACTATCAGCCCCTGATGCTGGAATTGCCCCCCTACCGTATGCCCAACCTGCGCAATCTGATGACCGGCTTGTGGCAGCGGGCGGTCATCTTTACGCAACGCGTAGGAACCATCATTTTTGCGATCATGGTGCTGTTGTGGTTCCTGTCCACCTTTCCTGGCCCGCCAGATGGGGCAACCGGTGCGGCGATTCAGTACAGTTTTGCCGGAATGCTGGGCCACGCGCTGGAAGTGGTTTTTGCACCGATTGGTTTCAATTGGCAGATTTCCATCGCCCTGGTGCCGGGCATGGCCGCACGCGAAGTGGCGGTGGGTGCGCTCGGTACCGTCTACGCCTTGTCGACCACGGGTGAACAAACCGCCCAGGCGCTGAGCCCCATCATCGCCCAGGGTTGGTCAATCGCCACCGCCTACTCCCTGCTGGCCTGGTACGTATTTGCGCCGCAGTGCATCTCCACTCTGGCGGTGGTCAAGCGCGAAACCAACTCATGGCGTTACCCCGCCATGATGGCTGCGTACTTGTTTGGTCTGGCCTATCTGGCATCGTTCATCACGTTCCGCGTGGTGAACGCCTTAACCCTGGGTTGAAATGTATGAGCTCCCACTTGTTGTATGACATCTTCCAGTTCCTGCTCATCACAACCCTTGTGCTTGCTTGCACCGTTTACTGCGCACTGTCGCTGGCGCCCAACGTATTGAGAAAACCCTTGAGGCAAGCCCTTCTGCGTCTTCCATTGCCCGCCTTCCTCGCCTCGAGACTGCGCCGAACGTCTAGCGCCGGGGCATGCGGATCGGGCTGCACCGGCTGCGCTACCCCGCCACCGACGACGCAGACGGTGAAGTGGCACCCGCGTCAAGGTTAAAACATCCCGAAACCTCGAGGCGATCACGTGCCGACGACGACCGTTTCAACGCGAAGGCAAACGCCACATCCAGATCGCCACAAGGGTGCAGATCACGCCAGGGATCCAGCCCACGCGGGCAGGCAAAATCCACCAGGCGGCGATTGAACTGAAGGCCATCATTGCCCACGCGAGTTGCTTGGCGCGCAAGGGCACGGCCCGATGGGAACGCCAGTCATGCACCAACGGGCCCAAGCGAGGATGACCCAACAACCAGCGCTCATAGCGCACGCTGCCATGGGAGAAACAATACGCCGCCAGCAACACAAACGGCGTGGTGGGAAGCAAGGGTAATACGATACCAATAACACCAGCGAGTAAAAAGACGGCCCCACAGAACAACCAAACCCTGCGCTGCCAGCGTGGACGTTGCCCGCCAGCTGAAATATCCCTCATCGAACGGAAGCTGGGGGGCGATTGGACACTGGTTACCGGGCTTGATTCTGGATTCCTCGTTACAGGCCGAGCGCGGCGATGCCGGCCTTGGCCACCTCGGCGTCCTGGTTTGACTTCACGCCGCTTACACCTACCGCACCCAGACACTGACCGTCTTTCATGATGGGAACGCCGCCTTCGAGCATGCCGCTGAGCTCAGGCACACTCAGAAACGAGTTGCGACCGCCGTTGATGTTGTCCTCATACACTTTGCTCTCGCGTTGGCCCAGGGCCGCTGTGCGGGCTTTGGCGGGCGCAATGTGCGCAGAGATCGCTGCAGCGCCGTCCAGGCGTTGCAGCCACAGCGGATGTCCACCGTCGTCCACAATGGCGATGGTGACCGCCCAGTTGTTGTTCAAGGCATGCGCTTCAGCCGCCGCCGCGACGCTTTTGACATCCGAGAGTTCGATACAGGGTTTGGCTTTCATGGTCGGTCTCGCAAGGTGATTAAGGGCCAAGCATAACGCTGACGCCGTCCAGTGTCCTCACGTTTGAAGCAAAGGTATCCCTACAAAAAGTAGGAGCCGGGCGAGCTCGCATTTGTAGGTACCGGCAGATTCACCCTAAAATGAACCCATCTGCACTCGGCAGACCTGCAAGGAGATTGAACATGAATGACAACATCCGCACGATTGATCAAAGCTACGGCTACGACATTTCGGCCACGCAGCGCAACAAAGTACTGCGCAATACCTACTGGCTGCTGGCCCTGAGTCTGGTGCCCACAGTGCTTGGTGCCTGGCTGGGCGTGGCAACGGGAATCACCCGCTCGCTGTCCGGCGGATTGGGCCTGATCGTCTTTCTGGGTGGCGCGTTTGGTTTCATTTACGCCATTGAGAAAACAAAGAACTCGGCCAAGGGCGTGCCAGTGCTGCTGGGCTTTACCTTCTTTATGGGATTGATGCTCTCGCGCATGATTGCCATGGTGCTGGGCTTCAAGAACGGCCCCGAACTGATCATGACCGCCTTTGGCGGCACGGCTGGCGTGTTTTTTGTGATGGCCAGTCTGTCCAGCGTCATCAAGCGCGACCTCTCCGGCATGGGAAAATGGCTCTTCGTGGGTGCCATTGCCGTGATGGTGGGCGGCATCATCAATGTGTTTGTCGGGTCAACCGCCGCAATGATGGCCATCTCGGTGGCCGTCATCGGGATCTTCAGCGCCTACATGCTCTATGACCTCAAGCGCATCGTGGACGGTGGTGAAACCAACTACATCAGTGCCACTCTGGCGCTTTACCTGGACATCATCAACGTGTTTCAGGCTCTGCTGGCCCTGCTGGGCATTATGGGTGGCGATAGTGACTGAGCGATCACCCGCCCAATTGAGAAAAGAGGCCCTTCGGGGCCCTTTTTTTCGGCTTATCCATGTCGCCGTTGCGCAATACTTCACGCTATCTGCCAAAAAGACCTGTACCAGAGCGCTTCTTCCATGACCTTTCGCCTGATTATTGCCGCTGCAGCCCTGCTGCTGGCCGGTTGCGAAATCCCCGGTCTGGGTCCGGACCCCAGAACCCTCGCGCGCGAAGCCGACGCCAAAGCCATTGGCAGCGCCTGCCGGTACGGCTTGCGCGGTATCGAGGACTGTTACGGGCGCAATGAGAGTGCTTCCAAAGCCGCCGTGTTCGCGGGCTGGAAGGAGATGGACACGTACATGCGTGAAAACCAGGTTGAAGGCATTCGCGCCACGGATGCGCCCGGCGCACCCGAGGAAGTGGTACTCGACGAGAAATCAACGAGTGGCGGCGGTAAAGCAAAACCCGCTGCCGAAAAGTCCGAATCCAAATCGGGGCATTGATCCCTGCTGCGCGAAGAACTGCTCAGGAGAGCAGATCAAACACGGCCACACTTTCCACATGCGCGGTGTGGGGAAACATGTTGACCACACCCGCCGCCGAACACCGATAGCCTGCCTGATGCACCAGCACCCCAGCATCGCGCGCCAGTGTCGCGGGGTTACAGCTGACGTAGACAATCCGTGCCGGTGGGCTCCACTGGTGCGCCGCACCCGTGGGCAAAGGCGCTTTCGATTCAAGTCCTGGTGCCCGCAATTGGGCCAGGGCCTGGACCAGGGCAAAAGCGCCCTCCCGGGGCGGATCAACCAACCACTTGTCTGCGCTACCGTCAAGCATCAGATCTTCAGGGGTCATTTCAAACAAGTTTTTTGCTACAAATGTAGTAGCACAAAACCGATAGTCTACGCTGGAAACAGACCGATTTTCCTCTAAGTTTTCGCGCGATCGGGTCACCAGTGCCTCGCTGCCCTCGATCCCTAAAACCTCCCGCGCCAGAGTCGCGATGGGCAGCGTAAAGTTGCCCAGACCACAGAACCAGTCGATGACCCGCTCCTGCTTTTGCACCGCCAGCAATCGCAGGGCGCGCAGAACCAAAACCCGGTTGATGTGGGGATTGACCTGCGTGAAATCAGTGGGCTTGAAAGGCATGCGTACGCCGAACTCAGGCAATTCGTAGCACAGGGGATCACCCCCAGGATCGAGCAAATGCGCCGTTTCCGGGCCCTTGGGCTGCAACCACCATTGCACCCTGGGGTGGCTTTGCGCAAAAACGCTCAGCCTGGCCAGATCACCGGCGCTCAGGGGCTCCATGTGCCGCAGCACGAGGGCAATCACGGTGTCTCCGCACGCCAACTCAATTTGGGGACAGGTTTGCACCGCCTCCATGCTGCCAATCAAGGCGCGCAGGGGCAACAACAGCTCGCTGACCTGGGGCGGCAAAACACGGCATTCCTTCATGTCGGCCACGTAACCGCTCTTGCGCTCGTGAAACCCGACCAGAACGGTGCCCTTTTTGCGCACATACCGCACCGAAAGTCGGGCCCGGTAACGATAGCCCCAAGCCGGTCCTTCAATGGGTCGCAGAATCGTGTCCGCCTTGACTTTGCCCAAGTGCCAAAGATTGTCTTCGAGCACCCGCTGCTTGACGGCCACCTGCGCAGCCACATGCAGGTGCTGCATTTTGCAGCCACCACAGGCACCCTCATGCAGCCCAAAATGCGGACAGTCAGGGTGCACCCGCTGGGAGGACTCGCGGTGAACTGCCGTCACGGCACCCTGCTCCCAGTTGTTTTTCTTTCGATGTACCACCGCGCTCACCCACTCGGTGGGCAGAGCTCCCTTGATGAACACCACCTTGCCATCGGACCGATGAGCCACGCCCTGGGCCTCAATGTCCAGGGATTCGACATGCAGCCAGTCCGGTGGATAGTTTTCTATTTTTGCAATTTCGTCAGTCATGACTGTATTGTCTCAGGCGCGCCAGTGATTTTGGGACACCGTGCAGGCGCCTGGCATGGCCCGATTCACCCCCAAACCGGCTAAAGCAGCGTCTGGCGGGTAAACCCATTGCGCGCCATGTGGCGCTTGAGTTTCTGCAAGGCCTCGTTTTGCACCTGACGCACCCGCTCTCGCGTCAATCCCAGGCGGCCACTGAGCACCTCCAGGGTTTGAGGTTCGTTCTCTGCCAGTCCAAACCGGCCCTCCAGCACTTCCTTCTCGCGCGCCGACAGGGTGTCCATCCATTCATCGAGAAGACGTTCAACTTCGTGGGTCTGGGTGGCGAGCGACGGCTCCGGGGTCACTTCATCAACCAATAGATCGCCCAGGGTTTGCTCCTGCGCGGCGTGCCCCAGTGAGGCATCGAGCGAACGTGGCGCCTCCGCGAGCGCCAGCAAATCGGTCACGCTGGCCACCTCGCGGCCCAACAACGCGGCAATGTCCTCATCACGAATGCCTTCAGGGCGACTCAGCGCAAACTGGGCATCACCTTCCAGTGTGCGCCGGGCCCGCAGAACCTGCTGCAACTCGCGCACGACATTCACAGGCAGTCGGACCGCCCGCCCCTGGTAAATCAACGCCCGCTCCACTGATTGGCGAATCCACCAGGTGGCGTAGGTTGAAAAACGAAAACCACGATCGGGCTCGAACTTCTCAATGGCGTGCATCAACCCAAGGTTGCCCTCCTCGATCAGGTCCGACAGCGGCACCCCGCGGCCAAGGTATCCCTTGGCAATGTTCACGACCAGTCGCAGGTTGTGCTCGATCATGCTTTGGCGAGCCTCAAAGTCACCCGCATGTGCCTTGGTTGCGAACTCGAACTCTTCCTGGGCCGTAAATAGCTTGGTTCGCCGAACACGGCGCAGGTAAACCGTTAGTGCATCTCCATGCTCACCGGCAAGATCAGGTAATTTCAGTGCCGAACCGACAATCGAAGAAGACCAATCCGCTACCACTTCAGTAGCGCCATCTGGAGATGTGTCTTCCGGTTGCAGCAGATTTGATTCAAAATCTGCCGCACCTTCAGGCTGGTTGGCAGTGGAAGAACCCTTGCTGATCGCGGGGCGTTTTTTCACTGCCGGTTCTCACTACCTGGCGGGCAGGTACTTGGCCGGATCCACTGGCTTGCCTTGGCGCCTGACTTCAAAATGGAGCTTGACACGATCCGTGTCGCTGTTGCCCATCTCGGCGATCTTCTGGCCTTTGACGACCTTCTGGTCCTCTTTGACCAGCAGGGTGCGGTTGTGGGCGTAGGCCGTCAGGTAGGTGTTGTTGTGTTTGAGAATGACCAGGTTGCCGTAGCCGCGCAGACTTGCGCCCACGTAGACCACCAGACCGTCGGCTGCGGCCAGAACGGGCTCACCAGCCACGCCGGCAATATCGAGCCCTTTGTTTTTCACCTCGTCAAAACCGGCCAGGACCGAACCTGTGGTCGGCCAGATCCAGGCAATTTCGTCCTCTGAGGGCATCGGTGTCAGCGGCGCGTTGCCCGCAGCCTGAGCGCTGACCGGCGCCGATGCGCTCGCAACCGGTGTTGCAGTCGCCTGGGTTACAGGTTTGGTGACCACAGCACTGGCAACAACGGGCGCAGCAGAAACAGCGACCGGCGGTGGGGTCGGCGCCGCAACCGGCGCAATCACGCGAAGCACCTGCCCCACCTCAATGCGGTTGGGGTTGTCCAGATTGCTCCAACGGGCAATGTCCTTGCCAGACTGCCCGTGCTCCAGAGAGATCCGGGTGAGCGTATCGCCTGGTTTGACGGTGTAGTAGCCCGGCTTGCCCGCATTCTCAAAGCCCGGGGGCTGCTTGACCTGCGGCGTGTTGGGATCGAGCACAACCGTGGCCCCACCGGCAACGCCATTGACGCGGTCTTCTACCGGAGCGCGATTGGGCACCCTTGAAGCGCAGCCACCGAGGACTGCAACCATGCAGACCAGCGCCAAACACGAGCCCTTGCGGGCACTCAAACCAAACATACGAAATCCCTTCATGCGACTCCTGATTTTAAAGGGACAAAATGGACAGCTTCGAGCACCGTCTGGCGCAGTCCCTGTGCCGTCTTGTCAATCACCAGCAGGGACTGTTTTCCACCGGCCCCGGACACCGGCGCCACCAAACGCCCGCCCACTGCAAGTTGATCAATCCAGGCCTGCGGCACGACCTCGCCGCCTGCGGCGGCAATGATGGCGGCATACGGCGCGCCTTTTGCAAAGCCGACCATACCATCGCCAAACAAAAGATGCACATTGGGCAACCGAAAATGCCGCAGATTCTCGCGGGCCTTCTCGTGCAGGCCGCGCAGACGCTCAATGCTGTAGACCTCAGTGGCGATCAAACTAAGCACCGCCGCCTGGTATCCGCAGCCAGTTCCGATTTCAAGCACCCGCCCGAGTCTTCCATTCACACCGTGGTGCAAAAGCTCAGCCATGCGCGCCACCACGCCGGGTTTGGAGATGGTCTGGCCCAGGCCAATGGGCAAACTGGTGTCCTCATAGGCCTGATTGACCAACGCACTGTCCACAAAACGATGTCGCTCGACGGTCCGCATGGCGGACACCACCATCGGATCACTGAGCCCCTGCGCGGTGAGCTTGTGCACCATGTTCAGGCGCACCGCACTGGAGTCGAGCCCCACGCCAAGGGTCTGCAAGGACCGCACCGGGTTGCCAAAGGGCGTGGGCACCGCACGGCTTTCGCGCTGCAACACAGGTATTTTGCTGGCAGTACTCCCAGAGGACAGGTCCAGCCGGGCAGGAAAACCAGGGCGCTGCTTCATGCAGACTTCAAGCCGCCGCGCCAGCCATTTGAGTCACGGTTTGCGCCCAGTAACCAAGCCGGTCATGATCGGTCAGGTCCACTTGCAACGGCGTGATCGAGATATGCCCGTGGGTGGTGGCGTGAAAATCGGTGCCATCGGCCTCGTCCTTGACCGGCCCGGCCGCACCAATCCAGTACATAGTGTCTCCGCGCGGGCTGGTCTGGGTAATGACGGCCTCGGCGGCGTGGCGTCGCCCCAGACGGCACAGCTTGACATGTCCGATCTCGTCGAAGGGCAAGTTCGGAATGTTGACGTTGAGCAGCCACGGGCTCACCCCGACCAGGTTTTGCGCCGACATCTGCATCACCAGGTCGCGCGCCTTGAGCGCGGCCGACTCCAGCTGGCCCCAATCCTTGTCCACCTGGGAGAACGCAATGGCCGGGATGCCAAAGAGATAGCCCTCCATCGCAGCGCCCACGGTGCCGGAGTAAATTGTGTCGTCGCCCATATTGGCGCCATTGTTGATGCCAGAGACCACCAGGTCAGGTCGGTAACCCAGCAAACCGGTGAGCGCAATGTGCACGCAATCGGCCGGGGTCCCGTTGATGTAGCGAAACCCGTTGGCAGCTCGCCTCACATACATAGGCGAATGCAAGGTCAGGGCGTTGGATTTGGCACTGTTGTTCTGCTCGGGGGCAATCACCTCGACATCGGCCACATTCTTGAGGGCCTCATAGAGAGCGACGATACCGTCGGCCTGATAGCCGTCATCATTGGAAATAAGGATCTTCATATTCATGCTGTGTTGGCATGAATTGTAGGTGGCTGGCCCGCCCCGGGGCGGCGCCAACCCCTTTGTCACAAGGCCTTACTCCGCCAGCTCAAACAAAGCCGAGCCGTCACCCAGATCCTTGACAAAGCGGATGGAAGGATGATTGCTCACGTATTTCCTGGCCTCGACGCTGGTCATGAAGCCCAGTTTGACACCGTTGACGGGCAAAATTCGCCAGTTGCCGTCGGCCGAGGGGTTGAGCGCCTTGCCTGGGCCTTGGGTTTCAGACTCGCTGAGGTACTGAACCAACGCCTCGCGGTTCTCGTCAGGCGCATCCAGAATCACCTTGCTTGCATTCAGACCCGGAAAATTTCCGCCACCGAAGGCACGGTAATTGTTGGTGGCAACCACAAATTTATCGGTTGCCACCAACAGTGCGCCCTTGAATTTGAGGTTCTGAATGCGATGCGACTGGGGGGAAACCAGTTCACCCTTGATCGAGTAGCGCGCGGGTTGCGTCACGTCGATTTCGTAGGTGACGCCGTCGATCGTGTCAAAGTTATAGGAAGGAAACGCCGCATTGATCAAGTCCTGGCGCGGTTCACCCTTGGGGTCGATCTGATTGAACTGACCTGCCGACATTTCGAGCCACTCACGCACGTCCGAGCCCGTGAGCAGCATGGCCTTGAGTGTATTGGGGTAGATATAAAGATCGGCCACGTTCTTGATGGCCAAGGGACCGGCAGGAATGTCCGTGTAATAGGACCAACCCTGGCGACCACCCGATTTGAAGGGCGCCGCCGCCGACAGGATCGGGTATTTTTCATACTCGGTGCCTTGCATGGCGCGCTTGACGTAGCGGATTTGCGCATTGGAGACAATCTGGACCGAAGGATCGTCACCGACCTGCGCAAAATAGCTGTAAATGGGCGCGCTGCTGACGGCCACCTTGCCCCGCACATAACTCAGTGTCTGGGCGTGCTCGTCAGCAATGGTGATGGCAACGGCGGGATCGGGCGCAGCCAGGGATTTCTTGGCAATTTTGTCAAAAATCGGGCGAATGGAGGACTGGCTGGTCTTGACCTTCCAGACTCCGCCGCTGTTGTCCAGCGTGAAATCAATGACGCCCAAGTGGTCGCCCCAGCGGCCAGGCATGACGGAGGCCACACCATTGATGGTGCCGCGCTCCACATCGACTTTGGGATAGCTTGCAAAGGTCTTGCTCGGAAACTCCGCGTGAGCGTGACCAAACAGGATGGCATCAATGCCCGGGACGTCGGCCAGACGGGAGACGGAATTCTCCGCAAAGGCAGGCACCTCACCCTTCTCAAAGCCGGAGTGAGCCAGAGCGATCACCAGTTGCGCACCCTTGGCGCGCATTTCAGGCACGTATTTCTGGGCCATTTCCATCATGTCGCGGGTCACCACGCGCCCTTCAAGATTGGTCTTGTCCCACTGCATGATCTGGGGCGGAACAAAACCGATCACGCCGATCTTGATCACGTGAGCGCCGCCCTGCGCATCCTTGAGTGTGCGATCAAGCAGCACATAGGGAATAAAGGCGTTGGTGGGATTGGCTGTGTCCTTGCCCGCGTCATCAACGAACACATTGGCACTGACATAGGGGAACCCGGCTCCCAGGAGAGAACGCTGCAGGAAGGGCAAGCCAAAATTGAAATCATGGTTGCCCACGTTGGCCGCGTCATACCCGAGTTGGTTCATCACCTTGAACGCCGGATGGATTTGCCAGGTTGCCAGCGGCTTGATTCTGGCGACCAGATCACCCATCGGGCTACCCTGAAGCAGGTCGCCGTTGTCAAACAGCAAACAGTTGGCTGCTTCCTGTCGGGCGGCTTTGATCAGAGTGATGGTGCGGGCCAAACCATACTGGTCGGTTTCCTTGTCCTGGTAATAGTCATAACTGAGCAGGTTCATGTGCAAATCAGTGGTCTCAAGCACCCGCAAATTAACCTCGGCCGCCTGACTCACGCCCAGCATTGGCAATAGCAGACCCACTGCAAAGACGACACGTTTCATCCGCTTCTCCCAAAAAAAATACCATCATAGTCACACATGAGGCACTTGCGCCGACCTCAATGGTTTACGCTTGCCCATTCAAGCGACTATTTTGGAGTACTGCCCGTGCATGCCTGGCTTTGCGAAGACCCTGTGGGCGTTGAGGCCCTGACCTGGAAAGAACTGCCCACGCCCCAACCCAAGGCGGGCCAAGTTCTCATTGAAATCAAGGCGGCGAGCCTCAATTTCCCGGACCTGCTGATTGTGCAGAACAAGTACCAGGTTAAGCCGTCACTGCCCTTTGTGCCCGGCTCAGAGTACTCGGGTGTCGTTCAGGCCGTTGGACAGGGCGTCGATCACCTGAAAGTTGGCCAGGCCGTGGCCTGCCTGTCAGGCACGGGCGGGTTCGGCACCCACACGCTGGCGCCGGCCGCGCTGTGCATGCCGTTGCCCCAGGGTTTTCCATTTGTCGATGCCGCAGCCTTCATCATGATCTACGCCACGGCCTACCACGCGCTGCTGGACCGGGCGCAGCTCCAGGCCGGTGAAACGGTGCTGGTGCTCGGCGCCGCAGGGGGTGTGGGCACGGCGGCCATCCAGATTGCCAAGGCCTGCGGAGCCCGGGTGATCGCAGCGGCCTCGAGCGACGAAAAATGCGCCTTGTGCAAGTCAATTGGCGCTGATGAGACGATCAACTACAGCACCGGCAATCTGCGCGAGATGCTCAAGTCCATGACCGAGGGCAAGGGCCCGAACGTGATCTACGACCCGGTGGGAGGCGACTTTGCCGAACCGGCGTTTCGCTCCATCGCCTGGCGTGGACGCTATCTGGTGGTGGGTTTTGCCGCCGGACCGATCCCGGCGTTGCCGTTGAACCTGATGCTGCTCAAGGGCGCATCCCTGGTGGGGGTGTTCTGGGGGGACTTCGCCAAGCGCGAACCCAAGGCCAACGCCGCCATGATGATGACCTTGGTCCAGTGGGTTGGTCAAGGCAAAATCAAGCCTGTCATCGACCGCACCATGCCCATGGCCCAGCTCAAGGACGCCTACGCGCGCATGGGCTCACGCGAGGTCATGGGCAAGCTGGTTCTGGTGAACTAAGACCTGTTGAAACGGCCAACGTGCCTAAAACCTGTGCCACACGTCGCTCCAATCGTGGCTCAATCAGGGAGCACAATTGTCTGATCGACGCTGAACTGGTAGTCCTTGAAGATGTGCTCGGCACTTAGCGTCTGGTAGCTGCCGTCTTCAAGACGGCGGGTCGTGTCCTTGAGTCGGTAGGTGTAGTGCCCGCAAGTCCAGAGGTTGAAATTGCGCATGTGGGTGCACAGGCAGGTCTTGTCCATGACGGCAACCGTCTTGGCGCCCGGATGCAGGGCCACCTCCAGGTTGTAAGCGGTGATGTAGGCGCAGTTGCCGCTGCCATCAAGTAAGTAGCCGTAGGCTTCGCAATTGGGACGGATTCCGGCGCCAATGGCCGGTGAATCCTTGAGCATGCGCATGGGGTAGCCGGTCGGTGAGATCGTGTTGACCACGATATCGTCTTCACTGGCCCTGAAATACTCTTGCTGCACCTTGGCTGGCAGGCCGCATTCATTGGCCACGGTAAAGCGGGTCGCCACCTGCACCGCTGCCGAGCCCATTTCCAGGAATGACACCGCATCGCTGCCAGTGAAAATGCCGCCGGCGGCGATGACGGGAATCTCCAGGTGCTCGCTCTTCAGAAATGCAATCACCTCGGCAACGATGGTGGCCAGGTCGTACTGCGCCCAGTCCATGCCAAAACCCAGATGCCCGCCCGCGAGAGGGCCCTCTACGACGACGTAATCAGGCAAGCGGTTCAGGCGCGCGTTTTTGCGCAGAAAGAGTTGCAGCGCCCGCACCGAGGAGACGATGATGCCCAACTTGGCGTCGCGAAATCGCGGGTGCTCGGCAATCAGCCCGAAGGAGCCCAGATGGAGTCCTGCGCTGAGGGTAATGCCGTCGATTCCGGCATCCAGTGCCGAGGCCATGCGCACTTGCAGCGTTTCACGCGGGGCGTTCATGGTCAACTTTTCCATGCAGTTGACAAAAATCATGCCCTGCCCGGTGCTGGCCTGCATGGTGGCTTCAACATGGCGGCGGGTGGCCTCGGCCAGGACACCGAGATCAAACTTGATGGAGGACTTGTCCGAGTTGTCGATGTTGTATTTGTAAAAACGGGTCTTGTCTTTGACGAAACTGGTGTCAAAGCGCCGGTCCGAAACGTCTGGCACCATCGCGTCGGAAATGTGCCCGATGCCGCCGAGCCGAGCAGTCTCCAGCGCCAATTCAGCGGTGGAGATATCTACTCCCATGCCACCCACGATGATCGGCACAAATTCTCTTTTTCCGAATTTCAGGCGGAAATCATCGACACGCTTCATGAAGATCCTTGGTAGCTCCGCAAAATATGAAGGCCACTTGGAGCACAACCCAAGCGCGTTGCGGGCAACGAAATAGTGCAAGCCAAACCGGCTTGGTGAAGGCCAAATTCTACCTTCACACTTTTTAGACTTGTCAAATCAGAAATGAGTTCAGTCCAGCCCGTTGCTGAGAAACCCGGTGTTTGACCTGGCGCCAGCGCAAACCCGTCACGTATTTGCAACATTATCCGGGTCCGCGGACCACACTTTCACCGATTTCACACTGATAATTCATTCAACAATCTGGCCGGATCAATCGTTATCGTGCTTCGATTGGGCAACAATTTCACCCAACTGGTTTCTTTATATGGCCGCAACATCCCACAAACCCATGACACCCCTCAGAGGGGTGCGTGTGCTCAGCCTGAGCCTGAACCTGCCCGGCCCGGCGGCCTTGATGCGCTGCCGACAAATGGGTGCAAGCTGCGTCAAGCTGGAGCCGCCCGCGCCTGCCGCCAGCCCCAAAGGAACGCCCGGCGACCCCATGGGATGGTACAAACGCAGCGCCTATGACGTGCTGCACTTGGGCATTCGCGTGGCCGTGGCTGACCTCAAGACCGACCAAGGCCAAAAGGCGCTGCACCGGGAACTGGCCAAAACCAATGTACTGCTCACCTCATCGCGGCCCTCGGCCCTGCGCAAACTGGGACTGGACTGGAAGGCGCTGCACAAGCGTTACCCCACTCTGTCGGTGGTGGCCATCGTTGGCGCACCGGGTGAGCGCGCCGAAGAGCCCGGGCATGACCTCACCTATTTAGCCGAGCATGATCTGGTCACGGGTATGAACCTGCCTGCCACTCTGTATGCCGACATGGGCGGCTCGCTAATGGCCTGCGAGGCCATCCTCCAAGCCGTCCTGATCCAACGCCAAAAGGGCGAAGGTTGTCTGCTTGAAGTGGCGCTGTCGGACGCGGCCGCTTACCTTGCCCTGCCACGCAGTTGGGGCCTGACGCGAAGTGGCGCGGCCGTGGGCGGTGGCCATGCCGGATACAAGGTCTATCCGTGCAAGGACGGCCGGGTCGCACTGGCGGCGCTCGAGCCCCACTTTGCCAGCGCAATTTGTGCCGAGGCCGGCCTTCACTATGCAGACATTGCCACCATGATGGCGCCGACAACCCACCAGGCCATAGCCAATTTCCTGCTCAGCCAGACCCGAAACGCTCTGGACGAACTCTCCAGGGACAAGGACATTCCCCTTTGCACGTTACAAAATGAATAGCTGAGACACCCTATTTGGACGAGGGCAAAACCTCGTTTTACTTAACAGCACAGCAGTGCGATGGCCCGTGCCTCCATCGCCTGCCCCGCCCCCACTGGTCCCAATTTTTCAGCTGTCTTGGCCTTGACGTTCACCTGCTCGAGCGCAACCCCCGTCGCTTGGGCAATTTGCCCGCGCATGGCCGCAATGAAAGGCGCCAGCTTCGGTGCTTGCGCAATCACGGTACTGTCGATATTGCCAATCTCAAACCCCTTGTCGCGCACCCGCCGCGCGACCTCAGCGAGCAGCGCCAGCGAACTGGCGCCCTTGAACTGGGGCTCGGTATCGGGAAAATGGCTGCCAATGTCACCCAGAGCGGCGGCGCCGAGCAGGGCGTCGGTGATCGCGTGCGCCAGCACATCGGCGTCCGAATGGCCCAAGAGCCCGAGGTGGTGGGGAATTTCCACTCCCCCCAGGACAAGCTTGCGCCCGGCCACCAGGGCATGCACGTCCCAACCCTCGCCTATTCTGATGTTCATGAGATCGACTTTCAAGTTTGAGTCACGGGCGAGCGGGCATTGAGCACGGCTTCGGCCAGCGCGAAATCTTCCGGGTAGGTGACCTTGAAGTTCTGCGCGCTGCCCGGCACCAGCAACGGCGCCAACCCCATCGCCTCAATCGCACCCGATTCGTCCGTCACGTGCTCACCCACCTGCGCAAGCGCGTCGAGCAGCGTGCCGATGCGAAACATTTGAGGCGTCTGGGCAAGCCACTTTCCGCGCCGGTCCACGGTCTCCAGCACCCGCCCTGCAGACTCTGTCTTGAGGGTGTCGGTGAGTTGGTAGGCCAGCAGCCCGCCGACTTCATCGTGCGTACAGGCGTCGATCAGCGCGTCAATTTGTGCAGCCGTGGCAAGGCAGCGCGCGGCGTCATGCACCAGCACCCAGTCGGCCCTCAGGGCACCGTTGCGAAGCAAGAATTTCAAACCATTAAAAACGCTTGCAGCCCTTGTTGAACCTCCACATTCAGCTATCAATAATGAAGCGTCATGAGATTCAAAGAACACATCTCCCGGGGCCACGACCAGTGTGGTGGTGGTGATCCTGGCAACACCGCCGAAGGCTGCCAGCGTGTGCATTACCATGGGTTGTCCAGCCAGCATCTGGTATTGCTTGGGACCGTCCGCACCCGAGCGCGAGCCCGTGCCCGCACAAGGAATCAGGGCCCAGTATCGAGGCTCGGAGGTGCCGGGCGCGACCTGGGTTTTGTCTGAGTGTTCCATCATGATCGTGCTCCCATTCTAAAATCACAACCGGCAAACCAACGCCGCCCCCCAGACCTCGTGCTGGGGTATTGTGCATTTGTCCCGATTAATACCACAGACGGCCATCAAACTTCCCATGGAATTGCCCAAACTGCACGCCGGCAAGCGTTATGCGGTGCCACGCCCGGCAGGCTCGGCTGACGCCCTGCTGCTGGCCCAACTGGCGCTGCGAGAAAAACGCGAAAAACGCTTGACCGCGATTGTCACCGCTGACGCTACCGATGCCCAGCGCCTGATCGACGAGATGGCGTTTTTTGTGCCCGAGTTGCGCTGTGTCCTGTTCCCGGATTGGGAGACCCTGCCCTACGACACGTTTTCGCCACATCAGGATCTCATCAGCGAGCGCCTGGCCACACTGTGGCGCATCAGCCAGCAGGGCCAGGAAGCCGGGGCCGATGTGGTCATCGTTCCCGCCACGACCGCCTTGTATCGTCTCGCGCCACCCGGGTTTCTGGCGGGTTATACCTTCCATTTCAAGGTCAAGCAAAAGCTCGACGAGGCCAAGTTCAAGGCACAGTTGACCCTGGCGGGCTATAGCCACGTAACCCAGGTGGTCAGTCCCGGCGAGTACGCGGTGCGCGGCGGGCTCATTGACCTGTTTCCCATGGGCAGCAACGTGCCCTACCGGGTGGATCTGTTTGACGACGAGATCGACAGCATCCGCACTTTCGATCCGGACAGTCAACGCAGTCTGTACCCGGTTCCCGAGGTGCGGCTGCTGCCGGGCCGGGAATTCCCGATGGACGACGAGGCGCGCGCCCGCTTTAGAAGCCGCTGGCGCGAGTTGCTGGAGGGCGACCCCACCAAGAGCCGCATCTACAAGGACATGGGCAATGGCGTGGCCACGGCGGGCATTGAGTACTACCTGCCGCTGTTCTTTGACGAAACCGTCACCGTCTTTGACTACCTCGGCGCCGATGTCACCGTGGTTCTGCATGGTGATCTGGAAAGCGCTTTCCAGCATTTCTGGCAAGACACCAAAGAGCGCTACCGGTTGGTGCAGGGTGACCCCGAGCGCCCGGTGCTGCCGCCCGAAGCCCTGTTTCTGGGCATCGAGCAGCTCTACGCCCGGCTTAATCAGTACCCTCAACTGGCGATCCGGCCCGCCATCCAGGACGTGGCCGACAACGCGCAGTTTCAAAAGCTGGGTGAGTTGTCGGTGGTGCGGGGTGCCGAAGATCCCCTGGCGCGCCTGAAAAGCCATGCCCGCAACACCCAGCACCGCATCCTCATTCTGGCTGAGAGTGAAGGCCGCAAGACCAGCTTGCTCGATTTTCTGCACGCCAGCGCCTTGACGCCACCCTCGTTTGATTCGCTTGCCGAGTTTGAAGGCAGCGAAGAAGTGCTTGGCATTGCGACCTCGCAGCTCAATACTGGTTTTAGCTGGATCGAAGAAGGTATCGATTTCGTCACCGAAACCGAGCTGTTTGCCGCCGGCCCCACCACCCGCAGACGCAAAAAGCAGGAACAGGTCAGCGACGTTGAGGCCTTGATCAAGGACCTGAGCGAGCTCAACGTGGGCGACCCGGTGGTGCACTCGGCACACGGCATTGGCCGCTACCGTGGACTGATCAACCTCGATCTGGGAGGCAAACTGCCCAACGGCGAACCCGAGGTGCAGGAGTTTTTGCACCTCGAATACGCGGACAAAGCCACCCTGTACGTGCCTGTGAGCCAGTTGCAGCTTATCAGCCGGTACACCGGTGTCAGCGCGGACGAAGCACCGCTGCACCGGCTCGGCTCGGGCCAATGGGAGAAAGCCAAGCGCAAGGCCGCCGAACAGGTGCGCGACTCCGCCGCCGAGTTGCTCAACATCTACGCCCGCCGCGCTGCGCGTGAAGGCCACGCCTTCCGCTACTCGGCCAACGACTATGAAACCTTTGCCAACGACTTTGGCTTTGAGGAAACCGCCGACCAAAACGCCGCCATCCACGCCGTAATTCAGGACATGATCAGCCCGCGCCCCATGGACCGGCTGATCTGCGGCGATGTGGGTTTTGGCAAAACCGAGGTAGCGCTGCGCGCGGCCTTCATCGCCATCACGGGCGGCAAGCAAGTGGCGTTTCTGGCCCCCACCACGCTGCTGGCCGAACAGCACTTCCAGACGCTGGTGGACCGCTTTGCCAAATGGCCGGTTAAGGTCGCCGAGATGAGCCGCTTTCGCTCAGGCAAGGAGATCACCGCCGCCCTCAAAGGCCTGGCCGACGGCACGGTGGACATCGTCGTGGGCACGCACAAGCTGCTGAGCCAGAACACCAAGTTCCACAATCTGGGCCTGCTCATCATCGACGAAGAGCACCGCTTTGGCGTGCGCCACAAGGAGACCATGAAAGCGCTGCGCGCCGAAGTCGATGTGCTCACGCTCACAGCGACCCCGATCCCCCGAACGCTGGGTATGGCGTTGGAGGGACTGCGTGATCTGAGCGTGATTGCCACCGCGCCGCAGCGCCGTCTGGCGATCAAGACCTTTGTGCGTACGGAAGGCGCAGGCGTGATCCGGGAAGCCGTGCTGCGCGAACTCAAGCGCGGCGGGCAAGTCTATTTCCTGCACAATGAGGTCGAAACGATCGAAAACCGCCGTGCCAAACTGGCGGAGTTGCTGCCCGAAGCCCGCATTGCCGTCGCCCACGGACAGATGCCCGAGCGCCAGTTGGAGAGCGTTATGCGTGACTTCGTGGCCCAGCGCTATAACTTGCTGCTGTGCTCCACGATTATTGAGACCGGCATCGACGTGCCTACTGCCAACACCATCGTCATGAGCCGGGCCGACAAGTTCGGTCTGGCGCAATTGCACCAGTTGCGCGGCCGCGTGGGCCGCAGCCACCATCAGGCCTACGCCTATTTGATGGTGCCCGATCTGGAAGGCCTGACCAAACAAGCCAGCCAGCGCCTGGACGCCATCCAGGCCATGGAAGAACTGGGCTCGGGCTTTTATCTGGCCATGCACGACCTGGAGATTCGCGGCGCCGGAGAGGTGCTAGGCGAGAACCAGAGCGGCAACATGATGGAGATTGGCTTTCAGCTTTACAACGAGATGCTCTCTGAGGCTGTACGTTGCCTTAAGGCGGGCATTGAGCCCGATCTGCTCGGGCCACTCAGCGTCACAACCGACATCAACCTGCACGCCCCGGCGCTCCTGCCCGACGATTACTGCGGCGACGTGCACCTTCGTCTGAGCTTTTACAAAAAACTGGCCACGGCCAAGAACACCGACCAGATCGACGCCCTGCTTGAAGAAATCGTCGACCGCTTTGGCAAGCTGCCGACCCAGGCACAAACACTGATCGACGTGCACCGCCTGCGCGTGATCGCCAAACCCTATGGCGTGGTCAAGGTCGATGCGGCACCTGGCGTGATCACCATCACCTTCAAGAAAGACCCACCGATTGATTCGATGAAAATCATTGCCTTGATCCAGAAAAACAAGCACATCAAACTGACAGGCAACGAAAAGCTGCGCATCGAACGCGCCCTGCCCGAGCCCAAAGACCGCGCCCATATGGTTCGAGACCTGCTGCGCTCGCTGGGGCAGCCCCTGACCGCACCGGCGCACGCTGTCGCATGACGGGCTTTGCAGCATGTGCCTGATCGCATGGAACTGGCAACCGGTCAGCGCCGCGCCCCTGGTGCTGATCGCCAATCGCGACGAGTTCTACGCCCGCCCGACCGAGCCCCTGCACTGGTGGGCTGACGCCGACATTCTGGCCGGACGCGACCTGCAGGCCGGTGGCACCTGGCTGGGCGTCAGTCATAGCGGGCGCCTGGCGGCCTTGACCAATTTCCGCGACCCGGCGGCCATGCGCAGTGAGGCGCCCTCGCGTGGCGACCTGGTCAGCGCATTTTTGAAAGCGGACATCAGCGCAGAGGACTACCTGGCTGAACTGTCCGCGCGAGCCACTGATTACAACGGCTTCAACCTGCTGGTCTTCGATGGCAAGCAATTGATGGGACTCGAAAGCCGTCATGCCAAGGTCATCACGATGACACCGGGCCTTGGCGCGGTCTCCAACGCAGATTTTGCAACGCCCTGGCCCAAACTTTCCTATCTGCAAGATGAATTTGAGGCGCTGCTGGCGCAGGGGCACGCCAGCGACGAGCAGTTGCTCGCTCTTCTGCGAAACTCCCGCCCCGCGTCCGATTCCGAATTACCCACCACCGGCATCCCGCTGGCTTTTGAGCGCGCGCTCTCAGCTGCCTTTGTCGCGACGCCCGAATACGGCACCCGAGCCAGCAGTGTGGTGCGGCTGACCGACCAACGCATGGAGTTTGTGGAACAGGGCTTTGATGCCGCCGGTCCGGCTCAGATGCGGAAATTTACCCATAAAATTTGGCTTTAGCCCCCGTCCACATTGCATATTCAGCTATATAAACAGTAGTAGATACCCAACCCATGAAACATACCGAATTCTCCGCTGGTCTCGTCGTCCAAGGCATTGCGCCGCCCCTGCGCCTGACGGACTTCAAACTGATCGCCTTTGACATGGACTCCACCCTCATCAACATCGAATGCGTCGATGAGATCGCCGATGCCGTGGGCCGCAAGGCCGAGGTGGCCGCCATCACCGAAGCGGCCATGCGCGGCGAGATCACGGACTACAAGGAAAGCCTGCGCCAGCGAGTCGCACTGCTCAAAGGCGTGACCGTGGCTGATTTGGACCGGATATACCAAGAACGGCTCCAACTCAATCCCGGTGCTCAGGAACTGGTGGCGGCCTGCAGGAAAGCCGGGATGAAAGTTCTGCTGGTTTCAGGCGGCTTCACCCATTTTACCGACCGCGTGCGGGATCGCCTGGGCATTGACTTCACCCGCTCCAACCAACTGGAGGTGCAAGACGGCGCCCTTACCGGCCGCATGGTGGACCAGCCTTGGGGCGATATCTGCGACGGCGCAGAAAAACGTACCATGCTGCTGCAAACCTGCGCTGATTTGCGCATCAACCCCAGCCAAACCATTGCCATGGGAGACGGTGCCAATGATCTGCCCATGATGAAGGAGAGCGGCTTGTCCGTGGCCTACCACGCCAAACCGGCGGTGCGGCAATACGCGAACGTCTCGATCGAGTCCGGCGGCCTGGACCGCCTGCTCGAAATATTCTGAGCCTGGAGTCTGGGCGGCAAAGCGTTCTGTGCAGGTAAAAGGAAGAGGCCGTAGGCCGAGGGACACGGAGCAGAACGCTTTGCCGCCCAGACTCCTACCTAGCGCGCGGGATCATTTCCCCCTGGGAAATCATCACTGACGCCCTGCCGAGAACGCTTGGTCGGCAGCACCGGAATGGGTTTGTGGTCCGCCAGCAGGTGCTTCACGCCCATCACCGGGTGCCGGAGCAGCATACGCGGACCGGCCCAGCGCATCACGACCCGAATCTTTTCCCGCATCTCGTCGTTGTAGCAATGCACCACGCATTTGGCGCAGTTTGGCTTGGCATCGCCAAACACGCAACGCTCCAAGCGCCGCCGGGCGTAGTCGAACAGCTCGGTGCAGTCAGCGCACAGCGGAGCATCGCCGTGGTGGGCGCGGCAGTGCATATGGACCATAATCTCGATGGTCTTGAGCTCTCGCACGCGCTGAACAAAGCGTTTGTCAGAAGTAAATTGAATGAACTTGTCGGCCATGGCGCATTTTCGCACTATCAGCCGGTGCCAATGAGGCTCCCGTACAATGATCGGCCCCTATGCTGATCAATGACACACGCCGCGGTCTGACCGAATCGCAGGCCCGAAAAATTGTGCTTGTGCGCGCCTTTGAAACGCCGCTGGCTGAGCCGTGGACGCAAGCCGATCAAGCCTGGGCGAGCGAGGAAACATCACGTCGGGTCGGCGAAAATTCGCCCTTTGACCGATGGCTGGCCGAGCGGGCGGACCTGGCCAGCGCCCGAATTTCCCAGCGCACCTCCACCGTGGCTTCCGCCCTGAACGCCAGCCAGGGCCACGAGTGGCTCAACTGGACGCTTCCCCTGCTCGCTTTCGCCAGTGGATTGCTGGCCGACGCTGTAGGTTCGGCCCAGCACATCAATATTCTGTCACCGCCGTTGCTTGCGCTCATGGTATGGAATCTGGCCGTCTATGCCCTGCTGGCCATTGCCAGCCTGCGGCGCACAAGCCAGAGCGGCCAGGCCCCAAGCGTTGGCGGACCGCTGCGACGCGGTTTGGCGCATGTCATCGATCACGCCATGCAGACTTTTGGTAAGCGCGTGACGGCGCCTGCCACCCAAGCCGCTTTGGCGCACTTTTTTGCGGACTGGATGCGGCTGGGCAAGCCGCTTCATGCGGCCCGCATTACCACCTTGTTGCACCTCTCGGCGGCAGCCATCACCGCCGGTTTGCTGGCCTCGCTGTATGTGCGCGGTCTGGCATTTGAATACCGCGCTGGATGGGACAGCACGTTCCTGACGCCACAAAACCTGCACGACCTGCTCATGCTCGTTTTTGGTTGGGCGACCAATCTCTCTGGAATCGCCTTGCCGGACGTCGCCGAGCTTGCCGGTCTTCGCTTTTCGGTGGGTCCGGGCGAGAATGCTGCCCGCTGGATCCATCTGTACGCCATCTGCGTGGCGGTGGTGGTGCTGCTGCCCCGGCTGACCCTGGCCGGGGCTGGTGCCAGCAAGTCCTGGCGCCTGCGCCGCCAGTTTTCGATCGACTTCGACGACCTGTATTTCCGGCGACTGCGCATGGCCTATTCCGGGACGACGGTCCCGGTTTTTGTGCTGCCCTACAGCTATCAGTTGACCGAGGAAGCCCGGGCCGGGCTGGCCGCCACACTGACCAGAGGGTTCGGCCCTGGCATCAAGCTCACCATCGAAGACTCCGTTCCCATGGGCGCTGAAGAGGAGGTGGCGCATTGGCTTCCCCCACCCGAACTGGGTGCGGAGCATCACGTGATCGTCCTGCTGTTCACTCTGACCGCCACGCCGGAGCGCGAGAACCACGGCACTTTCATCGGGAGCCTGAAAGCGGCCGGTGCGAGCACGGCCCACCTGGTCGTGATGGTCGACGAGTCGAGTTTTCGCAAACGCTTCACCGGCCCCCAAGGTGCCCGACGCCTTGAACAGCGCAGCGCCACCTGGCGGCGCATGCTGCGCGAACTGGGGCAGTCGCCCCTGTTTGTGAACCTGGCTGACCCCGACCTTGACGCCGTCCAAGCCCAGTTGCAACCCCTGCAATTGCCAACACAATGAGCCTGTCAGAGCCCCAAACCATCGCCCTGAGCCTGGTCTCACACACCAACGTGGGCAAGACCACCCTGGCGCGTACCCTGCTGCGCCGCGACATTGGCGAAGTGCGCGACGAGGCCCATGTCACCCTGAGCGCCGAACGCCATTGCCTGATCGAATCGAGCCTGGGGGACCAGCTGCAACTCTGGGACACCCCTGGGTTTGGTGACAGCGTGCGCCTGGCCAGACGGCTGGCGCAGGCCGGCAACCCCATTGGATGGTTTTTGGGTGAGGTCTGGGATCGCTTCAGCAACCGGGCCTTCTGGTCAGGGCAGCGGGCAATCCGCAACATTTTTGAACAGGCCGATGTGGTGCTCTACCTTGTCAATGCCGCCGAGACGCCCGATGACAGCGGCCACATCGACTCTGAGATGCAGGTCCTGCAACTGCTCAAGAAACCCGTGGTTGTCCTGCTCAACCAGATGGGGCAACCACAGTCTCCGGCGGAAACTGCGGCTGAAGTCCAGCGCTGGCGCGAGCGACTCGGCGCAAGTGGCTGCGTCAGGACGGTATTGGCGCTCGATGCCTTTGCCCGGTGCTGGGTCCAGGAAGGCACGCTCCTGCGCGCCATCGCGCCGTTGTTGCCACCCCAGCGCCAGGATGCATTCCAGCGCTTGTGCGTGGCCTGGGACGCCAGAGGCCAGACCACCTGGAAGGCGGCCATGCAAGTGCTCGCCCAGCGTCTGGCACGCGCTGCGCTGGACCGGGAAGTGGCACGCGGCCCCAACTGGACCGACCGAATCAAGGACCTGGGCGTCAGCCTTGGCCTGCGCCGTGAGGGCAGCGAGACCGCCCGTGAGCAGGCCATGCGCAAGCTTGCCTTGCGGCTTGAGGCAGACGTCAGAACCTCAACCGACCAGTTGATTCAACTGCACGGCCTGGGTGGCCATGCCACCGAGTCGGTGCTCAACCGTCTGGCCGAAAACTATGCCGTGCGCGAACCTGCCAGCGAGGGAAAGGCCGCAGTGCTGGGCGGACTGGTCACCGGGGCGTTGGCCGGGCTCAAGGCTGACATCGTCACCGGGGGCCTGACCCTCGGAGGCGGCATGCTCACGGGGGGCGTACTCGGCGCCCTGGGAGCAGCCGGGCTGGCCCGTGGCTACAACCTGGTACGTGGCGTTGAAACCCCAACACTGGCCTGGACCGATGAAGTGATGGATGACATCACTGGCTCGGCGCTGCTGACGTACCTGGCGGTGGCGCACTTCGGGCGGGGGCGAGGGGACTGGTCCGCCTCGGAGCACCCAGCGTTCTGGCTCGATCTGGTCGACGCCGTTGTAGCCGAGCACGGCGAAGCCCTGCACGAATTGTGGGCACAGCGGGACGGCGGCGCAGAAATGCCCGCCCGACTCCAGAATATGACTCAGGCGCTGCAGGCGCTGCTGCTTGATGTCAGCGGCGAATTGCTGCAACGCCTGTACCCCGGCGAGCAATCGGCGCAAATTTCCCTGCAGCCCGAAGAAACCATATTTACACAAGGAGACACCCATGAAGATTGAAACGATTGCGGTCCATGGCGGCTACACCCCCGACCCGACAACCAAGGCCGTGGCTGTGCCCATTTACCAAACCGTGGCCTACGCGTTTGACGACACGCAGCACGGCGCTGACCTGTTCGACCTGAAAGTGGCGGGCAACATCTACAGCCGCATCATGAACCCGACCAACGCCGTGCTTGAAGCCCGCGTGGCGGCGCTCGAGGGCGGGATTGGCGCGCTCGCAGTGGCCTCGGGCATGTCGGCCATCGCCTACGCCATTCAGACCATCACCGAGGCGGGCGACAACATCGTCTCCGCCTCCACGCTCTACGGCGGCACCTACAACCTGTTTGCCCACACCTTCCCGCAAATGGGCATCGAGGTGCGTTTTGCCGACTACCGCGACCCCGCCTCCTTTGCCAAACTGATCGACGCCCGCACCAAAGCCGTGTACTGCGAATCGGTCGGCAATCCGCTGGGCAACATCACCGACCTGGCCGCGCTGGCCGAGGTGGCACACGCCCACGGCGTACCGCTGATTGTGGACAACACGGTGGCCAGCCCCTACCTGTGCCGCCCGTTCGAGCATGGGGCCGACATCGTGGTGCACTCGCTGACCAAGTACCTGGGTGGCCACGGCACGACCATTGGCGGAGCCATTGTGGACTCGGGCAAGTTCCCCTGGGCCGAGCACAAGGAGCGGTTCAAACGACTGAACGAGCCGGACGTGAGCTACCACGGCGTGGTTTACACCGAGGCGCTCGGCGAAGCGGCCTATATCGGCCGTGCCAGAGTCGTGCCGCTGCGCAACATGGGCGCCGCGCTGAGCCCGATGAACGCCTTCCAGATCCTGCAGGGCATCGAGACCCTGCCGTTGCGCATGGACCGCATCTGCGAAAACGCCGTCAAGGTAGCCAAACACCTGCAGTCGCACGCCAAGGTCGGCTGGGTCAACTACGCCGGCCTGCCCGACCATACCGACCACGCCCTGGTCCAGAAGTACATGGGCGGGAGGGCCTCGGGCATCATCAGTTTTGGCCTCAAGGCCAGCGACAGCCTGCAAGCGGGCGCGCGGTTTCAGGACGCGCTCAAGCTGTTCACGCGTCTGGTCAACATTGGCGATGCCAAGTCACTGGCCTGCCACCCGGCCTCCACCACGCACCGCCAGCTCAACCCAGCAGAATTGGCCAAGGCGGGCGTCAAACCCGACATGGTGCGCCTGTCGGTCGGCATCGAGCACATTGACGACCTGCTCGAAGACCTTGAACAGGCGCTGGTAGCGGTATGAATTCACGCTCGCGGGTCTGCCCACGTTGCGTGCCCTGCGAGTTTGAGTCCAAAGGTGGAACACAAAGTCCTTGGATGCAAGCACCGTGTGACACCAGTGACAAAACGTAATTAAACAAAATGATAATTCGATCCTCTCTCATGGCCTCCCTGCTGTTGGCATTGGCCCTGCCAGTGGCGGCGGCCGAACAGGACGCAGCCTCGAAGGCGCTTGTGGACAAGGTCATCCAGGCCTATGGAGGTGCGGCCGCGATTGAACGACTTGAAAGCTTCACCGCGCAGGGCCGTATCACTGCGCTGATGCGCGGCGTACACGGGACCTACAAGCGCTGGTTTGTGCGCTCAGGCATGTTGCGGGTCGAGACCCACTACCCCAACAGTTCCGAGACCCGGGTCCTCAACAGCGGCAAGGCCTGGACCAGCAATTCAGGCGGGCCACTGCGCGCAGTGAATGGTCCACCCCGCATGGCAATGATTTATCAGCACAAACAGCTTGACCTGCCGTACGGCCTGTTGAAGGCAGGCTACAACCTGCGCCACCTTGGTACCGAAAGCGTACGTGAGCAGTTGACTGAAGTGATGGATGCCTGGGATGATGACGGCTCCACCTTGCGCCTCAACGTCGATTCCGTCAGCCACTACATCGTCAAGGTCACCGGATTCATCAACGCTTCCGGTCAGACCGCCAACCTGGGCGTGCAGTTTTCAGACTTTCGGTCGGTCGATGGAGTGCCGATGCCGTTTATGATCCACAACTACGCAGGTGAAATTCCTATCAGCCAAACCGTCATCTCAGGCTACACCGCCAACCCGCCGGCAGACCCGGCCCTGTTTGCGCCGCCTCCTGACGGGCTTGACTCGGCATTTTTGCCTGGCCGTGCCCAGTCAATTTATTTTTGAACTCAATAGAAACCAATATGAAGCCTATGAAATGGATTGTTCCAGCCTTGTTGATGATGGTCGCCAGCGCCAGCTGGAGTGAGGTCGTTACCCCGCCAGCCCAAGTCATCAAGGGTGAAATTCTGGAAGTGCAGCAGGTTCCGATGTACACCTACCTCAGAATCAAGACCGCTCAGGGTGAGGTCTGGGCGGCAGTGACGACAGCCCAGGTGGCGGTCGGCTCCCCGGTCACAGTGGACAACGCCCAGCAAATGGACAATTTTGAGAGCAAAACCCTCAAGAAAGTCTTTCCGCTGATCTATTTTGGCAGTCTGCCCGCCGCGACCCCTTCGGAGGCAGAGGCAGAGGCCCTGGCTCAGGCCAAAGTTGCCACCGCGCACGCGGCTGCGGCTGCGGCCGCGGCCGCCGCGGCAGCAAGCCAACCCGATAGCGGGCCCATTTCCAAGGCCAGCGGTGCCGACGCACGAACGGTCGCGGAGATCATCACAAGCGGCCCTGACTTTAAGGACGCCGCCGTGTCTTTGCATGCCCGGGTCGTGAAATACAGCGCCGACATCATGGGGAAAAACTGGCTTCACGTGCGCGACGGCTCGGGTTCAGATGCTGATGCCACCAATGACCTGCTGGTGACCAGCCATGACCAGGCCAAGGTCGGGGACGTGCTTGTGATCAAAGGCCTGGTGCGCAAAGACAAGGACTTTGGCTCCGGCTACGCTTACAAAGTGCTGATCGAGGACGCCACGCTTCAAAAGTAAACGTTTGCACGCGGCCTGGCGACGAAAAGTCCGCCAGGCGCTCCACTCAATACCGACCCGACCTACGCGAGTCAGTCAAAGAGCAAATTATTGACGCACGACGGCGTCGCCTGGCTCGTAGTCAACCACCTTGAGGGGGCTGTTGGCCAGGATGAAGGAACGCAGCACGTCGGCATCAACAAAACCGCTGTCCACATAGCCCTTGTGGTCCGTCATCCTGGGATAACCATCGCCACCGGCTGCCTGGAAATTGTTGATCGCCATGCGGTAGACCCTGGCCGGGTCGATGGGTGAACCCTTGACGCTGGCGCTGGTCACGCCCCCGCCCGTGATGACCAACCTGATTCCGGCGAACTGCGGAAACGCGCCCGATCCCGGGGTCATCCTGGCCGCAGCGTTCAGATAATCCATGACTTCCTTGCCAGTCATCTCGACAGTGGTCAGAGTATTGCCAAAAGGCTGGACCTTGAGGACGTCCTTGTAGGTAATCTTGCCCGGCTGGATGGAGTCACGCACGCCACCGGAGTTCATGATGGCGAAATCGGCCCTGGTTTTTTCCATCGCCGCGCGGGCAATCAACACCCCCATTGAGCTCGGCTTGGAGCGTACCACGGTGCGATCTCCCTGCAGCAGCCCGTCGGTGGAGCCAATCTCGATCGCCAGTTTCTTCTGCCCGAATTCCTGGTAGGGGGTCAATACGTCGAGCATGTCCTTGCTCTCGGCAACCTCGCTACCATACAACACCTTGGATGATTTCCCATCGGCGCCCTTGACTGACTTCTTGAGATTGACCGGAATAAGTGCGTATTTCACCAGCTTGAATTCGCCGTTTCGATACTCAAAATCGGCCCGTCCCACGTACTTGCCCCACTCATGCGCCTGCACAATCCAGGCGCCGTTTTGCCGGTCAGGTGCACAAGGTGTGCCCGGAACATAGGCGTTGTCACGAACATTTTCGGCCTTCATGCACACGGGATCCTGGCTGTGACCGCCGACCACCAGATCGATGCCTTTGACGGCGCGGGCCAGTTCAACGTCACCAGCCCCCTGACCGCCACTTTTGCCGTCTTCATAATGCCCCATGTGGGTGGCGGCGATGACAACATCGGCCTTGGTGCGCAGGTCTGGAACAACCTTGGAGGCCTCCGCAATGGTTGAGCGAAACTCCAGATTCTTCACGTTGTCGGGGAACGCCAACTTAACCGTACTCTCGGTGGTCAGACCCATCACGGCGACGCGCACATCACCGAGTTTGAAGATTTTGTAGGGCTCGAACATGCGCTGTCCGCGCTCATAAATGTTGGCCGAGAGCATCGGGAACTGGGCCATGTCGCGCTGCATTTTGAGCACCGACAAGGGCTTGTCAAATTCGTGATTTCCAACCGCCATGGCCTGATAGCCCAACAGGTTCATGCCCTTGAAATCGGGCACGGCATCCTGCAGGTCGGACTCCGGCACGCCAGTATTGACATCGCCACCGTCAAGCAGCAGCGTATATCCGCCATTGGCTGACACCTCACTTCGGATGCCGTCCACAATGGTTTTACGGGCAGCCATGCCGTACTCCCCATCCCCGTTTTTCCAGAAATGGCCGTGGTGGTCATTGGTGTGCAGCACCGTAATGCGGGTGGTCTTGTCTTTCTCCGGTCCGCTCTGCGGGTTGAGCGCACAACCGCCAACAAAGGCGGCAACAAGCAGATAAACAGCCGAGCGTGTGAACTTCATGGGGTCTTCCTGTAATGTGGGGGTTGCAACAACACGCGACAATTATGGCGGATGGGCAGGCCCTGTGCGCGACCCACCTGACAACAACCAAAAAAAAGCCCCAAGCGAATCAATCGCTGGGGGCTTTGTTCTGGCGGAAACGGAGGGATTCGAACCCTCGATGAGGCTCTACACCCCATACTCCCTTAGCAGGGGAGCACCTTCGGCCACTCGGTCACGTTTCCTGTTGTTCAAGCCTTAATTATCTCACGAGTTCAGCCCGGTTTCAGGCGGGGAGTTGGTCCAGGTCAAAAGCCTTGTGCAGGGCCCGCACCGCCAGTTCCATGTATTTTTCATCAATCACGACCGAGGTCTTGATCTCGGAGGTGGAAATCATCTGGATGTTGATGCCTTCCTCACTGAGTACCCGGAACATCTTGCTGGCCACGCCCACGTGGCTGCGCATGCCGATGCCGACGATTGAAACCTTGCAGATCTTGGTGTCGCCCACCACTTCCTGCGCACCCAGGCTGGGCAGGACTTTGGATTTGAGTAAATCGACCGCCTTGGCATATTCGCCGCGGTTCACCGTGAAGCTGAAATCAGTCTTGCCGTCCTTGCTCAGATTCTGGATGATGACGTCCACGTCAATGTTGGCGTCGGCAACGGCGCCCAGGATCCGGTAGGCAATGCCGGGGGTGTCGGGTACGCCCAATACCGAAATTTTGGCTTCATCGCGGGTAAACGCGATGCCAGAAACAATGGCTTTCTCCATGTGCTCGTCTTCCTCAAAAGTAATCAGGGTGCCTGATGCGGCCTCTTCGTTGATGTCCATGTCCGATGGGGTGAAACTGCTCAGAACGCGCAGCGGCACCTTGTATTTGCCAGCAAATTCAACCGAGCGAATCTGCAGTACCTTCGAACCCATGGAGGCCATCTCCAGCATTTCTTCAAAACTCACGGTTCGCAGGCGCCGGGCCTCAGGCACCACCCGCGGATCGGTGGTGTAGACCCCATCCACATCGGTGTAAATCAGGCATTCGTCGGCCTTGAGGGCTGCGGCAACCGCAACGGCCGAGGTATCAGAGCCGCCCCGCCCCAGGGTGGTGATGTTGCCCTGGGCATCGAGTCCCTGGAACCCAGTAACAATGACGACCCTGCCCGCATTGAGGTCGGCGCGCACGCGGGTATCGTCAATCGACTCGATTCGGGCTTTGGTGTAGGCACTGTCGGTCCGAATGGGAACCTGCCAGCCGGCGTAGCTGACCGCCTCCACCCCTTGGGCTTGCAGGGCAATGGCCAGCAACGCGCTGGAGGCCTGCTCGCCCGTCGCGGCCAGCATGTCGAGTTCGCGGTTGTAGGCGTCGGTGGTCTTGCTTGGCGCGAGTTCTTTGGCCAGCGCCAGCAACCGGTTGGTCTCACCACTCATGGCCGAGGGAACCACCACCATCTGGTGACCCGCTCTTACCCATTTGGCGACCCGTTTGGCCACATTGCTGATGCGTTCAGTCGAACCCATCGAGGTGCCGCCATATTTGTGAACAATCAATGCCATTGGATGTAATCGTATTTAAAGCAAAACCGGGGAATTGTACCAATGCAGCACGGCTCCCCTGCGCTCGACAAACCCGTTGGCAACTTTGATGTGGATTCGGTGCCCGCGGGTGCTGCAAGCTTCAATCTGGTCCAGCAGTTCGGCCAGCTGCGCCGCACTGGGCGCCCCATCGCACAGGCCACCGAGCCAGTGACGCAGTACATTGGCCTGACGAGCCCGGCTCAAACGCTGAAGCGCAGCGATGCCTGGCGGGCAGCCCACCAGCGCAAGGTCTTGCTCCGCGACTTCGCGCAACACTGCCTGGGCCTGCGCCGCGTGGCTGGCACTGCGGGCAAAGGTATCGCGAAACTGCGGAAATGCCCCCTGGAGCACCGGCAGCAGCCTGGCCCGGATGCGGTTGCGGGTGAAACGCTGATCCGTGTTGCTCGGGTCCTCGACGAAGGCCACGTTCCGAGTTGCCAGCCAGGCGCGGATGTCGCTGGCGGGCACGCTCAGCAAGGGTCGGTGGTAGGTGATGCCGCCGCGCACCCACCGCGCCGGCATGGCGCTCAAGCCCGGCAAGCCCGCGCCGCGACTCAGGGCCAGCAAAATCGTTTCAACCTGGTCATCGGCATGTTGCGAAATCGCTATATCTTTTATAGCTATATGCGCATATTCGTCAAGGGCTACAGCCTCAAAAGCCTTGTAACGTGTGCGGCGTGCCGCATCTTCGGGGCTTTGGCCTGCCGTGTGGCGAGCGTCCACGGCCTTGACGATCAGGGGAACCCCAATCTGCCCGCAAAGACCCCGGCAATGCTGCTCAAAGCTGTCCGCGGCGGCCTGAATTCCGTGATGGACATGGATCGCATGCACCTGGCCTGGCCACTTCTGAGCGCAGGCCAGCAGCAAGGCGGTGGAGTCGGCCCCGCCGCTAAAGCCCACGGCCAGCGGCAATTGCGGGGCAAAGGCGGCAACAGCCCGCTCCAGGTCTTTACTCACGTGCCGCCCATGCACACGCTACTTGGCAGCTTTCGTGTCGGTGTAGCGGCCGTAGCTTTGCAGTCGTTCATAACGCCGGTCGAGCAGTTCCTTGGGCTTGAGATCGCCCACTTGGCGCAAAGCGTCGTTCAGGGCCCGCTTGAGGAAGGACGCCATTTGTTTGGGATCGCGGTGCGCCCCGCCCACCGGCTCGTTGACAATTTTGTCGACCAGGCCCAGAGCTTTTAGGCGATGCGCGGTGATGCCCAGCGCTTCGGCCGCATCCTGCGCCTTGTCCGAGGTCTTCCACAGGATGGAGGCACAACCTTCGGGACTGATGACCGAGTAAATCGAGTACTGTAGCATCAACACTTGGTCACCAATGGAGATGGCCAGGGCTCCGCCAGAGCCGCCCTCACCAATGATGGTGGTGACGATGGGCACTTCGAGCTGCGCCATTTCAAAGATGTTGCGCCCGATGGCCTCAGATTGGCCGCGCTCCTCGGCGTCGATGCCGGGGTAGGCGCCGGGCGTATCGACAAAGGTGAATACCGGCAGTTTGAATTTCTCGGCCGTTTTCATCAGGCGCAAGGCCTTGCGATAGCCTTCAGGCTTGCTCATGCCGAAGTTGCGCAGGCTGCGCTCGCGGGTGTCGCGGCCCTTTTGCTGGCCAATGACCATGCACGCCGTGCCGTTGAAACGGGCCAGCCCGCCCACAATGCTCAAGTCATCGGCGAAGTGCCGGTCGCCGTGCAACTCCACGAAATGGGTGAACAGTTCGCTCACATAATCCATCGTGTAGGGCCGCTCGGGATGGCGAGCAATCTTGGTGATCTGCCAGGGGGTCAGGTCGCTGTAGATGTCTTTGGTGAGTTGCTGGCTTTTCCTGGAAAGCTGGTCGATTTCCGCTGAGATATCCACTGCGGACTCCGATTGCACATAGCGCAACTCTTCGATCTTGTTTTCGAGTTCGGCAATGGATTGCTCGAAGTCGAGAAATGTTTTCTTGGCCACAAACGTTTCCTATAGAGTGGGAACCGGACCGGCACGCCGAAGCCGCCAGGCCCTGACCCCGCAAATTCCAATCGGTGGGTGGCAGAGCATACCGCCTTGCGCCGCGTTGACCTGCGCCGCGCAGTATCAATATGCTACTGGCACCGGGTCCAGAGACCGCCAAATATACCAAGTTGCGACGCTGCAGAACGGACTCCAGGCCACCGCAACCTCGCGGGCATCGCTTCGACTCACTACATCACCCGAAAAATAGCTCTTGCTGATGCCGTTGATCAGGCCCACGTCATCGAGCGGCAGGACATTGGGGCGCATGAGATGAAAAATCAGGAACATCTCAGCCGTCCAGCGACCGATTCCCCGAATGGCGATAAGCTCGGCGATGATGGCTTCATCGTCCATCGCCTCCCAGGCCTTGACATGCACCGCACCGCCATGAAAGTGCAGCGCCAGGTCCACCAGATACTCCACCTTGCGCGCACTCAGGCCCGCAGCGCGCATATCGTCAACCGACAGCTTGAGCACATTGCCGGGCGTCATTTTCTTGGGCAACAGAGCAAAGCGATCCCAAACTGTCTGGGCCGCCTTGACCGAAATCTGCTGTCCCACGATGCTGCGGGCCAACGTGACAAAGGCATCCCCACGGCTTTCCAGACAGGCGCTGCCAAATTGGGGGATGAGTCGCTTCATCACCCGGTCCTTTTTCATCAGATGCTTGCGGGCCTCTTCCCAGTAGGCCGGGGTGGCACATGTTTGGGCTATTGTATTAGTCGCGCACATTGCAATACCCACGAGGGGAAATGGTCAAAACATTACATGAAACTATCACTGTGCAACCTCCCAGGTTGTGCCCGTTGGCGAATCCTTGAGCACGATTCCCTGTTGGAGCAAGTCCTGGCGGATGCGGTCCGCGAGGGCAAAATCCTTGGCCGCCTTGGCGGCGCTGCGCTGGGCGATCAGTGGTGCCACCGTGGCCTCATCCAGGGTGGCACCGATTTGAAGAAAGGCCTTGGGGTCACCCTGGAGCAGGCCAATGCAGCCTCCCAGGGCCTTGAGCAGACCAGCGGCCTCGGCACTGCGGGTCTTGTTGACTTCGGTGGCCAGATCAAACAGAACGGCCACGGCCTCGGGCGTCCCGAAATCTTCGTCCATTGCGGCCTTGAAGCGCACGGCAAAGGGGTTTTTCCAGTCAATTTCAGTGGCGACCGGCGCCACCAGATCAAGTGCCGTATACAGGCGCTTAAGTGAGCTGCGGGCATCCTCCAGATGCGCGTCACTGTGGTTCAGGGCGCTGCGGTAATGGGCTCGAATGATGAAAAACCGGGTGGTTTCGGAGTCAAACCGGGCCAGGATGTCACGAATGGTGAAGAAGTTGCCCAGGCTCTTGGACATTTTTTCGTTGTCGCGCGTTACAAACCCGTTGTGCATCCAAATGCTGGCCAGTGACTTGCCGGTCGCCCCTTCGCTTTGGGCAATCTCATTTTCATGGTGTGGGAACTGCAAATCCGCGCCCCCACCATGAATGTCAAAGCTCTCGCCCAGCATGTGGGCGGACATTGCCGAGCACTCAATATGCCAGCCCGGGCGCCCGCTGCCATACTCGCTGTCCCATTTGGCATCGGCTGGCTCGGTCGGCTTGGAGCTTTTCCACAGAACGAAGTCCAGCGGGTCCTGCTTGCCATCGAGCACAGCCACTCGCTCGCCCGCTCGCAGTTCGTCGAGCGATTTGCCGCTGAGCTTGCCGTAGCCCGGGAACTTGCGCACCGCGTAATTGACGTCGCCGCCAGAGGCCTGATAGGCCAGCCCCTTGTGCATCAGCTTATCGATGAGGCCAAGCATATGCGGCACATAGTCGGTGGCTCGGGGCTCATGGGTGGGGCGCTCGATGCCCAGTGCATCGGCGTCCTGGTGCAGCGCCTCAACCATGCGGTCCGTCAAGCTGCGGATGGTCTCGTCATTTTCCAGCGCCCGACGGATGATCTTGTCGTCGATGTCGGTGACATTGCGCACGTAGGTGACGCGCAGCCCGCTGGCTTTGAGCCAGCGCTGCACCACATCGAACGCCACCATGGAGCGCGCATGACCGAGATGGCACAGGTCATAGACTGTCATTCCGCAGACATACATGCGCACATGGCCGGGCTCAAGAGGGGAAAACGGTTCCAGGGCACGCGACAGCGTGTTGTAAATGCGCAAACTCATGGGTTCAATCAGGGTGGTACGGGCTCATCAACCGGGCGCTGTGTCGAGCAAAGACAGCACTGGAGCGTGGCTTTATGAAATCACCGAAACACACCCCTGGGCTACAATTGACGCCAGTATATAGCCCTGTCAGCCGACATTGCGCGGCCGACGGTATCACCTGCAGGAACCAAAGCCTCCATGAAGCACTTTCGCCCGTCCATTTTCGCAGCGCTTCGCGTGCTGACATTCACAGCCGCCTGTGCGGTGCTGCCCGCGCAGGCAGACGAGTATGCCGACGTCGGCCAACTCGTGCGCACCGGCAAGTTCGCCGAGGCGTTGGGCAAGACCGACAGCTTTCTGGCGGGTAAGCCCAACGATGCGCAAATGCGCTTCTTCAAAGGGGTGATTCTGCGCAATACTGGCAAGTTGCCTGAAGCCATCACCGTTTTCACCAAGCTCACCGAAGACTACCCGGAGTTGCCTGAACCCTACAACAACCTGGCCGTGCTCTATGCCGGCCAGAACCAGTACGACAAGGCCCGCGCCGCGCTGGAAATGGCCATTCGGACCAACCCGAGCTACGCCACCGCCCATGAAAACCTCGGAGACGTGTATGCGCGCCTGGCCAGCCAGGCCTACAACAAGGCTCTGCAGCTCGATGGCGCCAATGCGGCCGTGCCGCCCAAGCTGGCCATCATTCGTGAAGTGTTCAAGCCCAATATCAATGGCTACCGTCCGCCAGCGGCAACACCGGCTGCTGCGCCACCCCCCGCGCCTGCTGAACCGGTAGTCGTGGCCGCCGCGCCTGCTGCAGCGCCCGTTAAAGCGCCTGCGGTAGCGGCACCCGCCAAACCAGCCGCTGCCGCAAGCCCGGCTTCCGCCGCACCCCAGCCTGCGGCCAACAACAGTGACGCCAAAGATATCGAGGCTGCCGTCCATGCCTGGGCCAAGGCCTGGTCTGCCCAGGACATGACAGGCTACTTGGGCTCCTATGGCAAGGAATTTGATCCGCCGGGCAAACAATCGCGCGCCCAATGGGAGAAAGAGCGTCATGCGCGCATTGTTGGCAAGCCGAGCATCTCGGTGACGCTGGAAAATTTAAAAGTAACCGTACAGGGAACCGAGGCAGTGGCCAAGTTCCGCCAGGGCTACCGCGGCGGCTCGCTGTCCGTGTCAAGTCAAAAGACACTTGAAATGTCCAGGGTCGGTAACCGGTGGTTGATCGTCAAAGAGTACACGGGCAATTGATCGCCTTTTGCCCCGCTGCGCTGCCCGCAGCGGCATCTGCGTTGCCTGCTCCCGTTTTGGCGCTTGTATGAAGCTTCGTTTTCTGGCTTTACTGGTTGCGGCGGTGCTTGGTTTTACGGCCACGGGTGGGGCGTTTGCGCGCAGCCAGACCAGCAAGAAGGCGCCACGGCACACCACTGCGGCCCGGGACACCCGCAAAAAGCCGCGTCGCGCAACAGCACCCGTAGCCCCGCAAAGCAATGCCAAGCCAGGTCTTGCCGAAGCGCGTCTGATTGAGGTGTACCGCTTGGTCGGCAAGGCCGACACCAGCCTGGCGCTGACAAAGGCGCAAAGTTTGGTCAACGACTATCCCAATTTCCAATTGGCACAACTCGTTTACGGTGACCTGCTGGCCGCTCGCGTGCGCCCGGTTGGCGCCTTCGGAGATATTCCCCAATCCCAGCTCACCTCTGGTGCGTCGGTTCTCGATGCCTTGCGGGATGAGTCGCGGATGCGTCTGAAGGCACTGCGTGAGCGTCCGCCATCGGGCTTCATTCCGTCGCAGTTTCTGGCGCTTTCTACCCGCAACAAACACGCCATCGCCGTGGATGCCTCGCGCTCACGGCTGTACCTGTTTGAAAACAGGCCCACCGGGCTCGCGCTGGTCGCCGACTATTACATTTCGGTCGGCAAATCGGGGCTGGAAAAACAGATCGAAGGCGACGCCCGCACCCCGTTGGGGGTGTACTTCATCACCAGCAACCTGGACCCCAAGTCGCTCAAGGAATTCTACGGTTCGGGCGCCCTGCCCCTAAACTATCCCAATGAGCTCGACACCCGCCGTGGCAAGACCGGTAGCGGCATCTGGCTGCACGGGACGCCGCCCGAGCAGTTTTCACGGGCACCGCAGGCCACCGACGGTTGCGTGGCCATCGCCAATCCTGACCTGATTCAGATCATCAAGGCCGTGGAGGTGCGCACCACGCCAGTGGTGATCGCCCAGCACCTCAAATGGGTAAGCCCGGAACTGGCCCGCACGGCGAACAAACCCTTTGAAGCTGCCCTGACTGCCTGGCAACAGGCAAAATCGAATGGCAACATGAGTCAGGTGTTGAGCTTTTACAGCGAAGATTTCAGTGCCAACGGCAAGAACCTGAGCCAGTTTGCACCGGTTCTCAAGGGTGAGCTCGACAAGGTCAAGGGCCGCGCCTTGCAACTCAAGGACCTGTCCCTGCTGCGCTGGACCGATGCCGCCGACACCATGGTCGTCACCTTTGGCGAAGTTGCTGAAGGCGCTCTCACCGGTCCCACCAAGCGTCAATACTGGGAGCGTCAGGGTGGCAAATGGAAGATTTTCTATGAAGGAGTGATCGGATGAAACGCAAGTATTTTTTGACTTTAGCGCCGTTTTTTGTTGGACTTATTGCTTCCTTTTCAATAGCAACATCAGCTTTGTCGCAAACCTCTCCAAAGGTGAAGTTCTCAACCACTGCGGGCGATTTTGTGGTCGAGGTGTACCCCGACAAAGCTCCCAAAACGGTTGCAAACTTTTTGCAGTACGTTCAGGACAAACACTACGACGGAACCATATTTCATCGGGTGATTGACAACTTCATGGTGCAAGGCGGCGGGTTCGATGCCAAGTATGTGCAGAAGAAAGTACGCCCCCCAGTGGCCCATGAAGGCCGCGACGCACTGGCCAGGGGCGGCTCGAAAAATGTCGTGGGTACCCTGGCCATGGCCCGCACCAATGACCCGCATTCCGCCACGGCGCAGTTTTTCATCAACGTGAAGGACAATGCGTTCCTGGACCCGACCGTGATCCCCCCGGGCGACCCGGTACCACGTTTTGAGTATCGTGGCCAGGTTTTCGTGAACACCCCGCGTGCCAATCTGCTTAACGCCCCGGAACTATTTGGCTACACGGTGTTTGGCAAGGTCGTCAGCGGCATGGACGTGATTGAGAAAATCAAATCCACCCCCACCGGTGCCGGTGGTCCCTTTCCCTCGGATGTTCCCAAGACAGCCATCCTTATTAATTCCGCAACCCTGGTGAAATAATTCATGAGCAAGCCCCAAGTTGAACTGCACATCGCCAACCATGGCGTCATCACCCTTGAACTCGACTCAGAGAAAGCGCCGGGCACCGTGGCCAACTTCCTGAACTACGTCGGTAAAGGCCACTACGACAACACTATTTTTCACCGTGTCATCCCCGGATTCATGGTGCAGGGTGGTGGGATGGCGCCCGGCATGAAAGAGAAAAAGGGCGACCAACCCATCCAGAACGAAGCCAACAATGGCCTCAAGAACCTGAATTACACCGTGGCCATGGCGCGCACTGGAGACCCCCACTCTGCCACGGCTCAGTTCTTCATCAACGTGGCCGACAACGGGTTCCTCAACCACACCGCCCCTTCAGCCCAGGGCTGGGGATATGCGGTATTTGGCAAGGTAATTTCGGGCACCGAGGTGGTCGACAAGATCAAGATTGTCAAGACCAGTCGCAAGGGCTACCACGATGACGTTCCGGTAGAAGACGTGATCATCGAAAAGGCCGTCGCGCTTTGATATGACGGTCGGTGGGTCCGGGACGCAAGCGCCACCGGCGACGCAGCCCTGGCCGCTGCTGAGCGCCCCGGCCCATTGGCACCAGATTGACTTCATCTCGGACCTGCACCTGCAGGCCAGCGAACCGGCTACTTTGGCACTTTGGCAGGCCTATATGCAGGCGACCCGGGCTGATGCGGTCTTCATTCTGGGTGACCTGTTTGAGGTCTGGGTTGGCGACGATGCATTCGATCTGCACCTTCCCGATTCCACTGGCTGCGCCGTATTTGAGTCCCAGTGCGCCCAGGTGCTGCGCAGCGCCACCGATCGGCTCGACGTCTTTTTCATGCACGGCAACCGCGATTTTCTGCTGGGCTCTGCTTTCGCCGAAAACTGCGGCATGACGCTGCTCGACGACCCCACCATACTTGACTTTGGCGGGCAGCGCTGGCTGCTCTCGCATGGCGACGCGCTTTGCCTCGCTGACACCGACTATATGGCGTTTCGCGCGCAAATTCGCACCCTGGCCTGGCAAGCTGATTTTCTGGCCCAACCCCTGTCCCAGCGCCAAGCAACGGCACGGGCCATGCGCGCAGGCAGCCAATCACGCAAGCGCACGGCTCAGAATTATGTCGATCTGGACACCCAGCAAACCTGTGCGTGGCTGCAGCAAGCCAAGGCCGACACGCTCATTCACGGCCACACGCACAGGCCCAGTGTCCACACTTTGCCCCAGGGGCGCCGCCGCATCGTCCTGAGCGACTGGGACGGCGCCTGCGAGCCCGCTCGGGCTGAGGTCCTGCGCCTGAGTTTGTCAGGTGCCGGCCCTATCGCTGGCGTGGCGATCGAGCGAATATCACCGGCGCAGGTCGCGAATTGACTTCGACCGCACAAAGAATCGCCCTGAGGTTGCCGCGAAATTGATCGGCAAAAACAGGGCGATGATGCCTTGAAGGAGCGGCCCTGCAACAGGGCCCACCCATATCAGGATTTGAGCAGCGTCTTCAGCACATTCTGCAGCCGCCGTGCGGTGCCAGCGTCATGGTTTGCGGCCAACACGGTCGCGGCATCCTGGCCCCAGGTCTGGGCCGGTGGTGGATCATTGCGCCGGGTGAGCAACTGCAATTGCAACAGGCGCCGGGCACTGAGGTGTTCGGCTGGCGTGGGCGTTTCAGCGGCCATCTCCAGACGCAGCAGGGCCTGTGCAGCGTCGCCGGTTGGCGCCTGTGACAGAGCTTTGCACCATCCGCTGCGGGTGGAAGCGTTGACGCGAGGCCCCAAATCCTGCGCGCTGGGTACTTTTTCGCTGTCACGCTGCTCCCAGGCTTCCAGCACCTGGGTCAGGGCTTCGCCGTGGGCCTGCGCCGCCAGTTTTCGAAGCGCAAACTGGGCCTGGTCCAGCGCGTCGCGCTGAGCTCTGAACGCGGCGTCTCCCAAACGCGGGGCTTCGGGCCGGGCGCCATAACCACCGTCACGGCCGTCGCGCCGTGCAGCGCGATCATCCGGACGACCCGAGGGTCGCGCCTCGCGTGGACTTCGCACTCCATCGCGGCCAGCGTCACGACCGCCATCCTTGCGATCGCTAAACTTGCCGCCACGCCCCATGGGTGCGGGCTCGGCTTTCCTCATTCCCGGACGGTCATCGCCACGCACCGCCACGACCGGCTTGGGTGGCGGCTTGGGCGCCTCGACGGCCTGGACAGGCTCGCCATCTTCCGGTGCCTGCCCTTGCTCTGCGTTCACCGCATCTTCCGGATTTTCTACCAACTCTGTAGCTGTATCTGCAATATCAACAAGGGTTTTAGGCACATTTTGTGTCTCATTTTCACCAGCTGCCTGAACGGCAGCCTTGGCTTGCGCCTGCCCCTGCAATGCGGCTTCAAGCGCGCTCATCGCGCCGCGAATGGCCTGGGCGTCGCCTGAAGCATTGGCACTCTGGAGCGCCTTGGCCGCCTCCAGCACCACGCGGTCACGCGCTCCAAGCGCTTCAGCGGATTTTTCACGTTCGGCCGTCTTGCGGGTAAAGGCTTCGTCAATGGGTTTGCGAAAGGCATCCCACAATTTTTGTTCCTGCCGACGCTCCAGCGGCACCACGTGAGCCTCGGCCTGCCAGCGTTGCTGCAGGTCCTTGACCGCATCAATGCGCAAGTCCGGTTGCCCACCGAGAACCTTGGCCTCTTCAATCATGGCCTGGCGTTTGATCAGACTGAGCTTTTGCAGGGCTTCCAGGGGTGCGGCAGCCGTGTCGATGGCCGCTCTCCAGAGGGGCTGCAATTCGGCAAAAACCTTCTCTCCGACGTGACCGCCATCGCGCCAGCGGTCGCCAAACTGATGCAAGATACGGTGAAATCCCTTCCAGTCGTCATCGAGCGCGGTGGAGTTGGCAGCAGCCCAGGCGTTGACCTCGTCGATCAGCGCCAGTCGCTGCGCCCGGTGCTCGGCCGATTCAGCCTTGACCTTCTCCAGCCAGGCCTCGACAACTTTGTGCGCCTCGTTGCAGGCCTCGTCAAATCGTTTCCACAACCCGTGGTTGGGAACACCACCCTGATCGGTCTGCTTCCACTGCTCGCGCAGGGCGCGAAGGCTCTCCTGGATTTTGCGCCCGCCCATCGCCTGGCCCTCGGGTCGCTTGAGCAGGCCTTCAGCTTTGGCAACCAATTCTTCGCGCAGTTGGTCCGCTCGCCAGCGCTGCCAACCCTCAAGTTCACCGGCCGCCGCCAAGGCAGCGTGCGCCTGGTTCTCAAGTTTGTCGTCGATGATCTTGCCAAATTCCTTGAGCGCGCCACGCAGGGCGGAGGCCGCACCCGCGCTGGCCTTGCCATGACCCTCCGCAATCTCAAGCTCCAGTTTCGACAAAACTTCGCGAACCGCCGCCACCGCTTGGGCCTTGACCTCGGGATCGATTTTCGGCTTATGGATTTTGCCTTGCGGCTCCTGAATCTTCTCGCCACGCGCCAAACGCAACTCGTCGGCCCAAACCGGCACCAGGGGCAAGGCCGCTGAGGCGTCCTGCGCCGCGACATCAGCCTGAGCAACGGCCCCCGTGAACGCCTCCCAGACCACGAGCAACTGCGCGCGCGAGGCGTCGAGTTGGGGGGGAAACTTGACATCAACGCTGGGCCAGTTGGCATCTTCAAGCAAGGCACTTGCCTGGGTTTGCCAATGGTCCACGTCAACATGCAGGGTTTGCATGGCGTTGTGCGCATTGCGCCAGGGCTTGGTGGACAGCACCTCGATGCGCTGAGCAAGCAACACAGCAGCCTCACGCTGGACCTGAACGCGATGCTGCAAGTCTTCGATCACCTTCACGCGGTCGGCAAGGTCAGTCTTGAGCGTGGCCAGCGGCTCTTTGCTCAAGGGCGCGCCAGCCTTGGCGGCATCACGCTGCCACGCCAATGCGTCGGCAATATTGAGCTTGGCAACGCCCAGCAGCGCCTGCGCCTTGTCGGCCCATTCGTGGGCAATAGTCTCCTGCGCCTTGCTGCGTTTGATTTCATCGAGCTTTTCCCGAAGCAATTTGGCCGCGCCCTTGTCCTTGCTGCTAAGTTCCTTGAACACAGACTGCATTTGATCCACTGTTGGCGAGGAGGCCAGCCAGGTTCGAATTCGCGTTGTGCGATCGCCCGAAGTTGGCGCAGAGAGCGCCCCACCGGTTAAAACATCCAGAGGATTGGGTTCGGCGGTTTTGGCAGGCGTTGGTGACACTTCAGTTGCTTGAGCAGGTTGACTGGGGGTAGAAAATGGAAACATAGATCGGGCTGGAAAAAATTATCCCCACCGGACTTCGGTCAAAGCCGATGTGCTGTCTTCGCTGCTGTCCATGCCCTGCCCGACTGTGCGTCGGGAAGTGCGTCAATTCACATCAACCCCGGGGTCGTTAAGTTTAACCGGTACGGCGCCGGAAAAACCGGTATATCGGCCCTTCCCTCCCGAATGGCGCTCTTGGGCCAGAAGTTGCGGACCTGCAGCGATGCCAGTGAACAGGCAAAGGTTCGCTCAATTGCAACCCAGAATCTGCATGAAATGAAGAAAGCCCGGCCAGTTAGCGCAATGCCACTTCGCCGGGCTTGACGGCGGACACAAGGACCATGCCGTCATCGTTCGCAATTCGGGAGGATCAAGTCCCAAACTGCAGGAAAGCAATAGATTGCTCCCACTGATTGCCGGGGCCGCTTCATCACAGCTACCTGCTGGTAGGGACTGGCTACTGCCGACAGACTGCTCGTCGTCTGACAAGCCAGCGAAGCATAGGCAAAGCGCTGTGCAAATTCAAATTGATTTGGTGATCGATATCGAGCGGCTCATGGCAATGACCGTTCTCCGTAGCATCGACGGCATCAGGCAGACCAATTGCACTGGGTTTGCCTCCCTATAGAGAGCAGGCTATAATGCATTTGTTCAAATTCAATTTCATAGTGGCACCAATGCGAATAATCGATTGGCGCTGCGTCACTGTTTGACATTTTCATGGGCACCCACGATCAAGCTGCAGTACATTGAAAGCGCTTTATGCCAAATGCGCTCAACGCGATGGCCCTGCTGCAAATTTATCGGCCAAATTCTTCCAATTTCCGCGCTCATGGATACGCGCTCCTGCGTTCTATCCAAGTCTTCTTGACTCATTGTGGGAATTGGCCGTTTCTCTCAAAACTCAAAAAGGAAATTACGATGATCAACTCAAGCAAAGTCACACTGGCTGTTCTGGCCTCTGTCCTGGTATTGGCAGCCTGTGGAAAAAAGGAAGAGGTGCCGGTGGCTGCGCCCGCACCCGCTGCATCCGAGCCCACCGCTGTGGCGCAGGCATGCGGCGCGGTTTCTGTGGCCAACATGAACTGGCAATCGGCTGAAGTCCTGGCCAACATCGACGAGATTGTTCTCTCCAAAGGGTATGGCTGCCAGGTCGAGCTGGTTCCGGGCGACACCATGCCCACGCTGACGGCAATGATGGAAAAGGGCAAGCCTGACGTCGCTCCCGAGGCCTGGATCAATGCAGTTCGCCAGCCGCTGGATGCCGCAGTGGCCGAAGGTCGCTTGCACTACGGCGCACGAGCCCTCAAAGACGGCGGCATTGAAGGATTGTGGATTCCCAAATATGTGGCCGATGCTCACCCCGAAATCAAGACCATCGACGATGCCTTGAAGCAGCCCAAATTGTTCCCCGCCTCTGAATCCAAGGGCAAGGGCGCTTTACATAATTGTCCGGCAGGCTGGAACTGCCAATTGACCACAGCCAATGCCTTCAAGGCGTGGGATGCTGCGAAGAAGGGTTTTGTGCTGGTCGCGACGGGATCTGCCGCTGGCCTGGACGGCTCTATCGCCAAGGCCTATGAGCGCAAAGAAGGCTGGCTGGGCTACTACTGGGCCCCGACTTCCATTTTGGGCAAATATGAAATGGTCAAACTCGACGCCGGCGTACCCTTTGATAAAGAAGCGTTTGAGAACTGCAATTCCAAGGCCGACTGCGACAAGCCCATCAAGAACGATTGGGCGAAGTCCGAAGTGTTCACCGTGGTCACCGATCGCTTCCAGAAGGCTGGCGGCCCGGCCGTCAAGTACCTGGAGTCGCGCGCCTGGGACAATGACACCGTCAACAAGCTGCTGGCCTGGATGAGCGACAACCAAGCCACGGGTGTCGATGGTGCCAAGCACTTTCTCAAGACCGAAGAAGCCATGTGGACGCAGTGGGTCTCCCCAGAAGCAGCGGCAAAAATCAAAGCTTCGCTGTAAGGCATGAGTTCATTGATTGAATTTCCGGCCATGGACGCTGACCAGCTCAGCGCCCTGCGGCGGTGGATTGACGGCGCATTCAGGGCCTTTTCGCGGGAGTACGGCGAAAGTGTGGAGCGGCTTTTTGACCCCCTGCGCGATTTTCTGATGTACTCCGAGCGGCTGCTCACCCAGTCGCCCTGGCCGACAGTCGTCGCTGTGATCGCGTTGATTGTGTGGCTGGCCTCGCGTTCCTGGAAGATCGTGCTGGGCACGGTGCTCACCCTGATGCTCATTGGCTACTTTGGCATGTGGATCGATACCATGAAGACGATCTCCATGATCTTTGTCTGCACCGTGGTGGCGCTGGTTGTGGGATTGCCCATTGGCATTGCCATGAGCCGCTGGGATCGATTGCAAAGAGCCATCAATCCAGGACTCGACGTCATGCAAACCATGCCAAGCTTCGTTTACCTGATTCCGGTGGTCATGCTGCTGGGCATTGGTCGCGTTGCAGGCATGATCGCCGTAGTGGTGTACGCCATTCCGCCGGTTATCCGTTTCACCAATTTGGGCATTCGCCTGGTGGACAAGGATCTGCTGGAGGCCGCTGACGCCTTTGGTTCGTCAACCTGGCAAAAGATGACACAGGTTCAGCTGCCGTTGGCACTGCCAACCATCATGGCTGGCGTCAATCAGACCATCATGCTGTCGCTGGCGATGGTGGTGGTCGCGTCGATGATCGGTGTGCAGGGCCTGGGCCAACCGGTGCTCAAAGCCATTGCAAACCAATACTTCACGATGGGCATGTTCAACGGATTGGCCATTGTGGGAATCGCCATTATTTTTGATCGCGTTTCCCAGACCTACGGCAAACGCTTGCAAAAGCATCTGGAGGTGGTTCATGGCTGAAGCAAGCGCAGTGCAGGCCGTGCCTGAGGCGTCGTCCTCAGCGGTCGGCATCTCTATCCGAAAGCTCTACAAAATTTTTGGACCAACCCCGGACAAGTACATCGACGCCGTGCGCGATGGCATGAGCAAGCAAAAGCTGCGCGATGTGCACGGCCATGTGCTCGGTTTGCGTGACATCAACATCGACATGCCAGCGGGTGCCATTCAGGTGGTCATGGGATTGTCAGGTTCAGGCAAAAGCACGCTGATTCGCCACATCAACCGACTGATCGATCCCACAGCGGGCGAGTTGCTGGTGGGCAATCAGGATGTGATGAAGATGGGACCGCGGCAACTTTTGCGCTTTCGGCGCGAAAGCACCGCCATGGTCTTCCAGAATTTCGCGCTGTTCCCACACCTGACGGTGCTGGAAAACACCGAGTACGGTTTGCATGTTCAGCACGTCAAGCGCAAAAAACGCCACGAGTCGGCCATGCGCTGGATTGAGCGCGTGGGGCTCAAAGGCTACGAGAGCAACTACCCCAACCAGCTCTCGGGCGGCATGCAGCAGCGGGTGGGCCTGGCGCGGGCACTGACCAACGACGCACCCATTCTGCTGATGGACGAGGCCTTTTCGGCACTTGACCCACTGATCCGCGGCGACATGCAGTCGGTGTTGCTCGACTTGCAGCAGGAACTTGGAAAAACCATTGTGTTCATTACGCACGACCTGGACGAAGCCTTGCGCCTGGGCGATCGCATCGCCATTTTGCGCGACGGTGAAGTCATGCAACAAGGCACCGGCCAGCAAATCGTGCTCGACCCTGCTGACGATTACATTTCGAGTTTCGTCAAGGATGTGAACCGCGGCCGGGTCATTCGCTGCCGCACCCTGATGAACCCGGGTGCTGCAATTGAAGGGCCTACCGTGGACGCCAGCCTAGTGATCGAAGAAGCCGCGCGACTGCTCAGCAGCGAAGGCAGGGAGGCCGCCAACGTGACGAACAGCAAGGGCACGGTGATTGGCACCATCAGCATGAGCGACATCATTGCTGCCATGGTTCCGCCGAATGTCGAGAGCAGTTCACCGAGCGCTTGACGGATCGCTTATTCGCCAGGGGACTCGCAAGAATCCCCTGTTTCATTGGTGCGAAAGATACCTATTTCGGCTATAAGGATCAAATTTCTTATGGTTGACTTGGTATATCAAGTCCGCCTAGAATCCGCGCAACCTGGGCGAAACCTAGGGATAACCCGAGCCGCTGCCGAACCCGGCATATTCAAATCTCTGCACACCTCTTGGTAGAAAGCGCAGGATATTGATAGCGTACCAACCCAAACGACGTGCCAGCGTCAATGCCCTGCCCTGCAGCGCAACCACCGCTGGCCCGCGCGAACGTAGGAAAAGCTATGACAGCGACAGAAAATATAACCCGGGGTGTTCGAACTTTTGTATCGGACGTAGCCAACGGGTTCTTTGAAATTTCTCACAATGGATTTGCCCTGGTCGGCCTGACAGTCATGTTTGCCGCCATCGCATTAACCGCCCGCCCCGAGCTGCGTCAAATCGGTGAAATCGAACTCATCGGCTGGTTGCAAACCCGTCAGGTTGCAGCCGGTGGCATCGCAAGCGAGATCGACGCGAGCGATCGCGCCACCGCAATCAATCCGCAGGAACTGCCCAAGCAGCAAGCGGCGGTGGCGTACTGGCTGAGCAAAAAGTACCGCATTGCGCCAGAACCCTTGAGCGTGTTGGTGGCCGAAGCCTTCGAGATCGGTCGCAACACGCGGCTGGACCCGGCCCTGATTCTGGCCGTCATGGCTGTTGAGTCTGGATTCAACCCATTTGCCCAAAGTCACGTTGGCGCGCAGGGTCTGATGCAGGTCATGACCCAGGTTCACAGCGACAAGTACGAGCGTTTTGGCGGCAAACTGGCAGCCTTTGACCCGGTGACGAATCTGCGCGTGGGCGTCAAGGTGCTGCAGGAATGCATCAGCCGCGCTGGTTCCCTGGAAGCGGGCCTCAAATACTATGTGGGCGCTGCCAACATTGAAGACGACGGCGGCTACGTGGACAAAGTCATGGCCGAATATGCTCGCCTGCACTTCGTGGCCCTGGGCAAGGCGCTGCCCGCAGCCCCCGCCAAAACCATTGCGGTTGCCAGCCCAATGCCCGCCGCTGCGACCCAGCCTGACGCCAACCTTCTCAGGGTTACCGCCGTCGGCTACTTCTGAAATCCTTAGCCAGCGCGTGTCCGTTCGGCAACCGGGAACACTCGGTTAAACTCGCCCTTGCGCGCGACTGGCGATAGGCGCTCACCCCGTGAAGGGACTTGAGCGCCGACGTGGAATCACCACGAGGAAGCGCGCCGCATGGTCCAAGTGGCCTGTGCGCTTGGCCGTACGCCTGGGCAGCCCCGGTTTTATCTCACTCAATCCCAGACCCAAAGTATTTTTAGGACTGCCATGTACCAGCGTAACATCCTCATCGAACAAACCGATCCTGAAATTTTTGCAGCCATCGTGGCCGAGAACACCCGCCAGGAGCAGCACATTGAGCTGATCGCCAGCGAAAACTACGCATCACCAGCCGTGATGGCGGCCCAAGGCACACAGCTGACCAACAAGTACGCCGAAGGCTACCCGGGCAAGCGCTACTACGGTGGCTGCGAATTTGTGGACATTGCCGAACAACTGGCCATCGACCGGGTCAAGCAAATATTCGGCGCCGACTGCGCCAATGTCCAGCCCCATTGCGGTGCCTCGGCCAATGAAGCCGTATTCCTGGCTTTTCTCAAACCCGGCGACACCATCATGGGCATGAGCCTGGCCGAAGGAGGCCACCTGACCCACGGCATGGCGCTCAACATGAGCGGAAAGTGGTTCAATGTGGTGAGCTATGGCCTCAACGACAAGGAAGAAATCGACTACGAGGCGATGGAGCGCAAGGCCCACGAATCCAAGCCAAAACTGATCATAGCCGGTGCCAGTGCTTATTCTCTTGCTATTGATTTTGAAAGATTTGCCAAAGTCGCCAAGGACGTGGGGGCTATCTTCATGGTGGACATGGCCCACTACGCCGGTTTGATTGCCGCTGGCCTGTACCCCAACCCGGTTCCGCATGCCGACGTGGTGACCTCCACCACCCACAAAAGTCTGCGCGGTCCGCGCGGCGGCATCATTCTGATGAAAGCGCGGCATGAAAAAGCCATCAACAGCGCCATTTTCCCCGGCCTGCAGGGCGGCCCGCTCATGCATGTGATTGCGGCCAAGGCGGTAGCCTTCAAGGAAGCGCTCTCGCCTGACTTCAAGGTTTATCAGAAACAGGTGCTTCAGAACGCCAAAGTCGTGGCCGAAACGCTGACCCAGCGCGGGTTGCGCATTGTCAGCGGCCGCACCGAGAGCCACCTCATGCTGGTGGACCTGCGCGCCAAGGGCATCACCGGCAAGGAGGCTGAAGCTGTGCTGGGCGCAGCCCACATGACCATCAACAAGAACGCCATCCCCAACGACCCGGAGAAACCCATGGTCACCAGCGGCGTGCGCATTGGAACACCGGCCATGACCACCCGCGGTTTCAAGGACGAGGAGGCCCGGATTACTGCGAATTTAATAGCAGATGTACTAGACAATCCAAGGGACAGCGCCAATATTGATGTGGTTCGTGCCAAGGTCAACGGGCTGACGGAGCGCTTCCCGGTGTACCGCTGATCCCCGCAACGGACCGCCCCATCGCTGCCTTTGAGCTGAACTCCGCATGAAATGCCCGTTTTGCAGCCACTCGGAAACCCAGGTCGTGGAGACCCGGATCTCCGAGGACGGCGACTCGATTCGCCGCAGGCGCCAGTGTGCGGCCTGTGAAAAGCGCTTCACCACTTACGAGCGCCCGGACGTCAATTTTCCGGCCATCGTCAAGAAAGACGGGCGTCGCATTGAATACGACCGCCTCAAGCTCATGGCATCCATGAAACTTGCCCTGCGCAAGCGCCCGGTGAGCACCGAGCAGGTGGACGGCGCCGTCGAACGCATTGAGGAAAAACTGCTGGCCCAGGGGGTGCGAGAGCTGCCCTCAGCGCGCCTGGGCGAGCTCGTCATGCGCGAGCTCAAGAAGCTCGACAAAGTCGCCTACGTGCGCTTTGCCAGCGTGTACCGCAGTTTCGCGGACGTCGATGAGTTCAGGACACTGGTCGATGAGGTGGGAAGATAGCCCCCGTCACCGGTTCCAGCACGTCGCTGCATCACCAGCGCCCTGGCCCTTTTCGCCCAGGTTGGTCAAGGTCAAGGCGCCACACAAATTATCGGTCCATCCCGTGGGGGTAGCCGTCAGCGTAAACGACAGGTCATCCGGTGCACTCAAAGCGATGGTGTAGCGCGGCGCACCCTCCTTTGGAGACACTTGCAAATTGCCTGGTAAAGCGGGCGCTGTGGCGGATGCGTCGCGATATTTGAAATTGATGGACCGGTAGCGCTCCATGAACTGCGCGGCCTCCAGCAATACAGTTTTCGCATTGGCGCGATAACCGCGCTGGATGTATTGCGTGTAAGACGGCATCGCAATCGTGGCTAAAATTCCAATGATTGCAACCGTGATCATGACTTCAATCAATGTGAAGCCACGGTTTTTGGACGTATTGTTCAATTTCGCTTTCCTTATGAACGTCAGAATGTCACCGTCTGCCTTAGCGCAGCTGCCGCCATACTTGCCGGGTTGAGGCAGTACCGGCGATTGCCGTGGGTTTGGTCAGTTTCACACCCAAAATCTGAGTTTGGCCCACGGTGCCATCAATCGTCACGCTCTGCTGCCCTCCTGAGCTTGTAGCAAATGATGTCGTAGTAACGTTGCCGTTGAAAATGGTCTGACTGATGTATAGCGCCGGATCCCCACCGTCCTGAAGAACGAACACCCCACGTGGAGAACCACCGGTGACCTTAATCGAATTGGCAGCCAACCCATCAAACACCAGTGCATAACCGCCCGTCATCGCATCAATACCAGTGATCCACGCATCCACACCCGCCTTGCATTCGTCCAGTCCTGGAACCACTGAAGTAAACAGAACAGCGTCAACCTTTCCCGGCACCGTGTACCTGACGGGCGGCGCGATCACGCGCTCGCCAGCCGCAACGTTGGTGCCTGCAAATGGAAGCGTCCAGCCTTTTTTCCCTGCCACATTGAACCAAGGCGTTGTTGGTGTCGAGCTTGTGCGCGTATCACCGACGGCTGACGGCATGGCAAGCGTCATGCTGACCAACGATGTCGATGCAACTGCTGCTGTCGAGTTTGAAGTTGAAAGCAGGTTATCGTAAATTCCATACAGGGCCTGGCTCGGACTGGTAACCGTCGCATCATTTGCGTTCAGGTAGCTTCCGGTGCCGAAGTAAATCATCTTGCCCCCAATGATGCTGGTGCTGCCAGTAGCGTCGCCAATCTTAAGCTCCGCTGTAATTGGGCGTCCCGTCGGTGTTGAAAAAACTAATGCTCCATTGGCCGGCCAAAGGGAAGGATTCGAGTTAGAAAGATCAAAACGCCAGATGTTTCCCTTGTAATCAGCGCCATACACATAGTCGATCGTGTCCTGATTGCCCGAAGCAGACTTCACGATTTCGGTGCTGCCAAGACCGTTTCCGGTGATTGCGCTGTTGGTGGGAATCTCCTGAATGATCGCGCCTGTTTCCAGGTTGACGACAAATAAATTTGCCGTGCCATTGGTGCTGTTGTATCCGTTACCGAAAATCGCCACCCAGGCACCATTTCTGAGTTTTCCAACTGCCGGGCGTCCCATTACATTGCCCAGGGTTCCGACTATGGGCAGCGTGGTATTGGAATTAATCTCCCAAAGAATGCTATTGGCAGAATAGGTTTGAGACGTGGTATTGATCGCAAACACCGTCTGGGCACCTGCCCCCCCCGCAGCCACCAACACCGATCGCCACGCCTGCGTGCTATCACCGGGCACCGCAATCTTGGCATGCCCCCACCCAATCGATCCGTCCACGGAGTACTGATGTCTGTAGGAAGTGGATGCCAGGCGCTTAATGTTCGCGCGCGCCTCTTGCGGCATGAATCCAAGCAGCTCACCCCCACCACTCGATGTCGGAGACGCGTCAAATATGTGGAAGAAGCCGTCATTGGCGCCAACCGCCAGAGACTCCGTGGTCACGGTTGCAAGAAAGGATGTGTAGGAGGCGTCACCTGTGCCGTAGCCGAAGTCTTTTTTGGTAATGATTTGAGGATCAGAATTCACGATGTCCCCCAGCACCGAGCCAAAATCAGTTGCAGAAGTTGAACCCCTATTTCGCAGAGCCCCCCCTTTGCGCTCTTCCCGGCTCTTGTCTCCCAGCAGGTATTCATAGATCCAGGCATTGCCAAAATCAGCCTGTTCGCCAGCGGTGAGTGATGAAAATCCACCCGAAACCAGCGGTTTGGGCGCAAGGTTGCCCCCGGTGCCGAGGAAAAGCTTGGTGCGAAGAGTCGGCGTTGGAATCAGCGAGGAGGCCTCCCACAGCGTTGAATTGGAGACGACGCCCGAACTCAGCACGCTGAACGCATACAGCCGTGAAGACCATGTCAGGGAGTCGTAGTTGGCCTGATAGATTGCGGCGCTGCCCAGACTACGCTGGCCAATACCGACCACGCTGGTGCTGGCGACCGCCGCGAGCGCGGCCGCTGAACGAAAGGCCTTGCCCATTTGCCCGGGCAAATTCGACGCGTTGGTCACCTTGAAGTAATTGGTGGGATCGCCATTAACGTCAACCGCCCCGGAGCCACCGTACTTCGCTGCATACCAGAGCGGGTCTTTGGGTACATAAGTTGCGCCCGTTGACGTGGACGAAAACGTAAAGGTACGGGTTGCGCTTGAGTTTGAAATAGCAGTGGAATTGGCGGGGAAACGCCCTGTGGCCGAGGTAGGATCTTGCCCAGGCAGGGTGTCCAGGTAATAGACTTGATTTCCTGCGGCAACACCTCTCACCTCCAGATAGACACCATCTTTGGTGGTTCCAGAAATCACGTAACCCATATTCTGCTGGGCGCAGGTGGCCTGGTAGTAGCTGTCCATTCGCACTTCCAGCTTGCCTAAAGCATTGACCGCCATCGTGTAATACACGTTGGCGTCCGCCTCGTTGTCTCCCCCCTGGTCCCCGTCGGAAAAACTCACCATAAACCGGGCAAAGGGCCGCCCTGAGTTGATGAGCGGCTCGCTGTTGGGTATTGGCATGTTGGCCACCCGGTCAAAAAACACGCCGGTGATCAAACCTGTGGGCTGGAACCCGGACGGGGTTGACTTCGGTGGAATCGGGACGCCGCAACCATAAACCATCTTGGAAAACGGCACAAGCGACGCCGTATGAACTGTGTTTGACGAATCCACATACGAGATTTCCAGCCTCGGCACCACACTGCCCAAAGCCACGGAGATCGTGTCCACCTTGGCATTGACAGGCGTTGCGGTGGTACTGCTTCTGATGTTGACCCCCGTATCACGGCCAAATTTGGCAACTCCTGCGGAATAGAAGCTGCCCTGCGAGGTGGTTTCGTCAGGTGCATGGCCCCGCACGCCACTGAAATTCTTTACCGTTTTTTCGGTTGGATTGCCGTCGTAGTTTGTAGCGGTTGACTGGCCGACAAAGAACTGCTTGCTTGCCCCAATCCCAAATTGATCGTCCCAGATAGCGTCAACCTCGTTTGCCACATTCAGGCCGGGGATATCACTAACGATGGTCGCCCCATAGCCGACCGCTGGTGAATAGGCTGCGCCTGGCAACTGATCCGAATCAAAACTGGTGACGGGGTCCGCAATCACCATTTGCACGGGTCTTGAGCAAATCGGATTGCCGCCACTGGCTTTGGGCCGGAAGGGATTGCTCCATGTAGTGACCGTCGGCAACGTAAGCCGCGTGTCTGGGCTGGTAGCACCACCAACGCCTGCCACAAATGCCGGGGTGGGTTGCTTGTCGGTGAAATACCGCAGGCCCTCGTACATCATCTCACCTACGGGCGCACCCCACATCGAGCAAGCACCCTGTTGACGTAAGCTTGTCCACAAAAAGCCGCAGTCGTACAGTTGATTGCTGATATTGAACCCGTAGTTGGTCAATCGATCAATCGTTTTGACGATACCAACCACACTGGTGAATGTGCCGTCTGTGTTGGTATTGACTTCATCCTTGAACGTGCCAATGTCTTTTCGAACCACGCCCCCAGAATAATTGTTCAAATAGGACCCGGTAATCAGGCCAAATTTGAGTGAATCGTTTGCTGAATAATCGTGAAGGACCCCTGTCGGCTTCCAACTGGTGGGCGTGGCGTTCAATGGGTATCCCGTGCATTCAGCCTCGCGCGCGCCACCAATGGCGACACAGGCCTCTACGCGAATCGTTGGCGGCGTGATAAACGCAGCGAAAGATTTGGACGGATAGTTTGTACCGACAGAATATCCCGGCAATGCGTAACCAATGGCCGTCGGACTTGGGTTTGTAAGTCGCCCCCCAGGGCGGTTATAACCTGTTGAACCTGCGGCACCGCCGACGGGACGTTCGCTGGACGCCCACAACCAGACACGGTCAATCTCGGCGTCGACGTTGGCGATGGCCCGCAAGGTGGGCGGCGCTAGATTAGTATAGGTTGTGGCCGAAGAGCCCTCACTTTTCATGAGAAAGATATGCATGTTCCCAGCCGTCGGGGCCGACATGGGCGTGTAATTTTCGATCTTGTACGTATCGGTCCCGAGCGGGGCTGGACGAAACTCCTTGCCCCAGATGTGAGAGTCCGGGGGAATATGCGCGGCCTCCAGGACGGTCATGCTGGCGGTGTCGTAGTCACGCTGACCGCCATACAAAACCCTGCGCAACGCATCCATGCGCGAGGTGGTCATCCAGTTCATCCAGTTGCCGTGCCAGCGGGCGGACGACACTGAAGCGCACCCGTCGGTCGTACTGGCAATTGCCACCGGTACAAACCTGGCTGGAATCGACCAGACGATGCAACATATTTGTAGCAACGATCTGAAACAAAGTAGCCGTAATAAGTCAAGTTGGGTTTAAACCCAATATCGATGGTTCCGTCGCCGTCAAGATCGCTGGTGTCGTTATAGGCGGCGTAATACAGGCGATGATCCCGGCTCATGGTCAACATCACCAAGCCGGGAGCACTCTTGAGCGCGAGCAGTGGTACCTGGGCCATCGACACTGTGGTTTGTGCCCATGCTGCAGCGCCAAAAAGGCCCAAAAACACGACCACCCCCCCCCCCAGAACCGCGCCTTGGATCGATCGGAAAACACTTGCCAACCGATTGGAAATTCCGGCGGAAACAATACTCAAATACTTGCTCATGATGAGGCCTCGTGAATTTCTATGGCGTGGTGGTGCGCACATAAATTGTCTGCAGAACAACGTCTGCATTTCCTGATCCGCCAGTGCTTCGGGAAGTCACGCGATAAGACCACACCGTGTTGACGCCGCTGCTGGCATCCTGCTTCAAAAGCTCAATAACATACTGGGCCTTGTTGGCGTTGTTCGCGTACTTGGTCGCCACCGCAGCCGAGCAGCTTTGCCAGCTGAACGGCACCGTGGTCGGACAATTGACGGCGCTGCCCACCGTGACTCCATCGCCTTTGGTCCAATAGTTGGTGGTACCGCCCTGCGCGATGGGCGAGCCGTAGTGGCCCAGGGTTGCCACATTGAAAAGTCCACCATCGATAACGGTCAACGCCTCCTTGCCAGCACTTTCAGCGGACTGCAAGGCTACATTGCGATCCAGAGAGTTGCCGGTCATGCGCTCGGAGAGGGTCGTGTTGCGAAACCCGATGGTGCCGATGACGGTGAGCATCAGCAGCAGAATCAAGCCAACCAGCATGGTCATACCACGCTGTTGGTGGCGCCTTGGGCGTCTATTTTTTTGGAAAAGTTTCATTGGGCGTCTGGCCATCTATCTAGGCGCAATGCGGTTGCGCAACACCACCGTTGTGGAAAATTCCTTGCGCACCCGGGTAGTGGACGCTCCCGAGGCAGGCGTGTAACTTGCGCCCAAAAAAGGTGGTGTGGCGGTGGTGACATCGGTATTGGCGGCGTTGTCAGCACTCACCATCATCAGTCCCACGCGTACCGCCACCACGCGGGACCAGTCAGTGACGCTGGCAGCGGTGGTTCGCCAGACGTCGGCCTGCATCGTCGGCGAGCAGGTCGCGGGCGAGGTGGCCAAGGTGCAACCTGCCGCGGAAACGCTATCGATACCAAGGGTGTTTTCCCCGTAATGCAGCTTCATACTCTCCACATTGGCGACAACCTCGGCGGCATTCTTGCGGTCATTTCCGTCAAATGAAACCTGGTAAAGGCTGGGTGTATTCGCACCAGACCTCGTGGCCACGTAGAAGAAGTTCCACTCCACAGGCATCACAATGGCATCGAGGCCGTAAATCGCACTGAGCGGAAAAGTGGCAGCCGCGTTGCCCATGGCGGTACTGTGGTCGATTTGCACGCCACCGCCACTAACCTTCCCGGCAAAAATGGTTGAATTGGCACAGTCCGAGGCGACCATCGTGTAGACGCCACCGTTGACGGTCGCGCTGCCCCAACCAAACGGGTCTGCGGCAATCGTCAGGTTGCTGCTTGCAGAGGGCATAACGGCACTGACCGACACCGCATTTGCGCTCCCACCAGAGACATACAAGCTGTCGGTGTTGCCTGAGGTCGGGGCAGTGGTAAACATCTGGGCGGGCACATTGTCAAAACCGCGCAGAAAATTTTGAGGCGACAACGGCTGCATCGTTACCATGGCATTGGTGGGCTCCAAAACTGCCAACGGATTGGGGCCATCGATGCCGTTTGCAGACGGCAGGGTCAACGCGAGATTGGGGTAATAGAACGGTGCCGATGCCGGCGTTGGCGAGATCGGATCAATTCCACGGCAGCCCGCAAATCCAGCCATTCGCAGTTCTTTGGCAATGACTTCCAGCGCATAGGTTGCGTCCTCCTGCATCCGGCCGGAAGTCTCCTGGAACCGAAACGCCTGTTTGGCAAATACGTAGACCGAAGACAGACCCACCAGCACCGCCAGGCCCAAGGCAAGCGCTACGAGAAGCTCGACCAAGCCGACGCCGCGCTGGGCCATCGACGCTTGCGCAGGAGAGTTAACAGGATTCAGCGTCATAGCCGCAGTTCAAAGTTGACGATTCGGAAAGCCGTGGCTGCATTGTTCTTGCACGCAGTTTGTGCGGCGTCGCTGATGGTACCCATGCAGTTTGACCAAGCAACTTGGATGTTGACTTGGCGCGCACCTCCGCCAACGGTGTTGAAAACACGACCTCGTCCCTGTGGCAGTTGCGCCGCCAGCGCATCCATCCACGATTTCTTGTCTTGCATCGCAATGGTCGCCGGTGCTGTGGGAACAGCAGCCACCCAGAGCGACGGATTGGTTGCGGTTGACGAACTTTCGTTGAGCAAATACTCGCTGCTGGCCGAAAGGGCCACCACAGGGTTGGCACGAATTCGATCGGCCATGTCGGCAGCCAATTGGTTGGCTTTGGTCAGGGACTCAGATGCCGATGCATTGGAGACGCCTTTGACCAGCATTCCTGCGACGCCCAACAGCCCAAAGGCCAGTATCAACATGGTAACCAGGACCTCTATCAGGCTAAACCCGCCCTGCCCGGCTTTGATACGCCGCGTCGGAGGTGAACCTGCAAAGTGCTTATGAGGCGATCTATTCATAATCAATCCGTGGCGCAATTGGCTGAACTCAAGACTCGTTCGGCGCGAACGCGTCCTGTGGTGTTGATGACCAAACAATATTTCTCGCTGGTCGCGTCAAAGAACCAGACCGATCGATTTGCGACCGCGCCCGTCGACGTTATCAGTCTGCCCTGACCGTTATAAGTAAAGTAGTTGATGGTTCCGGTCTGGCCAAAACTTACAGGTGCCGAGGGTGCGGCGACGATCTCCAAGCGTGTGATGGTGGCACTGTCTGCTGTTGGTGCCAGTCCACTGTTGGCATTGCCGGTCTGATCAGCGAACACAACCCAGCCGTTCGTCCAGGCACCCGCCGCGGTGCTCGCAGCCACCGTCACCCGCGAATCCGCACCACGCTTGACCGCTTCCGATCGCGCCAGACTCAACGACACCTGCAAAGCCGAAGACGCTGCCGCAAGCCGGTTTTTTTGCAAAAGACTGGAGAATGACGGTCCCGCCAGCGATGCCAGAATAGCAATGATGGCAACCACGATCATTGCCTCAAGCAGGGTGAAGCCGCGAACCCACAATGACCTGCCAGTCAATCGCGCAAGCGATCTCGAACAGGTTTTGGGCTCAAACGGCAGTAGGATCAATGAGGACATACGGGCATGCTTATATATGCAGGCATGATAGGCGTCTCAAAGGGCGCGCGGCTTAGAATTCTGACGAGTGGCAATACTTAACTGCCAAACGGCAAGGTCAAAAATGAATCCGGGAGAAACAGAGGCGTCAGATCAAATGCGCGAGATCATGCAGACAGCGCTGGGGTTGGCCAGCGCCACGCGTCACATTCCACCGCCGAACCCGAGCGTTGGCTGTGTCATCACCACAGTCGATACCAAAGTGCTCGGTAGAGGCTGTACCCAGCCCACTGGTGGCCCCCACGCGGAAATCATGGGACTGCGCGATGCCGCTGAACAGGGACACTCAGTTCAGGGTGCCACTGCCTACGTCACCCTGGAGCCCTGCTCCCACCACGGTCGCACCGACCCATGCTGCGATGCGCTGATCGCTGCAGGCATCAAAAAGGTCGTTGCCACCAACACCGATCCCAACCCACTCGTGGCCGGACAAGGCTTTGCGCGACTGCGGGCGGCGGGTCTCGATGTCCAAGTTTTGCCGCCTGATGACCCACTGGCCATTGCGGCGCGCGAACTCAACATCGGGTTTTTCAGCCGCATGATTTGCAAGACGCCCTGGGTGCGTATGAAGATTGCCGCGTCGCTTGACGGCAAGACGGCACTTTCCAATGGCGTGAGTCAATGGATCACCTCGGCAGAAGCTCGCGCCGATGGCCACGCCTGGCGCGCCCGTGCCTGTGCGGTGCTCACCGGCGTTGGAACAGTGCTCGCCGACAACCCCAAGCTCGACGTCAGGCTCGTGGAAACACCCAGGCAACCCCACTTGGTGGTGGTGGATAGCCGGCTTGAGACACCGCCCGATGCCGCTTTGTTTGCACCCGGTCGTAAGGTTTTCATCTACGCCGCGGTGCCCGATGATGAAAAGAAAGCTGTTCTTGAATCCCGCGGCGCGACGGTCATCTACCTGCCCGGAAAAGAGGCCGTGGCGCAAACCAAGGTCGATCTGCCGGCCATGCTGCGTGACCTGGCTGCCCGCGAAATCAACGAGGTGCATGTGGAAGCGGGTCACAAACTCAATGGGTCACTGATTCAGGCAGGTCTGGTGGATGAATTTGTGGTTTATCTGGCACCAAAATTTGTCGGTCATGGCTGCGATATGGCCCGACTTGGCCCTCTATCCGAGTTATCCCAGGCCGTTTCGCTTGAATTCAAATCGACGCTGATGCTGGGGCCCGATCTGCGCATCGTGGCTCGAATCCCGGGACGGGCCCGATTTTAACCTTTTGACAATAGCGCAAATTTAGCCAGGGCAAATAGCCTGCCAAAATACCCCCATGTTCACAGGAATCATCACCGGCGTAGGCCGTATCACCAGCGTGGAGCCTCTGGGCGACTCCGCCACGCACGGCAAACGCCTGACCATCGAATCTCCCGCTTCGTTTTTGGACGACGTGGGGCTTGGCGACAGCGTTGCCCTTAACGGCGCATGCATGACGGTCACCTCCATCGCCCCGGCACAAAACCGCTTCACCATCGACATTTCGGCAGAGTCCCTCGGCAAAACAGCCGCCCTGGCCCAACCTGGCTCTATCAACCTTGAAAAAGCCCTGCGCGCCAATGATCGTTTGGGCGGGCATCTGGTGTCGGGCCATGTGGATGGCATAGGCACGGTGACGCACTTTAAGCAGATTGCCGAGAGTTGGGAACTGCGGGTTCAGGCACCCGTGGCGCTGGCCAAGTACTTGGCCTATAAAGGCTCCATCACCATCAATGGGGTGAGCCTGACCGTGAACCGGGTCCGTGACTTTGAAGACGGCTGTGAAATGAGCATCAACCTGATTCCCCACACCGTTCAGAACACGGCTCTGGGCACGCTGACCACCCACTCTCAGGTCAATCTCGAAATCGACCTCATTGCGCGGTACGTTGAGCGCATGCTTTCGACGGCTCAAGGCGGCTCACAGCCGTTATGAATCAACAAGTTACGATAATTCACAAGACTCTCGACGGTACTTGATGACTGCATGTGGACGCCCGATCTCCGGGTAAACACGCTACCCAAATGAATTTGTTCAAATAAACTCGGTAAACCGACCCGGCACAGCGGCTGGCTTGGTAAAACGAGTTTGGAGCCCTTCGGGGCTCCTTTTTTTCGCCGGTTCGATGCCCGCCACCACGTCCGCTTATGTTAGATTGCAAAGCGCGGCCTCACCCTTTGTTGGGCGGGGGAAGATCGGTAGTGTGCGCAGACAGGGGTTTATGATCAAAATCGGACTTGTGGGCTATGGCAAAGCAGGCCGTGCGGTGGCCAAGGTATTGCGTGCCGATCCCCAGTTCGAGTTGTGCTGGGTGGCCCGCCGCTCGGTTCCGACTTCAACCACCGCAGTACCGGAAGGCGAGCCCCCGATCATTGGCATGAAGGATATCGACCTGGCTGGCTGGCTCGATGAGCACCCCGTTGATGCCCTGGTGGATTTTTCCAGGCCCGAAGCAGTCTTTCAGTACGGCCAGGAGGTGCAAAGGCGCCGTCTGATGCTGGTGACCGCGATCTCTCAGTACAGTGAAGAGGAGATGGCTTACGTGCGCGGCTTAGGAGCCCACACCCGGGTGCTTTGCTCCCCCAACATCACCCTGGGCATCAACTTTCTCATCGTGGCTGCCAAGCTCCTGCGCAGCATTGCGCCCTTTGCAGATGTAGAAATCCTGGAGCAGCATTTCCGCGAGAAGCCAGAGGTCTCGGGAACGGCCAGAAAAATTGCGGAAAGCCTGTCCGTGGGAGACGAGCGAATCACCTCGCTGCGTTTGGGCGGCATCGTGGGCCACCACGAAGTCCTGTTCGGGTTTCCCTACCAGACCGTGCGAATCATTCACGACTCCATCAAACGCGAGGCTTTTGGTACGGGCGCGGCCTTCGCGCTCAACGAACTGGCCAGTTGCGATCCCGGCTTCTACACTTTTGACGATTTGCTCATGCGCAAAGTTCGCAGCGAGCTTTTGGCCTCCCCCTGACCAACCCAAACCACGGTGACCCATCTTGCCCACAACCCGACAGAATAAACAGGCCTTCTCCGGCAGCCAGGCACCCACCGACTCAGCCCAGGTGCTGCGGCGGTTTCGCGTGATTTTCAACGCCGTGCGCGGCCACTTCTTGGCCGTTGAAAAAAAGGTGGGGTTGGGGGGTGCGCCGGTCTGGGCTTTGGGCGTGGTGCGCGACAAACCCGACATCGGTCTGGGCGAACTCGCCCGCTGCATGGACATTCACCAATCGACGGCCAGCAATCTGATCAAGACTCTGGTGCGCCGGAACCTGATCTCCGTCACCAAAGCCCCTTTGGACCGTCGCAATGTGCAACTGCACATTTTGCCGGAGGGTCTGACACTGCTGGCGAAGGTCTCGGGCCCATTCGAGGGCGTCCTGCCCCAGGCACTGGCAAAACTGCACCCCGCCACTGTCCAGCGCCTCGATCGTGACCTGCAGGAGCTCATTGGTCTTCTCAAGGCCGATGAAACAGCCGCAGGCCTCCCCCTGGGTGAGCTATCAAGCATGGCTACTGGCCGTGCAGAAACTGAATCACCGCATTGAGCAGGTACAGGGCCAGCAGCGCCAGACTCACTGAGCTTGCGCTGCGCCATACCCGCGACACGGGTCGATAGGCCAGCGCCACGATAAACACACCACTCATCATGCAGGCGATGATGGCAGACACCGCATGCACCGACGAGACATGCCGGTAAAGGGGGCCGTCCAGATAGGCAAAATCATCGAGCGAGAGGATCAGCACATCAAACAGATTGCTGCCGAGCAAGTTGCCAATCGCCATGTCGATGGCCCCGATTCGCATGGCGCCCCAGGTGGTGGCGAGCTCGGGCACGGAGGTTGCGAACGCCACGAACAGCGTACCCACAAAGGAGCTGGACCAGCCCATGGCCTGCGCCAGTTGCACGCCGATCAGCGGCAACCATACCCCTGCCCCCACAATGACCGTAGCGGCCATGGCATAGCGCACCAGCGCGGCCCTCAGGCTCATCTGCGGTGCCTCAAGCTCGGGCGGCCCGGCGTTGCGCTGCTCGCAAAGATAGATGGCACGCATGGCCACGAGATACATCGCAAGAAGCCCCACACTGGCAACGCTGACATGCCCGATCGAGGGCATCATGCCCTGCAGACTCAGCAACACCGCCAGCGCCACCCCAGCCAGCAGGACCACACCGAATCCAGCCGACAACAGGTGCCCTCTGTCGGCCAAGGCGTAAACAGTACCTTGACGATAGGCCACTTCCACCATGGCGAGAATGGCCAGATTGAACACACAACTGCCCAGCACGTCACCCACGGCAATATCGGGCGCGGCGGCCAGGGTGACGGCGCTCAGGCCCGTCACCAGCTCGGGCAAGGAGGTGACCGTGCCCAGAAGAATCAGGCCAATCCAGTTGCCCGAGAGCCCGGTGTGGGCCGCAATGGTGTCCGCGTAGCCGCTCAGCCGCACGCCCGCCACCGCAATGACGCAGACACACAGCGCAAACTGGAACCAGATCAGGGTGACGGCACTCATGCCTGGGGACCCCGGGCCTGGTGGGTCGGCAAATCCGGATCCCGAGTTTTTCGACGCCAGGCTTTCTCAATCTCCACCACGAGCCCCACCACCGCAGCAGCGCCCAGACAAACCAGCAACTCAGGCAGGCTCAATGCCTCGGTCTTGAAAATCGGGTTCAGCGCGGGTACATAGATCGTGGCCATTTGCAGCAAAAAGGTCAGCAGCACCGCACCAAGCAGGGGCCGGTTGGAGCCCAGACCCAAACGCCAGAGCGAATCACGCTCGGAGCGAATCGCCATCACATGCGCCATTTGCGACAGCGTGAGCACGGTGAACACCATGGTCTGCCAGTGCGAGTGGCCGGTGGACAAGGCCCAGGCCTGCACCCCCAGGCACAGGCCGCCAATCAGCAGGCCTACGCCCAAAATGTGCTGCCACATGCCGTTGGCAAACAGGCTCTCGCCGGGCGGTCGCGGCGGTCGCTGCATGATACCGCGCTCCGCGGGCTCAGCCGCCAGTGCCAGACCGGGCAGCCCGTCCGTCACCAGATTGACCCACAGAATGTGAATGGGCAGCAAGGGGATGGGCAGCATCAGCATGGGCGCGAGAAAAATGGTCCATACCTCGCCCGAGTTTCCGGTCATGGCATAGCGCACAAACTTTCGGATGTTGTCGAAAATGCGCCGCCCCTCGCGCACAGCCGCCACGATGGTGGCGAAGTTGTCGTCCAGCAGCACCAGGCTGGAGGCCTCACGCGCCACATCGGTGCCACTTTTTCCCATGGCCACGCCAATGTCAGCGCGCTTGAGGGCCGGTGCATCGTTCACGCCATCGCCAGTCATGGCCACGAACTCGCCCTGCGCTTGCAGCGCCTGCACAATGCGGATTTTTTGTACCGGATCCACCCGGGCATAAACCCGTACCTGCCCCACGTGCTGGCGCAGCTGCGCGTCGTCCAGGCACGCCAGGTCAGCGCCAGAGAGCACCTCAGCCCCGGCGTCTGCCACGATACCCAGCCGCTGCGCAATCGCCCGCGCAGTTGCCGGGTGGTCGCCGGTAATCATGACCGGGGTAATACCGGCGCTGACGCAATCGCGCACCGCCGCAGCGGCTTCAAGGCGAGGCGGATCGATCAGCGCAATCAAGCCCAGAAACTGCAGTTCGCTCTCCACGGCGTTGATCGCATTGGTGTCAGGCAGCCGCGCGTGCTCGCGCCGTGCCAGCGCCAGCACCCGCAAACCCTGGGCTGCAAGATCGTCGGCAGATGCCAGCAGCGCCTGGAAATCCAGAGGCTGCGGTCCCTGCGGCGTCCATTGCGCCTGGCAGCATGGCACCACAGATTCTGGGGCGCCTTTGGTATATGCCACCAATCCAGCGCTGCCGCGGTGAAAAGTGGTCATGCGCTTGCGGCCAGAGTCAAAAGGTTGCTCCTGCACCCGTGGCCAGGCCGCCTCCAGCGCTATCTTGTCGATCTGTGCAGCTAAAGCTGCCACAACCAGGGCCGTCTCCGTCGGATCGCCCTGCCACGGGTGTTGCGCGTCACTGGTGTCGCGATGGGCGTCGTTGCACAGCACCGCTGCGCGCAGCGCCTCCTCATGCACCGCGCCAGGCAAATGGTCTCCGGGGACCCAGCGTTGACCGCAGGCCAGCAACAATTCGGCATGCATGCGGTTTTGGGTCAGGGTGCCGGTCTTGTCAGAACAGATGACTGTGACCGAGCCCAGCGTTTCCACCGAGGGCAGCCGGCGCACCAGGGCGTTGACCGCGACCATGCGCCGGGCACCGAGCGCGAGCAGCACCGTGACGACGGCAGGCAAGGCTTCGGGAATCGCGGCCACTGCCAGGCTGATGGCGGTCAAAGCCATCAGCAGCATTGCCTCACCGCGCAGCACGCCCACCACAAAGATCACGGCGCAGATGCCGATGACGCCCAACGCCAGGCGTTTACCAAAGGCGGCAAGCCTGCGCTGCAGCGGAGTGCTGCGGTCCTCGCTGTCGAGCAGCCGAGCCACCTTGCCCAGTTCAGTGTCTGTGCCAATGGCAACCACCAGGCCACGGCCCCGTCCGTGCGTGGCGGTTGTGCCCTTGAACGCCATGTTGACGCGGTCTCCCAGCGCGCTGTCCTGCCCGTCGGGCAAGGCTTCGGTCTGCTTGGCAACCGTGACCGATTCGCCCGTCAAAGCGGACTCGTCCACTTGCAGCTGCGCGATCTTGATCAATCGCAAGTCGGCCGGAATCTGGTTGCCTGCTTCGAGCAGCACGATGTCCCCCGGCACCAGCGAACGAGCCGGAACCACCTGCACCTGCCCGCCGCGCAGCACCGTGGCTTGCACCGCGGCGAGCCGTTGCAGTGCAGCCAGGGCGCGATCGGCACGCCAAGCCTGCGTGAAACCGATCGCTGCATTGAGCAGCACGATGACCAGGATCACCAGCGTGTCGGTCAGATCACCTATCACGCCCGAGATCACTGCTGCCGCCAGCAGCACAGCAATCATGAAATCCCTGAACTGATCGGCAAGCAGGGCCAAAGGGCCACGGCGCACGTGAGCAGCAAGCTCATTGGGGCCATGTTGCGCCGCGCGGGCCTGAACCTCATGCGGATACAAGCCCTGTGACGGATCGACGCCATGCTCCCGAGCCAGCTCATGGGCGTGACGCAGGTGCCAATGGGTGATGTGGGTGTCACTCTTCATCGCAGACTCGCAGGGCCAATCGACCATGCGGCGTTGTATGCATTTCTTTTAGACCGCAGGCAGCGGTCTGTCAACGACCTGCGTCAATGTTGGGCTTGGTCATACCCAATTTCAATTGAGAATCGACCGAGGAACTCGGGCCACTGCGATGTCTAAAACACACTTTTTACTATACTTTAAATAGCAATGTGTTGAATATTCATAAGGGCTGCACGCCTATTTCTCACGCAAATATGCCTGGACCCCCTGCCCTGCTGCTTTGCCGCTCGCCAGGCAAGCGGTCATGAGGTAACCGCCGGTGGGTGCCTCCCAGTCGAGCATTTCACCGGCGCAGAACACGCCGGGCATGCCTGTCAACATCAGGCTGTCGTTCATTGCTTCAAAGCGCACCCCGCCCGCGCTGCTGATGGCCTCGTCAATGGGGCGGGCTGCGGCCACGGTGATGGGCAGAGACTTGATGGCGGTAGCGAGTTGGACCGGGTCGTTGATTTGCTCTTTGGTCAGCAACTCATGCAGGATCGCGGCCTTGATGCCGTCGATGTGAAGTCGGCTCTTGAGGTGGCTTGAGAGCGACCGCGAGCCGCGGGGGTGACACACTTCGGCCAGCACCCGCTCGGGCGCCATGTCGGGCAGCAGATCAAGCTCAAAGGTGGCTGTCCCCTGGGCCGCGATCTCATCGCGCAGCAGGTTTGAGGCCGCATATATCAGGCTTCCCTCTACGCCCGTGTCCGTGGCGACGAACTCGCCCTTGCGAGTGAACTTCCCACCCTGCGCGCTGGCAAATGCAATCGCCACCGACTTGAAAGGCTGCCCGGCAAAGCGGCTGCGAAAGTGCTCGCTCCAGCCGCCTTGCACGTCAAAGCCGCAATTGGCGGGCAGCAGTGGCGCGACGTCCACCCCTTTGGCCTGCAACCACGGGACCCAGGCGCCGTCCGACCCCAGCCTGGCCCAGCTGGCACCGCCAAGCGCGAGCACCACGCCATCGGCCTGCATCGACACCGGGCCTTGGGGCGACTCAAAGCGCAGCGCTTCGCCGGTCTCATCCCAACCCAGCCAGCGGTGGCGCATGTGAAACTGCACGGGAACCCCGTCCGCCGGATGACGAAGTCGTTGCAACCAGGCGCGCAGCAGGGGCGCGGCTTTCATGTCCGTGGGGAAGACACGCCCGGAGGTTCCGACAAAGGTGTCCACCCCCAGAGACCTGGCCCAGGTCCGCGCCTGGACGCCGTCAAAGCCCTGGAGCAGGGGCTCGATCCAACCGCGCCGTGCACCATAGCGCGATGCAAAAATATCCTTTGGCTCGGAGTGCGTGAGGTTCAACCCACCCTTGCCCGCCAGCAGGAATTTGCGTCCCACCGAGGGCATGGAATCCATCAGGTGCACCGCCACGCCCGCACTTGAGAGCACGTCGGCGGCCATCAACCCAGCAGGACCACCCCCAATCACAATCACATTTTTCATCAATTCGTTACTCATTGTTGTTCTCGGGCAGGGGCACCAGGACGCCCTGGCCGGTCAGAAACGCCGCCCTGACCACGGCGCCCGGATAGATCGCCTGCACTGCAGCCCGGTACTCACCCAATTGGGCCACAAGCGCGGGTTGCGCCATCGGGGCGATGGCCGATTTGTAGTCCAGCACCCACCAATGCCCAGCGTGCTCGCCATCGCGCCGACGCACCAGACGGTCCAGCCGCACGATTCGGCCTTGTACCAGCAACTCGACCTCGTCGCCCTGCCAATCAACCACCGCTGTGTCCCAGCACCACGCGCCCTGGCCCTGCCGGATGCATGCTGCCATCTCTGCGGCCTGTGCAGCCTGGTTGGGCGCGAGGGCAAATTCCCGCGCGGCGCTGGCGATGTTGGTGTGCGACACCTCGCCCCATTGGAGCAGGCGGTGCATGGCTTTGCCGGTTCGCGCGGCCTCGGAGTCCGGCTCCGGGTCAGCATCCGCTGAGCTCAGTTCCACTACATTATTGATAGCGTACTGTGCTAAATTCACGGTGAGTTTCGGCAGTTCTCGTATGAAAAACTCGCTGCTTGCAGCCCTGCGATCGATCACGACCGGCGCCAATTCTTCGGCTGCCACCGCACCGGCCAGGGCCAAAAGCCGCTGCCACCAGCTGCGCGACGCCGGGCGGTGGGGCACGATGCTCGACACCGCCAGCGTGTGACGGGCCCGGGTCAGCGCCACATACAGGGCGTTGAGTTCCTCGCGCTGGCGCTCCAGCCGCTCGGCTTCGAGTGTGGCCTGGGCGCAGGCGGGTGGCTCGCTTTCACTGGCGAGAAAGATAAACTTCTCGGGCCAAGCGGCTTCTCCCGGCCAGTCCACCAGCACGCCCATGGTCTCGGCGTTGCGCTCGGGCGTGTCGGTATCGAGCAGCAGCACGGTGTGGGCTTCGAGCCCCTTGGCCCCATGAATCGTGAGCAATCGCACCGCCTGCGGGTCAAGTGCCGCCGGTGCCAACACGCCGCCGCCCTTGAGGCTGCGTACCAAGGCATAGGGCGTGACGAAGCGCCCGCCGCCCAGCTCCAGGCAGACTCCCAGCAATGCACGCAGATTGGCCAGCACTGATTGGCGCTGTGTGGCGGGCGCAGCCACCGCAAAGCGGGCAAGCACATCGCCATCGGAAAAAATGGCCTGCAGGGCGTCGTGCGGGGGCAACTGGTCGAGCCAGCTCTTCCATAGAGTCAAAACCGATGCAATACCCCGTCCATCCTGCGTAATTAGCTCTGTTTTTGGTAGCAATTCATACCACACCAGATCGGACTCGCGCGCTTTCAAAGCCAGCTGCACCAGGTCTTTGTCCTTCAGACCAAAGAGGGGCGATTTGAGTGCCCGGGCCAGGGACAGGTTGTGCTGGGGCGAGACCAGCACGTCCAGCAGGGCCACCACGTCCTGCACCTCGCAGCAATCGATCAGGTCGGTCTTCTCGCCGATCTGGGCCGCAATGCCCAGCTTGCGCAGTGCATCCTGCAACGGCAGCAGGGCCGAGCGCCTGCGCGAGAGCACCATGACGTCCGGGGGTTGGGGCACAGCCGGCCCGCCATCCGCTCTTTGTGCTGCGGTCAGCTGACCAGCAATCCAGTGCGCAGCCTGACGCGCTTCGAGGGTACGCAGGGTTTCCTCAGGCAATTCACGCGCCGCGGTGAGGCTGTCGCGCCAGCCTTGAGCGGGCTCGCCCGCATCGTCGTCCATTCCAGAGGCTGCGCTGCTGCGCTGCGCCCGCTCGATGGGCGGCAAGCGGCAGACCCGTCCGGCCTGTGCGGAATCGGTGGTGTGCGCGCGAAACCCCTCGTAGCCGTCCAGCGCCAGCGCCTCGGTCATGGCCGCATTCACGGCGGCAATCACACCCGTGGCATTGCGCCGGGTGTGGTCACAGCTGAGCAGGTCGCCGTCCAGGCCTTCGCGCACAAAAGCCTGGGCGGCCCGAAACACCTGGGGCTCGGCCCGGCGAAAGCGGTAAATGCTCTGCTTGGGGTCGCCCACGATGAAGACGCTGGGCGCACTTCCCCCGGCCCCGGCGTAGCCGCTGAGCCAAGCGCGCAGGGCCTGCCACTGCAGTGGGTTGGTGTCCTGAAACTCGTCGATGAGCAGGTGTTTGACACGGGCATCGAGCCGCTCCTGGACCCAGCCCGAGAGCACGGTATCGCCCAGCAGGCGCGAAGCGGCACGCTCCACGTCGTTCATATCGACCCAGCCACGTTCGCGTTTGAGGGCTGCGTACTGTGCGATCAAGAGGCGACTCAGGCGCGCCATGCGCTGCTGGTACGCCCAGGCCGCGTGTTGCTGGCGGGCCGCCAGCACCCGCAGCACCAGTCTCCTGGGCGCGCGAACCTGCTCGATACCGATACATTTTCTCGCCGAACTTGCGCGCGCGTGCCTGGCTCGGTCAAAAGCGACCACATATCGCTGGCACATCATCGGCACCCAAGGCTCGCTCCAGCTCCAGCGCCCTTTGCGCGGAAAAGCGTCTTGGCGCTGGCGCGCCCAACGCTTTGGCCGCGTCCAACATGATCTGTCGGTGTCGCCCATCGGCCGTCAAGTGCCTGCATCGGGGACTCCAAACCGGCCAAGTCCGGATATTTCTGTTCAAAGGTCTGCACCGATTGATCCACCACGCCATGGGCATCAGCCAGGTCAAATTCGGTGCGCTTGTCCAGTGCCGAGAGCAACGCTTTTTCCGTCTGGAAGCGGCCATGGTCGAACACCACGGCTTCAAAATCGGCCTTGCGCGCAGCGTCTTCAAGCACTGCCGCAAAGAAGCGCCGCCAAACCTGCTCTTTGGCAGGCGCATCGTCTTCGAGCAGCTCGCAGTGGATGGGCAACTCCAGCTCTTCGAGCAACGCCACCGGCGCGCTGCGCAACAGGGCGGCGAACCAGCTGTGAAAGGTGCGAATCTGTACCTCACGCCCGTTGGTCAACACCGACTGATACAGTTTTGATAGCTGCTCAGGCAATTTGGATGAGGGCTCAAGGCCATTTTTATCAACAACTCCACGGGCGCGCAGCTCCCGGATTAAGGTCTCCTGCGGGGCCCCGGCAAACTCGCCCAACCATTGGTAAAGGCGCTCCCGCATCTCGCTGGCCGCCCGCTTGGTGAAGGTGATGGCCAGAATCTCATGCGGCTGCACGCCCAGCGTGCCGTCGGCCCGCACCCCTTCAAGCAGGGCCCGCACAATGCGCGAGACCAGCATCCAGGTCTTGCCCGCCCCCGCGCAAGCCTCCACCGCCACGCTGCGGCGCGGGTCGCAGGCGATGGCGTAGAAGGCCTGGGCGCTGATGCGCTGACCGTTGTGCTCGTAGGCTGCGGGAGTTTCTTTGCTAGGCATATTTACTCACACCGCCTCCAAAAATCCTTGCGACACAAACCCCGAGCGGCACAAAATTCGCAAGCCTTGCCCTCCCCCAGCGCGGGCATCGGCGCACCCGCAGCAATCCGCGCCATGTCCGAGGCGATGCCTTCGATGAGCTGGTCGCGCACCTCCACGATGTCGGTCTGCTCATAGCTTTTCGTGCCGTCCTTCTCGCCCACGTTCACATAAGCGCCAGCGAGGGTGTCGCCGCTGAGCAGCGCTGCGTAAAACGCCAGTTGCGTGTCCTCCAGGCCAGCTTTGATGCGCTGGGCGGTCGCGGTACGCGCCTCGGTCTTGTAGTCCAGCACCAAGGCGCGGCCATCGCTCAGGCGGTCCACGCGGTCGATCTTGCCGATCAAGGTCAAGTGGCCCAGCGGCGCTTCTTTCCAGGCTTCGGCTTCCAGAAATGTGGCGCCGCTCGCCTCGTGGTCGCTAAGCCAACTCAGGTAGCCCGAGCGCACCCGTGGCCAGGTGGCCGCAAAGGGCAGAAACTCGCTTTCTGACAGGCCCAATTTCTCGGTCGCCTGCTGCGCTGCTACGTTAATCATAGCTTCTCGCGCAAACAGTTCGCAGGTTGGAGCGGCTTTCAAGGCCTCATGAAAGAACTTGAGGAGTTGATGCAACCAATTGCCGAAATCACGCTTGTCAAGCTCCAACTCCAACTCGTCGGATTCACGCAGTCCGAGCTGACGCAGCGCGAAAAATCGATAGGGACAGGCCCGCAGGTCACCGTAGGCGCTGCCTGACAGACGCTTGACCGCAAGCGCGTCGCCCCGGGGGTCGGGCATGCCGCAGGGCTGCGCCAGCAGCGCCCGCAAAACGCAGGGGTCGCTCGCGAGGTCGGGAACGCGGAGCAACTGGAGCTCTCGCACAAAGCCACTGGACATCAAGCGTTCGCCACCCTCGCTGGTGCGCCAGAGCACATCGACATGCGGGAACTTCAGGGCGTAGCGCCAGGCCGCACGGGCGGCCTCGGACAATTGCTCGCGCGAGGGCAGCCCCAGGAGTGTTCTCTGCGCGCCGGTCCAGGCACCGGGCGGTTCGGGCGAGACTGGCAGGCGTTTTTCGTCGCAACCGGGCAGCACCACCGCGGCCAGCGTGCGGCCAAGCAACTGGCTCAGCGGCAAAATCACGACCTGCGCGCTCGCGGGATGCTCTGGCCGGAAACTGCCCGATTCCAGGGTCTGCGCAACCCAGGCGCAAAACTCGCTTTGGCTCAGGCGCACAGGAACATCGGCAAACTCGGTTTCAGCGCCTTGGCCCAGGCGCAGTGCCTCCAGTACCGCCTGCCCCGCTGCATCACTGAGCAAGGCGCTCCATTGCCCCGCCGTCTGCAGGGCGGCGCGCACATCGGCCAGCCAGCGCGACAGCCCTCGTCCCGGTTGCAGCGACTCGCGCAAGGTGTTCACCCGCACCACAAGACCATCCTCAGTGGGCACACCAGACCAATTGCGCTGGCCCGACCTGCGCAAACTCGTCTCCAGCACGGAGACATCGGATGAATCAAATGCAGAGGCGTTTTTGAGCCAGTCCAGCACCGCGTCGGTTCCGACATTCCAGACGCAGGCTCGCAAAAGGCTCATCAGCGCGGCGGCAGCGCGCGTGGTCGAGAGCTTCCAGCCGGTCTCGTCACGCAGCGCCACGCCGCTGTGCACCAGCATGGCACTGACCCTGCGCGTGAGCAGACGGTCCTGCGCCACCAGCGCCACCGGGCTGCGACCCGCGGCCAGGTGTGCCAGCACACAGGCGCTGGCGCGCTGCGCTTCATCCTCGGCGTCTGCGCTGGCGTGCAGGGCCACGCTGCCAACGTCATCGATCGGGCCATCACCAGCCCCAGTCAGTGGCAAGACCAAAAGGCGCGATCCCAGGCGATGTTGCAATGCGCCCAGCATGGCTTCGCCCTGGAAACCCTCAAGCAGCACCAGCAGGTCGGGTTCGGCTGAAAACACCCGGTCCGAGGCGTAACTTGAGCTGGCGACCCAGGCCAGCGCGATGCGATCCACAGCGGCTTCCAGCGCGCCAACGGATGCCTGCGTACCTGAGGTCAGCGCATTGCCCATCTGCTCGCCCCATTGGGACCGCTGGTCCGGCGGCACAGCCGCGGCAACCTTTGCCAGGCTCCAGGCGGCCTCCATCAGCCGTGCACTCATCACCGCCTGACGAGCCCCCAGGCCGGCACGCTTGAGCAAAGAGGAAGCGGTGAGTGCATCGCGGGCGGCGTCCAGGCGCAAATCATCGCCAGTGGGCTCGAATCCGCCCAGCCGCGTGGCCCAGTTTTGAGTGCTTTCAAAGGAGGGCAGGAAATCTGTTGACACCGCCCCGGTCGTGCGCAGCCACGCGCCGCTGGCTTCGTGCATCAGCTGGGCGTAGGGAACCAGAACCACCGAGCGCGCGCAGTGAACCTGGCGGACAGCAATTTCTGCGCGAACACGGGCCAAGAGGCGATCCCACTGCGCGCTGGTGTGATTGATTGTGGCTATATCAGCCATAGCCGAGGGGTGAACAATGGTGGGGCTTGGTTTCTGTCACAATTTCCCCACTTTACCTGTTCCTGACACCGATGCCCCGGCGTCGCGTGACAGATCGCATAGGGGCACAGCAATTGAGCACTGCGCCCCACACTGAAGGAGAAAAATATGGCTAGCGAACTTATCAAACATGTCTCTGACGCGTCTTTCGAGGCCGATGTCATGAAGTCAACGCAACCGGTTCTGGTGGACTACTGGGCCGAGTGGTGTGGTCCTTGCAAGATGATCGCGCCGATTTTGGACGAACTCTCGACCGCCTACGAAGGTAAATTGCAGATTGCCAAGATGAATGTGGACGAAAACCGCGAGATTCCGGCCAAGTTCGGCATTCGCGGCATTCCCACACTCATGCTGTTCAAGGATGGCCAACTCGCGGCCACCAAGGTCGGCGCTCTGAGCAAAGCCCAGCTGGCCGCCTTTATCGATCAACAAATCGCCTGAAGCTGACCCACGCCGTGCGTCAGGCTGCTCCTCTGAACTGAGGCCTGGCACCGGCTCGAATCTGTCTCTGGAACCTGCGAGCGTCAATAAACTTTTGGGCTCATTTTTTTCCTGTCATAATTAACTCAGTTCGCTGGCTCGGTTCCTGAGTCAGTTCGAGTTTTCTGAGGGTGCGACGTTAGGTCGGCCCTCCCCAAACCCCCCGTATTTTTTGAACACCCATTAGGGCCATTCCATGCACTTAAACGAACTCAAGGCACTGCATGTGTCCGAAGTCCTCAAGCAAGCCGAAGAGCTTGAGATTGAAAACACCGGGCGCATGCGCAAGCAGGAGCTGATGTTTGCCATCATCAAGAAGCGCGCCCGCACTGGCGAGCAAATCATTGCCGATGGGGTGCTGGAAATCCTGCCCGATGGTTTTGGTTTTTTACGCAGCCCAGACACCAGCTACACCGCCAGCACGGACGATATCTACATCAGCCCGAGCCAGGTGCGTCGCTTTAACCTGCACACCGGCGACATGATCGAAGGCGAAGTACGCACGCCCAAGGACGGCGAACGTTACTTTGCGCTGAACAAGCTCGATAAAGTCAACGGTGGCGGTCCGGAGGACAACAAGCACAAGGTGATGTTCGAGAATCTGACGCCCCTGTTCCCCAAGGTGCAGATGAAGCTCGAGCAGGACACCAAGGCCGAAGAAAACATCACCGGGCGCGTCATCGACATCATCGCGCCCATTGGGAAAGGCCAGCGCGCCCTGATCGTTGCGCAGCCCAAAAGCGGCAAGACCGTAATGATGCAACACATTGCACACGCCATCTCTGCCAACTACCCCGAAAGTTATCTGATGGTGCTCCTGATCGACGAGCGTCCGGAAGAAGTGACCGAGATGCAGCGCACCGTCAAGGGCGAAGTCATCGCATCCACCTTTGACGAACCGGCCGCCCGCCACGTGCACGTGGCCGAAATGGTGATCGAGCGCGCCAAGCGCCTGGTCGAACTCAAAAAAGATGTGGTGATCCTGCTCGACTCCATCACGCGGCTGGCTCGCGCCTACAACAACGTCGTGCCCTCCAGCGGAAAAGTGTTGACGGGCGGCGTGGACTCCAATGCCCTGCAGCGCCCCAAGCGCTTCCTGGGCGCTGCGCGCAATGTGGAGGAAGGCGGCTCGCTGACGATCATCGCCACTGCACTGGTCGATACCGGCAGTCGCATGGACGAAGTGATTTTTGAAGAGTTCAAAGGCACGGGCAACAGCGAAATCCACCTGGACCGGCGCCTGTATGAAAAGCGCGTATTTCCCTCGATCCAGCTCAACCGCAGCGGCACGCGTCGGGAAGAATTGCTTTTGCAGCCTGAAATTCTTCAAAAAACCCGCATTCTGCGCCAGTTTCTCTACAACATGGACGAGATAGAGGCCATGGAAATGGTGCTCAAGCAAATGCGCGCCACCAAGACCAACAGCGAGTTCTTCGACATGATGAGACGCGGTGGCTAGGCTATAATCTTTCGTTTTACGCGACAAGTACGCCGGGCTTTAAATTGCACAATGGTTTGTTCAAGGGTTCGACGCGGCTAGCGCAACTGATGGAGAAGAGATGAAAGAAGGCATTCACCCCAATTACCGCGACATTTGTTTCATGGACCTGTCCAATGGATTCAAATTCGTGACCCGCTCCTGCGTCAACGCCAAAGAGATGATCAAGATGGAAGACGGCCGCGAGTTGCCGCTGTACAAGCTCGATACCTCGAGCGAATCCCATCCCTTCTACACCGGAACCCAGAAGTCCGTCGACAATATGGGCGGTCGAGTGGAGCGTTTCCGCAACCGTTTTGGCAAGACTGTCGCCAAGTAAACGGGCATCAGATTCCTGCATAGGGCAGTTCGGGTAGCCGCGCTGCCTTTTTTTATTGCAAAAACTGGCAGTTTCGACCCGGTTTAGCCCACGTGAACCAACCCACCCCTGCCATCGTCACCCAAAGCGCCGTGCGACGACTGCCGCGCGCAGCCCTGCTTTTGTTCTGCGTGGCCTACGTGCTGCCCGGCTTTATCGGTCGTGAACCCTGGAAACAGGCCGACATTGCCGCATTCGGATACATGGCCGAACTGGCCCGCGGTGCCACGGACTGGTTCGCGCCCCAGTTGCTGGGCTTGGCGCCCGAGGTGGACGCTCTGCTGCCCTACTGGATGGGCGCCTGGGCCATGAAACTGGCCCCAAGCTGGATGGCTGGCGACTTCGCCGTGCGAATTCCTTTTGCCTTGTTGCTGGTCGTCACCCTGATCGCCACCTGGTACGGCACCTACTACCTGGCGCGCAGTCCGCAGGCCCAGCCCGTCGCCTTTGCCTTCGGTGGCGAAGCCCTGCTGCCCGATTACGCCCGTGCCATGGCCGACGGCGGTTTGCTCGCCTTCATCGCCAGTCTTGGGCTGGCTCAACTCTCGCACGAGACCACGCCGGCGCTGGTGCAACTGTGTTTCACTGCTCTATTTTTTTATGCCCTGGCTGCCCTGCCCTACAGGGTTTGGGCTCCTCGCGCTTGCGCCATCCTTGGCCTGGCCGGGCTCGCCCTGTCCGGCGCGCCCACGCTGGCAGCCTTGCTCGGCGTCGGTGGCACCCTGGCTTTTTGGTCAGACCATGGCGCCCAATCTCCAACCGGACGCTCTTCCCGGCAGTTGGCAGCTGGCATCGCCGCACTGACGGCGGGCGTGGTGCTGTTAGCAACGCTGCTTGACCTGTGGCATTGGCGCATTGAGCTACCGCAGGCCCGTTGGGTTGAATGGCGCAGTCTTGGACGTCTGTTTTTGTGGTTCACCTGGCCCGCCTGGCCCCTGGCCCTGTGGACCTTGTGGCGCTGGCGTGATCACGTGCTGCGGCGTCTGGGCCCAAGCCGGCACCTGGCGCTGCCGCTGTGGTTTGTTGCCGTGTTTTCGGGTGCCACATTGACCACGGCTTTTGCCGAACGCTCTCTGGTTCTGGCCCTGCCTGCGCTGGCTGCGCTGGCCGCATTTGCGCTGCCGACGCTGAGCCGCAGCGTAGCGGCCCTCATCGACTGGTTCACGCTGGTTTTTTTCTCCGGCTGCGCATTGGTCATCTGGGTCGTCTGGATTTCGATGCAGACCGGCATCCCCTACCAGCCCGCCGCAAATGTCGCGCGGTTGGCGCCTGGATTCACTGTGAGTTTCTCCTGGACTGCCTTCCTGGCGGCCCTGATTGCGACCCTGGCCTGGATTTGGTTGGTGAAATGGCGCACAGGTCGCCACCGCTCGGCCATCTGGAAGAGCTTGGTACTGCCCGCCGGTGGCACGGCCTTGAGTTGGATGCTGCTCATGACCCTGTGGCTGCCCGTGCTCGATTTCGCCAGAAGTTATGCGCCGCAAGTGCGCCGCGTCGTGGCCCAGTTGCCTGTCACCGGGTGCGTTGCTGAAGTCGGACTCAACCGGGGGCAGATTGCGGCCTACCAGTTCCACGGAGGGCTGGCACTCAAGCCTTTGGCAGACAAACCAGACTGCCAATGGCTGATCGCAGGAAAGAATCGCGCAGAGCTATTCACAGCGGCAGTCGATCCCACCCAGTGGAGTCTGTTTCGTATCGTGCACCGGCCCTATAACGCAGACGAAGACGTGCTCCTGTACCAACTCATTTCCCCATAATCACAATATCGAGCCGTCTTGGCGCAAAGTCCCTGTGGCCTACCGGTAACACATCCCCGTGGCTGCCAAGAATTCGCAGTCATCATTGATAATCGACCCATGAGCAGCCTTTTCGTTCGCCCCACGACCTCAAACGATGTTGACAATTTGATCAAACTGCAAACCAAGGTCTATCCCACCATCAGTCCCTGGCGGCGTGATCACCTGCTGCATCAACTCCAAGTCTTCCCGCAAGGACAAATGGTTGCGGTCCTCAACGGACGCCTGGTTGGCTGTGCCAGCTCATTGATCATCCTTTGGGACCAATGGACTGAAGAGCACAGTTGGTCCGACGTCACTGCCGCGGGCACGTTCGATACCCACAACCCAGCAGGCTTGACACTTTACGGAGCAGAGGTGTTTGTCGATCCACGGCTGCGCGGCAAGCGGGTTGGCCACGCTCTCTACGAGGGCAGGCGCAAACTGTGCAAAGAGCTCAACTTGCGCCGCATCATCGCCTGCGGGCGACTTCCCGGCTACCGCGCGTGGGCTAAATACATGTCGGTGGAGCTTTACGCCAAGAAGGTTTTGTGGGGCGATCTGATCGACCCTGTCCTGAGTTTCCAGTTGCGCGAGGGATTCCGGTATTGCGGAATAATGAATGGCTACATTCCAGAGGACCGCGATTCATGCGGCCATGCCGCCTTGATCGCCTGGATCAACCCCGACTTCAACCCATCACAATTGACCCCGTTACAGACCATAGCTAGCGTGCCGAAGGAGAACACACCGTGACGACCGACCTTACCCGCGATCCATTGCACAAACCGACTCAAACCACGGTCCGAATTGCCGCCGTGCAGTACCTGTTGCGCTCGATCGATGATTGGGATGGTTTTGAGAACCAGGTTCGGTTTGTAATGAAAGCCGCAGGCGACTACAAGCCGCAGTTTGTGATGTTTCCCGAAATCTTCACCACGCAGCTTCTGTCGTTCATGGACACCACCAACCTGCGCGATGCGGTGCGCAAGATGGATGACTACACCGAGCGCTTCCGTGATCTGTTTTGTGAACTGGCCACCCGCTGGAATGTGCACATCATCGGTGGCAGCCACCCGACCATGACTGACGGCCACCTGCTCAACACGGCCTATTTTTTTACCCCCGAGGGCAAGGTATTCACGCAGGACAAGATTCACCTTACCCGGTGGGAAAAGGAAAAATGGAAGGGAGACCCGGGTCACAAGCTTCGCGTGTTCGACACGCCCTTTGGTCGCATCGCCATCCTGATTTGCTACGACATTGAGTTTCCGGAACTCGCGCGCAAAGTGTGCGAGCTCGGTGCTGACATCATTTTTGTCCCTTCCTGCACGGATGACCGTCAGGGATTCTGGCGAGTGCGCTATTGCTGCCATGCCCGTGCCATTGAAAACCAGGTTTACGTGGCCGTGACCGGCACGGTCGGCAACCTCGCGGTCGAGGGCCTGGGGCTGCACTTTGGACAGGCGGCGGTCATCACTCCATCGGACTTTCCGTTTGCCAGGGACGGGATCGCCGCCGAGGGCGTTCTCAACATGGAGCAGATCGTGATCGCTGATGTCGATCTGGGCAAACTGGTGAGCAACCGCGTCAACGGTACGACGATTCCACTGTATGACAAACGAGTGGATGTCTATGAAAACCCCGTTGACGTGGTGTTAACCTACTGATCGCCGAGGCCTGACAGGGGCACAGCACAGGCGGGTTTTGGATTCTGATGGCGCATTCGACTAGCGGGAAACACCAAGGCAAAGAGTGACCCTTTGCCCATGATGCTCTCGATTCGCAGTTCGGCGCCATGTCGCTGCGCCACATGCTTGACGATGGACAGACCAAGCCCTGTGCCACCGGTATCTCGTGAACGACTCCCGTCAACCCTGTAGAAGCGCTCCGTGATGCGGGGAATGTGTTCCGGCGCGATTCCCGGCCCGGTATCACGAACTGAAAATTCGGCCCGATTGTCTGCTAGAAGCGCCATTCGCACTTGAATCTCGCCTCCGGGCGGCGTATAGCGTATGGCGTTGCCCACCAGGTTGCTCATTGCACTGAGCAATTCAATTCTGGAGCCCGAAATATCCATGTCCACTATCGAACAGAATTCCAATGTGTGCATGCAATTCTCTGCTGAATACAACACAGCCGAGAGTGCCTGCCCCTCCTGTTCGAGTTGACGCATCAAGGTTGGCATGGAGGCCCAATCCGAAGCACGCGGTGGCGGACTTCCCTCCAGGCGCGAGAGTGTCAGCAGGTCATCGAGCAGCGTCTGCATGCGATGGGTCTGCTGTCCCATCAGGGCTAAATGCTTCTGGTGATCGGAGTGACTCAGCGACAAGGTCTGCATCGTTTCGACAAATCCGGCCAGCACCGTCAGTGGTGTTCGAATTTCATGCGACACGTTGGCCACAAAATCACGGCGCATCGCCTCGGCCTGCTCCACCGCAGTGATATCACGTGACAAGAGCAGCAAGCGGCCCTGACCATAGGGGTGCAGATGGACCGAAAGCCTCACCGGCCTTGCAGGGGTGCTCTGACGTCCAGTCATGACCAGGTCAGCGCGGAAGTCTCGTCCCGCAAAGTAACTCACAAAACCGGGATCGCGCACCAGATTGCCCATGTGCTGCAACAGGTCCCGGTCGGCGTCTAGTCCGAAATGTGCCGCTGCCATCTGGTTGAACCATTCGATTTGCCCGCGGGGGTCGAGTAGCACCACACCGCTGGGCGAGGCCTGGAATGCAGACAGGAAATCGGACAACCTTTGTTCGGTCTCGGTGGTGGCTTTCTCGCTCGAACGCAGCTTGCGCCGGACGCGGTCCGAAAGATCACCCCACAGGCCACTGCGCATGGGCGCGTCGGAGGTGTCGCCAGTGCGCAGCCATCGCAGCAACACCGCAGCGCGGGAGGTATCCATCAGAAACCAAAGTACCCCGCCCGCAATGACGCCAGTGAGCAGGCCAGCGAGTTCACGGCTTGGCCACGGTGTGAGTGATACGGCGTACCACCCGCCCAGTCCTCCGGCGAACTGGCATGCTAGAAAGGAAAAAAAGCGCCAGAACATCAGCGGGTTCGTCTGGAAATGGGTACCCTGCTAAGCGCCCGTCAGGTTGACTTGCTCGGTGAGACGGTAACCCACACCACGCACAGTCTCTATCATCTGGGCGGCCTGCGCGCCCAGCCCCTCGCGCAAACGCTTGATATGAACATCAACCGTGCGCTCTTCAAGAAAAACATGATCGCCCCAGACTTTGTCCAGTAGCTGGGAGCGGCTGTGTGCACGCTCGCAGTGGCTCATCAGGTAGCGCAGCAGCTTGAATTCAGTGGGACCGAGCTTGATGGACTCATCATTGAATGACACACGCACCTTGGACGCATCGAGCGACAGGGAGCCGACCGTCACGATGCCCTCAGCCTGCTCAGGGGAGCGCCTGCGCAGCACCGCACGCACCCTGGCCAGCAGTTCCCTGGAAGAAAATGGCTTGGAAATGTAGTCGTCCGCGCCAGCATCAAGCCCTGCGACCCGATCGAGCTCGTCGGAGCGCGCAGTCAGCATGATGATGGGAACGGCCTTGGTGCGGGGGTTTGCACGCCAGCGCTTGGCCAGCGTCAAGCCGCTTTCACCCGGAAGCATCCAGTCCAGCAGGATGACATCGGGCAAACGAGCATCGAGTTCGCGCTGCGCCGAGGCACTGTCCATGGCCATGATGGGACGATACCCGTTGTGTCGCAAATTAATGGCCAACAGTTCCGCAATAGCGGGCTCGTCCTCGACAATCAATATGCCGGGCTGGTTGTTCATTTCAAAACCGACTCTATTTTTTCCATGGAGGCGTGGCGGACGTCTTCGCCCTTGACCACATAGATGATGAGTTCGGCGATGTTTTTCGCGTGATCGCCAATACGTTCCATGGCCTTGGCCACAAACAGCAAATCCAGGCTGGCGGAAATCATGCGTGGGTCTTCCATCATGTAGGTGATGAGTTTGCGCACAAAACCGTTGAACTCCTGGTCGATCTGGTCGTCCTCCTTGAGGATGCTCACCGCTGCAGCGGTATCGAGCCTGGCAAAGGCATCGAGCGCCTTGCGTAGGAGACCAGAGGCCATGTCCGCTGTCAATCTGAGCTCATGGGATGGCAGCGACCGCGGCGTGGCAGTGTTGACGATGGAGCGCACCATGCGCGCAACTTTCTCGGCCTCATCACCGACACGCTCCAGATTTGCGGTGGTCTTTGAGATCGCCATCAACAGGCGCAAATCCCGCGCCGTGGGTTGACGCCGCGCAATGATGCTGGAAAGTTCACGATCAATATCGAGTTCCATTCCATTGACTCGAACCTCGGTGGCGGAAACCTCGTCGGCCACCTCCACGCTGAACTCAGACAAGGCTTTGATGGCCTGCGCAATCTGGGATTCGACCAAACCGCCCATTTCCATGACACGGGTCGAAACAGCACCAAGCTCGCTGTCAAATTGGGTTGAGAGATGTTTTTCAGGCATACGGCTTCCTTTCAATCAGTCGGGCGTTGTGTTGAAGCGAACGCACTTGTGCAGAGTCCCAGGCCTTACCCAAAACGTCCGGTGATGTAATCCTCGGTCGCCTTGCGAGTGGGCTTGAAGAACATTTGTTCGGTGGATCCGAACTCAATCAAATCGCCCAGGTACATGTAGGCTGTGAAATCACTGCAACGTGCTGCCTGCTGCATGTTGTGGGTCACAATGACGACCGTGTAATCCGTCTTCAACTCCGTGATCAGCTCTTCAATCTTGGTTGTGGAAATTGGGTCCAGCGCCGAGCAGGGTTCATCAAGCAGCAGCACCTCAGGCTTGATGGCAATGCCGCGCGCAATGCACAGGCGCTGCTGCTGGCCGCCCGAAAGGCTCGATCCGCTCTGATGGAGTTTATCCTTGACTTCGCCCCACAGTGCCGCCTTGCGCAGGGCCCATTCGACCCGCTCTTCCATGTCGCTGGCATTGAGCGAGTCGAACAGCTTCACGCCGAAGGCAATGTTGTCAAAAATCGACATCGGAAACGGCGTTGGCTTCTGAAACACCATGCCGACGCGGGCACGCAGCAAAGCCACATCCTGGCGACTGGTCAACAGGTTTTCATCGTCTAGCAGAACCTCGCCAGTGGCCCGCTGCTCCGGATACAACTCGTACATGCGATTGAACACCCGCAGCAGAGTTGACTTTCCACAGCCCGACGGACCTATGAAAGCCGTGACCTTGTTCTCGGGAATGTCCAGACTGATGCTCTTTAGCGCATGAAATTTTCCGTAGAAAAAATCAAGATTTCTGACACGAATCTTGTATTGTTCCTCATGGGCGATAGCAACGTTCATTTTGAATGGGTTCTTGGTTCTGGGAATATGTTGAATGCGGTCAGTTCTTGCTACGTGTCAAAATCCGCGCCAGAATGTTCAGGCCAAGGACCGTCAGGGTAATGATCAGCACCCCGGCCCAGGCCAGTTTCTGCCAGTTTTCATAGGGACTCATGGCAAACTTGAAAATGGTGACGGGCAAGCTCGCCATCGGCGAGCCCAGATTGGAGGTCCAGAACTGATTGCTCAGCGCTGTAAACAGTAAAGGCGCGGTTTCACCACCGATGCGCGCGACCGCAAGCAAAATGCCGGTGACCACCCCTGAACGAGCCGCTCGCAGGGTGATGCTGGTGATGACTTTCCATTTGGGCGCGCCCAGTGCATAGGCCGCTTCGCGCAAACCCGATGGAACCAGCTGCAACATGTTCTCGGTGGTCCGAATAACAACCGGAATCACAATCAGCGCAAGCGCGACCACCCCGGCGTAGCCTGAAAATGACTTGAATTGCGCCACGACGACAGCGTAGACAAACAGTCCAATGACGATCGACGGCGCCGACAACAGGATATCGTTGACAAACCGCGTTGTTCTGGCCAGCCACCCTTTGGTATCGAATTCGGCGAGATAGATGCCTGCCATGACGCCGATGGGCGTGCCCACGCAGGTAGCCAGCAGAACCATCAGGAATGAGCCATAGATGGCATTGGCCAGGCCGCCTTCATCATTGGGTGGTGGCGTCATCTCGGTCAGTGTGGCCAGGCTAAGACCTTGCACGCCAAGCGAGATCGTCTCATACAAAATCCAGAACAGCCAGAATAGACCAAAGGCCATGGCCATCAACGACATCGTCAAGGCCACCCGATTGACCAACTTTCGCTGGGCATAGCGGATCTGGCGCGTTTGCGCGAGTACGGCTGTCTGCAACAGGCGTTCGCCAGTGTTCATGCGCGTGCTCCTTCACCCTTTCTGAGTTGCGCCAGCAACAGCTTTGAGAGCGTAAGCACCACGAAAGTGATAAAAAACAGGACAAGACCCAGATACATCAGCGAGGCCTGGTGCAAACCTTGCCCGGCTTCCGCGAACTCATTGGCCAGCGCCGAGGTAATGCTGTTGGCAGCCTGGAACAAGCTCAGCGAATCGAGCTGGTTGAAGTTGCCAATCACGAATGTGACGGCCATGGTCTCACCAATGGCTCTGCCCAGACCCAGCATGATGCCGCCAATGACGCCTGCCTTGGTGTAGGGCAGAACTACCGTGGATACGACCTCCCAAGTGGTGGCACCGAGCCCGTAGGCAGACTCTTTGAGCAGTGTGGGGGTAACTTCAAAAACATCACGCATCACTGCCGCGATAAACGGGATGATCATGATCGCCAGGATAATCCCCGCTGACAAAATTCCGATACCCACGGGCGGGCCGGAAAAAAAAGCGCCCAAATAAGGAACCCCTTCCGAGACAGCCTGCAATGGCTGCTGAACATAAGTTGCCAGAAGCGGGCCAAACACCAGCAAGCCCCACATGCCATAAACGATTGAAGGAATCGCGGCAAGAAGCTCAATAGCCGTGCCCAGCGGCCGCCTGAGCCAGGCTGGGGAGAGCTCCGTAAGAAACAAGGCGATGCCAAAACTGACAGGCACCGCAATCAGCAAGGCAATCAGTGAGGTCATCAGAGTGCCGTAGATCATGACCAAGCCACCAAACTCCTCCTGTACTGGATCCCAAGTGGTGTTTACCAGAAAGTTCAGTCCGTACTTATCGATGGCCGGCCAGGCACTGATCGTCAGGGACACCAGAATTGCGACCAGCATACCCAATGTGAACAATGCCGCAGCCTTGGCCAACCAGCCGAAAACGCGGTCCGCAACCGGCCCGCGACCGACGGTATTGAGCACGAAAGGAGAAGTCATTGAAAATCCGGAAGAAGATCAGATCGGTTGTGAATAGTCGGCGCCCGTAAGTCCAAGCAAGACGGGCAGTCTCTGTCCGACTGTCCGTGCCTGTTGCCGACGTTTTATTTTAAGGCAACCGGTTTGCCCGAAGCATCGGAAATTTGGCCCCAGGCCTTTTCAATCGCCGCGACAACGCTGTCTGGCAGGGCAACATAGTCCAGGTCGGATGCAATCTTGTCGCCATTCTTGTACGCCCAGGCGAAGAACTTCAGGGCCTCTGTGGCGTTTGCTGGTTTGTCCTGCTTGAGGTGCATCAAGATGAAAGTCGCTGTGGAGATAGGCCAAGCGTTCTTGCCAGGCTGATCGGTAATGAGCTGATAAAAGGACTTGTTCCAATCCGCGCCAGCCGCGGCGGCCTTGAAGCTGTCTTCATTGGGTACGACGAACACACCATCCTTGTTTTTCATCTGGGCATAAGCCATCTTGTTTTGCTTGGCATAAGAATACTCAACGTAGCCAATCGAGTTGGGCAGGCGGCTGACGAATGCTGCCACGCCTTCATTGCCCTTACCGCCTGCGCCCACTGGCCAATTCACCGCCGTGCCCTCGCCGACCTTGGCCTTCCACTCCGGATTAACACGACTGAGGTAGTTGGTGAAATTGAACGTCGTGCCCGAACCATCAGCGCGGCGAACCGGTGCGATCGCTGCATTTGGCAGCGCCAGAGTGGGGTTCAAAGCCTTGATGGCAGCGTCGTCCCAGCGCGTGATCTTGCCCAGATAGATGTCGCCCAGCACCGCGCCGTCGAGCTTCAACTGCCCGGGAGCGATGCCCTTTACATTGATCACCGGAACTGTTCCGCCAATGACCGTCGGAAACTGCATCTGGCCTTTCTTGGCCAGCACCTCATCTGTTTGGGGCATGTCCGAGGCGCCGAAGTCCACGGTCTTGGAATCGATTTGCTTGATGCCAGCGCCTGAGCCAATGGACTGGTAATTGACTCTGACACCGGTTGCCTTGTTGTAGTCTGCCGCCCATTTTGCATAGACAGGAGCGGGGAAGCTGGCGCCAGCGCCAGTAATTTCCTGCGCACTGGCCAAGTTGACACAAGAAAGGGCCGTGATGCCGACCATGCCGATCAAACCGACTTTGAGATTGATTTTCATCTGAATGCCTCTTCAATTAGGGGTGAATGAGTGGGGTACACGTTGAATATAGAGGCCATATGTGACAGGACTGTGACACAGGGCAAGTCCCCTTCTGTTCGACTTCAAGCTCACGGCAGTTGGCCCGCAGGCTCTGCAAGCGCGGCGCGCAAGCGAGGTAATTGAGCCTTCATGGCCAGCTGTCCGGCCTCTATAAAACGACGGCGGGCACCGAAATCGGAGCTGGACACGCCAACCAATGCTGGGCGAACCACCACATCCGCACCTTTGAGTTCAAAAAAATTGATTCTTTTTCCCATGATGTCGAAGGTTTGCATCAGGATCTGAAAGGTGTCGTTGGCCGCATTGCCTTCCGGCGCACTCGATATATCGACGGCGATGACTACTTCGGCGCCCATTTGACGGGCGTATCCCACCGGTACCGGCGCCACCAAACCACCATCGACATAGTCGCGCCCCGCTATCCTGACAGGGTGAAATAACGCGGGCACCGCGCTGGACGCTCGAACGGCCGTGGCCGTGTCGCCTCGCTGAAACAGCACACCCTGCCCGCTGTTCAGGTCGGTGGCGACAATTCCCAATGGCATCGCCATACTCTCGATCGGCCGACCGTCCACCTGGGCGCCCACATAGCGCGCAAAAGCCTCACCACGTAACAGACCACGACTGAAAAAGGGCAAGGTCCAGTCGGCGAAGGTCGCCTCCTCCATGCCTTCGGCAAGCAACTGCAGCTGCGCGCCGGTCTTGCCACTGGCATAGAGCGCGGCGACCAGGCTGCCCGCGGAAGTGCCCACCACCAAGTTCGGGCGAATACCAGCCTCCTCCAACACCTGAATCACGCCGATGTGGGCGAAGCCGCGGGCCGCGCCGCCGCCAAGCACCAGGCCGATTTTGGGCGGTTTTCTGGGTGCAGGCACTGAAACCGGCACGGCGGGAGGCGTGATGATCACTGGAGCCGATGTGCACCCCAGCATCATCAGGGCCGACAGAATCACTGCCAGAGAATTCAAATTCAAATGGGGAACCTCCATAGGGAGACCAACAACCGTGGATTTTCCATATATCAACTACCATTGATCCAAAGTGCCCATTATCGGTGGGGTGCCACCAACCAGGATCTTTCTGACCAGGGATGGCCGCTCTGCATGGTGCGCAGGCGGGACCAGTGTCGCATGACCCCAATTCAATCAACAAGAAGGGAAAACAAATGAAATTACTCGCCTATTTGGCAATTGGACTGGCTACGCTGGCGGCGTTTTCCGCAATAGCCGGTCAGGGTGGCCTTTTTTCCGGCACCGCGCCAACCAACCTGGGAGTGCGAGATGGTCGGCTCAATCCGCCCTCCCTCAACCCCAATAGCGTAAGCAGCCAAGCTTCGCTATACCCCGACCACCCGCAAAAGGATTACGCGGACATCGCACCCCTGAGCTACACCGGAAGCGGCGAAACTGCGATGGAAAAGCTCGCTAATTTGCTACAAAATTCAGAGCGTACTGTGATTATTACACGGGGCCCAGACTACATTTATGCTGAGTGTTCTACGGCATGGCTCAAATTCACGGACGACGTGGAGTTCTGGCTGGACAAGCCCAAGGGCGTCATCCAGGTGCGCTCTGCAAGCCGACTGGGGCGATCTGACTTCGGAGCGAACCGGGCCCGGATTGAAGCCATCCGCACCGAATTCAACCGCTAATCCACCGCTGCTTCCGCTGCCTCAGGCTTGGCCTTGCCCTCTTTCTTGGGCAGGGGCCCAATGTCGAGCAGGACTTCGGTCTTGCTCTCATCCTTGTCGTCCAGATCGACCGTCAGACGTCCGCCGTCCGTGAGGCGACCAAACAGCAGTTCGTCGGCCAACGCCCGGCGAATGGTGTCCTGAATCAGGCGCTGCATGGGGCGCGCGCCCATCAAGGGGTCAAAGCCCTTTTTGGCCAAATGCTTGCGCAGTTTGTCGGTGAAGGTGACATCGACCTTTTTGTCGGCCAGTTGGGCTTCAAGTTGCAGCAGGAACTTGTCAACCACACGCATGATGACAACCTCATCAAGCGACTTGAAGCTCACTACCGCGTCGAGCCGGTTGCGAAACTCGGGGGTAAACAGGCGTTTGATGTCCACCATCTCATCGCCCGATTCACGGGCATTGGTGAAGCCCATGATCGACTTGTTGAGGGATTCGGCACCCGCATTGGTGGTCATGATGATGATGACGTTGCGGAAATCGGCCTTGCGGCCATTGTTATCGGTCAAAGTGCCGTGGTCCATCACCTGCAGCAGCACATTGAAAATATCCGGATGGGCCTTTTCAATTTCATCGAGCAGCAGCACGCAATGCGGTTTTTTTGTTACGGCTTCGGTCAGCAGTCCGCCCTGATCGAACCCGACGTACCCGGGTGGCGCGCCGATCAGGCGGCTGACCGCATGGCGCTCCATGTACTCGCTCATGTCAAAGCGAATGAGATCAATGCCCATGATGTAGGCCAGCTGCTTGGCTGCCTCGGTCTTGCCAACACCCGTGGGGCCGCTGAACAGAAACGCGCCAATGGGTTTGTCGCCCTTGCCCAGGCCCGAGCGGGCCATCTTCACACTGGACGCCAGCATTTCAATGGCCTTGTCCTGCCCGAAGACCACGTTCTTGAGATCGCGCTCCAGGGTCTTGAGCTTGCCACGGTCGTCATTGGACACATTGGCCGGCGGAATGCGCGCAATCTTGGCCACAATGTCTTCCACCTCGGTCTTGGTGATGGTCTTCTTGCGCTTGGAGGGCGGCAGGATGCGCTGCGCCGCACCCGCCTCGTCGATGACATCAATGGCTTTGTCGGGCAAATGCCGGTCATTGATGTACTTGGCGCTCAACTCGGCGGCAGCCTGCAGGGCTGCCAGGCCGTACTTGACGTTGTGATGCTCCTCAAAACGGGACTTGAGCCCCTTGAGGATTTCCACCGTCTGGTCGATGGTGGGTTCGACCACGTCGACTTTCTGGAATCGACGCGAGAGCGCGGCGTCTTTCTCGAAGATGCCACGGTATTCGGTGAATGTGGTGGCGCCGATGCATTTGAGCGCGCCCGAGCTCAGGCCCGGTTTGAGAAGATTGGAAGCGTCAAGCGTACCGCCTGATGCTGCGCCCGCACCGATGAGGGTGTGAATTTCATCGATGAACAAAATGGCGTTGGGCTTGTCCTTGAGAGACTTCAATACGCCCTTGAGCCGCTGCTCGAAATCGCCCCGGTATTTCGTGCCGGCGAGCAAGGCGCCCATGTCCAGCGAATACACAAGTGATTCAGCCAGAATTTCTGGCACGGCGTTCTGCGTGATGCGCCAGGCCAGACCCTCGGCAATGGCAGTCTTGCCCACGCCGGCCTCACCCACCAGCAGTGGGTTGTTCTTGCGGCGACGGCACAGAATCTGGATCACGCGCTCGACCTCGTACTCGCGCCCGATCAGGGGATCGATCTTGCCGTCTTTGGCTAATTGATTGAGATTGACGGTGTACTGCTCCAAGGGCGACTGCTTCTCGCTCTTCTCGCCGCCGGGCTCCTCGGTCTCGGCAGGCGTCTCGCCGGGCTTGCCCGAATCTGGTGGATCGCTCTTCTTGATACCGTGCGCAATAAAGTTCACGACGTCAAGCCGGGTGACGCCCTGCTGGTGCAGGTAATACACGGCGTGCGAATCCTTCTCACCAAAAATAGCCACCAGCACGTTAGCCCCGGTGACCTCCTTCTTGCCATTGCCGGTCGACTGCACATGCATGATGGCGCGCTGAATCACGCGCTGGAAACCCAGCGTGGGCTGGGTGTCCACTTCGTCCGAGCCATCGACCTGGGGCGTGTTGTCCCGGATGAAATTGACCAGTGACCGGCGCAAATCGTCGATATTGGCGGAACAGGCGCGTAGCACCTCCGCCGCACTGGGGTTGTCCAGCAGGGCCAGCAACAGGTGCTCAACCGTGATGAACTCGTGGCGCTGCTGGCGCGCCTCTACAAACGCCATATGCAGGCTAACTTCCAATTCTTGGGCAATCATATGATTTCCTTTACTTAGCCTTGCTTAAATGAAAACTTTTTTTTCGCGTAACAAACCGGGCTCTCCTGGGGGATTGCCGTACCTCTATAAATCAACCGGCTCGCTCACACATTTGAGCGGATGCCCGGCTTTCACTGCCGCCTCAACAACCTGATCGACCTTGGTGGCGGCCACGTCCCGCGAGTAAACCCCGCAGACGCCCTTCCCCTCAAGGTGAATCTTGAGCATGATCTGCGTAGCAGCCTCAAGATCCTTACCAAAAAACTCCTGAATCACCACGATCACAAATTCCATCGGCGTGAAGTCGTCATTGAGCATGGCCACCTGGTACATCTGCGGCGGTGTCACCGGTTGCGGTCGTCTTTCAAGCACGACTGACAGCCCCTCATCCGGATCAGTGGGCTGAGCCGGCGTTGCTAGGGGAGTGACAAGTGGTGTGGTTGCCATAAACCCATTCTATAGAGCACGCCCGAACTGTGCAGCGTCAACGGTAATTGGTGACACTTTGCCTCAATTCAAGCCAGCGACCATGAAAGTCACCCCCGGCCGCGTCCCCGCAAATGAGCCGCAACTCCAGCGGTGCAGGGCACGTTCTGATGCCAAGTTTGTATCGACAAAAAAGGACTTGCGATCTCTCGCAAGTCCTTGATTTATAACCAATAAATTGGTGGGCAGTGCAAGTTTCGAACTTGCGACCCCTGCAGTGTGAATGCAGTGCTCTACCCCTGAGCTAACCGCCCTGAATCCGGTTCAGGAAAGCGTGCAATTATGCCACATTACCGGCATCGATTTTCCACACTGTCTTGCCGCCACAAGCTTCGTCAATCTGTCCGATAACCTCGGCGTGCGCCGCGAGTTCCTGCTCGTTGGCCAACAGCACCGGCAAATTGAAGCTGCTCAGGTCGGTTTGCACTTTGAGGTCAACCCCCGTCGTATCGACTGTGTCGATCAGCAAAGCGTCCTGTCCGCGCGTGAGACTGATGTAAACATCGGCCAGCAGTTCGGCGTCAAGCAAGGCGCCATGCAAGGTGCGGCCCGAATTATCGACCCCGAGCCGGTCGCACAGCGCGTTAAGCGAATTGCGTTTGCCTGGATACAGTTCCTTGGCCATGGCCAGCGTGTCGGTCACGTCCAGTACAAATTCCCGGAACTTCGGGCGGCCGATCAGTTCAAGCTCCTTGTTCAGGAAGCCCACATCGAACGAGGCATTGTGAATGATGATCTCAGCGTCCTGCAGGTAGGTCAGCAAATCGTCTGCCACAGCCTCAAACTGCGGCTTGTCCCTCAAAAACTCGCTGGTAATGCCGTGAATCTTGAGAGCGTCCTCATGGCTTTCGCGTCCGGGATTGAGATAAAAATGCTTGTTGTTGCCCGTGAGCTTGCGATTGATCAGCTCCACGCAGCCGATTTCAATGATCCGGTCGCCGTTGTCGGCCGACAGTCCGGTGGTTTCCGTGTCCAGAAAAATTTGGCGCATAAAGTTCCGTTTTCGACCGCAGGAGTGGGCTCAATGCCCCTCTTTGGCATGATTGATGGAGTATTTTGGAATCTCCACCACCACGTCATCCTGTGCCAGCAATGCCTGGCAGCTCAGACGTGAATTGGGCTCCAGGCCCCAGGCACGGTCCAGCATGTCTTCTTCGTTTTCATCCACCCCGTTGAGCGAGTCAAGTCCCTCGCGCACGATCACATGACAGGTGGTGCAGGCGCACACCATGTCACAGGCATGCTCGATGTTGATCTTGTTGTCCAGCAAGGCTTCACAGATCGAGGTACCGGCTGGCGCCTCAATCTCGGCGCCTTTGGGGCAATACTCCGGATGCGGCATTATCTTGATGATGGGCATGTGGTTTTCCGTTAGGCCGTGTTCAAACGGTCTCAATATTTTTTCCGGCCAGCGCTTTCTGAATGCCGCGGTTCATGCGCAGAGCAGCAAACGCTTCCGTGCCGTCGGCCAGCGCCTTGGTCATCGCCTCAATAGCGGCCGCGTCTTGTAGGGACCGGGCCCTGCGAACGTCATTCATCAGCGCATTGATGTCCGACCGGTCGTCCTGGGTGAGCAAGTCACCGTCTGCGGCCAGCGCACTCAATGTGGAGAGCATCATGCGGTCGGCATCCACCCGCGCCTCAACCAGCGCGCGCGCCTGCATGTCTGCATCTGCGGTGGCAAAGCTGTCCTGCAGCATGCGGGCGATCTGCTCATCCGCCAGTCCGTACGACGGCTTGACATCAATGTGCGCCTGGACCCCACTGATCAACTCTTTGGCGCTGACGTTGAGCAAACCATCGGCATCCACCGTGAACGTGACGCGAATGCGGGCGGCACCAGCCACCATGGGCGGAATGCCGCGCAGCTCAAATCGCGCCAGGCTTCGGCAATCGGCCACCAGATCGCGCTCGCCCTGCACCACGTGCAGCGCCAGTGCCGTCTGACCGTCCTTGTAAGTGGTGAAATCCTGCGCCTGTGCAGTGGGAATGGTCTCGTTGCGCGGCACGATGCGCTCCACGAGACCGCCCATGGTTTCCACGCCAAGGGATAGCGGAATTACGTCAAGCAACAGCAAATCGCCAGCCGTGTTGTTACCCGCCAACTGGTTGGCTTGAATCGCAGCGCCCAAGGCCACCACTTCATCGGGGTTGAGGTTGTTCAGCGGCTCACGACCAAAAAAGTCGGCCACGGCACGCTGAATTTGAGGCATGCGTGTGGAACCTCCCACCATGACCACTCCCTTGATCCCATCCTTGGTCAGCCGGGCATCGCGCAGAGCTTGCTTCACGGCTGCGAGGGTACGCTTCGTCAGCGCAGCCGTGGCCGCCTCGAACTGCGAAACATCAACATCAAATTGGACCTTAGACTCCGTCAAAACTACGTTGAACGCTGCAATATTTGTATCGGTTAGCGCTTCCTTGCAAGTCCGCGCGGCAGCCTTGAGCGCTGCCTTGTCGGTTGCGCTGGTCGCAGCCGTGCCGGTCTGCTCCAGCACCCACTGGACCAGCGCGTGGTCGTAGTCGTCCCCACCCAGCGCCGAATCCCCGCCGGTGGCCACCACCTCGAACACGCCCTTGGTCAAGCGCAGGATGGAGATGTCAAACGTGCCCCCGCCAAGATCAAAAATGGCGTAAACACCCTCGCTGGCGTTGTCCAGCCCGTATGCGATCGCGGCGGCCGTGGGTTCATTGATGAGGCGCAGAACATTGATACCGGCGAGTTCCGCAGCATCTTTGGTGGCCTGACGCTGAGCATCGTCAAAATAGGCGGGCACCGTGATGACGGCACCGTACAAATCATCGTTGAAGGTATCCTCGGCGCGCTGACGCAGCGTCGCCAGAATCTCTGCGCTGACCTCGACCGGCGATTTTTCTCCCTGCACTGTTTTGAGACTCAGCATCCCGGGGCGATCAACAAAGTCAAAGGGAAGCCGGTCATGGCCGGCCACATCGGAGAGACTGCGTCCCATGAAGCGCTTGACTGAGGCAATGGTGTTCTGCGGGTCGGTCGCACCGGCACTTTGGGCCTCCAAACCGATCTGTCGACCCTCACCGCTCAAATAACGAACCACCGAGGGCAAAATGACGCGGCCCTTCCCATCAGGCAAACATTCAGCAACGCCGTGGCGCACGGCAGCCACCAGGGAGTGGGTCGTGCCCAGATCAATACCAACAGCCACACGCCGCTGGTGGGGGTTGGGGGTCTGACCGGGTTCGGAAATTTGTAAAAGCGCCATGTTTTCTTGATTTTTGGATTCGGTCTCTATTGTCCCCGCTCTGGCGTATCCATCCGGTCAAGGCGGTCATGCACGTCGCTGGAAAAGCGTTCAATGAACATCAGCGCCCTGACCTGCTGCACGGCCTGCGCGTAATCCTGCTGGTCATCGATCAGTGCAGCGCATTTTTGCAGCGTCTGGCTTTGGACCGCCGTCACCTCTTCGGCCAATTCGTCGAGTTCGGCTGCACTAAGGGATTCGTCCAACGCCTCGCGCCAGCCCATCTGTTGCATCAGGAAGTCCGCAGGCATGGCGGTGTTGTTTTCCGCGTTGACGGGGTGCGAATGAATCTCGCACAGATAGGCAGCACGCGCCAGCGGGTTTTTCAGGCGTCGGTAGGCTTCGTTGATTCGCGCCGACCATTGCATGGCGACCCTCTGCGCTGCAGCGCCCTGGTTGGCAAACTTGTCAGGATGAACTTCGCGCTGTAACTCTTTCCAGCGTGCGTCAAGGGCATCGCGATCTTGCGCGAATCGGGGCGCAAGACCAAAGAGCTCGAAGTCGGTGGATTGGAGATTCACACCCGAAACGACTCACCACAGCCGCAGCGATCCCGTTCCTTGGGATTGTTGAACTTGAAGCCTTCATTCAGACCTTCACGGACAAAGTCAAGCTCGGTGCCGTCAAGGTACGCAAAACTCTTGGGGTCAATCAGTATCTTGACGCCGTGGCCCTCAAAGACCATGTCCTCGGTGCCAATCTCGTCCACATACTCCAGCTTGTACGCCAGGCCAGAGCAGCCCGTGGTCTTGACGCCCAGCCTCACCCCCACGCCTTGACCGCGTTTGGTCAGGTAGCGGGTCACATGCCGTGCGGCAGCTTCAGTCAGCGTAACAGCCATATCAATTGCTCTAGTGTGCGACGTGCTTTTGTTTGTAGTTCTCCACGGCAGCCTTGATGGCGTCTTCAGCCAGGATCGAGCAGTGGATTTTGACAGGTGGCAAGGCCAATTCTTCCGCGATTTCGCTATTTTTTAGTGCAGCGGCCTGATCGAGCGTCTTGCCCTTGACCCACTCGGTCACCAGCGAGGACGAGGCAATGGCCGAGCCACAACCGTAGGTCTTGAAGCGCGCGTCTTCAATGACCCCGGTTTGAGGGTTCACCTTGATTTGCAGCTTCATCACATCGCCGCAGGCCGGCGCACCGACCATGCCGGTGCCCACCGATTCGTCGCCCTTGTCAAAAGAGCCGACATTGCGGGGATTCTCATAGTGGTCAACAACTTTTTCAGAATATGCCATTTGGTTTACCTCTTTAAGTTAGTGGGCAGCCCACTGAATGGTGCTGATATCAATGCCATCCTTGTACATCTCCCACAACGGACTCAACTCGCGCAGCTTGGCAACGTTGGCCTTGATGGTGTCAACTGCGTAGTCAATTTCTGCCTCGGTGGTGTAGCGACCAATGGTCATCCGCAGGCTGCTGTGGGCGAGTTCGTCACTTCGACCCAAAGCTCGCAGCACATAGCTGGGCTCCAGCGAGGCCGAGGTGCAAGCCGAACCACTGGAAACCGCCAGGCCCTTGATGCCCATGATCAGGGACTCGCCTTCGACATAATTAAAGCTCATGTTCAGGTTGTGCGGAACCCGTTTGTCCACGTGGCCGTTGATGAACACCTGCTCCACGCCCTTGAGTCCTGCGAGCATGCGGTCGTGCAGGGCACGAATGCGCTTGTTCTCGGTGGTCATCTCTTCCTTGGCGATGCGGTAAGCCTCGCCCATGCCCACGATCTGGTGCGTGGGCAGGGTTCCCGAGCGCATGCCTCGCTCATGGCCGCCCCCGTGCATTTGCGCCTCGATGCGCACCCGGGGCTTGCGTCGCACAAACAGTGCGCCAACGCCCTTAGGTCCATAGGTCTTGTGAGCGGTCAGGCTCATCAGGTCCACCGGCATTTCGGCCAGGTTGAATTCGACCCGGCCCGTGGCTTGGGCGGCGTCCACATGAAAAACGACGCGCTTTTCACGGCAGATGGCACCGATGGCGGCAATGTCCTGAATCACGCCAATCTCGTTGTTGACAAACATGACACTGGCCAAAATGGTGTCGGGACGAATCGCCGCCTTGAACACGTCCAGATCAAGCAAGCCGTCTTCCTGCACGTCCAGGTAGGTCACTTCAAACCCCTGGCGCTCAAGCTCGCGGCAGGTATCGAGCACCGCTTTGTGCTCGGTCTTGACCGTGATGATGTGTTTGCCCTTGGTCTTGTAGAAACCAGCCGCCCCCTTGAGCGCGAGGTTGTCCGACTCGGTCGCGCCCGAGGTCCAGACGATTTCGCGCGGATCTGCACCCACAAGCGCAGCCACCTGTTCGCGGGCTTTTTCAACGGCAGCTTCGGCTTCCCAGCCCCAAGCGTGACTGCGCGAGGCCGGATTGCCAAAGTGCTGACGCAGCCAGGGAATCATGGCATCGACCACCCGCTCGTCGCACGGGTTGGTGGCGCTGTAGTCCATGTAAATCGGGAAATGCGGTGTTGTGTCCATTGCAGAGCCAGTTTCGGCGGGAATGTTGGAAAAATTGGGAGACAGTTCGGACAAAGTCATGGCTTGGCGGCGGCATTGCCCAGCGCAAACACCGAATTGGGCGCATTGATGTGGATCGGTCGCACCAAGGGCATGCTGGCAATGGCCCGCTTGAGCGCTGGCTTGTCTTCGACCCGCAGCCCCTTGGCCAGCTGGTCGTCCACAAGCTTTTGCAGCGTCACTGAATCAAGAAACTCCACCATACGCACATTGAGTGCGGTCCACAGGTCGTGCGTCATGCAACGCTCGTTCTCGCCCAGGCAGTTTTCCTTGCCCGAGCACTGGGTGGCATCCATGGGCTCGTCCACCGAGGTAATGATGTCGGCCACGGTGATGTTGGCCGGCTTGCGCGCCAGCGTGTAGCCGCCGCCCGGGCCACGGGTCGATTCGACCAGTTCACGCCGACGCAGTTTGCCGAAAAGTTGTTCAAGATACGACAAGGAAATGTGCTGGCGCTGGCTGATGGCCGCCAGAGTGACTGGGCCGCTGCCCTGGCGCAGACCCAGATCAATCATCGCTGTGACCGCAAAGCGGCCTTTGGTTGTGAGGCGCATCGAAGGCTCCTTCCGTATTTGGTTGACTAATGTGGTCAAGTATAGCAAGAAACCTTCAACTTTGCTCGGGTACCGCTCCGGCTCGCCGCATCAACCACCGGTATTACTGGACGAGGCCATGGGAATGACGTTATCTGCACCAGAGGCGCCAAACGCTTGAGCCTTGAAGATGCCAAGCTGGTCGCGCACGGTGGCGGCTTTCTCGAATTCCAGATTGCGCGCATGGTCCAGCATCAGCTTCTCGAGTCGCTTGATTTCGCGGGCAATCTCCTTCTCGCTCATGTCCTCCACTTGCGCCCTTTGCAGGGCATCGCGCTCAAGCTTTTCTGCTTCCCGGCCAGCCTTTTCACTGTAAACGCCATCAATCAGGTCCTTGACCTGCTTGACGATGGAGCGCGGTGTGATCCCGTGCAGCGCGTTGAATGCCACCTGCTTTTCGCGCCGCCGCTCGGTCTCGCCCATCGCCTTTTTCATCGACTCAGTGACCCGGTCCGCGTACAGAATCGCCCGTCCCTGCACATTGCGGGCGGCCCTTCCAATGGTCTGGATCAACGAACGTTCCGAGCGCAGGAAGCCCTCCTTGTCGGCGTCCAGAATGGCCACCAGCGAGACCTCTGGAATATCGAGCCCCTCGCGCAGCAGGTTGATGCCCACCAGCACATCAAACGTGCCCAAACGCAGGTCGCGCAGGATTTCGACGCGCTCCACGGTGTCAATATCGCTGTGCAGATAGCGCACCTTCACTCCGTTGTCGCTCAAATAGTCGGTCAGTTGTTCGGCCATGCGCTTGGTCAGCGTCGTAATCAGCACGCGCTCGTGCTTCTCAGCCCGAATGCGAATTTCCTGCAACACGTCGTCCACCTGACTGGTGGCCGGGCGCACCTCCACTTCGGGGTCGACCAAGCCTGTGGGGCGCACGAGTTGCTCCACGACCTGGCCAGCGTGGTCTTTCTCCCACTGGGCCGGCGTGGCCGAAACGAAGACAGCCTGGCGCATGCGGGCCTCGAATTCTTCAAACTTGAGCGGCCGGTTGTCCAGCGCACTGGGGAGCCGAAAGCCATAGTCCACCAGCGTGGTCTTGCGGGAACGGTCCCCGTTGTACATGGCGCCAAACTGCCCGATCAGCACGTGGCTTTCGTCCAGAAACATCAGCGCGTCTTTGGGCAGGTAGTCCGTCAGGGTCGCGGGCGGCTCACCCGGTGCGGCGCCACTGAGATGACGACTGTAGTTCTCGATACCCTTGCAGTGACCCACTTCGCTGAGCATTTCCAGATCGAAACGGGTGCGTTGCTCCAGCCGCTGGGCCTCGACCAGTTTGCCCATGTTTATTAGCTCCTTGAGCCGGTCCGACAACTCGGTCTTTATCGTCTCCACGGCCGCCAGCACCTGATCGCGCGGTGTCACGTAATGGCTGCTGGGGTAAACGGTAAAACGCGGAATCTTCTGGCGAATGCGCCCCGTGAGCGGATCAAATAGCTGAAGCGATTCGATTTCATCGTCGAACAGTTCGATGCGCACCGCCATCTCGCTGTGCTCGGCCGGAAAGACGTCGATGGTGTCACCGCGCACCCGGAACTTGCCACGCGAAAAATCCATGTCATTGCGCTGGTATTGCATCCGCACCAGTTGGGCGATCACATCACGCTGGCCCATCTTGTCGCCTGCGCGTAGCGTCATGACCATGCGGTGATAGGCCTCGGGCTGACCGATACCGTAAATTGCCGATACCGTGGCCACGATCACCACATCGCGCCGTTCGAGCACGCTCTTTGTGCAGGACAGGCGCATCTGCTCGATGTGTTCGTTGATCGCAGAGTCTTTTTCGATGAAGAGGTCACGCTGGGGCACATAGGCTTCGGGCTGGTAGTAGTCGTAGTAGCTGACGAAATACTCCACCGCATTCTTCGGAAAGAACTCGCGAAACTCGCTGTACAACTGCGCCGCCAGCGTCTTGTTGGGAGCAAACACGATGGCCGGTCGTCCCATGCGGGCAATCACGTTGGCCATGGTGAAGGTCTTGCCCGAGCCGGTCACACCCAGCAGGGTCTGGAATACTTCCCCGTCATTGATGCCCTCGACCAGCTTGTCGATCGCCTCGGGCTGATCGCCCGCGGGTGGATAGGGATGGTACAGCTCAAACGGCGAGCCGGGGTAACGCACGAAGGTGCCCGCCGCTGTGGACGGGATCTCTTCAAGCCGGGCGGCGTCGATGGATTGAGAACGGGTCATGGCAGGGAAATTCAATTGATTGGGACGAGGGTGTCGCATTTTGCGAGCTTGCAGTGCGGGTCTGAGGCTCATCCGGGCAAACCCGCACAGCGCCAGCTAAAATACCACAGGACCGGACGGGGCGTTGCAGCCTTCGTTTATTCGCAAGACCTCCCTCACCACAGGAATCCCCCATGTCTTTCTTTTCTGCTGTCGAAATGGCCCCACGCGACCCGATTCTGGGTCTGAACGAGCAATTCAACGCCGACCCCAACCCCGCCAAAGTGAATCTGGGCGTGGGCGTGTACTACGACGACAACGGCAAGCTGCCACTTCTGGAGTGCGTTCAAGCCGCCGAAAAATCAATGATGCAGGCCCCAAAAGCCCGTGGCTACCTGCCCATTGATGGCATTGCGGCCTATGACGCCGCCGTCAAGAACCTGGTCTTTGGTGCCGACAGCGAACCTGTCAAGAGCGGCCGCGTAGCCACCATTCAGGCTTTGGGCGGCACTGGCGGTCTCAAGGTGGGTGCCGATTTTCTCAAGCAGCTCAACCCCAAGGCCAAGGTGCTGATCTCGGACCCAAGCTGGGAAAACCACCGGGCCCTGTTCACCAACGCCGGGTTTGTGGTCGAATCCTACCGCTACTACGACGCGACCACCCGCAGCCTCAATTTTGACGGCATGCTCGCCGACCTCAAGGCCGCTGAGTCGGGTACCGTGGTGGTGCTGCACGCCTGCTGCCACAACCCCACGGGCTATGACATCACCCCCGCTCAGTGGGACCAGGTGATTGCCGCCGTGAAGGCCAAAACCCTGGTGGCGTTCCTGGATATGGCCTACCAGGGCTTTGGCTACGGATTGACGGAAGATGGTGCCGTGATCGGTAAATTTGTGGCCGCCGGGCTCACCTTTTTCGTCTCCACTTCGTTCAGCAAGAGCTTCAGTCTGTACGGCGAGCGCGTGGGCGCCCTGAGCGTGCTGTGCGACAACAAAGAAGAAGCCGGCCGTGTGCTGAGCCAACTCAAGATTGTGATCCGCACCAACTATAGCAACCCACCCACCCACGGCGGCGCGATCGTGGCGGCCGTGCTGGGCACCCCCGAGCTGCGCGCCCTGTGGGAAAAAGAACTGGGCGAGATGCGGGTGCGCATCAAGGCGATGCGCCAAAAGTTGGTGGACGGACTCAAGGCTGCTGGCGTCAAACAGGACATGGGCTTTATCACCACGCAGATCGGCATGTTCAGCTATTCGGGCCTGTCCAAAGACCAGATGGTGCGACTGCGCAACGAGTTTGGCGTGTACGGCACCGACACCGGCCGAATGTGTGTGGCTGCGCTGAACAGCAAAAACATTGAGTATGTCTGCGCCTCGATTGCCAAGGTGATCTGACCAGGCTTGAAACTTTGTGCAAAATAGCTGCTTAGCCCCTGTCAAGAGGGCGCAAGCAGCTATTTTTTTTATAGCAATCAAAGGAGCGCCAGATGAAGTCAATCAACATCGTGGGCTGTGGGCGGGTCGGGCGGACCCTGGCGAGCCTATGGCATGACAGCGGCAACTTCCGGATTGGGGATGTGCTAACCACCTCGGCGCAATCGGCCCAGGAGGCCGTTCAATTCATCGGGGCCGGGTCGGCAGTGACCCAAATCGGCGACATGCGACCCGCCGACATCTGGATGTTGGCCGTGCCGGACCGTGAGATCGCCCCCACAGCGACAGCCCTGGCCCAAGCGCAAGGTGCGCACCAACAAGCGGTGGCCTTTCATTGCAGTGGCGCGCTGACCTCCTCAGAACTGCTTGCTCTGCGCGACCTCGGCTGGACGGTGGCCAGTGCGCACTGCCTGCTGAGTTTCGCCAGCTCCGAGGCGGCTTTGCAGCAGTTTGCGGGCACCCCCTGCGCTCTGGAGGGGGAGGCCCGTGCCCTTGCTGCGCTGACGCCCGCGTTGGAAGGCATTGGCGCCACCTGCTTCGCGATGGCGTCCGAGAACAAATTGCTCTACCACGCCGGTGCCGTGTTCGCGAGCAACTTTGCCCCGGTGCTGCAATCGCTGGCCAATCAGCTTTGGACGGAAACTGGCGTACCGCCAGAGGTATCCCGGCGTCTGCAGGCGAGCTTGCTATCCAACGTGGTTCAGAACATTGTGAACCTGGGACCCGCAGCGGCACTCACCGGTCCCGCAGCCCGCGGAGACCTGGCACTGGTTGAAAATCAGCACCAGGCTGTGTCGCAGTGGAACAAAGCCGCAGGCCAGGCCTATGAAGCCCTAAGCAAGCTCGCAACGGCGCTGGCCGCCTCAACCCCACGCCGGCACCGGTGAAGCGGGTCAAGCCTCTGGCTTGTAAAAAACGATCCGGTTGCCCCCCGCCTTCTTGGCCTGATACATCGCGGTGTCGGCCCACTTCATGATCTCCTCCTCACCGCCCTGGTGGTCGATGAAGCCCACAATGCCTATGCTGGCCGTGCAATGATGCTCGATCGGCTGCGCCCTGTCGTTGATGCTCTTTGGTGTCAGAAGATAGGGCTCTGACAAGCTTGTCAGTATCTTGCTGGCAACAATTTGAGCCTGCGCCGTCGCTACGGCAGGGTCGGCATGGAGTTCCGTGAGCATCACCACAAACTCGTCGCCTCCAAATCGCGCCACGGTATCGACTTCTCGCACGCATTGAACCAGTCGCCGGGCCACCTCCACCAACAGCAAATCGCCTACCGCGTGGCCGTGTGCATCGTTGAGTTCCTTGAAGTTGTCCATATCGAGAAACATCAGTGCACCGAAGCAATGGTGGCGCTTGCTCGCGCCCAGAGCGCGGCCCAGGCGGTCGCTGAGCAGCCTTCGGTTGGGCAGGTGTGTGAGCCCATCGTTGAACGCCAGGTGTCGCACCTGGTCCTCCATGTATTTGCGCTCAATGGCGATGCTGGCCAAATGGGCGCACTGCTCGATGATGGCAAGGTCGTCGGCATCGGGAACCTGCGGCTCACGGTGGTAGATGGCAAACGTGCCCAGGACTTGGCCTTGAGCGGAAACAATAGGCTCGGACCAGCAGGCGCGCAGTTCGGCCTGCAGCGCCAGGTGCTTGTATTTCACCCAATAAGGATGGGTGCGGATGTCGGCCACCACGACGCGTTGGCCAGTGTAGGCCGCGGTACCGCAGGAACCCTCGCCCATACCGATCTCGGTGCCGTCAATGGCCGCGTTGTAGAAGTCCGGCAGACTGGGCGCGACGACCTTGCCGAGATGGAGACGTTCATCATCGAGCAGCAAGACACTGCAAAGCATGGCCGGGCGGAGCCGCTCGACGCCACGAACCATTTTGTCAAGGACCTGGGCCAGTGGAGCGTCGCTGGCAAGAGTTTCGAGCACTTGACTGCGAAACTGCTCGTACTTTTCAATGCGCTTGCGCCAGGAAATGTCCTGCTTGACCGCAACAAAGTGGGCAATCTCGCCTTGCGCGTCGAGCAGCGGCGTGATCGTCATCTCCTCATCGTACAGCGTGCCATCCTTGCGACGGTTGACCATTTCACCGTGCCAGACCCGCCCGGCCAGAATGGTGGCCCACAGCCTTTGGTAATGACTGCTGTCGTGCTGCCCCGACTTGACCAGTTCCCCCGGTCTGCGCCCCGTCGCCTCGGTCAGGCTGTATCCGGTGACACGGGAAAACTCCTGGTTGGCCCACTCGATGTGGCCATGCCGGTCGGTCACGACAATCCCATTGGCCGCCACATCCAGTGCCTGGTCCTTGAGCCTGAGAGCCTGCAGGGTATCGCGATTGGCTTTGAAGTTGGCGGACACCGCCATCGCCACCATCGAGAGCACGAGCATATAAGCCCAATAATTCTTCAGCCCCGTCTGGGCAATATCGCCGGCAAACATGCCCAGTCCGAGGTAGGCTCCCAACAGCGCTTGGAACGCGAGCACCGCCACGGCCAGGGTTGCACCGCGCGAATTGAGCCGAATCGCCACCAGCGTGACCACAAGGAACACCCAGTAACCCACAGTGGCTTGCCCCAGTGCTTCGTGAAACCAGTTCAGAAACACGATCTGACCGGCAAGAATTGTCAGAGCGAGCAGTGCCAGCGCCTCAATCCATGAGCGGGCCTGGAACTGGCCCCAGGCAAATGATCGCCACGCCAGCAGCAGCGGCGCGACCAGAGCAATGCCCAGCAGATCGCCCATCCACCAGTGCCATGCGCTGGAAAGATAGCTTTGCGCGTGCACGATACCCGCTGGAATCAGCGACAGAGGACCAATTAGCGCTGCCACAACACTGGCCAAACCACCCAATGCCAGGAATCGGAGGTAATCGGTCAGGGAATCGAGGTACAGCAGGGGTCCACGTCTGCGCTCGATCAGCCATGCGCCGACAAGCGCCTCCAGCGCATTGGCAATGGCCATGCCGCCTATGGCCCAGACCGAATCAACCGACAACGCATTGAGCACCAACGACCCCAGAAGCACGGCCCCGCCAAAGCGCCGGCCACCGATGAGCACTGCCGCCAGGGCCAGCCCGCTGCCCGGCCAGACGATGCTCACCAGCCCGAAACTGATGATGTAGCGATGAACAATCAGACCCAGGACCACATACAGCGCCGCCACGCCAAGCAGCCACGGCCACGTCGGGGCAACGTGCTCCCCCTCACCCCAATGTTGATGCAGCGCGTCACCCACAAACTACCCCAGCGGTGCACGACATTTAACGTCAACCTTCACAAATGTCTCCCGTCGATGTGACCCTGGCAAAACTGCCGTTCAGCGCGGCCCGGAAAGTCGTCGTTTTGAATGCCGACCAAAAGCAATGCGCTGTTCAAGATACTCCCGGTCAACTGAATCCGGCAGCGCATATCTTACATTTTGTGACAAAAACGAAGAGCGACGACGCGCAAGGTATCCTTTCATTATCCCGTTAACCGGTAAATTTTGCATATGCTCTATTTTTTATAGCTGTATAACCATGTTTGACCTTGGCCTACGCCTATTTCTTATCTGCATTTTTTGGCAAACACCCGTTCCCAGCAGGATTTGCGTCCGGCGGCCAAAAAACGAGCGTGCTTGGCGCGCCGTTGATCTATAGTCATCGCAACCATGCGGTCCAGCCGGGACGCCACAACACGTGGATCGGCAGGTCGTCCGGCCCATAAAAAAGGATTTGCAATGCGGCGATGGAACGGCTGGGGCGACGACGCCACCTCGATGAGCCTGGGAGAAGGTGCGCAGGCCATGATGCGCGAGCTTCTAGGTCCGGGACTGCCCAGCAGCGACGCCCTGCGCGAGGATATCCTGCGCCGCATTCCGGCTTCGCGGCTCAATGCCGCGCACGCGTTGATCCAGACCGATGCCGACACCCGGTTCACCTGCGCTCTGGGTGAAAGCTATGCCGACTGGCTGCGTAAACGCTTTGGCACCCTGCCCCCCGTGCCCGATGGCGTGGCGTTTCCCGAGTCTGCTGAGCAGGTTCGTGAACTGCTCGATCTGGCCAACGCCAGCCACTGGATGGTGATTCCCTTTGCCGGGGGCACCAGCGTGGCCGGACACCTCGATTGCCCCATCAGCGAGCGGCCCATCCTATCGCTCAACCTCACCCGCATGAACCGCCTGCTGCACCTGGACAAAATCAGCCAGTTGGCCACTTTTGGTGCTGGCACGCCCGGGCCGCTGGTGGAGGCGCAATTGCGCGCCCACGGCTACACGCTGGGTCACTTTCCGCAGTCGTTCGAATACTCCACCGTGGGCGGCTGGGTGGTGACGCGCTCCAGCGGCCAACAGTCCCTGCGCTACGGACGCATCGAACAGCTGTTTGCCGGTGGCCGCATGGAAACGCCGGTCGGCACAATGACCATCCCCACCGTTCCCGCCGCCAGCGCCGGGCCGGACTTTCGTGAGCTGGTGCTGGGCTCGGAGGGGCGCTTCGGCATTCTCACCGAGGCCACGCTGAGGGTCTCGCCCCTGCCGCAGCACGAAAGCTTTCATGCGCTTTTTTTTCCCAACTGGGACGCTGCCCAAGCTGCCGTGCGCGAGTTGGTCCAAACCAAGCCGCAACTCTCCATGCTGCGCCTGTCCAACGGGGTGGAGACCGCCACCAACCTGACCCTGGCCGGCCACGCCGGGCTGATCCAGTGGCTGGAGCGCTACCTGGGCTGGCGTGGTTGTGCCGATGGCAAATGCATGCTGATGCTGGGCGTCACGGGCACCAAGCTTGAAGCGGGTCGCAGCCTGCGCGCGGCCCGTGCCCTGTTGGCACGTCATGGCGGCGTGTACATCGGCACCGCCATGGGCAGTAAATGGGCCGCCAACCGGTTCAAGGGGCCTTACCTGCGCAACACGCTGTGGGAGATGGGCTACTCGGTGGACACCATCGAAACTGCGGTGGATTGGCCGAACGTCAAACCCTTAATGCTTGCCATGGAACAGGCCGCGCGCGATGTGTTTGCCCAATACAGCGAGCACGTTCACCCGTTTAGCCACCTGTCGCACGTTTACCCGCAGGGCAGCAGCATCTACTCGCAATATGTGTGGGCCACTGCAAAGGGCGGATTTGCACCCAACTTCGAGCGCTGGCAAAAGCTCAAGGCCGCAGTGGCCGATGCCATCGCGGCGCATGGCGGCACCGTCAGCCACCAGCACGGCGTGGGGCGCGACCACGCAGCGCACCTGAACGACGAAAAAGGGCCGTTGGGCATGGCCACGCTGGCTGGCCTGTGTCGCCATTTCGACCCCAACAAAATCATGAACCCCGGCAAACTTCTGCAGGACGCGGGGCCATGGGCGACTTGAGCGCCAGCGCCCGGCGCGCCCACGCCCTGACCCAGCTTGAATCCCAAGTCTGGGATCTCGTGGTTGTGGGCGGCGGCATCAGCGGGGCCGCCGTCGCGCAACAAGCGGCACGACGGGGCTGGAGCGTGCTCCTGATCGAGCAGCGCGACTTTTCCTGGGGCACTTCCAGCCGGTCTTCCAAGCTGGTACACGGCGGGCTGCGCTACCTCAGGGAGGGCGACCTCAAAACCACGCTGCACTGTGTGCGCGAGCGCCAGCGCCTGATGCGCGAGGCCCCCGAGCTGATCGAAGCACAAAGTTTTCTGTTTGCCGATTGCCATGGCCGCAAGCCGAGTCGCTGGCTGTTTCAACTGGGATTGGTGATCTACGACCTGATGGCTGGCAAGCGCAGTCACTACCACGCCAGTCTGGCCAGTGTCCAGGCACTGGCACCCGGTCTGGCAGCGCCCGGACTGCGCGGCGCCATGGTTTTTCAAGATGCCAAGACCGACGATGCCCGCCTGGTCTGGCGGGTGCTCTCTGAGGCCCAGCGCGACGGCGCCACCCTTCTCAATTACGTACAAGCCTGTGATTTGATTCTTGAGAACGGCCACATTTCCGGCTTGCGCGTCAAAGACGTGCCCAGCGAACAGTCCTTCTCGCTGCGCGCCAAGGCCGTGATCAATGCCACCGGCGCCTGGGCCGATGGCCTGCGCGCCGGCGTTGGGGGCCAGCCCATGATGCGGCCACTGCGCGGCAGTCACCTGGTGGTTCCGTTCTGGCGTTTGCCGGTGGCACAGTCGATCAGCCTGATGCACCCGCGCGACGGCCGGCCCGTGTTCTTTTACCCCTGGGAGGGTGCCGCGCTCATCGGAACGACGGACCTCGATCACAGGGAGAGCCTGGACCACGACGCAACCATCACCACAGCCGAAGTGGACTACCTGCTCGAAGCCGTAAACGACCAGTTTCCCGCAGCGCGAATCAGCGCTAAAGACGTTCGCGCCTGCTATGCGGGCGTGCGACCGGTGGTGGACGGCGGTGGCACAGACGCATCGAAGGCGCCGCGTGACCATGTGGTTCTCGACGAGTCCGGCCTGATCTCCCTTACCGGTGGCAAGCTCACGACCTTTCGCCTCATGGCGCAGGACGCCCTGGCCCTGGCCGCTGCTCACGTGGGCAAGCCTTTTGCGCGTGACGATGCCGCTGTGTTTACCGCTGCGGCCCAGCTCAATCCGAGCTGGGTTGCGGCAGTTCGACACCGGCTGGCAGCACGCTATGGTTTTCTTGCAAATGAATTGACCCTTAACGCCCCTGACGCCGACCTTCAAACGATCCCCGGAACCAACACCCTGTGGCTGGAACTTGCCGTAGCAGCCCAGCACGAGGCTGTGCTGCATCTCGATGACCTGCTGCTGCGACGCACCCGGCTGGGCATCTTGCTGCCCCGTGGCGGGCTGGACCATCTGGCGCGCATCCGCGCCCTGTGCCAGGCCCACCTGCAATGGGACGATGCACAATGGACGAATGAGATCGCGCGCTACCAATCACTGATTGCAGCCAGCTACCAACTACCGCCTACGCCACGGGAACCATGAGCAAAACCCATTTGCTGGCCATTGACGCCGGGACCCAGAGCATCCGCGCTCTGTTGTTCGATCTTCAGGGCAATCTGGTGGACAAGACGCAGGTGCCCTACTCGACCTATCAGTCGCCCCAACCCGGCTGGCTGGAAAACGACCCGCAGGCGTTCTGGCAGGCTCTGTGCGAAGTCTGCCAGAAGTTGTGGGCCAGCACGACCCTGCCCAAGACAGCGATTGCCGGTGTGGTGATCACCACTCAGCGTGGCACCACTGTGGCGCTGGACAAGCACGGCCAGCCCCTGCGGCCAGCCATGATCTGGCTCGACCAGCGCCGCGCCGACAAGGTTCCCAAACTGGCGTGGTGGTGGAACGCCGCGTTTCGCGCCATCGGCATGCGCAAGGCCGTACGCTATTTCCAATGTGAGGCCGAAGCCAACTGGATCGCCCAGTATCAACCCGAACTCTGGGCCAAGACTGACAAATTCCTGCTGCTCTCGGGCTACCTGAACTACCGTTTTACCGGCCACTTTGTAGATTCGGTGGCCTCACAAGTGGGTTATCTCCCATTCGACTACAAAAAGGGATGCTGGGCCGCGCCGTCTGACTGGAAATGGCAAGCACTGCCCATCACACCGTCGATGCTGCCCGAACTGGTGCCAGCAGGCGCGATCATCGGCCAAATCGGTGCCGCCGTGGCGCTTGAAACTGGCATTCCACAAGGCTTGCCCGTGGTGGCGGGAGCCGCCGACAAAGCCTGCGAGGTCATCGGTGCGGGCTGTCTCACCCCCAAGATTGCCTGCCTGTCCTACGGCACGGCAGCCACCGTCAATACCACGACATCACACTATCTGGAAGCCACGCGCTTCATTCCGCCCTACCAGGCGGCGGTAGCGGGCCACTACAACACGGAAGTCCAGATCACGCGTGGATTCTGGATGGTCAACTGGTTCAAGGAGCAGTTCGGCCTGCACGAGCAGCAGCTGGCGCTTGAGCGCGGCGTCACCCCGGAGAGTCTGTTTGACGAATTGGTCAACCAGGTTCCCCCCGGCGCGCAAGGCCTGATGCTGCAGCCGTTCTGGAACCCCGGCATCAAGGTGCCCGGCCCTGAGGCGAAGGGCGCGGTCATCGGGTTTGGCGATGTGCACACCCGTGCCCACCTCTACCGGGCCATTCTGGAAGGACTGGCCTATGCATTGCGTGAAGGCAAGGAGCGCATCGAAAAACGCAGTGGGCAACGCATCACCCGGGTGCGGGTTTCGGGCGGCGGCTCCCAAAGCGACGCGGCTATGCAGATTACGGCCAATGTTTTTAGCCTGCCCTGCGAGCGACCCCATCTGTACGAGACCAGTGGCCTGGGCGCGGCGATTCTGGCATCCGTCGGGCTCGGACTGCACCGCGACTTTATCAGCGCAATTCAAACCATGACCCGCGTAGGCAAAACATTCGAACCGGAGCCCCATCACGCCAAAACCTACGATCAGCTCTACCGGCGCGTGTACTGCCGCATGTACCAACGGCTACAGCCCCTGTACCATGATCTGCGCGCCATCACCGGCTACCCAAGCGACCATGATGGGCAGTAAACACATCGGCGTCCCGCACATCGCCTTGAAGATTCAGTGAGCATGCAACAATGAAACAAGTATCAGCCACCTTGCTCTGCGGACTGTGGCTTCTTGCTGGCAACGCACTGGCCTGGAGCAATCACGCGCTCGCAACCTACCGAGCGTTTGAACATATGCCGCAAGTCGTTCAAGCGGCACCGGTCGAGGTTGAAAGCCTGGAATCCTTCTTGCGGGAACAGGAGCCAGGCATTGAGCGCCTGCTCGCGCGACAGGAGGTTTGGGCCCAAGCCAATCTGGCGCTCTACCCGGCGCGCCCGGCTGCCCTGGAATTCAAGACCGACCCGGCACGAACCGATGTGGCCCGCAAACAGGCGTTTTTGCGCGCGCTTCGGGTAGCGCCCAACAGCAGATTTGCATTGTTTCTCCGTTCCGAACCCAGCGGCGTTCAAATGTCATCAGAGGCTTGGCTGGAGCACGATGCGGTCAGCACCCTGCCCCAAAAAGGCAGCCCAAGCAAGCGATTTGTCCCGCTCCAGGCGGGCGATCAAGTCTCTGCCCTGAGCGTGGTGGCTACGGCCACTGAAGAGCCCGATTTCGGACTGGACCTCAACCTGTGGGACGACAGTCCCTCCAAATGGGGCATGACTTATGGCTTTGGCAACCTTCCCTTTGGAAATCCGGCGCTGGACTTTGCGACTCAGGCACCCTTTCACATGGGATTTTTCCATGAAGACGGCCTCATCTACAAGGCGGCACCCTTCGTCAGCAAGACTTTTCCCCTGCTGCGGATTCACCAGTTCAGCACCCTGGCTACCCTGGCGCTGCGAACCGGTCACCCCTACTGGGGATGGAGATTTGCGGGCTTGGCCCTGCATTACGTGCAGGATTTGACGCAGCCCTACCACGCCAGCTTGGCACCTGGCAACTCCACCTTCAAACTTATCAGCATCAATCTGTTGGCCATGGCTGGCTGGCCACGCTGGAAGAACGAGATGATTGTGTTGCTCTCAAACCGGCATCTGGCGTTTGAGAAATATTCAAGCCAGCTGCTCGGAGATCGCATGCTGACACTTGACCCAAACTCCATCGACCGGTCGCTTGGCGATGCTTCAAGTGACCACAGCTATCCTGCATGGTCTGACCGGTACCCAGTGGACGTCGTGAGCCGCCAGGCACACGGCTTGGGGAAAGCAATGTCGGATTTGCTGGTGCGCACCATGCCTCACCGATATGTCTCTGATCCTGCGTTCGATTTTGGTGTGCAAGAGGACAATATCGACCTCGCCACCGAGCTTGGTGCTGTGGACGCTGACAATCGCAACAGACTCGACACCATGGTCGCCGCGCTGTTGGGCAATTTTGGTGCCCACAGCCGCAACCTACTGCGCGCAATCCTGAATCCCTGAGCAGCACCGTAAACCAGCACGACGGGGCTTGACTGCGAGGTGTTCAGCCTGGAATGAGCAGCTTTTCTTGACGGGCTCTTAAAATGGGGCCACTTGGTGCACTGTTTGGTGTCGCAGCGAACCATGGGCTGGTTGGCCGATTTTTGATCGTTCCATTGGGGTAAAGACCTCAACGGAGCCCGACGATTCCTGTTATATTGCACTGCAGCATTTATTTGAAAGGTCAGTTCCCGTGCTCTATAACTTTTATGAAACCCAGCGTTCCCTGATGGAGCCCTTTTCTGATCTCGCCCAGTCGGCGGCCAAGATGTATGGCAGCCACTCCACCGTCCTGGGGCAAACTCCTTTTGCGCAACGTATCTCAGCCGGGTATGACCTGATGCACCGCCTTGGAAAAGACTATGAGAAGCCGGAGTTCGGGCTTCGCACCATCGAGGCAGACGGGGTTGAAATTGCGATTCACGAGCGCGTGGAAGTGAACAAACCGTTCTGCGAGTTGCGCCGGTTCAAGCGTTTCACTGATGATCCAGCCACTTTAACCAAACTCAAGGGCCAGCCCGCGGTTTTGATCGTGGCCCCTTTGTCTGGTCACTATGCAACGCTTCTGCGTGACACGGTCAAGAGCATGCTCAAAGACCACAAGGTCTACATCACCGACTGGAAAAACGCGCGCCTGATTCCCCTGTCCGAGGGCGAGTTCCATCTGGATGACTACATCAACTATGTGCAGGAATTTATCCGGCATCTGCAAGAAACTTATGGCAATTGCCATGTGGTCAGTGTGTGCCAACCTACCGTACCGGTGCTTGCGGCAGTCTCCCTCATGGCCAGTCGCGGCGAATTGACGCCTCTGAGCATGGTCATGATGGGCGGCCCCATTGACGCCCGGGAGTCCCCGACGGCAGTGAACATGCTGGCGATGAACAAGAGCCACGACTGGTTTGAGAACAATGTGATCTTCCGCGTGCCGCACAACTTTGCAGGGGCTGGTCGGCGGGTCTATCCAGGTTTCCTGCAACACTCCGGTTTTGTGGCCATGAACCCGCGCACCCATGCCCGCAGCCACTACGACTACTTCATGAACTTGGTCAAGGGAGACGACGAGGGAACCGACTCGCACCGCAAGTTCTATGATGATTACAACGCCGTGCTCGACATGGACGCCGACTATTACCTCGAAACCATCAGCGTGGTGTTTCAGGAATTCAACCTCATGAACGGGACTTGGGATGTCAAGGGCGTCGATGGAAAAATCGAACGTGTGCGTCCTCAGGACATTCGCACCACGGCCATGTTTTCCATCGAGGGAGAACTTGACGATATTTCTGGCACCGGCCAGACCAGGGCGGTGCACGACATCTGCTCCGGGGTCTTTAGCACCGGGAAAAAACATTTTGAAGTGGCGGGGGCCGGCCACTATGGCATTTTTAGCGGTCGACGCTGGCGCGATGTTGTCTACCCGCAGGTCCGGGCATTTATCGAGAGCCACCACGGTCAACCCGGTGCACCGGCAGCGCAAGGTGAGCCGGTCAAGCCCGTGGTTGCCAAAAGCAAGAAGTCACCGGCGGTCGCCAAACCAGTGGCGAAAAGAGCGTCCCGAAAGAAATAGTGGAAGCAACGGCGGCCCGGATTCTGGCGCTGCTGCCTCAAACGCAGTGCACCCGGTGCGGATATGCCGATTGTTCAGCCTACGCCCAGGCCATTGCGCAAGACGGCGCCGCCATCAACAAGTGCCCTCCCGGGGGTGCCAAAGGGATTGAACGGCTCGCCGCACTCACGGGCAAGCCGGTTGCAGTCCTCGACCCGGTCAATGGTCAGGAAAGTCCGCGCAGCGTCGCGTTCATTGACGAAGCTTGGTGCATCGGCTGTACCCTGTGCATCGAGGCCTGCCCGACGGACGCCATTCTAGGCAGCAACAAACTGATGCACACGGTTATCGAGGCCTGCTGCACTGGCTGCGAATTGTGCATACCGGTTTGTCCGGTTGATTGCATCGAACTAGAGAACGTCAGCGGCCAATTGACAGGCTGGACCGCATGGTCGGCGGAGCTGGCCGATCAGGCCCACAAACGCTACGAAATCAAAAGCTACAGACGCAATCTGCACAAAGGCTCAAGGGCTAAAACACTTGAAGAAAATGAAATGGCTTCAGTGCTGGGTCTGCCCGGGCAGACAGAGCCTTTCGTAGCGCCAACCGCGGAAAAGAAACAGGCCTTGATTGCCACCGCGCTCAGGCGTGCCCGTGAGGACCATCATGGGGCAAAAAAAACGAACCTGGTGCCACCCTCGGACAGCACCGGTCCGTCGGGGGCTTAAGCCAGCGCGTCGTTCACCTGGTCATTGAACTCGGCTAGGCTGACGGCTGTGCCGATCTCACGCGGCAAGGCGTTGCGGCTGGAGAACACGCCAATAATCTTGCCAGCTGCCGTGATGACCGGAAGGTGCCTAAAGCCATTCTCGATCATGATAAGCACGGCGTCAGACACCAGCGCCTCGGGCGCAATGACCTGCGGATGTCGGGTCATGACGTCTGACACGGTCGTCGTCTTGGGATCAAGCGCCTTGGCCAGAACCCGGGTCATCAGGTCGCGCTCAGTCAGAATGCCCTGCAGCACTCCGCCAGCGTCGATGATCAGGACACTGCCGCAATTGGCACTGGTCATGGTGCATGCAGCGTCCCAAATGCTGGCGTGGGGCGCAAGGCTGACGATGGGATTTTTCGACATGGATTGAGAAACGGTGCGTTCAGTCATGTTAGGACCCCTTGTAATGTCGATGTGGTTCGCTCTGCAGTTGCAACTTTATACCTATCGCAGAGAAGCGTTGATTTTTTCCAGGGACGCGGCGCCCGGGCAGAGTTGACGTGTGCCCATGGTATTGAGTGGCGTCTCGGACGTGTTCATGGCCGTGTGCAAATCTGTCGCCAGCGGGTCCACATAAAGCAACCCCGTCACCACCTCACCACGGGACTGGTGCTCCTGCATGTAGGCCATGGCGGTGTAGCGGTTCGTGGCGTCGTATTCGGCGTGAAGCTTTCGCAAACGCAGGATGGAGCCGTCATGCTGCTGGACGTCAACAACTTCACCGGGCGCAAAATCGGCTGTGATTTCACTGCGGGGGGTGATGAAGTCGATGCGGCTCACCGCTTCGTTGTGCTGGCGCACATAATCGTAGCTCTTGGTGCTGCCGCTGTGGTTATTGAAGGTCACGCAGGGGCTGATGACGTCAATGAATGCAGCTCCACCGTGGGACATAGCGCCTTTGATGAGCGGCACGAGTTGTGCCTTGTCGCCGGAGAAACTGCGCGCGACATAGGTTGCGCCCAGTTGCAGGGCCAGCGCCACCAGATCAACCGGGCTGTCGCTGTTGATGACGCCCTTCTTGCTCTTGGAGCCCCGGTCTGCGGTGGACGAGAACTGCCCTTTGGTCAGGCCGTAAACGCCGTTGTTTTCCACAATATAAGCCATGCGAACACCGCGTCGCATGGCGTTGGCGAACTGGCCCAAACCAATGGAAGCGGAGTCTCCGTCACCTGAGACGCCCAAATACAACAGATCGCGATTGGCCATGTTGGCACCGGTCAAAGCCGAGGGCATGCGTCCGTGAACCGTGTTGAAGCCGTGGGAGGCACCCAGAAAGTAGTCCGGCGTCTTGGAACTGCAACCGATTCCCGAGAGTTTGGCCACGCGATGAGGCTCGATATCCAACTCCCAGCAAGCCTGAATGATGGCCGCAGAAATCGAATCGTGCCCGCATCCGGCGCACAGCGTGGAAATCCGACCTTCGTAGTCACGCCGGGTATGGCCAACCTTGTTGGTGGTCAGCGTGGGGTGATGCAGCTTGGGTTTGGTAATGTAAGTCATGCAATTTCCTTCTGCCCCGCGTTGGCGGTAGATTCGGGTGCCGTATCGAGATTCTTGCGAATGGCCGCAGCAATAAAGCGCGCCGTGATCGGTGTGCCATCGTAGTGCAGCACCCGAACCATTTTTGCCGGATTGACGTCAAGCTCATTGATCAACATGGTGCGCATTTGCGCGTCACGGTTCTGCTCGACCACAAACACTTTTTCGTGCTCCGCGATGAACTGGCTGACCGATTCCGGAAACGGAAAGGCCTGCACGCGCATCGCGTCCAGATGAAAGCCTTCGGCCTCAAACACATCAAGCGCCTCGCGCATGGCCGGTGTGGTCGAGCCGTAATAGATGACCCCAAAAGGAGTCTTCTTGGCCGCCTTGCGCAGCAGTGGTTGGGGCACGAGATCGGCCGCAGTCTTGAACTTGCGCAGCAGTCGCTCCATGTTGTAGATATAGTCCGGGCCGCGTTCGGAATAACGTGCGTAGGGGTCACGGGTGGTTCCGCGGGTGAAGAACGCGCCCTTGCTGGGGTGGGTTCCAGGCAATGTGCGCCACGGGATGCCATCGCCGTCCACGTCCTTGTAGCGACCAAAATCCTTCCCGGCTTCGAGTTCAGCTGCGGTCATGACCTTGCCGCGATCGTATTGGCGGGCGTCGTCCCACACAAAAGGTTTGCACAGACGCTGGTTCATGCCGATGTCAAGGTCGGTCATGACAAAGATCGGGGTTTGCAGCCTGTCTGCCAGATCGAGCGCCGCAGCGGAATGCGTAAAGCATTCGTGCGGATCTTGCGGAAACAGCAAGACATGCTTGGTGTCTCCGTGCGAGGCGTAGGCGCAGGCCAGCAAATCAGACTGCTGGGTGCGGGTGGGCATGCCGGTGGACGGACCGCCGCGCTGCACGTTGATGATGGTCACCGGAATCTCAGCAAAGTACGCCAGGCCGATGAACTCGGTCATGAGCGAGACGCCCGGGCCAGAGGTGGCGGTGAAGGCACGTGCACCATTCCACCCCGCCCCCACGACCATGCCGATGGAGGCCAGTTCGTCTTCGGCCTGCACGATGGCGTAGTTATGACGACCGGTCTCGGGATCAATGCGGTACTTGTCGCAATATTTCTGAAACGCCTCCGGAACCGAAGACGACGGGGTGATCGGGTACCAGGCCAGCACCGAGGCGCCGCCATAGATGCACCCCAGAGCTGCGGCGCTGTTGCCGTCTGTAAAGATCTGGTCTCCAACATTGTCAGACTTCACCACGCGCAACCCCAGGGGCCACTCGAGGTGCTGCTTCACATAGTCGCGCCCAAGGTGCAGGGCTTTCACATTCGAATCGAGCAAACGCTCCTTGCCCTTGTATTGCTCGGCGAAAAGCTGCTCAAACACACCGGCATCCACGTCCAGCAGCACCGACAAGGCACCGACATAAATGATGTTTTTGAACAACTGGCGCTGACGTGCTTCGGTGTAGGCGCTGTTGCTGATTTCAGTCAGCGGAATGCCGATCGTGTGCACGTCCTTGCGAAACTTGGACTCGGGAATCGGGCGGGTGCTGTCATAAAACAGGTAGCCACCGGGTTCGATTTCAGCGATATCCGTGTCCCAGGTCTGGGGATTCATGGCGACGAGCATGTCCACGCCGCCGCGGCGACCGTGATAGCCCTTCTCACAAATGCGCGCCTCGTACCAGGTCGGCATGCCTTGAATGTTGCTGGGGAAAATGTTGCGCGGACTGACCGGCACGCCCATGCGCATCACTGCCTTGGCAAACAACTCGTTGGCCGAAGCCGACCCCGAGCCGTTGACGTTGGCAAATTTGATGACGAAATCGTTAATGGCTTCCAAGCGCTTCATGCGACCTCCAGTTGAGATTGACGGCTGTCACGGCACGCAGGACCGGCCTGAGTGGTGTTCAGCAGGAATTTCTGCATATCCCACGCGCCGGTGGGGCAACGCTCGGCGCACAAACCGCAATGCAGGCAAACGTCTTCATCCTTGACCATGACGCGTCCGGTTTTGAGTTCTGACGAAACATACAAATCCTGCTCCTCGCGGGTAGCAGGCGCCTTGAGGCGCGTACGCAGGTCGCTCTCTTCGCCATTGGCCGTGAATGAGATGCTGTCCATCGGGCAGATATCGACACAGGCATCGCACTCGATGCAGGTATCTCGGTTGAACACGGTCTGCACATCGCAGTTCAGGCACCGACTCGCTTCCTTGAATGCGGTTGCCGCATCAAAGCCCAGTTCCACTTCCACCCGAATGCTGGCAAGTGCCGTTTCAGCTTTGGCCCATGGCACTTTGAAGCGTGGGTCGTCCGACACGTCGTTGCGATAGCTCCACTCGTGAATGCCCATCTTCTGAGACAACAGGTTCGTCAGGGGCGCGGGACGCTGAGTGACGGCCTCGCCGTGCAGGAAGCGGTCGATCGACACAGCTGCCTCATGGCCCTGCGCCACGGCGGTGATGATATTTTTGGGACCAAACGCAGCATCGCCTCCGAAAAAAACCTGGGGAACGCTCGACTGGAATGTGGTCTCGCCGAGCACTGGAAGACCCCACTTGTCGAATTCAATGCCACACTCTTTCTCAATCCAGGGGAAGGAATTCTCCTGTCCGACCGCAACCAGCACGGTATCGCACTCAAAGAACACATCGGGCTCGCCGGTGGGCACCAGGGTGCGGCGTCCCTTTGCGTCGTATTCCGCACGCACCACCTCGAACGTCATTCCCAGAAGCTTGCCGTCCTGCTGTTGGAAACTCTTGGGTACGTGGAAATTGATGATCGGGATGCCTTCATGAACGGCGTCTTCTTTCTCCCACGGAGAGGCCTTCATCTCCTCATAGCCGCTTCGCACCACCACTTTGACGTCGGTGCCACCCAGGCGACGCGCCGAGCGGCAGCAGTCCATGGCCGTGTTTCCACCGCCGAGCACAAGGACACGCGGTCCAACACTGGTGATGTGGCCAAACGAGACCGAGGCCAGCCAATCGATGCCGATGTGAATGTGCGCGTCAGCCTCCTTGCGACCGGGCGCATCCAGGTCGCGTCCGCGCGGTGCGCCGCACCCCACGAATATGGCATCGTAGCCCTGGGTCATCAGCTGCTGCATCGAATCAATACGCTGGCCACTCTTGAACTCGACCCCCATATTGAGGATGTACCCGGTTTCTTCGTCGATCACCGATTCAGGTAGCCGGAACCGGGGAATTTGCGAACGAATAAAACCGCCGGCCTTGGCTTCACCGTCAAAAACTGTGACCTGATAGCCCAAAGGTGCCAGGTCGCGGGCTACGGTCAACGAGGCCGGGCCGGCACCCACACAAGCAATGCGCTTGCTGTTGGACGGCGCAATTTTCGGCATGCGTGCGCTGACATCGTCCTTGTGGTCTGCCGCAACCCGCTTGAGGCGACAGATAGCCACGGGCTCTGGCTTCTCCCCGTTGTTCTCTTCTACCCGGCCACGCCGACAGGCGGGCTCGCAGGGCCGGTCGCAGGTGCGCCCCAGAACGCCTGGGAACACATTGGACACCCAATTGATCATGTAGGCGTCGCTGTAACGCCCCTGGCCAATCAGGCGAATGTATTCAGGAACCGGGGTGTGGGCCGGACAGGCCCACTGGCAATCAACGACCTTGTGAAAATATGCCGGGTTTGCTGTGTTGGTAGGTTGCAAGTCAGTCTCCTATACCCGCGTTGCACCGTCATGGCTACCGGGTGAGGCCGTAGTGTACCTTGGTGCGCCGCAGGGATTGGGAGCTGTGGCTTTCAGGCAGCCGCCATTGGCATATTATTGACTCAGATCAAAAACGAGATGCCGCGACGAAACCGCGATTTCAAATCGGTGCCGCAGACAAGGAGCCCAGCGCGGCGATGACTTCTGCGGGCGCTTGCACCAGTTCGATCAGAACCCCTTCGCCAGCTATTGGAAACTCCTCGTTGGCCCGGGGATGCAGGAAACAGATGTCATAGCCCGCTGCGCCCTTGCGGATTCCTCCCGGTGCGAACCTCACGCCCCGGGAGGTCAGCCACTGAACGGCGCCCGGCAGGTCATCAATCCACAGGCCGATGTGGTTGAGCGGCGGCGTGTGCACTGCCGGCTTCCTGTCAGGGTCCAGGGGTTGCATCAGGTCCACCTCCACCTTGAACGGCCCGCTGCCCATTGAGCAAATGTCCTCATCGACATTTTCCCGCTCGCTGCGAAAGCTGCCCGTCAATTCCAGCCCCAGCATGTGCACCCAAAGTTCTTGCAGACGCACCTTGTCAGGGCCGCCAATGGCCACCTGCTGGATGCCCAGCACCCTGAACGGCCGTGGTGTTGATGTCTCGCCCATTTGCACTCCCTGCCAACAATTATTCGAACTCGACGATGGGCTGATCGACCGCCAGGCTTTCGCCCTTGGTGGCCAGTATCTTGCCCACGACGCCGTCGGCGGCAGCGAACAGCACGTTTTCCATCTTCATGGCCTCGATCACCGCCACGCGCTCACCGGCCTGCACCTTCTGGCCGGCCTGCACCGCAACTTCAACCAGCAAGCCCGGCATGGGCGAGAGCACAAAGCGGCTCATGTCGGGTGGTGCCTTGTAGGGCATGAGCGCAAAGAGCCTGGCACCCAGCTTTGAAAGAACCATGACGCTGACCTGCGCCCCGTTGTGCGAGACCCGGATGGCCAGCGGGTCCTTGGCGGGCTGGCTGGTGCGCTCGACCTGGGCCGTGAACGCCTTGCCATTGCAGGTGCCACTGATGCGAACCTCGCCCAAACGGTACTCGCTAGCGATTTGATAACTGTTCCCGCCCACCGTGACAAGGCACGAACCCGCCACAGCCTCAAAGCCGGTGACAGTGACCGCGGTTGACGTGGTCGCCCCGTTTTGGCCCAGTGTGACCACCACAAATTCCTTGCCCACCATCATCTCGTGCCCTTCCATCTGGCCGCTGATGGACGCCGCTCGATGGAGAAATTTGCGCCGCACATAGGCTGCCAGCGCAATCAGAAGGTCCGGGTCGTCGTGGGGCACATCTTCGGCCCGGAACCCTTGCGCGTAGTTCTCCGCAATAAAACCGGTGTTGAAATCGCCCGAAACAAAACGCGGGTGCGCCAGCAAAGCGGCCTGAAACGGAATGTTGCTGCTGATGCCGCGGATGACAAATGCGTTGAGCGCCTCACGCATCTTGGCAATCGCGTCAAGCCGGTCCTTGCCGTGCACGATCAGCTTGGCAATCATCGAGTCGTAAAACATCGGGATCTCGCCACCATCCTGCACCCCGGTGTCCACCCGCACCCCGTGCCACTGGCTGGTATCGGCCGAAAACATGGTCTCGGTGGGTGGCTGGAACCGCACCAGACGCCCGATGGAGGGCAAAAAGCCGCGGAACGGGTCTTCGGCGTTGATGCGGCACTCCATAGCCCAACCTTCCCGCTTGACCTGCGCCTGCGTCAAGGGAAGCTTTTCCCCTGCGGCGACGCGAATCATCAGTTCCACCAGGTCGAGACCCGTGATGCACTCCGTGACGGGGTGTTCCACCTGCAGTCGAGTGTTCATCTCAAGGAAATAGAAGCTTTGATCCTTGCCCACCACAAACTCAACCGTTCCGGCACTTTGGTAATTGACCGCCTTGGCCAATCGCACCGCCTGCTCGCCCATGGCCTTGCGGGTAGTGTCAGAGATAAACGGTGACGGCGCCTCCTCGATCACCTTCTGGTGGCGACGCTGAATCGAGCATTCACGCTCGTTGAGGTAAACCACGTTGCCATGGCTGTCCCCGATGAGTTGAATCTCAATGTGGCGTGGTTCCTCAACAAACTTTTCCACGAACACACGGTCGTCGCCAAAACTGTTGCGAGCCTCGTTACGGCAACTGGTATAGCCTTCAAAAGCCTCTTTGTCGTTGAACGCCACACGCAAGCCCTTACCGCCACCGCCAGCGCTGGCCTTGATCATGACCGGATAGCCAATGTCCTTGGCAATCTCAACCGCTTCTTCAGCCGTCTCAATGGCGTCATTGACACCCGGAATGCAGTTCACGCCCGCCGCACCAGCGAGCTTTTTGGATTCAATCTTGTCGCCCATGGCTGCGATGGAATGGTGCTTGGGGCCAATAAAGACGATGCCTTCTTCCTCTACCCGCTTGGCAAAACCAGCGTTTTCACTCAGAAAACCATAGCCGGGATGCACGGCCTGGGCCCCAGTCTGCTTGCAGGCGGCGATGATTTTTTCGGCCAGCAAATAGCTTTCCCGGCTGGCCGCAGGACCGATATGGACGGCCTCGTCGGCCAGCATCACATGGCGGGCGTCCCGGTCGGCGTCAGAATACACCGCCACCGTTTTGATGCCCATTTTTTGCGCGGTTTTGATGACCCGGCAGGCGATTTCCCCGCGGTTGGCAATCAGTATTTTTGTAAACATGTTCTTGTCTCCTGACGGAATTGAGCGCCAAAGCCCTTACAAAGGAATGTTGCCGTGCTTGCGCCACGGGTTTTCTAGTTTTTTCTCGCGCAGCATCACCAGCGAGCGGCAAATGCGCTTTCGGGTTTCGTGGGGCAGGATCACGTCATCGATGAAGCCCCGCGCCCCGGCCACGAACGGATTGGCAAAACGAGCCTTGTATTCCGCTTCTTTGGCAGCGAGTTTGTCCGGATCGCCCTTGTCTTCACGGAAGATGATCTCCACCGCTCCCTTGGCCCCCATGACGGCGATCTCGGCGTTGGGCCAGGCCAGGTTGACGTCGCCGCGCAGGTGCTTGGAACTCATCACGTCGTAGGCGCCGCCATAAGCCTTGCGCGTAATGACCGTGATCTTGGGCACAGTGCACTCGGCGTAAGCGTAAAGCAGCTTGGCGCCATGTTTGATGATGCCACCATACTCCTGACTGGTGCCAGGCATGAAACCCGGAACATCCACAAAGGTGATCAGCGGAATATTGAATGCATCGCAAAAACGCACAAAGCGCGCGGCCTTGATCGAACTCTTGATGTCCAGGCACCCGGCAAGCACCAGCGGCTGATTGGCCACAATGCCCACAGTCTGTCCCTCCATGCGCCCGAATCCGATCAGGATATTCTTGGCAAACTCGGGTTGAAGTTCAAAGAAGTCTGCGTCGTCCATGGTCTTGACAATCAGCTCTTTCATGTCATAGGGCTTGTTGGCGCTGTCAGGCACCAACCGGTCCAGGCTCATTTCCATGCGATCGGCCGGGTCGCCGCTGCGACGCACGGGCGCTTTTTGGCGGTTGTTCAGGGGCAGGTAGTTGTACAGGCGACGCAGCATCAGCAGGGCCTCGACATCGTTCTCGAACGCCAGATCGGCCACGCCGCTGCGCGTGGTGTGGGTGACGGCTCCGCCCAACTGCTCGGCTGTAACTTCCTCATGCGTCACGGTTTTGACCACTTCCGGCCCGGTGACGAACATATAGGAGCTGTCCTTGACCATGAAGATGAAGTCCGTCATGGCCGGTGAATAAACCGCACCGCCCGCGCAAGGGCCCATGATCATGCTGATCTGGGGCACGACGCCGCTGGCCATGACGTTGCGCTGGAATACATCAGCGTAGCCGCCCAGGGAGGCCACGCCCTCCTGAATGCGAGCGCCGCCCGAATCATTGAGACCAATGACAGGCGCGCCGACCTTCATCGCCTGGTCCATCACCTTGCATATTTTCTCTGCGTGTGCCTCGGAAAGGGCGCCACCAAACACCGTGAAATCCTGGCTGAAAATGAACACCAGACGACCGTTGATCATGCCGTAACCGGTCACGACACCGTCACCAGGGATTCGCTGGTCCTGCATGCCGAAGTCCACACAGCGATGCTCGACGAACATGTCCCACTCTTCGAACGTCCCCTCATCGAGCAGCAACTCAATGCGCTCACGGGCCGTGAGCTTGCCCTTTTTGTGCTGCGCGTCGATGCGCTTTTGCCCGCCGCCCAGGCGGGCAAGTTCGCGCTTGGCTTCGAGCTGTTCAAGTATGTCGTGCATGGTTCGGTGTCTCCTCAATAGCTTGAAAAATTCTTTAAATCACTACTATATTAATAGCTGACTATGACCTTTGCATATGGGCCGCAAGCATATTTCTTGCTGCAGTGGAGGCTGCCAGCCGTCCCTCGCGGACCTCCCGGGAAAGCCGTGGCAGGAGTGCTTGAACTTTTGGGTCGTCCCGAAAATCTTGCTTCAAGCCGACTTCGATGCGCTCCCACATCCACGCCAGCGACTGTTTCTCGCGCCGCCGCTGCAGGGCGTGGTTGGCCGATTGCAGGGCTCTGAACTCAGAAACCGTCTGCCAGAACTGGGCAATTCCTTCCCCCGTCAGAGCGCTCAGCGACATCGTCTTGGGACGCCATGCGTTTTCGCCATGTCTCCCGAACAGACCCAGCAACTGCATGGCCGAGGTGATTTGCAGTAGCGCCCGCTGCGCGGCGATGGCATCGAGATCGACCTTGTTGATCAGCACCAGATCAGCCAACTCCATCACGCCTTTCTTGATGGCCTGCAGGTCATCCCCTGCATTGGGAAGTTGCATCAGCACAAACATGTCGGTCATGCTGGCCACAGCGGTCTCCGACTGCCCGACGCCCACGGTTTCGATGATCACCATGTCGTAACCCGCCGCCTCGCACACCAGTGTGGCTTCGCGGGTCTTCTCGGCCACTCCGCCCAGCGTACCGCTGCTGGGGCTTGGGCGGATATAGGCATTCTCCTGAACGGACAGCCGCTCCATGCGGGTTTTGTCGCCCAGGATGGAACCTCCGGAAATCGCACTCGATGGGTCGATAGTGAGCACTGCGACCCGGTGACCCAGCGCGATCAAATGCAGGCCAAGCGCTTCGATGAGAGTGGACTTGCCCACACCCGGCACGCCACTGATTCCAAGTCGAAATGATTTACCGCTGAGTGGCAGCAAGGCAGTGAGCAATTCGTCGGCCTCAAGACGATGGTCAGGGCGGGTCGACTCCAGCAAGGTGATGGCTTTGGCAATGGCGCGCCGCTGTGCGCCGCCCATCGACTTGACAATCGCGTCAACGACGTCCAGTGTCGTCGCCCGCCCCCGCCTGTGCCCGGTTGCCTGCTTCATGAAGATGGCTCTGGCTGGATCATCGGCGTCAGCGCTCTTCAGGCTATCGCCTTCTTGATCTGCTCGAGCACGCCCTTGGCACTGACCGGAATCGGGGTGCCCGGGCCGTAAATACCCTTGACGCCAGCCTCATAGAGCATCTCGTAGTCCTGGCGCGGAATGACTCCGCCGACAAACACGATGATGTCATTGGCACCCTGCTTCTTCAGCTCAGCAATGATGGCGGGCACCAGGGTCTTGTGCCCCGCTGCCAGGGTGGACACCCCCACGGCATGCACATCGTTTTCGATAGCCTGGCGCGCGCACTCCTCGGGGGTCTGAAACAAGGGGCCAATGTCCACGTCAAACCCAAGGTCGGCAAACGCCGTGGCCACCACTTTGGCGCCACGGTCATGCCCATCCTGACCCAGCTTGGCCATCATCACCCGGGGGCGTCGGCCTTCAGACACCGCAAAGGCATTGATTTCAGATTTGAGGGCGTCCCAGCCTTCAGCGGAGTCATAAGCTGCTGCATACACGCCGGTCACCTTTTGAGTATCGGCGCGGTGGCGCCCGTAAACTTTTTCCATCGAATCACTCACCTCGCCCACCGTGGCGCGCAGGCGCACGGCCTTGATAGCCAGGTCAAGCAGGTTGCCCTCCCCGCTTTCTGCTGCAGAAGTAATAGCGGACAGCGCTTGCTGCACAAGGGCTGAGTCCCTTTTTTTCTTGATATTTTTGAGGCGGGCAATTTGCCCGTCGCGCACCGCCACGTTGTCGATGTCGCGCGACTCAATGGCGTCTTCGGTTTTGAGTTTGTACTTGTTGACGCCCACAATCACATCTTTACCACTGTCAATGCGAGCCTGCTTTTGAGCCGCGGCTGCCTCGATCTTGAGCTTGGCCCAACCGCTATCGACCGCCTTGGTCATCCCGCCCATGGTTTGCACCTCCTCAATGATGGCCCAGGCGGCATCGGCCATGTCCTGCGTCAGCTTCTCCATCATGTAGCTACCGGCCCAGGGATCGATCACGTTGGTGATGTGGGTCTCTTCCTGAATGATCAGCTGCGTGTTGCGGGCAATGCGTGCCGAGAACTCTGTTGGCAAGGCAATGGCTTCGTCAAAACTGTTGGTGTGCAGCGACTGGGTGCCGCCAAATACCGCCGCCATGGCTTCGATCGTGGTTCGAACCACATTGTTATAGGGGTCTTGTTCAGTCAGACTCCAGCCGCTGGTCTGGCAATGGGTACGCAGCATGAGTGACTTGGGCTTTTTCGCATCAAAGCCCTTCATGATGCGGCACCACAACAAACGCGCCGCGCGCATTTTGGCCACTTCAAGGTAGAAGTTCATGCCAATGGCCCAGAAGAACGACAACCGTCCGGCAAACTCGTCCACGTCCATGCCCTTGGCAATGGCAGTCTTCACGTACTCCTTGCCGTCCGCCAGGGTAAAAGCGAGTTCCAGGGCCTGATTCGCACCTGCTTCCTGCATGTGGTAACCAGAGATGGAGATCGAGTTGAACTTGGGCATGTTGTTTGCCGTGTACTCGATGATGTCGCCAATGATGCGCATGCTCGGCTGGGGCGGATAGATGTAAGTGTTGCGCACCATGAACTCTTTCAGAATGTCGTTCTGAATCGTTCCCGAGAGCTTGTCCTGGCTCACACCCTGCTCTTCAGCCGCCACCACGTAGCCCGCCAAAACCGGCAGCACGGCGCCGTTCATGGTCATGGAAACGCTCACCTTGTCCAGCGGAATCTGGTCAAAAAGAATCTTCATGTCCTCGACCGAATCGATCGCGACACCGGCTTTGCCGACATCGCCGGTGACGCGCGGATGATCTGAGTCGTAGCCGCGGTGCGTGGCCAGGTCAAAGGCCACGCTCACCCCCTGACCGCCCGCGGCCAAGCCCTTGCGGTAAAAAGCGTTTGACTCTTCTGCCGTGGAAAACCCCGCGTACTGGCGAATCGTCCAGGGGCGCGACGCGTACATAGAGGCCTGGGGGCCGCGCACATAGGGCTCAAACCCGGGCAAGGTATCGGCGTACTGCAGGCCCTGGGTGTCGGCCGCGGTGTAAAGCGGTTTGACCGAAATGCCGTCGGGGGTGAGCCAGTTCAACTTTTCAACATCGCCATCTGGCGCGGACTTGGCAGCTGCCTGGGTCCACGCCTCCAGGGTGGCGGTCTGAAATTCGGGATTTTTCTTGGTCATGAGCGAAGGATTTTCACTAAATCTTCATCGAAAATATTCTTGCGCCGAACGGATATGAAGAAAACCGTCGGCAGGCGCACGAAAAAGCCAGTGTAGTTTACGTCATTTATAATTATTGATTCAGAATACCTGAAAAACCTTACAATTGCCTGATGCCACAGCTTTCGCTTTCACCCCGCGCGCTCTATGAAGAAGTGGCCGAACGTCTACGCCAAAAAATTTTCAGCCGAGAGCTTGAACCGGGCAGCTGGATAGACGAGATGAAGATCGCCCAGGCCTATGGCATCAGCCGCACTCCCCTGCGTGAGGCGCTCAAGGTGCTGGCAACGGAGGGCTTGGTGACCATGAAAGTGCGGCGCGGCGCTTATGTGACTGAAGTCTCGGCGTGCGACCTGGCCGACGTGTATCACTTGCTGGGCGTACTGGAGGCCGACGCGGCGGGTGTCGTAGCCCGGACGGCCTCATTGGCACAGGTACAGGAACTACAAAAGCTCCATGAGACGCTTGAAAATGCAGCTGCGCCTGGACACCTTGAACGAACACTCTTCTTTGAAATCAACGAGCAGTTTCACATGCGGGTGCTGGAAATCGCCAACAACCGCTGGCGCAGCCAGATGGTTGCAGACCTGCGCAAGGTCATGAAACTCAATCGCCACAATTCTCTGCTGAAATCCGGTCGCGTCGAAGAATCCTTGAACGAACACCGCGCCCTGATGTCGGCACTGTGCGCCCGGGACGAGTCACTGGCACAAGAGCGGATGCGTGAACACTTCAGGAACGGCCTGCGCGCGGCAAATCAGGATTGAGTCTAGCGGCACCTCGGCCAGGTTACGTCGCAGCGTGAATCTCCAGGATTCTGACCAACGCCCACCTTGCGACCACGCACCGCCTGAGTTGGCCTGCCCGGAGGGGATCGAACCCCCGACCCACAGCTTAGAAGGCTGTTGCTCTATCCAACTGAGCTACGGGCAGAGAGCACCGTGAAAAGAAATGGTCGGGGCGAAAGGATTCGAACCTTCGACCCTCTGGTCCCAAACCAGATGCGCTACCAGGCTGCGCTACGCCCCGACGTGCGACGATTGTAACGGGTCAAGGCTGCAATTTCCCGACACAAACATTCCCTTGCGTCAAAATCCCAATTGCTGCCAAAGCGGTGTATGGGCGACGGGTTGGACGCTTGGGATACAGTCCTGCGATGCCTGTCCAACGTTCTTTCCCACTTCCCTGGCTCGTTGCAGGAGAGCCCTTCCCACTGGCGGAGCGGACACTTGGCGCGGATTCGCAAACCCCAGGATTGTTGGCCGCTGGTGGCGCTCTGGACGTTGATACGCTCTCGCGCGCTTACGGCGGGGGGATTTTTCCCTGGTTCAGTCGCGGCCAACCCATTTTGTGGTGGAGCCCGGATCCGCGCATGGTGCTCAAAGTCGCTGACTTTCGCGTCCACGCGTCATTTGCCAAAACGCTTCGTAAGTTTCGAAAATCGGCACACTGCCAGATTCGATTGGACACTGCCTTTGAGCAGGTGATTGTGTCCTGCGCAAACAGTGCGCGCACAGCGCAAGCCGGAACATGGATCGGCTCAGAGATGATTGCCGCATACATCGGGCTTCATCGCGCCGGGCTTTGCCACAGCATGGAAACCTGGATTGACGGCGAGCTCGCCGGTGGGCTGTACTTCGTCGCCTTGGGAAAGGCTGTATTCGGGGAATCCATGTTCAGCAACAGAAGTGACGCCTCAAAAATCGCGCTCGCCGCGTTGGTCTGCTTTTGCCGTCAGCACAAAATCGCGCAAATCGATTGTCAGCAAAATACCGCCCACCTCGGATCCCTGGGTGCAAAGGAGGTTCCGCGTGACGTTTTTCTCGCCTCGGTCCGACGTGACCTTGCGCATCCGTCCCCGCCATGGCAATTTGAAGCTGCCTATTGGCAACTATTGGCACCCACGTCAGAAAGTTTGGCGGCGTTGAGCTTCCGCTGATCGTTCTTGGCATTTCACAAGGTAAAATGGTCACACCACGAATTGGGAGCATGCATGCCAAAACACGATTCCAACACCCCGAGCACACCCACCGTGCAGGTCATTGAGCGGATGTTCGCCTTGATGGACGTTCTTGCCTCCAAGGAAGAGGCGCTTTCACTCAAGGAAATCAGCGAAAAAACCGGTTTGCACCCCTCCACCACGCACCGAATCTTGAATGACCTTGCCACCGGACGCTTCGTGGATCGGCCGCAGCCCGGAAGCTACCGGCTCGGCATGCGCCTGCTAGAGTTGGGAAATCTGGTCAAGAGTCGCTTCAATGTGCGTGACGTGGCACTGACTCCAATGCGGGAACTGCACAAGCTGATCCAGCAGCCGGTCAACCTGAGCATGCGCCAGGGCGACGAAATCGTCTACATTGAACGCGCTTACAGTGAGCGATCGGGGATGCAGGTGGTCCGTGCCATCGGAGGCCGGGCGCCTCTGCACCTTACGTCCGTGGGCAAGCTGTTCCTGGCTGCCGACGAGCCACAAAAAGTCCGCGCCTATGCCCTGCGCACAGGCTTGAGCGGACACACAAAGAATAGCCTCACTCAGTTGGCAACGCTTGAAAAAGAACTTGCCAAGGTTCGCCAGTATGGTTGTGCTCGCGACAACGAAGAACTCGAACTCGGCGTGCGTTGCATGGCAGCGGGCGTTTATGATGACCAGGGAAAACTGGTGGCGGGCTTGTCGATTTCCGCGCCGGCTGACCGTCTTGACGAGGAGTGGCTGCGCAAACTTCAGGCGACAGCGTCGGAAATTTCCGGGGCTTTGGGCTACCGCGCCGACACGCCGCCCTAGGAGTCTGTGCAAAAAGCCCTGAACGCGTCGCTCCGGCAGTTGAGCTAGCGGTCTAGGGTCCCCCCCGCTGCGGCCGGTTCTCAGGATAGCGATTCAACCCAGCGGCGAACCCGCTCGGCATCACCCAAGCGGCTGAGCTTTCCGGAAGAATCGAGGAACACCATGATCAAACTGCGCCCGGCAACCTGCGCTTGCATCACGAGACAGCGTCCCGCTTCCGCGATATAACCTGTCTTTTGCAAGCCAATGTCCCACGACGGGTTTTTGACCAGGCGATTGGTATTGTTGTACTGAAGGGTTCGGTTTCCGACGGCCACCTGGTAATCCGGTGACGTCGTCAACTCACGCAGCGTTGGCACGCCATGCGCAATGTTGACCAATTTTGCCAAGTCACGTGCACTGGATTGGTTTTTACTAGATAAGCCTGTGGGTTCAACGTAAGTGGTGTCCTTCATGCCAATCAATCGGGCTTTGGCGTTCATCAGGTTAACGAAGGTCGCCAGTCCACCGGGGTAGCTGCGCCCAAGGGCATGCGCTGCCCGGTTTTCACTGGACATCAGCGCCAGATGCAGCAATTCTCCGCGATTCAATTCGGTCCCGACACGCAGTCGCGATGAGCTACCCTTCTCCGTGTCAACGTCAGCCTGGGTGATGGTGATCATCTCATCCATCGGCAAATTGGCCTCGCTGACAACCAGCCCGGTCATCAGTTTGGTCAGGGAGGCAATGGGCAGTATGGCCTGGTCATTCTTGCTGAAAAGCACCTCGCTGGTGTCCTGATCGACCACCAGGGCGACACTCGATTTCAAATCAAGCGAATCCTGTGTGGAGTGCAATCCGGCCACCTGCCCAAAAGAGGTGCTGCGCTCGGTCACCAGAGCGACGGGTTTGCGCTTGGCCGACGCGTAGGTTCTGCTGACCTTTCGCTTGGCGACATGTGTTTTAGATTTACTGGCTATGGGCTTTTTGTAAGACGCGGCATGCACCTGCGGTACCGACAATCCCATAAAAACAAGTGCAAGCCCCACGATCCAAAATAGTTTGCTCAGTGGATTGAGATAGACACTTTGATGAGGATTTGACATGCATTGATCTCCGGGCCGGGGCACCAAGGTTGCCAGTTTACACAAAAAACCCGCACAATATCAATTACTTGCGCGGCTTTCTTAAATCAAAACAACGGAACTAGGTGTTTACCCTAACCTTGCGCTGCGACCCGCTCCGGATTGCAGTAGAGCTTATTGAGTGCGCTCAGGTAGGCTTTGGCGGACGCGACGATGATGTCCGGGTCGGCTCCGACCCCGTTGACCACGCGCCCGCTATTTTGCAGACGCACTGTGACTTCCCCCTGGCTTTCCGTTGAGCCGCTAATGGCATTGACAGAATAAAGCACCATTTCTGCACCACTTTTGACGCATGCTTCGATGGCCTTGAGAGATGCATCAACCGGACCATCCCCGTCGGATGAGCTCTTGACCTCCACCCCATCCACCGTAAATACGATGCTCGCTTGCGGGCGCTCGCCGGTTTCACTGTGTTGCGACAAGGAGACAAAACCATATTGCTCCTTGCCCTGCGACGCTCCACCCACATTCACCAGGGCCAAAATATCTTCGTCAAAAATTTCACTCTTGCGGTCAGCAAGTTCCTTGAACGCGGCAAAAGCGTCGTTGATATCCGATTCGCTTTCCAATTGAACCCCAAGTTCCTGCAAACGCTGCTTGAAGGCATTGCGTCCGCTGAGCTTGCCCAGGACGATCTTGTTTGCGGTCCAGCCCACATCCTCGGCTCGCATGATCTCGTAGGTATCGCGCGCTTTGAGAACGCCATCCTGGTGAATGCCCGAAGCGTGTGCGAACGCATTGGCGCCGACCACGGCCTTGTTGGGCTGAACCACAAATCCGGTGGTCTGACTGACCATGCGGCTCGCCGCCAAAATACTCTTGGTATCAATGCCCAGTTCAAGTCCAAAATAGTCCCGGCGTGTTTTGACGGCCATGACTATCTCTTCGAGGCTGCAATTGCCCGCCCGCTCACCCAGCCCGTTGATAGTGCATTCGACCTGACGAGCGCCTCCAATCTTGACCCCGGCGAGTGAATTCGCCACGGCCATGCCCAGATCGTTGTGACAATGAACAGACCAGACAGCCTTGTCGGAATTGGGGATTCGCTCACGCAGATCGCGAATAAAGTTGCCGTAAAGCTCCGGCACGGCGTACCCCACCGTGTCCGGCACATTGATGGTGGTCGCGCCCTCGTTGATCACCGCCTCCAGCACGCGACACAGAAAATCCTCGTCGCTTCGATAGCCATCCTCCGGGCTGAACTCAACATCCTCGACCAAATTGCGCGCAAATCGGACGGCGAGCTTGGCCTGCTCGAACACCTGATCGGGCGTCATGCGCAGCTTCTTTTCCATGTGCAGCGGCGACGTGGCAATGAATGTATGGATGCGGGAGCGGTTGGCTCCTTTGAGCGCCTGTGCGGCGCGCGAAATATCCCGATCATTGGCCCGGGACAACGAGCAAATGGTTGAGTCCTTGATTTCATTCGCAATGGCCTCAATCGCCTCGAAATCACCGTTTGAGCTGGCCGCAAACCCGGCCTCGATGACGTCAACTTTCAACCGCTCCAACTGACGGGCGATGCGCAGCTTTTCGCTCTTGGTCATCGACGCGCCTGGCGACTGCTCGCCATCACGCAAAGTTGTGTCGAAAATAATCAATTTATCAGCCATTTGAACTCTCCTTTAATCCTGAAAATGGTTTGGTGAAAAATCGGATGCAAAAACAAAAAAGCCCGCTGCGAAGGCATACGGGCTTTTGGTTTTGGTGAGCGCGCGCGCTACCGTCTCCGCCCGTATGGCGATAGCAGTCGTAGCACCAGCTCAATCTTTTTCATGTGTTCAATGTAACATAAATTTGTGCATCGCCGCGACCACCGCGCGTGCGGCTCAAACCTCTACTTGTGCAGCCCTCTTTCGTCGTCGTCGTCAGTCGAGGTACTGATGACACTCGTCTGCAAACCCTTTGTTTTGCGCCAGCCGTACACCACATAACCGCTAAGGCCATAGATCACAAACACGGCAAAAACCACAGTCGGCGGGTCAATGTTGATGATCGCAATGACGAGCGCAATCAGCACAATGACCACAAACGGAACGCTTCGCTTCATGTGCAGGTCTTTGAAACTGTAAAACGGCACATTGGTGACCATCGTCAACCCTGAATACAGGGCCAGCGCAAACATCGGCCACGCCACGCTCGGTCCTGCCACTCCCAGGTCGGTCATCAGCCAGATGAAACCGGCGATCACCGCTGCTGCTGCGGGTGACGGCAGCCCCTGAAAGTAGCGCTTGTCCACGACCGCGGTATTGACGTTGAAACGCGCCAATCGCAACGCCGCACAGGCGCAATAAACAAAGGCGGCGATCCAACCCCAGCGTCCCAGACCTTTGAGAGCCCAGACGTACGAAATGATTGCCGGAGCAGCGCCAAAAGACACCATGTCCGAGAGCGAATCCATTTGCTCGCCAAATGCGCTTTGCGTGTTGGTCATGCGGGCAATCCGCCCATCCAGGCTATCGAGCACCATGGCGCAAAAAATGCCAATGGCCGCAAGGTCAAACCGACCATTGATCGCCATGACAATGGCAAAAAAGCCACCAAAGAGCGCGGCCAGCGTGAACAGATTGGGCAGTATGTAGATGCCTTTGCGGCGCTTTTTCACGCCAACAGCATCCACTTCAACGAAGTCTGAATCATTCCCGTCATGCATAGATTTGGTCTCCTGAGCCTGATAGTAACAAAGGCCACCGAAGTGACCTTTTCAAAGCCTACGAAGGCGCTCAATTGCGGGTCTGATCAACCAGTTTGTTCTTTTTGATCCAGGGCATCATGGCGCGCAATGTTTCACCAACCTGTTCAATCTGGTGCTCCGAGGTCAAACGCCTGCGGCTCAGCAACGTCGGTGCCCCGGCCTTGTTTTCCAGGATAAAGCTCTTGGCATATTCGCCGGTTTGAATATCCTTGAGACACTGGCGCATCGCATCTTTGGTCGCGCTGGTCACGATCCTCGGACCGGTCACGTACTCGCCATACTCGGCGTTGTTGGAGATGGAGTAATTCATGTTGGCGATACCGCCCTCATAAATCATGTCCACAATCAATTTGAGTTCATGCAAGCACTCAAAGTAGGCCATTTCGGGCGCATAGCCTGCCTCCACCAGAGTTTCAAAGCCGGCCTTGATCAATTCCACCGTGCCGCCACACAGCACAGCTTGCTCACCAAACAGATCAGTTTCGGTTTCTTCCCTGAAATTGGTCTCGATGATGCCAGCCTTGCCACCGCCGTTGGCCATGGCGTAGCTCAAGGCCATGTCGCGCGAACGACCGGTCTTGTCCTGATGCACGGCAACAAGGTGTGGAACGCCGCCACCCTGGGCGTACGTGCCGCGCACCGTGTGCCCGGGCGCCTTGGGCGCGACCATCCACACATCAAGGTCAGCGCGCGGACTCACCAGCCCGTAATGAACATTGAACCCGTGAGCAAATACCAGGGCAGCGCCCTTCTTGATATTGGGCTCAATGTCGTTGGTGTAGACAGTTGCGATTTGTTCGTCAGGCAACAAGATCATGACGACGTCGGCGGCCTTGACCGCCTGCGCCACCTCGGCCACCTTGAGACCGGCCTTCTCGACCTTGGGCCAGGAAGCACCGTCCTTTCGCAATCCCACTACGACTTTGACGCCGCTGTCGTTGAGGTTCTGTGCGTGGGCGTGGCCCTGACTGCCATAGCCAATGATGGCAACGGTCTTGCCTTTGATGAGGCTCAGGTCACAGTCTTTGTCGTAAAAAACTTTCATTTTCTTCTCCGATGTAAAAAATCAAACTCGCAAGATACGCTCACCGCGGCCAACGCCGCTCGAACCCGTGCGCACCGTCTCCAAAATCGCACCACGCTCAATGGCCTCCAAAAAAGCGTCGTTCTTTGACTGGTCTCCCGTCAATTCGATCGTATAGCTTCGCTCGGTCACATCAATGATGCGTCCGCGAAAAATATCCGTCATGCGCTTCATCTCCTCGCGCTCTTTGCCCACCGCGCGCACCTTGACCATCATGAGCTCGCGCTCGATGTAAGCTCCTTCGGTCAGGTCAACCACCTTGACGACCTCGATCAGGCGGTTGAGATGCTTGGTGATTTGCTCGATGACGTCGTCCGACCCTGTGGTCTGAATCGTCATGCGCGACAGGCTGGGATCTTCCGTGGGCGCAACCGTCAGGGATTCAATGTTGTAACCACGAGCGGAAAAGAGTGCCACCACGCGTGACAGCGCACCGGGTTCATTTTCCAGCAATACGGCAATGATGTGTTTCATGATGTGAGATTCCTCTTTTCGCTGCCCTCCCCATGTGGCGGTAACCACACGGCTTGGCAAACAATAGATTCGTCAAAAAAGTAAATTAAAGATCTTCGGCGCCCAACAGCATCTCGGTGATACCGTTGCCAGCCCGAACCATTGGGAAGACATTTTCAGTCGGATCCGTGCGGAAATCCATGAAGACCGTGCGATCCTTGAGTTTGCGAGCCTCACGCAGGGCAGGCTCCACATCCTGGGCGCGCTCAATCAGCATGCCCACATGGCCATAGGCTTCGGCGAGTTTCACGAAATTGGGCAGCGCATCCATATAGCTGTGGCTGTAACGGCCTTCGTACTCAACCTCCTGCCACTGGCGCACCATGCCCAGATACCGGTTGTTGAGCGAGACAATCTTGATGGGCGTGTTGTATTGCAGACAGGTCGATAACTCCTGGATGCACATTTGCACTGATCCCTCTCCAGTCACGCAAAAAACTTCGCTTTCGGGCTTCGCCAGCTTGATGCCCATTGCGTAGGGAATTCCGACACCCATGGTTCCCAACCCGCCGGAATTGATCCAGCGACGGGGTTTGTCAAAACGGTAGTACTGCGCCGCCCACATCTGGTGCTGGCCCACATCGGAGGTGATGTAAGCGTCGGCGTCCTTGGTCATCTTCCAGAGCGACTCGACGACGTATTGCGGCTTGATCACGTCGTTCTTGCCATGGTCATATTTGAGGCAGTTGCGACCGCGCCACTCTTCGATGGTGCTCCACCACACGCCCAAAGCTTTCTCATCGGGCTTGGTGGCAGATTCCTTGATCATCGTGATCATTTCAGTGAGCACATCTTTGACATCGCCAACAATCGGAATGTCCACCCTCACCCGTTTGGAAATGCTGGAGGGATCAATGTCGATGTGAATAATTTTTCTCTCGTTCTGAGCGAAGTGTTTAGGATTGCCAATCACCCGGTCATCGAATCGTGCACCCACGGCCAGCAACACATCGCAGTTTTGCATGGCGTTGTTGGCCTCAACCGTGCCGTGCATGCCCAGCATTCCGAGAAACTTCTTGTCACTGGCTGGGTACGCACCCAGGCCCATCAGCGTGTTGGTGCAGGGGTAGCCGAGCATGTCAACCAAAGTGCGAAGCTCTTCGGATGCGTTGCTCAACAGCACCCCGCCACCGGTATAGATGTAAGGTCGTTTGGCTGCCAGAAGCAACTGCAGGGCCTTGCGGATTTGGCCTCCGTGGCCTTTGCGCACGGGGTTGTAGGAGCGCATTTGAACGGACTGGGGGTATCCTGCGAAGGGGACCTTCTTGAACGACACATCCTTGGGAATGTCCACCACAACCGGGCCCGGTCGCCCGGTTCTGGCAATGTGAAAGGCTTTTTTCAGGGTGTCGGCCAGTTCACGCGCGTCTTTGACCAGGAAATTGTGCTTCACGATGGGTCGAGTGATGCCCACCGCGTCGCACTCTTGGAACGCATCCAGGCCAATGGCGTGCGTGGGCACCTGTCCGCTGATGACTACCATCGGAATGCTGTCCATGTAGGCGGTAGCGATCCCCGTGACGGCGTTGGTAACCCCAGGGCCAGAGGTGACCAAGGCAACGCCCACATCGCCCGTCGCCCGCGCATAGCCGTCAGCGGCATGCACAGCGGCCTGCTCATGGCGAACCAAAATGTGCTGGATCGTGTCCTGCTTGTAAAAGGCGTCGTAAATATGAAGTACGGCCCCCCCAGGGTAGCCCCAAACGAACTTGACGCCTTCGGCCTGTAGCGCCTTGACCAGAATTTCCGCACCCCGAAGCTCTCCGTCGTCGGAGGATGCGACCAACCTTTTGGTCGGAAGGGTAGCTGGTTGACTGTCCTGCGCAAGTGCTGCAGGGGCCGCCGAACTGGCCTGGGCCTTTGAAATTTTCATGATGAACCTTTGTGAATTTCTCTGACGAAATACCTTGGGTGCCCCCTCGCAAACTCTTGTGGAGTTGCTCAAGGACTTGAGGCCAAGGCCATGGGCGCCGTGATTCTTAGCGCCGGACCATAACCCGTTTGCCTTTTGATTTGCAGCGAGCATTATCGCACTGCAACATGTGCAATGTCGGTACAGCGCAAAATATCGCCGCGCAAATGCCATAATCTTCCCAAAATATGCATCCATAAACTCCGTTTGGATGCCCAAGAGATACCTCACAATCACAAACGCTTCAGTGCAATAGAACCGCTTGGCAACAGAACAAGAACTGTCTGATTTTCTCAAGAGCGTCGAAAAGCGTGCGTTCAAGCGATCGGTCTACCACGTACGCAACCAGGAATCTGCGCTGGATATTGTGCAGGACAGCATGATGAAACTGGCCGAACACTACGGTGACAAGCCAGCGGCCGAACTTCCCATGCTGTTTCAGCGGATTTTGTCCAATTGCACTTTGGACTGGTTTCGGCGGCAAAAAACCCGCAATGCACTTTTCTCGAATTTGAGCGATTTCGAAGTGGCTGGGGATGGCGGGGACTTTGACCTTCTGGAGACGCTGGCGGTGCAAGGCGAATCTGAGCAGACTGAGAGCGCCGAAAGCGTCATCCAACGAGGGCAAGTGTTACGGGAAATCGAGCACGAGATCAAGGAATTGCCTGCGCGTCAACGGGAGGCCTTCCTCATGCGTTACTGGGAGGAACTGGATGTGGCGGAAACTGCGGCGGCGATGGGTTGTTCGCAAGGAAGTGTCAAGACACACTGTTCTCGGGCGGTTCATGCCCTGAGCCAGGCCTTGAGGGCAAAGGGAATAACACTATGAACATTTCACATCAATACCAGAATCAACTCGTGCAAGACCGTTTTGGGCTGCAATTGAGCGCACGACTCTCCGAAGCGGCTGCCGACCTCCCCTACGAAATCTCTGAAAGATTGCGCGCGGCCCGGGTCCAGGCCCTGGGTCAGCGAAAAATTGCGGTCACCCGCAGCGCGACCAGCGTGTCCACGTCCGCAGGCACGGCCACCCTCACCTACGGCACCGACTCCCCGGGCTGGCTTGGCGGGATTTCCGCTGCGGCTTGCCTGCTTGCACTGGTGCTCGGCCTGATTGCCATCCACTTCATCCAGACCGATATTCGCGCCACCGAACTGGCCGAAATTGACACCGCGCTTCTCTCCGATACCCTGCCACCAGAGGCCTATGCCGACCCGGGCTTCATGCAATTCCTGAAACTTCGCGCAGTGCAGAATCAGTGACACCGATATGAGCCTGTTCTGCCGCTCCACCGGACCTTCCCTAAGTCGCATGTCAGCAGCCACCCTGGCCCGTCAACGCGGCGTCTGGCTGCTTCTGTCCCTGGCGGTTCTGTCTCCGGTGGCACTGGCGCAAAGTATTGATCCGGCACCGCCTGCCGCCCCCACAAAGGCGTCGCTCCCGAGCAAGCCGGCACCCCGCCTCCTTGATTCCAGTTTTTCCTCTGACCTGCCATGGCGCGAGTTGACGCCGGCACAACAGACTGCCCTGCAGCCCCTGGCGGCGAAGTGGCCCACGCTGAAGGAATCGCAAAAGCGCAAGTGGATCGCCATTGCGTCGGGTTATCCGGCAATGAGCGAGCCCGATCGAACCCTGATTCACAGTCGCATGACCGAGTGGGCCTCCTTGAGTCAACAACAACGGGCACAGGCACGACTCAATTTTTCCCAGGCCAAAAAACTTGCTCCAACTCAGAAAAGCGCCACCTGGCAGGCGTACCAGGAACTCAGCCCTGAGGAACGTCAAAAGCTGGCCAAGTCAGCCACGCCCAAGCCTTCCGGTGCGACAGCCATCGTCCGGCCGGTCTCACCCGTAAAAATGCCCCGCGTTCCGGTCATCACCAAACCCACGGTCCAAAGACCTGTCAAAGCGGCCCCGCCGGGTCAAACCATCCATCGCGGCACAATGCTTCCCCGCCCTGCGGCGCCGACTGAACCGCCTTTGGTACCCACGAGCGGGCCAACGGAAGCGTTGTCACAGTGACCGAGGAAATTTTGACGCCAGGACTGGCGCGGCGAATGGCATGCTGGTTTTATGAAGGAATTCTCGCGTTTGGTGTGGTCTTCATCGCTGGCTATTTGTTCGGCACCCTGAGCCAGACCCGCAATGCCATGGACAACCGACACGCCCTGCAAGCCTTTTTGTTCGTGGTGTTTGGCATCTACTTCGTCTGGCTGTGGTCCAGGGGACAGACCTTGGCCATGAAAACCTGGCACATCCGCGTGGTCGATCGATTCGGACAGCCCCTCACGCAGGCCCGTGCGCTGCTGCGCTATCTGCTGAGTTGGCTGTGGTTTGTCCCACCACTGGCGTGCGTCGCTCCATTTGGGCTGCCAGCGGCCGAGTCGGTGGTGCTGGTCATCGGCTGGGTTGCCGTGTGGGCGCTGCTGAGCCGCTTTCATCCGCAACGCCAGTTCTGGCACGACGCGCTGGCGGGAACCCGGCTGGTGTCCACACAGCCGCCCCACCAAACCTGAATAGGATTAGATCGCCGATTCGTCCAGTTCGCCGGTGCGAATACGAACCACCCGCTCAACGGCAGTCACAAAAATCTTGCCGTCGCCGATTTTGCCGGTGTGGGCGGCCTTGATGATGGCATCGACACAGCGATCTACATCAGTGGTGTTAACGACAACCTCAACCTTCACCTTGGGCAAAAAGTCGACCACATACTCGGCGCCCCGATAGAGCTCGGTATGGCCTTTCTGGCGACCGAAGCCCTTGACCTCGGTGACGGTCAAACCGGTCACGCCGCACTCGGCAAGCGCCTCGCGCACTTCTTCGAGTTTGAACGGTTTGACGATTGCGGTAATTTGCTTCATGTTTTCTCCTTGTCAACAGGGGCTTGCGCGGTGCGGGGTCAAACTGCCCCCATTTGGCACGGGTTCAGGCCCGATACCGGTTGGTAATAGGATAACGCCAATCCTTGCCAAAGCTGCGGTGGGTTACGCGAATGCCCACTGGAGACTGGCGACGCTTGTATTCATTGATCTTGATCAGGCGCGTCACCTTCTCCACATCGGCGCGGGAATAACCTGCCGCAACAATGGTTTCAATGCCCTGATCGTCTTCCATGTAGCGCTCCAAAATGCCATCGAGCACCTCGTAGGGCGGCAGACTGTCCTGGTCCGTCTGGTCCGGGCGCAGTTCGGCGCTGGGTGGCCGGGTGATGATCCGCTCGGGAATCGGGTTTTGGCCAGAACCGTATGGGTCGTGAGCGTTGCGCCAGCGCGCCAACCTGAACACTGTGGTTTTCGCCAGATCCTTGATGGCGGCAAATCCGCCCGCCATGTCGCCGTACAACGTGCAATAACCGGTTGCCAATTCAGACTTATTCCCGGTGGTCAGGACAATGCTGCCAAATTTGTTGGAAAGAGCCATCAGGAGAGTGCCGCGAATTCGGGCCTGGATGTTCTCTTCGGTTGTGTCTTCAGCCAAGCCCTTGAATTCATTGGCCAAAGACGTCTTGAAGGCATCAAACTGGGGCACGATGGAGATTTCGTCATAGCGCACGCCCAAACGCCTGGCCATGTCGCGGGCATCGATCCAACTGATATCGGCGGTGTAGGGAGAGGGCATCATCACCGTGCGAACCCTGTCCTTGCCCAAGGCATCCACCGCCAGGGCCAGCACCAGAGCGGAGTCAATGCCGCCCGACAGCCCAAGAATGACGCCCGGAAACCCGTTCTTGCCGATATAGTCGCGAACGCCGAGCACCAGGGCACCCCACAGGTCTGCTTCAACAGACTGTTCAGGTGTCACATTTGATATTAAATGAATAGCGTCATTTTCTTTACTGACGAGGGTTTCGAGCACACTTTCCACAAAACTTGGGGCGCGACCGGCGACCGTCCCGTCGGTATTGAGTGCAAACGAGCGCCCTTCAAAAACCACCTCGTCCTGCCCACCTACCAGGTGGGCATACACCAGAGGCAGGCCGCAGTCGCGCACGCGCTCGCGCATCATCTGCTCGCGCTCGTTGCCCTTGCCAATATGAAAAGGCGAGGCGTTGATCACGGCGAGCAGTTCGGCCCCGGCTCCCTTTGTCAGTCGCGCTGGCTCTTCAAACCAGGCGTCCTCACAAATGAGCAAACCCACTTTGACTGTGCTGCCCGCCTCACCGGCCTCGAACACGCACACGTCCTTGCCCGGCGTGAAATAGCGGCGTTCATCGAAAACCTGGTAGTTGGGAAGCTCGCGCTTGGCGTAGGTGGCCAAGACCACACCCTCGCGCAAAACACTGGCTGCGTTATAGCGACTTTGCACGGCCACCGAGCGGGTCCGGCTGTCTCCGCCCACCGGGTGTCCCACCACAACCGTCATGTCTTTTAACCCGGTCAAGGCGCGGGCCACTGTTTTCACGGCATCATTGCAGGCTGAAACAAAGGACGGGCGCAGAAACAAGTCTTCTGCCGCGTAGCCGCAGATTGACAATTCGGGCGTGAGCAAAAGGCGGCTGCCCTGAGCGTAGGCTGCGTGGGCCGCGTCAATGATTTTTTGGGTGTTGCCGGACAGGTCGCCCACAACGAAGTTAAGTTGAGCAACGCAGATTTTGAGTGTCATGGAGGCAAGCAGCAAAAAAATGAATACCCCAGCAGGGCTCGAACCGGATGATTATGTCATTCGCATCGTGGATTCACCGCTGGCGGTCAATGCACAGCAATGGAACGCGCTGCTGGGCCTGCAACTCGCGGCCACCCCGTTCATGCGGCACGAATATCTGGCAGCGCTGCACACCAGTGGAAGTGCCACACCGGAGTCGGGCTGGACACCATGCTTTTTGCTGATGGAACAGGGAGACACGTTGGCCGGCGCCTGTGCGCTGTACCTCAAGACCCATTCCTACGGGGAGTATGTTTTTGACTGGGCCTGGGCGCAGGCCTATGCCCAGCATGGTCTGCACTATTACCCCAAAGCCGTGGTCGCGGTGCCGTTCACGCCGGTGCCTGGCCCTCGTCTCCTGGCACGAACCCCACAAGAACGCCTGCTGCTGGCCAGAGCGCTGGTTCAGTGGTGTGAAGCGCAAAAACTGTCGTCCCTGCACATCCTGTTTGCCGACCCCGATGATCTGCTCGCCTGCACTCAGGTCGAGATGATGCAGCGGCATACCGCGCAATTCCATTGGACCAATTCCAACCCGGCCTATGGTGATTTTGAGGACTTTCTGACTTCGCTTTCACAGGACAAGCGCAAAAAAATTCGCCAGGAACGGCGCAAGGTGCGCGATGCCGGGGTCACTTTCCAGTGGTCATTGGGCGCGGACATCGCCCCCGAAGACTGGGATTTCTTCTACAGTTGTTACGAACGCACCTACCTTGAACACGGAAATGCCCCCTACCTGAACCGGGAATTTTTCAAAACCATGGAGCAGACCTTGCCCGAGGCTTGGCTGATGTTCATCGCCGAGCGTAATGGGCGTAAAGTTGCTAGCAGTTTGATAGCTTTAAGTGCTTACCAGTCATTGGCTAGAGGCCAAAATAGCGATCAAAACTCGGGCAATGTCGCATATGGCAGGTACTGGGGCGCCCTGGAGCGGGTGGACTGCCTTCACTTTGAGGCCTGCTATTACCAGCCTCTGGAATGGTGCATTACTCACGGCTACCAGCGCTTTGAGGGAGGGGCACAGGGAGAACACAAACTGGCCCGCGCCCTGATGCCAGTCAAGGCCAGCAGCGCGCACTGGCTGGCTCACCCGGCATTCTCTGACGCCGTGCGGCGATTTCTGGCCCAGGAAACGCTGGGCGTTCAAGGCTACCTCGATGATCTGGACCTGCGTGGCCCGTTCAAAAAGACATAGTTCGTTTGAGCCCTGGACCAGCGCGAAGGGTTGGGCAGAGCAATCGGGTGCGGCCAAATACCGCCCCAACAGTCAAAGCCAGACGCCACCCTAGCTCCACACTACAGTTCGACTCAGGGATTAAGCGCCACCAGTTCAGCCCGCATGGCCGCAGCAATCTCGCGCTCACGGATGCGGGTCTGGCGGGCCACCCAGACGCTGTAGGCAACGATCACGAGCGTGACCGTGGCGATCAGCAAAGTAGCGGCCGCATAAATGGTGGGGTTGATGCCCCGGCGGGCGTACCCGAATATCACCTGCGGCAAGGTGCTGACCCCTGGACCGGAAAGAAATTCCGAGATCACCACGTCGTCGAAAGAAAGGGTGAACGACAGCAGGAACGCTGCCAGAATGGCTTGAGAAATGCTCGGCAATGTGACCAGAAAGAACACCTGTGCGGGCCGTGCGCCCAAATCCATGGCGGCTTCTTCGATGGAGCGGTTCACTTCCAGCAGGCGAGACTGAATCACCACCGTGCCGTAAGCCATGCCCAGCAGCGTGTGGCCCAGAATGATGGTCATCATGCCGCGTTCGGGCCATCCGAAGGCATTCTGGGCACCCACCATCAGCAGCAGCAAGGACAGTCCGATAACCACCTCGGGCATCACCAGCGGCGCATTGACCATTCCCGAGAAAAAGGTGCGCCCGCCAAATCGCCGGTAGCGCACCAGCACGAAGGCGGCGAAGGCACCCAAAATGGCTGAGGTCACGCCCGTGACCGCTGCAACCTTAAGCGACAGCCAAAACCCATCGACGATCCGGTTGTCCCGGGTAAGCGCCTCGTACCAGCGCCACGAAAACCCGGTAAAGCGGGCATCCTGGCGCGTGCTGTTGAAGGAAAACGTGATCATGAAGGCCAGCGGGAGATACAGGAACGCAAAGACCAGCGCCAGCCAAAGCTTGCCCGCGTGCCTTTCAAAAAATCTTTTCATGCGGCGCCTCTCACTTGCCCGACTCCGTCGTCTCGCCGCTGTAGTGGTAATACACCGCAAGCGGCACCACAATGAGCGCGATCATCACCACAGCCAGGGCGCTGGCCCGAGGCCAGTTGTTGCTGGTGAACATCTCGTCCCAGACCACCCGGCCAATCATGATGTTTTCAGGCCCCCCCAGCAGCGATGGGATCACGAATTCGCCCACGCAGGGAATGAACACCAGCATAAACCCGGCGATGATGCCCGACCTTGACAACGGAACAGTGACCCGCCAGAAGGCATTGAAGGGCGTGGCGCCCAGATCATGAGCGGCTTCGAGTAACCGAAAGTCCATCTTCACCAGGTTGGCGTACAGAGGCAGCACCATGAACGGCAAATAGACATAAACCATGCCAATCAGAAGCGACACATCGGTGTAGAGCATGAGGATGGGCGCCTTGGTCAGGCCCAGCCACATCAGCACTTGATTGAACACTCCCTGGTCAGCCAATATCCCCTTCCATGCGTACACCCGCAACAGAAATGAGGTCCAGAACGGCAGCATCACCATCATGAGCAGTGCCGGACGAACCGCGGGCGAAGTTCGCACGATGAAGTACGCAAACGGGTATCCGATCACCAGGCACGACAGCGCCGTGCACAGGGCATACCAAAGCGAACGAACATAGGCCTCGATGTACAGCGTCTGGAAAAAGGGTGCTCCGTCGCTGGAGCGGAAGATGGACCAGTAATTCTCGTACTTGAGCTTGAGCAGGCCGGTTGCGGGCTCCCAGATTGGCTTGAACGGAATGATGTCGTTGCCCATGTCGACAAAGCTGATGTACAGCAGAATCAAAAAAGGCAGAAAGAAAAAGACGATCAGCCAGACATAGGGCAGGCCGATGACAAAACGCCGACCGGGCATTGAAACAGCGGGAGCACTGGCCATGACCGCTGGGCTCAGTCCCGCAGGACAATGGCGGAGCGATCGCCCCACCAGAAGTACACGTTGTCGTCCCAGGTGATGTCGCTCAGTTCCTGGTGCGAGGTGTTGGCCTCGGTGATCTTCACCCGAGTGCCGTCGCTGGCGATCACGATGAAGGTGTTGTAAGAGCCAAAGTAGGCGATTTCCTTGACCTTGCCCGTGAATACATTGCGACTTCGGTCCGGTTTTTGTTTGCTGATCTCGATCTTCTCGGGTCGCACCGCAATGGTGAGCGCCATGTTGACCGTGGCATCCACACCGTGTCCGACGTGCACCTCGCCAATGCCTGTCACCGCCACACAGTGGCCAGGCTCGTCCACGCTGACGCGCCCCTCAAACAGGTTGACGTTTCCGATGAAGTCCGCCACAAACCGGTTGGCCGGGTGCTCATACACCTCTTCGGGGGTGCCGACCTGCAGCACCCTGCCCTTGCTCATGACGGCGATTCGCCCGGCCATGGTCATGGCCTCTTCCTGGTCGTGGGTCACCATGACACAAGTCACCCCCACCTTTTCGATGATGTTGACCAGCTCAAACTGGGTTTGCTCGCGAAGTTTGCGGTCCAGCGCACCCAGCGGTTCATCCAGAAGCAGCAACTTGGGCCGCTTGGCCAGACTGCGCGCCAGCGCCACCCGCTGCTGTTGCCCGCCCGAGAGCTGATGGGGCTTGCGCCGGGAATAGGCGGCGAGTTGGACCAGATCGAGCATGTCGCCGACCCGCTGCTTGATTTCTTCCTTGGGCAGCCCTTCGCGCTTGAGGCCAAAGGCAATGTTTTGCCAGACGTCGAGGTGGGGAAACAGCGCATACGACTGGAACATCATGTTGATCGGACGGTCGTAGGGCCTGAGCGTGGCAATGTCCTGCCCGCCCAGCAGCATCCGCCCCGAAGTGGGTGTCTCGAACCCAGCCAGCATGCGCAGGAGCGTCGATTTGCCGCAGCCCGAGCTGCCCAGCAAAGCGAAGATTTCGCCCTTCCTGACGGACAGGGACACCTCGTCCACTGCCAGCGCCTCGTCAAAGCGCTTGACCAGCTTTTCCGTGACCAAGTAGCCTTGCGGGCCAGCCTGTTCTGTCATTTCACCGCCTTTGCCAATGTCGTCGCCGCAAGAAATCGGGGCTGTCTATACATCACGTACAAACAGCCCCGTGCGGCACGTTACTGTATCAACTACTTGCCCTTTTTGAACGCGTTGTAGGCGTTAGCCAAGGCACCACGGGCCTCATTGGTGAAGCTGCTGGGCGGAATCATTTTGGCAAAGTAGTCAGCATCGACAAAAATGGTCTTGTTGCCGGCAATTTCGGGCTTGATTTTGTCCATAGCGGCTTTGTTGCCAGTGGGGTAGCTCATCTCATTGGCCATAGCGGCGGCGTTTTCAGGGCGCAGATAGAAGTCGATGAAGGCGTGCGCGTTGTTAGGATGCTTGGCATCCTTGGTCAAAGCCATGGTGTCAAAGAAGATCAGGGCACCGGTGCTGGGCAGCAGAGCTTCGATGACTTGCTTGGAGCCGTTTTCCACGGCACGGGCGGCCGCGATGTTGATGTCGCCCGACCAGCCAATAAACGCGCAGGCCTTGCCCCCCGCAATGTCGTCAATCATGGTCGAACTGAACAGTCGCACGTCCTTGCGAACCTTGGCCAGCATGGCACCAGCGGCCTTGTAGTCGACCGGATCGTTGGAATAGGCATCCTTGCCGATGTAATGAAGCGCTGCCGGAATGATCTCTGTGGGCGAATCCAGATAGGCGATACCACAGGACTTGAGCTTGCTGGAATACTGGGGATCAAACACGAGATCCCAGGTGTTTTCCGGCATGGGCATCTTGCCCAGTGCCTTTTCAACCTTCGTGCGGTTGATGCCCACTGTGGTAAAGCTCCAGGCCCAGGGCACGAGGTGGTCGTTGCCAGGGTCCGCTTTGGTCAAGGTCGCCATCAGGGCCGGATCGAGATTGACCAGGTTCGGAATTTTTGATTTGTCCAGGGCTTGCAGCAAGCCGCCTTCAATCTGGGGCTTGGCAAAGACCGAGCCTGGCACCACGATGTCGTAGCCGGAGTTGCCCGCCACCAGCTTGGCGTGCAAGGCCTCGTTGGTCTCAAAGGTGTCATAGTTGACCTTGATTCCGGTCTCTTTCTCGAAGGCTGCGATCATTCCTTCAGGAATGTAATCAGGCCAGTTGTAGATATTGAGCACCTTCTCTTCCGTGTTCACGGCGGCCGGTGCACTCGCGGTGGCCGCAGGCGCCATCACGGCCGCCGGAACCTCCTCCTTCTTGCCGCACGCGCTCAGAACCACCGCGGACAGGGCAAACGACCACAAGTACTTCTTCATCATGTCAGCCACTCCTGGAAATATTTGAAAAACGGTAGTTTAAGGCAAGGAAATTCAAAGCCATACACGCTTTTCAGGCCGGGTTCCACAAACCCGAGCTGAGGCGTTACCGGCCTTTAAACCCCCAAGTCGCTTCGATATTAATAGCGTTATACGCTCATTTTTAAATGGGTACAGGCCAAAAATGTTTAAAGTTCAGAACGCTGCCGGTTGTAGTTGGCAATGCCGTCCAGAATCTCCCGGTGCGCGGCCTCGGGACCGTCCCAACCCAGAATCTTGACCCACTTGCCCTCTTCAAGGTCTTTGTAATGCTCAAAGAAGTGCGCGATGACCTTGAGCCGCGCAGGGCTCAGGTCTTCAGGCTTTTTCCAGCGGGTGTAGAGAGAAAGGATTTTTTCGGTCGGCACGGCCAGAATCTTGCCGTCCTGCCCGGCTTCGTCTTCCATGTTCAATATGCCGATGGCCCGGCAGGGCACGACCACCCCTGGAATGAGGGGCACAGGGGTGACTACCAACACATCGACCGGGTCGCCATCACCGGATATGGTCTTGGGCACGTAGCCGTAATTGGTCGGGTAGTGCATGGCCGTGCTCATGAACCGGTCCACAAAGATGGCACCGGTCTCCTTGTCCACCTCGTATTTCACCGGGTCGGCATTCATGGGAATTTCAATGATCACATTGAACGCGGTGGGAACATCCTTCCCGGGGGTAACGTTGTCGAGTGACACGGCGAGGTCCTTTTCTAAATTTGAGCTGAATCAGCGGTTCCAGCAAATCATCGAGGAATTTGCTGACTTGGACCTTGCCGGAGCCAAAAACGGGTCAATTTCACGGTACAGTTCGACAGTTGGCCAATCGTCAGCATCAACTATCTGTTGCTGCTTCGCGACGAGGAAGCAACGCAACGGGGGCGCCGATTGCGTTGCGCCCTCATTTAGCGAACCAACAGGAGATTCTTATGACAGGCAACCCAGCGCTGATTCTTGCGCTTATTTGTGGACTCATCGCCGTGGGATACGGTTTTTGGGCTCGCAGCTGGATTCTTTCTCAGGATGCCGGCAATGCGCGGATGCAGGAAATTGCAGCCGCTATCCAAACAGGTGCGGCCGCCTATCTGGCTCGGCAATACAAGACCATCGCCATGGTGGGCGTGGTTCTAGCGATTTTGATCGCCGTCTTTCTTGATCAACTCAGCGCCATTGGCTTTGTGATCGGTGCCGTGCTCTCAGGCGCGTGTGGTTTCATTGGCATGAACGTCTCGGTTCGCGCCAACGTACGTACTGCCCAAGCCGCCACCAAAGGCATTGGCCCAGCACTGGACGTGGCCTTCCGCGGCGGCGCCATTACTGGCATGCTGGTCGTCGGCTTGGGCTTGCTCGGTGTGACCGGATTCTTCTGGTTCCTCACCGGCAACGGCAACATGACGCCAGATAAAAACCTGGCGCACCTGCTTAACCCACTGATCGGCTTTGCTTTCGGCTCTTCCCTGATTTCCATCTTCGCCCGTCTGGGCGGTGGCATTTTCACCAAAGGCGCTGACGTTGGCGCCGACTTGGTTGGCAAAGTGGAAGCAGGCATTCCCGAGGATGACCCCCGCAACCCCGCCGTAATTGCCGACAACGTGGGCGACAACGTGGGCGACTGCGCCGGCATGGCCGCCGACCTGTTCGAAACCTACGCTGTGACCTTGATCGCTACTATGGTTCTGGGCGCTTTGCTGGTTACCGGTGCGGGCATGAGCGCCGTGGTGTATCCACTGGCACTGGGTGCCGTCTCCATCGTGGCCTCTATCATTGGCTGCTTCTTCGTCAAAGCAACGCCTGGCATGAAGAACGTGATGCCGGCCCTGTACAAAGGTCTCGCAGTTGCGGGCGGCTTGTCGCTGATTGCATTCTTCTTCGTGACGCAATGGCTGATTCCTGACAACGCCATCGCCGCCTCTGGCAGCCAAATGAAGCTATTTGGTGCCTGCGCTGTGGGCCTGATTCTGACCGCTGCCCTGGTATGGATCACCGAGTTCTACACCGGAACGCAGTATTCCCCAGTTAAGCACATTGCACAGGCATCGACCACCGGCCACGGCACCAACATCATCGCCGGCCTGGGCGTTTCCATGCGCTCAACGGCCTGGCCTGTGATTTTTGTCTGCATGGCCATCTATGCGGCCTACACCCTGGCTGGCTTGTATGGTATTGCCATTGCGGCAACTTCCATGCTCAGCATGGCCGGCATCGTGGTGGCGCTGGACGCCTACGGCCCCATCACCGACAACGCGGGTGGCATCGCCGAAATGTCCGAAATGCCAGCCAGCGTGCGCGACATCACCGACCCGCTGGACGCCGTGGGCAACACCACCAAGGCGGTGACCAAAGGCTACGCCATTGGCTCGGCCGGTCTGGCCGCCCTGGTTCTGTTTGCCGACTATACCCACAAGCTGGAGGCTTACGGCAAGGTCATCACATTTGACTTGAGCAACCCGATGGTCATCATCGGCCTGTTCATCGGTGGCCTGATCCCCTACCTCTTCGGTGCCATGGCGATGGAGGCCGTGGGCCGCGCCGCAGGGGCTGTGGTGGTCGAAGTTCGCCGCCAATTCCGCGACATCAAGGGCATCATGGAAGGCACAGCCAAACCCGAGTACGACACCGCGGTGGACATGCTCACCACTGCGGCCATTAAAGAAATGATGATTCCGTCGCTGCTGCCCGTGGTCGTGCCCATCCTGGTGGGCCTGCTGCTCGGACCAGCAGCACTGGGTGGCTTGCTGATGGGCACCATCGTGACCGGCCTGTTTGTGGCCATCTCCATGTGTACCGGCGGTGGTGCCTGGGACAATGCCAAAAAATACATCGAAGACGGCAACCACGGCGGCAAAGGCTCCGAAGCCCACAAGGCGGCCGTGACCGGTGACACGGTGGGCGACCCCTACAAAGACACTGCTGGCCCGGCCATCAACCCCTTGATCAAGATCATCAACATCGTGGCCCTCCTGATCGTGCCGTTGATGATGAAGATTCACGGCGGCTAGCCGCAACTGTGCCTCTTGAAAAGCCCATGGACTCATGGGCTTTTTTTGTTGCGACCAGGTTTTACTACGCTGATGACCGACGAAACTCTTTAGAGTCAATGCTGCCGCGATTTCCAAGATGTTTGTATGACAGTTTCAGACACGTTGCTGACCGTCACGCGGCACTTTTTTAAGTCGGGTATGCCGCGAAAACGGGCATTCGCGAAGGGCCGCTGTCTGGAAGTTCAATTACAGAGTACGCAGATCGCTCATCAATCGGTCAATCCAACGCTTGTCAGGATAGCCAGCATACGCGCCCCGGCGTGCCGCAGCCCCCCCGAAATTTATCCAGCCAGTGACCTGGCTGGCGAGCGTTTGAAGATTGGTCATGGCGGGCTGCAAACCGTTTCGCAGTCGGCTGAGGACGGACGGATAGGAAATTCACGCGTGTCACATTGACGCTTCTTTATCGAATGCCCGCGATATCAACGCAAAACGTATGAATGGCCGCAACCATCTGATTGAGTCCCGGTTGCTCTATTGGGTAATGCCCTGCGTTTTCCAGCATGACCGTCTTCACCGGCACCTGCTTGATGCGCCGCAGAAACAGTTCACTCAAGTGCAGCGGTGTCCAGTGGTCCTGGGCCGGTTGTGTGAGCAGGATGGGACAAACATTGAAGTCCTCTGGCTCGACCGCCGGGGTATAGCCAAGGAGGGTGGCTAAAAACTTCATTGTCACCCAATTGCCCGCGGAGGTTTTGTCGGCCATGCAAGCCTTGAGTGCCGCTTTGTTGTTGACCAGCTTGTGCATCTTGCTTGCAAGGGACATTGGCATGCGCATGCCTGCCAGGGGTGTCATCGCCGTCAGTTTCACCATAGGACCGCCAATCCGGCTCATAAACAGGTTTAACGACGTCTCATCGACCACTTGCTGCTCACGCTGGTCGAGGAACGTCATGCCCACAATGCCCTTGACCTTCTTGTTCAAGGCGGCGACATGGTACGTTTCCATGCCGCCGGCGCTCAGTCCATAGAGCACGATGGGGCGGCTGTCCTTGGCCAGTTCGGTGTCAACCAGGTCACTGCCAGCTTGAACCCAGTCGTCGTATTTGACATGCTTGCCTGACCCCACCTGCGTAAGTCCATATTCCGGCATGTCGATCGCGATTGTCTCTAACCCCATGCGCGCCAGTGGTGCACCCAGAATGGTCGACATCTGCCGCCCATTGGTGCCGACGCCGTGAAAGAGGATGACTTTTAGAGGCGCGTCCGGATTGCGGTAGCAGTCAAGGTGAATACGGTGCTGCCGCCATGCCCACAACTCCTCCGTCGGCTCTTGGCCTTCTTGTAGTTGGAACTCATCAGGTAGGAACTTCTGGATTTCGCGCCAGTTGGATTGCTGCGAATAGGTAGTCATGGGGGAGTCCTTTGTCATTTGCGCGGCTGGAGCGACCCATAGTAGCTGCATACGAACGGTAAAAAAAATTCTCAATCACTTAAAGTACGCGGAACCTCCTTATTGGCAATGTCGGCTATCTGGAAGGCATTTCGGCAAACTGGCTGACAGCAATCGTTTAGGTTTGTAGGATGCCTGCCCGTAACTCTAACCGGAGCGAGTCAACGCAAGCCTGAGGGCAGGCGTCGTATAAACCTTGAGGGAGGAAACCGCGGCGAGTACCACGGTTGTCGCAGTGTGCTACACGGCTATGGGGATTTGAAGAGCCACAGTGCGTTTTGAAGTCGTGATCATGGCGAGCAGTTCGACCGGAATGCCACGCAGGATTCTTGATCCTGCATTGAAACGCCCGATTCTTGGCCGACCTGCCACGCCGTTGCCAGCAGATTTGCACGACAAGGCAAAGCTGATCCACTCCATCTCTGCCAAATGCTGAGCCGGTGCGTAGTTTGGCGATCTGGGCGTCCTTGTGCTCATGATGGACCCTGAACGTGGGGTGGCCCTCGAATGGCCTGTCCGCGCACAAACGTTTGAACGATGATCATTGGCGCGCCGCAGTGCGCACAGACAAAGGTCGGTCGCACGGGTTCGACCGACTCGTCGGAGCTCTTCGCATCGACAACTGCGACAGGCACCACGTGCAGCAACTCCCTTGCGTGCGCGAGATTCACTTTGCGAGCGTTGTTGGCGATGAGCCCGTAGTGCCGAATGCGGTGAAAGCCGCCAGGCAGCACGTGCAGCAGGAAGCGGCGCATGAACTCCTCGGGTTCGAGCGTCATGGTCTTGTGGCGCGTCTCGCCCTTGCCCCGGTAGTCCTTCCATCGAAACGTGACCCCGTGCTCGTTCATCGAGACCAGCCGTGAGTTGGCGATGGCCACCCGGTGGGTGTAGCGCGACAGGTAGGCCAGCACAGCCTGCGGACCGGCGAACGGGCGCTTGGCGTACACCACCCACTCGCAACGTCGCATTGGCGCGAGCCAATTAGCAAAGGCGCTCGCATCGCTGAGTTGGACGTACTCACCGAAGAACTGCAACTGCCCGGCGCGATGAGCTTGGCCCAGTTCTTCCAGAAAGCGCCGACGAAACAGCCGCGAGAGCACGCGCACTGGCAGGAAGAAACCCGGTCGGCACGCCACCCAACGCTCACCGTCTTTAGACAAACCACCGCCTGGCACGATGCCGTGTACATGCGGGTGGTGCGTCAGCGCCGATCCCCAGGTGTGCAGCACCAGCGTTGCTGCAATTTGCGCCCCCAGCTGCTTGGGGTCGGCTGCGATGGTGATCAGGGTCTGGGCAGCCACCTCAAACAGCAGCCGGTAGATCACAGCCTTGTTGTAGTACGCGATGGCGCTGATGGGGCAAGGCAAGGTGAAGACCACGTGGTAGTAGTCCACTGGCAGAAGTTCAGCCTGACGGGCATCGAGCCAGCGCTTGGCTGCACTTGCCTGGCACTTGGGGCAGTGCCGGTTGCGGCACGAGTTGTAGGCGATCTCGCCGTGCTCGCAGGCCTGGCAGTGCAACAGGTGTCCCCCCAGTGCCGCGCTGCGGCACTGCTCGATAGCCGACATGACCTTGAGCTGACCCAGGCTCAGGTGCCCCTGCTGCGCTTGGCGCCAAGCCGGGCCGTGGGTACGAAAGATGTCGGCGACCTCCAGAGCGAGGCGCCCCACGAAGTTGCTCTACGTGGGTTGCAGGGTCTCCAGTGGACTGATCACTTCACGCAGGACGTCAGTGGCCACCTGGACGTAGTGCGCCGTGGTGTCCAGGCGTTGGTGCCCCAGTAAGACCTGGATCACCCGAATGTCGACCTTCTGTTCCAGCAGGTGCGTGGCAAAGCTATGGCGCAAGGTGTGCATGGACACGCGCTTGTCGATCTTTGCCATCGTGGCGGCATCATGGATGGCACGGTTGAGTTGGCGGGTGCCCAACGACTGCAAGGGATCCAGGCCCGGGAACAACCAGCCGCCGTCGAGCATCTTGCCCTGGGCGCGTGCAACGCGCCACCACACGCGCAGGCGCTCGAGCAGGACCGGCGAGAGCATGGCGTACCGGTCCTTGAGTCCTTTGCCTTGCTCCACACGCAGCGTCATGCGTTTGCTATCGATGTCGCCGACTTTGAGCGCGACGACCTCACCCACCCGCAACCCGGTGCCATAGGCCAGCGACAGCGCCGTCTGGTGCTTGATGTGTCCGACGCAGGCAATCAGTCTGCTCATCTCGTCCTTGCTCAGAATCACCGGGAGCTTTTGCGGAACCCGCACCGATTGCATCTTGGCCATCGCCTCAGGGCGACCCAGCGTGACTGAGAAGAGAAAATTCAGGCCCACAATAGTGGCGTTGAGCGTGATGGGTGAAGTGCCCTGGTCTATCAGATGCAATTGAAAGCGGCGCAGGTCTTCATCGGTGGCGGTATCAGGTGATCTGCCCAGAAAATTGGTGAACTTGCGAACCGCCCGGATGTAGGCCTCTCGTGTCCTGGGCATCAGTTTGCGCATTCGCATGTCCTCGATCATGCGTTGGCGTAGTGGCGAGACGGTTTGACTTGATGACTCCATGGTTGTGCTCCTGTTGTGAACGAGGCCGATTGCCCCGATTCACAACATAGCCACGAACTCGCCCTGCACCAAACACCAACACCGCTTCGATGCGGCTTACCGCGCGAGCGGTTTAGTCCCGCGCTGCAATGCAGAATTTGGACTGTTTTCAGGAATACAAGATTGCCGTTACATATTTCGGACCAACAGCGTATTTAGGCCCGTTCGCGCTGGAGCCCAAACCAGACCCTGTGCCGACTTGCGCATTCTCAATAAACCAGCCAGACCCCCCACTAATATTGACCGTATCTGATATCCAGGGATCGGAGCCGCCTGCATCGGGCGCGTCAGCGCGAGGGTAAGACTGTGAGACAGACACTTTTGTTAGCGCGGATCTGTGCGCTGTCACTGGCCTTGGCGTTGGGTGGATGCTCGTCCCTGTTGCCACGAGGCAGCAGTGCCTCTTCTGCGTTCGAGAGTTTTGAAACGGCCCGCCATGCCATTGATTCGCTGGTTCCCATGCAAAGTGACGTCAATGCGTTGCGCGTGGCTGGAATCGATCCGGAAAAGCAGCCCAACACCACGCTTTTGACCCATGCCGATGTGGTCCGCAGGTTTGTGCCGAGCACCTTGCTGCAGCGTGAAGATCTTGATCCTGGTGTGCTTCGTTGTCTGCAAGCGCGGGAGGCCTGCCGTGGATTGGAAATTACAGCATCTCGCATCGACAAACGGAGAACCGGCAATTTTCTTGCTGATTTCACCAATTTCTCGCGCCGCTCAGAGACCACGGGCTGGCGCTTCAACGCTCTGGTGTTGTTGGTCAAAGATACGGTCGTCTATCGCGCCTGGGGCGGCCAGCCCACCATCCGCGAAGTCGAGACCAGCACCAACCCTCTCGGACCGTTGCAGGACCTCGGTCCCATTGCTGTAACAACCCACTGACCGGCGGGGTTGGCGCAAACGCTGTAGCATGACCACTGGCGACGGCATACTGGGGACCCGTCGACTTTGACCCACAATGATCAACAACAGGAGTCGTGATGTTTAAATTTTTGACAGGGAAACGCCCTGCGGGAAGCGGTGCTGCTAGCGCGTCTCCTGCTGGCACACCGACCAACAACACCGCTCAACACACCAACATTCAGCGCGAACTTGTGCGCGTCGTGCTCAAAGACATCATGCGCCTGCATGGCATCCCGTTGGGTTGGTTGGGCTGCGAGGTGATCATCATCTCGCGCCGCGCCACGGAAGACGAATTGCATATCCACCTGGTCGTCATGAAGTGGAAAGAACGCCTCTTGCGCTATGCGCCAGCGCTGGAGCGTCAACTCCTGACCGGACTCGACCGATTCGATCCGTCGGTAGACCATTCTAGGTATGTGGTGTCGTGGCGCTTTGCACCCGAGTGCGGTTGCCCTTTCACGCAAATGCCGAGCTCTGATTCCTGGATGAAGTCAGAAGCAGCCCCGGAAGCCAAGGAGTCTGTCGATATCCTGGATCGACGCTCGGCCCGGCGCCCGCCCAAGGCTGCCAAAGCCGCTATCAAACCACACGCTGAACCCAAGCCCGCCTCTTCGGATTTTTCCGCCACCCAGATCGCGCCTTTTCGCTAGGGTTCCACCAATACGGCCGATCGGCACACTGGCGGGCGGGCCTACAAGAGCGCCTGAACCTCGGCGCGGCCGGTCCAATCGATCGGCCTTTGCTGCAGCACCATGTCAATATCGAGCCCCAACGCGACCGCCACCACATCCGGGAATTTGTGAATGAAATCCGGGGCATCGTAGTGGGCCAGATTGGCACGAGACCGCCAGGCCGCCAGATGCAAAATTCCGGCTGCAGGCTCGCAAACGTCATTCTCAAAGGGTGCAATCTGGTCTTGCAGCGCGTCGGCAATTGCGTCAGGAAACTGCCAGTTGCGGGCAAAGCCGGCACCCACATCGGCGTAGCAGTAACCCAGCAGGTCCAATTCAGCCGCTGCGCGATCTAGCGCCAGTGGCGCGACCTGCCGGTTAAGCGCACTCATTTCAACGGGCATGCCCATATGCATGACGAGTTCACCCGTGGCGTGAATCAGCCCCGCGGTAAATGCTGTCGCCTGGTTTTGGCGCACGGTGCCAGCGAGCAACCGCGACAGTTTGCCCACATCCAGGCTGTAGCGCCAAAAATCGTGCAAATCCAGACCCGGCACCGCCTTGAAAGCGCCCGCCACCGCCGCTGCGGTGACCAGCGAGCGAACCTGGCTGAAACCGAGCAAAGCCAGCGCCTCGGACACACTGCTGATCCGGTTCGACAACTGAAACTGCGCCGAGTTGGCCAGTCGGAGCAAGCGGGCAACAAGCACAGGATCGGTATTGATCAACTGGCTGATCTTTCTCAGGCTTGGTTCTTCCTGATCAAGCTCGTTGAGCAGCAGTGCCACGATTTTGGGAATGCTGGGCAGGGCCTCACTTGAGGCCAGCAACGCTGGGAGTTCCATCACGATGTTCTTCCTCGGCAGAGGTTGTCAATGGGCAAGATTGCATTATTACCGCGCGCAAGGGGTATTCAAAGCATGCCAAAATCAAAGCATGACCGAACCTTGCACACCACGCGTAGTGCCTATTGTCGAGCAACGACTCGCCTCGCTGCAATTGCCCGCTGGCGCTTTGGAGCCGGGCACCCGGCTCGCTCCAACTGGCTCCCTGGTGGACACGCTGGGCCGCCCGCTGCGCGATCTGCGCATCAGCGTGACGGACCGTTGCAACTTTCGCTGCAACTACTGTATGCCCAAGGAGATTTTCGACAAGGACTATCAGTATTTGCCCCATTCGGATTTGCTCTCCTTCGAAGAAATCACGCGGATTGCCAAGCAGTTTGTGGCCCATGGCGTGCAAAAGATCCGGCTCACCGGGGGCGAGCCCCTGTTGCGCAAGAACGTCGAAGCCCTGATCGCGCAGCTGGCGGCGCTGCGTACCCTTGACGGACAAGCGCTCGATCTGACCCTCACCACCAATGGCTCCCTGCTGGCGCGCAAGGCACGCGCGCTCAAGGAGGCCGGGTTGCAGCGCGTGACGGTCAGCCTGGACGGGCTCGATGACACGGTGTTTCGCCGCATGAACGATGTGGATTTTCCGGTGTCGGACGTGCTCGATGGCATCGAAGCGGCACGCCAGGCCGGTCTGGGCCAGGCCGTTGTCGGCGGAGCCAGCGGTTTGAAGATCAACATGGTGGTCAAGCGCGGGACCAACGAGCATCAGATTCTGCCCATGGCGCGGCACTTCCGGGGCAGCGGCATTGTGCTGCGGTTTATCGAGTACATGGACGTGGGCGCCACCAATGGCTGGCGCATGGACGAGGTCCTGCCCTCGGCCGAAGTCGTCAAGATCATCCAGGGCGAGTTTCCTCTGGTTGCGCTCGAACCCTCCAACCCCGGCGAGACCGCGGGGCGCTGGGGCTACGCCAACACGCAGGGAGGCCACGACGCCGCTGCCGGGGAAATCGGCGTCATCAGCAGCGTCACGCAAGCCTTCTGCGGGGACTGCAACCGGGCCCGCCTGTCCACGGAGGGCAAACTGTTCCTGTGTCTGTTTGCGGCCCGGGGTTATGACCTGCGCGCCATCGTTCGGCAGGGCGGCTCGGACGCCAATCTGGCCTCGGCCATCGGGCACATCTGGCAGGGACGAAGCGACCGCTATTCCGCGCTGCGCAGCGCTCTGGCCCCCGATGCCGGAGGCGGCTTGCGCCGGGTTGAGATGAGTTACATCGGCGGCTGATGGACGCCCAGGGCATCACGGGTCTGATCCTGGCCGGTGGCCGGGGCTCGCGCATGGGCGGAGTGGACAAAGGGCTGCAGGTTTTTAACGGCGTACCGCTGGCGCTCAATGCCCTGTCCCGCCTGAAGGCCGGTGGCGGGGTCTCGCAAATCGTCATCAACGCCAACCGCAACCTCCCCGTGTATGAGTCCTTTGGCACACCGGTCTGGCCCGACGGCCTGGCAGGCTACGCCGGACCCCTGGCCGGTTTCCTGACCGGACTGGAACGCTGCACCACGCCTTTTCTGCTCACCGTGCCCTGTGACTCCCCTTTCATGCCACTGGATCTGGCAACTCGCCTGGCGCACGAACTCCAGGCCAACGATGCTGAAATTGCCATGGCCGCAGCGCCCGAGCCCGACGCCGCCGGTCAACCCCGCTTGCGCCGCCAACCCGTTTTTTGCCTGCTGGGCGTAAATTTGCTGGACAGCCTGAGGCGCTTCACCGAGCAGGGCGGCCGCAAGATTGATGCCTGGACCGATCTGCACAGGACAGTGCTGGTTCCCTTTGATGCGCCCGGTGATGATTCCCAGGCATTTTTCAACGCCAACACCCTGACCGAGCTGCGGCAGTTCGAAAGCACGCCCCCATGAAAACCATCGAGAACATCGCCTCCGAGCTGGAAGGCTATGACCCGCAGGCCATGAAGGCCGCAACCGTCAACGCGTTTTTATCCCGTCTGGTCGAGCCCGTCACCACGCAGGAAGAGGTTGGCATCTTTGAGGCGTTGGGCCGGGTTTTGGCTCAGGACGTGATTTCCCCGGTCAGTGTGCCACCGCACGACAACTCTGCCATGGATGGCTACGCCTTTGACGGGGCACAGTTCTCAAAGTCCGCGCCTTTGGAGTTGCAAGTGGTGGGCACGGCGCTCGCCGGCAAGCGTTGGCCGGGCCAACTCGGGCCCGCCCAGTGTCTGAGAATCATGACCGGTGCGGTCATGCCGGAGGGCGCTGACACGGTGGTTCCACAGGAGTTCGTGACCACCACCACCGATGGGGCGGTTGGGGCGAGGCAATCGATCACCGTTCCGACCGGCCTGCTTCGCGCCGGCGACAACCGCCGCTGCTTGGGTGAAGACCTGCTGCAAGGTCGGCCAGCGCTACAAAAAGGAGAGCTTCTTACGCCCGCAGCGCTTGGGCTTGTTGCCAGTTTGGGCATTGAAAAATTGTCCGTGTGGCGCAAGTTGCGGGTGGCCTATTTTTCCACCGGCGACGAGATATTGAGTCTGGGCCAGCCGCCACGCGAAGGTGCGGTTTATGACAGCAACCGCTACACGGTGTTTGGCCTGTTGACGCGCATGGGGTGCCAAGTGATTGACCTGGGCGTGGTCAGTGACGACCCTGCCGCGCTGGAAACGGCCTTTGCCCGCGCGGCGCAGGATGCCGACGCTATCATCACCAGCGGCGGAGTGAGTGTGGGTGAGGCCGATCACACCAAAGCTACCATGAACAAGCTCGGCGATGTGGCCTTCTGGAAGATCGCCATGCGCCCGGGCCGTCCGATGGCGGTGGGAACAATACCAAGAGCAAAATTGGCTTCCAGCCCCCGTCCACAAAACACAGGAAGCTATCAAACCAGTAGCAACCCGGAAGTGGCCAGAGCCGCCCTGCTCTTTGGCCTGCCAGGCAATCCGGTGGCGGTGATGGTGACGTTTCTGGCTTTCGTTCGCCCCGCCATGTTGCAATTGATGGGCTGCAAGGCCACCGCACAACCCACGCTGCGCGCGGCCAGCACTGAAGCGATTCGGAAAAAACCGGGACGCACCGAGTACCAGCGCGGCGTGGTCAGCAACGCCGCCGACGGCTCGCTGCAGGTCAGAACCACCGGCAACCAGGGCTCGGGCGTGCTCAGTTCCATGGTTCAGGCCAACGGCCTGATCGTTCTACCCCACGACCAGGGCAACGTGGCCGTGGGCGACGTGCTTGAGGTGATGATGTTCGACGGGGTGATTTGAACCCCAGCCGCCGCGCCACTCTCTGCCCTTGACCCGGACACTGCGCCGCACCTTGCGTCCGCAACGAACCGGCCAGCAAAAGCTCAGTTCAGTTGTAAAACGCCTCGACCCGGCCCTTGAGCTTGATCAGCAGCGGGTTGCCCTTGCGATCGACGGTCTTGCCGGCGGGCACCTTGACCCAGCCTTCGCTGACGCAGTACTCGGCCACGTCGGTGCGCTCCTTGTCATTGAACCGGATGCCGATGTCGTGCTCAAACACGGCAGCGATGTGATGCGGGCTGCGCGGGTCGGTCGAAAGATGATCGGGCAAAGGCGGCAATGGTGCGGTTTCGGTCATGGTGATCCTTGTCAATGCGCCCAATTTTACGTCGCCGCTCGCCACGCCTTCGCTTACGGGCAGTCCTCAGCGCTGCTTCATCGCCTGCTTAGCGCCTGCTCGACGCCGCGGTTGGCCAGCAGGTCGGCGTGCTCGTTGCCGGGGTCGCCGTTGTGGCCCCGCACCCAGCGCCAGTCGATCTTGTGGCCGGCACCGTTGACCAGCGCATCCAGACGCTGCCAGAGATCGACGTTCTTGACCGGTTGCTTGGCCGCAGTCTTCCAGCCCCGAGCTTTCCAGCCCGCCAGCCACTCCGTCATGCCCTTGAGCACGTACTGGCTATCGACGTGCAACGTCACGTGACAGGGGCGTTTGAGGGCCGTCAAGGCCTCGATGACCGCCGTCATTTCCATGCGGTTGTTGGTGGTTTCGAGTTCGCCGCCAAACAATTCCCTTTGAGTTTCGGCCGATTTGAGCAGCGCGCCCCAGCCTCCCGGTCCGGGGTTGCCCTTGCAGGCACCGTCGGTATAAATCACGATCGAATTCAATGCACACTCCAAATCTCAATAAATCATTTGTCTTTCAAGCCTTCAGCCCTTGTCAAGGTTGCACTGTTAGCTACAGAAACAGGAGCAGTTGCGAGGCCACGAGGCATTTTTTTGGCTGGGTTGAGCAAGGTCATGCCTCGCACCCGCTTGACCGCCACCACGAAATACACGGCCCCGAGTATCGACCACCAGCGCACTCCGATCCTGTCCATCCAGGCAAAACGCTGCAGCCACTTCTCGCTGGAGAGCGCGGGCCGGTAGCAGCCCAAACGCTGAACCTCTACTTCAAAGCCCAGCAAGCGAAGCCAGTCCAGCAAACGCCAATAGCCGATGAACTCATCCTGGGGCAAGAACGGACAGGAAAACCCGAGTCGCCGGCACAGATTGGCGCAGCGCTGGCGCAACACCCACAGGCTGACCGGGTTCAAACCGCAAATGACGACGCGCCCGTCTGGCACCAGCACCCGCTCCACCTCGCGCAAGGTGGTGTGGGGGTCGGGAGCAAGTTCCAGCGAGTGGGGCAGCACCACCAGGTCAAGACTGTGTTCGGGGAACGGCAGCGCTGAGAAATCCGTCACAAAATCCGCGCGGTGGGCCGGCACCCGGGTAGCCAACCAACGGTGCGACATGCGGTTGGCAGCCAGGGCGTCGAGCCCTGGTAAACCCAGCTGCAGGGCGTGAAATCCGAACATGTCGGACACGGCTGCGTCCAGCTGCTTTTGCTCCCATGCCAGCAGGTAACGCCCCGGGGGAGTCTCGAACCAGGCATGCAAACCTATAATTTGATCGTTCATGAAGTTAATTCCACTACCCGCGTTCGCTGACAACTACATCTGGATGCTGCATGACGGACATCAAGCTCTGGTCGTTGACCCTGGTGAGGCGCAACCGGTCATTGATGCCCTGCGCCAGTTCGGTGTGCACCTGCAGGCCATTCTAGTCACGCACCATCATGCCGACCATACAGGCGGTGTTGATGCGCTGCGCCAGGGCACGGGCGCCAGGGTATTTGGCCCAGCCCGGGAGCCCGTGCCCGAACCGCTGCAGCGCCTCGTTGGTGGCGACCGCGCACAGGCACTTGGCCTGACCTTCGAGGTGATCGACGTTCCTGGCCACACGGCGGGCCACATTGCCTACTATTGCGCCGAGGTGGATGCCGCGCCCCTGCTTTTTTGCGGCGACACGCTGTTCAGTGGTGGTTGTGGTCGCCTGTTCGAGGGCACCCCAACCCAGATGCTCGCCTCGCTCGACCTGTTGACCGCCTTGCCCGGCAACACGCGGGTATGCTGCGCCCATGAATACACCCTGGGCAACCTCAAGTTCGCCGGTGCGGTCGAGCCTGACAATCAGGCTTTGACCGAGTACACCGCCAAAGCACTGGCTTTGCGCCAGCGCCAACAACCCACGCTTCCCTCAACCCTGGCAATTGAGCGCAAGATCAACCCATTCCTGCGTACCCGTGAGAGCGCCGTTGTTCATGCCGCTCAGAGCTACGATCCCTCGGCCCGCGACGCCACCAGCGTTTTTGCGGCCCTGCGACAATGGAAAAACCAATTCAAATGAAAATCCTCCCGCTCCTTACCCTTGCCAGCGCCTTGTGGCTGTCGGGCTGCGCCAGCACTGGCGTTGCCAACAACCCGGCCGACCGGCCAGCAGTTCCCAGCGCCACATCGGCCACGCCAGTCCGGTCGGTGCCAGGGCAAAGCGCTGAAACTCCCCATCGGCCCATCATCCCGGGCGGAGAGCTGCAACCTATCGCGCCGTCTCAAACGTCCTCTGGCGCGGTGACCCCGCTTGCCCCTCCGGTCGATTTGTGGGAGCGCATCCGGCGAGGCTTTGCAATGCCTGATCTGGAAAACAATCTGGTGAAGGACCGTGAGCAGTGGTACAGCACCCGACCGGACTACATCCAACGCATGACCGAGCGCTCCAGCAAGTACCTCTTTCACATCGTTGAAGAGCTTGAGCTGCGCAACATGCCCTCCGAGCTGGCCTTGTTGCCCTTCATCGAGAGCGCGTTCAATCCACAGGCTGTCTCCAGCGCCAAAGCGGCGGGCATGTGGCAGTTCATGCCGGCCACCGGCAAGACCTTTGAGCTCAAACAAAATGCGTTTCGTGACGACCGGCGCGACGTGCTGGCCTCCACCCGTGCCGCGCTGGACTATCTGCAAAAACTCTATGGCATGTTTGGCGACTGGCACCTCGCGCTGGCGGCCTACAACTGGGGCGAAGGCAGCGTGGGCCGCGCGATTGCCAAGAATCAACGCCTGGGTAAAGGCACAGGCTACGCTGATCTGACCATGCCGGCCGAAACCCGGCTGTATGTGCCCAAACTGCAGGCAATCAAGAACATTGTGGCCAACCCGCAGGCACTGCACACGACGCTGCCCGTCATTGGGAACCACCCGTATTTTCAAACGGTGGATGTGCAAAACGACATGGACGTCACACTGGCGGCCAAACTCGCGCAGGTGTCCCTGGAGGATTTCAAGGCACTCAACCCTTCGGCAAACCGCCCGGTGATTCTGGCCGCAGGCACGCCCCAGATACTGCTTCCATGGGACAACGCACCCATCTTCGAGGCCAACCTGGCAGCCTACGGCACAGCTCATCTGGCCAGTTGGACCGCCTGGATCGCGCCCACCACCATGAAGCCGGGCGACGCGGCCAAGCGGGTTGGCATGAGTGAGAGCGAGTTGCGCCGTGTCAACCACATTCCACCGTTCGTAGTCATCAAGGCCGGATCAAGCCTGCTGGTTCCACGCGCTGAATCGGTGGTCATTGATGTGGGGGCCAAGGTGGCCGAAAACGGCCAGCTTACGCTCGCCCCAGACGCGATCCTGAGAAGAACTGTTCTCAGGGCAGGCAAAAAGGACACCGTCACCACCGTCGCGCGTCGCTACCGCATCAGCCCCGACAGCGTTGCCGATTGGAACAAAGTGAGCGCCACAGCGGCGTTCAAATCAGGCCAACGCATCGTGCTGTACCTGCCAAGAGCGGTCAAATCAGTGGCACAAAAGAAAACCAAGTCCCGTCCCCAGCGGGCAACAGCCAAGACCGGCAAGAACACCCGGGTGGCCAAGCAGTAGCCGTGCGCAGGCCAACTCAGATACGGAATCGCGCCTTGGCCACGCGGGCAAATTCATTGGTGTAGGTTTTTGCCAGATCGATGCGATTGGCCTGAATCACAGGCTCAAATCGGGCGATTGTCTTCAAGGCTGTGAGGGGTCCGTCCTCAGGCATCAAGCCATCATGCGAAATCGACTGACGAAGCTTGTTGAAAGCGCTCAGATAAAGCGCCGGATCAGCCTGCAGGAAGGCCTCTGGCAGGGTTTTGATGAGGTCCCGCGGACCGGCGGTCTGCAGCCATTTCAGAGCCCTCACCACCGCGTCGGTGAGGGCTTGCGCCGTGCGGGCATGGCCCTCGATGAAATCCTGCGATGCATACAGACAAGCGCCGGGCATGGAGCCCCCAAACACCTCCGCTGAGCCTTGAATCGTTCGGGTGTCGGCAATGATCCTGATTTCATTTTTCAGCTCCAGCGTGGTCATCGTGGGATCAACATAGCTGATGGCGTCAATCCGGCCCGAGCGCAAGGCATCGAGTGCCTCTGCGTTGGTGGGTACATCGACGAAGATTACCTCGCCCTGAGCCACCCCAGCGCGCCACAGAATCAGCTTGACCGCCGTGTGGGCTGGCGAGCCGTGCCCGGGAATGCCGATTCGCATGCCTTTGAGACCGACTACCGTCCTGTAAGGCAAGGCCACCCGCATCGACATTCCAACGGAAACAGCAGGAGTGCGCCCCGGAAACACGAATGCTTGACAGATTTTGCCCCGGGTCTGCAACAAGAGCGTCTGCAAATAAGAGCCCGAGACCACCTGAGCGCTGCCGCCGAGCAGCGCCTGCATGGCGAGAGAAGGATCGGCGAAATCGTGAATCTCCAGCTCAAGCCCCTCCTCTCTGAAGAACCCGAGCTGCTCGGCAAAGACCAGGGGCAGGTTGCAAAAGCCGGCCCACTCCACAACTGCAATAGATACTCTTTTTCTGGACGCCGGACCCTGCGCCCATGCGGGCCGCGCGCCAATCAACAGCGCCGACAGCCCTGCGGCGCAAACAAACGTTCGACGACTGGGATTTATTGGATTCACTGTGCCTGCTTTGACGCGATCCGACACGGTTCGATCGAATCCCCACTAACAGTAGGAGAATAACCAACCCCACGCCGCAATACATCGGGAACTTCCCGCGGGGGTTTGTACGTAGGAATATGCCAATGTTCGGCCCGCATTGGCACGCGCGCCAGCACCCTGACGCATCGGGGCGTTGCAAGAGGTCTAGGAATCGACCGGGGACCGCGTTCGCCTGCGTTGCCACCATCGGGGCAAGTTGTCCAGATAGGTATAGAGCACCGGCACAACAACCAGGGTCAGCAATGTGGACGTCAACAAACCGCCAATCACCGCCCGCCCCATTGGGGCCTGCATTTCGCCCCCCTCGCCCAGTCCAATCGCCATAGGCAACATGCCAAACACCATGGCCAACGTCGTCATCATGATGGGGCGAAGCCGAACCTGTCCCGCCTCAAGTACCGCCGCGCGTTGGCCAAGCCCCTCCCTTTGGGACTGATTGGCAAAATCTACCAGCAAGATCGCGTTCTTGACCACCAGACCCATCAGCATGATGAACCCGATGATCGAAAACATATTGAGTGTGGAGCCCGTGATCAGCAACGCAAGAAGCACCCCAATCACGGTAAACGGCAGCGAGGCCATGATGGCCACCGGCTGCAGGAAGCTGCCGAATTGGGACGCGAGAATGAAATAGATGAACACAACGGCCAGACCCAGCGCAATGATGGCGGAAGCCCCCGCCTCGTCATTTTGTTCGGCCTCTCCTTTGATGTCGAATCGGTAACCCTGCGGCAATTCAATGCCTTTCACCACGTTGGAGACCTCTTTGGCGGCGTCTCCGCTGGGGCGACCCTCCACGTTGGCGTAGATGCCGACGCGGCGCTCGAGATTTTGCCGCTTGATGACTTGCGGGCTGGTTGTGGCCACAAACTCAACCACTTGCCGAAGTGGCGCCATGACCGGCGCCCCATTGCCGTCAATCCGATTGGTGTTGACATAGAGATCACCCACGTCCGAGAGTCGGCTCCGTTCGGATCTGGGCAATTGCACATTGACCTCATAGTTCTGACCGTCCGGTGCCAGCCAATTGCCCACCTGATCCCCGTTGAGAAACGGTCGCAAAGAAGCGCCAATGCCCTCTACTGACAGACCCAGATCGCTCGCCACCGCTTGATTAACCTTGACCACGATCGCCGGATTTGCGGCCTGCAGGCTGTGCTCCAGATCAACAATTCCTTTGACAGCACCAATCTTGACCATGATCTGCGCCAGCAACTCAGGCAGCTGCTCGGAGGCTGGGCCGATCAGGTTAACCCAGATCGGCCGATTGAACCCCAGGGTTACCTCCATCCCAGGCACGCGCTTGAGCCGCTCGCGAATGGCCTTTTCAACCTCTTTCTGAGATTTGCGCTGGGTCTGCCGGGCATTGGTCAGTTTGATCAACAATTCGGCGGTATTGCGCCCGTTGCTGCCTACCGTCGTGCTGATCAGGACAATCTCGGGAAATGTGCGAATCGCGGCCTCAATCTGGCGCACTTTGGCATCGGTGTAGTCCAGGCTGCTGCCCACCGGGGTTTTGATTTTCAAGGAAAAGAAGCCCTGATCCACCGTAGGCATGAACTCGCCGCCAACCAGAGGAAACAATCCCAGACTTCCCACAAAAACAGCTCCGGCTAACAATAGAGTGGTCTTTCGCCTGACAAGGGCGAGGGTCAGCAGTCGACCATACCGAAGGTGCAACCAGTCAACGCCGCGCTCCACGCCAGCCATCACTCGACCGAGCCAAGGCGCATACTTGAAACGGGTTTCGACCGGGTCCTTCCAACGCGAAGAAAGCATCGGATCAAGCGTGAAACTGACGAACAGGGACACCAGCACCGCCACCGTCACGGTGATGCCGAACTGAAAGAATATCTTGCCGATGATCCCGCTCATGAACGCCACTGGAATGAATACAGCGCAAATCGCAAAGGTGGTGGCCATCACCGCAAGCCCGATTTCCTCGGTACCGTCCCTGGCTGCTGCAAAGTGATCCTTGCCCATTCCAAGGTGACGCACAATGTTTTCACGCACCACAATGGCGTCGTCAATTAAAAGCCCAATGCACAGCGACAGTGCCATCAAAGTGACCGAGTTGACGGTGAATCCAAACGCATTCATGGCAATGAAGGTCGAAATCACGGAAATGGGCAAGGTGACTCCGGTGATGATGGTGCTGCGCCAGGAATGCAAAAACAAAAACACAATCAAAATGGTGAGCAAGCCGCCTTCAAATATGGTGCGCTTAACGCTATTGAGCGAATCGCGCACAAAACTTGAAGTCTCCGATATCTGACGGATTTCAACGTCCGCTGGCAGCTGCTTTTGCAGCTCGCCGACGACTCGGATGACTTCATCACCCACCGCCACCAGATTTGCATCCTGCGTCTTGTACACATTGAGGGTAAGCCCCGGCTGGCCGTTGATGCGCCCGATCGATTGCTCCTCGCGTTCCCCGTCTGTCACGCTGGCCAACTGGTTGAGGTAAACCGGAACGTCGGCGCGCCGTGCAATGATGATTCTGCCAAAGGCTTCAACGCTTTTGACCTTGCCTTCCACCCGCACCAATTGCTCTTGTGTGACGGCGCGCAAAGCACCCGCTGGCAAATCTTGGTTGACCGCCCGAATGGCCCGCAGCACCTCATCCACTCCCACCTGATAGGCCAACATCTGCGCGGGATTGAGGTGGATCAGCACCTGGCGCTGAACGGCGCCACCAAGTTGCACCTGGCCCACCCCCGAGACCCCCTGAATGCGCTTGACAATCTGTTGATCAGCCAGTGTCGAGAGCTCACGCAAACTGCGCGAACTCGACAAAATACCGTAGGTCGCGGTCGGCTCGGCGCCGTCGAACTGGCCCCGCACGATCAGGGGCTCCTTGGCGTCCTTCGGAAATCTCGGCTTGGTTTGTGCGGTCTTGTCCCGAATGTCCTGCACCGCCTTGTCCATGTCCGTGGAAAGTGAAAACTCAATCCACAACTCGGCTCGACCCTCAAAGGAGTTGCTGAATATATTGCGCACGCCGTTGACCGTATTGATGGCCTCCTCAAGCGGCTTGGCAAGGTCGGCTTCAACCTGTTCGGGCGAGGCGCCGGGATAGATGATTTGCATCCAGATGCCCGGCAATTGCACATCGGGCATCTGCTCCACGCCAAGGCGCGAGTAGGAAATCAGTCCAAGCACCATGAGCGCGAGCATTACCATGGTGGCGAAGACCGGCTGGTTGATGCTGGTTTTGGTGATCCACATGGCCCGTTCCCGTTAAAGAACTTGCGCCACGCCGGGAACGGCCACCAGCCTGGCTGGCGCGCCAGCCTTGAGACCGCTCATGCGCACGCGCACCACGTGAACCCCCGGCTCAATGCCGGATTTGATCTCAGCCAAGCCTTCTGATTCGCTTCGCTGTCCAACCACAACAGCGTGTTTGGCGACCTTTCCAGCCTCCACCGTGAACACATAGCTCTGCCCAGTCTCTTCGAAAATCGAGGAAGCCGGAACCACCGTGACGGGCTTGGACCGCGACAGCGTCACCGCGCCCTGCGCAAACATTCCGCCGCGTAAGCTGGCATCCTTGTTGGCAACCGCAACGAACAGCTTGATCGATCGGGAGCCCGCTTCGGTGACGGGGTTGATGCGTTCAATCGAGCCGTTAAAAACCCTTTGAGCAAATCCCGCCACCTGAAACTCAACCACTTGACCGATTGCCATCAACGGCACGTCCGAGGCCGGCACCGTGACCTCCAGTTCAAGACGGGAAAGGTCAACGACGCTGACCACTGCTCCGTCGGGCTGGACACGCTCGCCCGCATTGACAAAACGCTTGGCCACGATGCCGACAATGGGCGAGCGCACCTGCGCCTCGGCAACTGATCTTCTGGCCAGATCGACTTGTGCGTCGGCCCACTGAACCGCCGCCTCACTGCCCAGGTACGCGTTGCGCGCCTGATCAAATGCGATTTTCGAAATGAAGTTTTGTCTGAGCAAAGCCTCATTGGTATCTCGGTTTTGAACGGCGACTGCCAGTCTTGAGCGGCGCTCAGCCTGATCGGCCATTGCCGCCTCTAGGCGGGAGCGCAAATCAGTTGCATCCATCTCGGCCACGACCTGCCCCTGCCGCACCGCCTCGCCTTCGCGAACCAGAACCCGGAGCACAACGCCCGGAACTGTCGCTTTGACCAGCGACTGGGTCGCTGGCACTAGACTGCCATTGATTGAAATCGTGTGCACCAGTGCTTGCTGTTCAACCAGCGCCACATCGGCTGGGGCAAACTCAAGGGTCACGGGTACCTCCGCCTTGGTCGCTGTGCTGTTGATCTGTCCACCTTGCTGCCTGGCGTACAAGATGGCACCGATCACACCCACGAGCACCACCGCGCCGACCGCCCACCACCAAGTCCTAAGCCGCGCACCCCCATTTAGAGGCCTTGCCTGCACATTGTTCATGCTCATTCTTTCAGTACAAGATTTCTTGCTCAAGACCGCCCCACTACCCCCGAACCCGGTCCATTTGTGTGACAGCGAGCCTAGCCACACCCATTGGCCGACGCATCAGGACCTTCCCCTGCGGGTTTGCACCTATTGCCGCTGAAAACCCAGACTGAGCCCGCGTTTCTAGCGCCGATCCACCAGAGCGTGTGCAATGGTGCCAAGGTCCACGTACTCGAGTTCACTGCCCACGGGCACACCCCGGGCCAGCCGTGTGAGAAGCAGGCCGCGAGCCCTGAGGCCCTCGCTGATCACGTGGGCCGTGGCTTCGCCTTCGGCCGTGAAGTTGGTGGCCAGAATCACTTCCTGAACGATGCCGTCACCGGCCCGATCAAACAGCTTGCGCAAGCCGATGTCCTTGGGGCCAATGCCGTCAAGCGGGCTGAGCTTTCCCATCAGCACGAAATACAGACCGCGGTAGGCGCCGGTGCGCTCCACCGCCGACTGGTCCGCAGGCGTTTCGACCACGCAAAGCCGGGAGCTATCGCGCCGCGGGTCCAGACAGGTGGCACACACCTCGGCCTGCGTGAAAGTGTGGCAACGCTCGCAATGGCGCACCGACTCCGCCGCAGACCGCAGCGCCAGAGACAACTCCTGGGCTCCGGTGCGGTCGTGTTGCAGCAGATGAAACGCCATGCGCGAGGCCGATTTGACGCCCACGCCGGGCAGGCGCCGCAGCGCCTGAATCAAAGCATCAAGACTGTTGGTGTCAGACATGATCAACTATGCGAACGAGGGCCACGGGTGCGCGTTGTCCACCCAATGCCGCAGCACGGCAGTGCGATGAAGCGTCATCAAAACGGGAATTTCATACCGCCGGGAAGGCCTGGCATGCCTGCAGTGATCTTGCCCATCTTCTCGGCCGAAGTCTCCTCAGCCTTGCGCACCGCGGCGTTGAAAGCAGCAGCCACCAGGTCTTCAAGCATGTCCTTGTCGTCAGCGAGCAGGCTCGGGTCGATGGTGATGCGGCGCACGTCGTGCTTGCAGGTCATCGTGACCTTGACCAGGCCAGCGCCAGACTCACCCGTTACTTCCACGTTGCCCAGTTCGTCCTGGGCTTTCTTCATGTTGTCCTGCATGGCCTGGGCCTGCTTCATGAGGCCAGCGAGTTGTCCTTTGTTGAACATCGAGATTCCTTGCGTAAAGTTTCAAATGGTAAATGCTTTGATCCGGTGAACGCGCCAGCCCCACGGACTGCCTTGCGACCTCAAATCGGCTTGATGCTGCCCGGCACGATTTTCGCCGCAAAATCGTGCATCATTGCCTGCACCAGGGGGTCCTGAAGAATGATTCTTTCGGCTCCCAGCCGCGCCTGCTCCGCCAACGCGGCGTTGCGCCGGACCGGACTGTCGCTGACCCGTCCAATCTCGATGACCAGGCTCACCGCGTGGCCTGCCGCCTGCAGCGCAGCGCCGAGCCGATCTCGGCTACCCGGCTGGTTGAGGGATTCGCGTTCCACCCGCAATATCCATTGATCGGTATCGCGCGCCACCAGTTGCGATTGCAGGGCCAACTCGCGCACCATGGCCGCGATGGCATCGTCGGCGATCAGCCGCTGCACAGTTTGGTGCCAGAACTCACCCTCATCGGTCGGCACGAATGCCGCAGCGGATTGTGCGGCCGCCGCCTCGGCCCGTGAATCGGCTTGCACGCGAACGTGAAATGCTTCTATTTTTGTAGCATCTTCTTCAGTATTGACAAAGGCTGATGGCGTATTATCCACACAACCCTGAACTGGAGAAGTGGCCGAAGACGTGGCACGAACTGGCAGGCGCTGCCCCGGGGGAACTGCGGCTGCCACTGCACCGTGCACAGGTGCAGCCGAGCGGGGCGACGCAGGCGCGCAGGCGTTGTCACCCGGGGTCAAGCCCGTGTCCGGGGCGTCAATCAGAGTTTTTTTTTCCGCACCAGGCGGCCGACCCGCTGGCGGTTTGAATGCCAGCAATCGCAGCAATACCATGGTCAGCGCCGCGTACTCATCGGTCGCGAGGCCAAGCTCGGCCCGGCCATGCAGGCAAATACTGTAGAGAAGTTGGGTCTCGTCGGCAGGCATCAGTGCGGCCAGGCGGACCAACTCGCCTGCCTGCGGGTCGGCAACATTGGCGTCCTGGGCGGTCGCCTCTGGCACGGCCTGCATTACCGCCATGCGTTGGAGCACAGCGCACATTTCTTCCAGCGTTGAGGCCGCGCTCAGCCCCGCGCGACGCAACACCTCTGAGGTCTCCACCACGACTCTCCCATCTGCACCGGCCAGCGCCTCGACCAGGGCCAGCACGTGAGAGCGGTCGGCACTGCCGAGCATCTGTCGAACCGTGCCTTCCGTCAACTCGCCCGATCCAAAGGCTATGGCCTGGTCCGTCAGACTCAGGGCATCGCGCATGGAGCCGCGCGCGGCCGAGGCCAGCAGCCAAAGGGCGGGGGCGTCCGCAGCAACGGTTTCAGCCTTCAACACCCTCTGCAGATGCTCGCGGATCGTCTCAGGCGCCATGGGCCGAAGATTGAACTGCAGGCAGCGCGATAGCACCGTCACTGGCACTTTCTGTGGATCGGTCGTGGCCAGCACAAACTTCAAATACTCGGGGGGCTCTTCGAGCGTCTTGAGCATGGCGTTGAACGCATGCCCGGTGAGCATGTGCACCTCGTCGATCATGAACACCTTGAAACGACCCTGCACAGGCTTGTACACCGCCTGCTCAAGCAGGGACTGCACTTCGTCCACACCCCGGTTGGACGCTGCGTCAAGCTCGGTGTAGTCCACAAAACGGCCTGAGTCGATATCGCGGCAGGCCTGGCACACTCCGCAGGGCGTGGCCGTGATGCCACCCTGTCCATCGAAACCCTGGCAGTTGAGCGACTTCGCCAGGATCCGAGAAACGGTGGTTTTCCCAACGCCACGCGTGCCCGTAAACATGTAGGCGTGGTGCAGCCGTTGCGTTGTGAGCGCATTGCTCAGGGCCTGGACGACATGCTCCTGCCCCACCATCTCGGAAAAATTCCGGGGGCGGTATTTGCGAGCCAGCACGAGGTAAGACATGGCTGGATTCTAAGGTGCGTGCGCGCGAGCCCGGCGAACCCGTTAGACTGACACTCGGCACGATCCCCGGTTTTCGATCAGGATCGGCGTCAATTCCCTTTTTGTTCACTATCAGGAGATTGATATGGCGGGTAAGTTTGAACTCAACAAGTCAAAAAACGGAAAATATTTGTTCAACCTCAAGGCCGGGAATGGACAAGTCATTCTCAGCAGCCAGATGTACGAGGCCAAATCCAGCGCAGTACAGGGCATTGAATCGTGCCGCACCAATGGCACCCTGGACGAGCGCTTCGAGCGCGCCACATCTTCGGCTGGACAGCCCTATTTCAACCTGAAGGCATCCAACGGACAGGTTATCGGACGCAGCGAGATGTACTCCTCCACCGCATCCATGGAAAACGGCGTTGCATCGGTCAAGACCAATGCGCCAGGCGCGGTCGTCAAAGACCTTACCGAAGCCTAAGCATTACAATCACAGCTGACGGGCCTTCCCGCATGGTGAAGCGGCCAACCGGGTCAGGTGGGGAACCAAGCAGCCCTAACTGCGAAGCCAGTGCCGGGGTCAAGGCTCGTCAACTTTTCAAATCTTCTTGACCAGGGTTTGCGCCCCAACATCGGGCACTAACCCTGCTGAGTTCAGGTTGCTGCCACTTCATTGATCCATGCCAACCAAGAAAAAAGCCTTCGCTGACCTTATTTATTTTCTCAAGGTGGTCAATCCAGCGACGAGAGAAGTGACTATGCGCGAAGATAGCCTTGGGTTGAAGCTGCACGCGTACAAGCGTGACGCGGTAGGTCGCGGCATTATCAAAACGGGCTACCACGATAGAGTTTTGACTGAATGGCTGCTGACCAAATTCAAAACGGGCGGGAATTTCATAGATGTCGGTGCCAACCTGGGCTATTTCAGTTGCCTTATGGCCCGCATCGCGGGACCAGACGGCAGGGTTCTGGCGATCGAACCCGAACCACAGAATCTATATTTGCTGAAGAAAAATCTCGCCAACAATAAACTCCAAAATGTCCTGATTGCGCCAGTGGCACTTGGGGAAAAGCCAGGAGTTGCAAGACTCAATCTCTACAAGAATTCCAACCTTGGCCGCCACTCCATGGCAACGCCGTCGTCCGGAAGGTCCATTGACGTGGAGGTCAGGACCCTCGACGAGGTCTTTTTAGAGAACTTTGGCGACTCCGAGCGCATCTCGTACATAAAGATTGACGTTGAAGGATATGAACCGTTCGTGATCAAGGGTGCTGCCAGGACGCTCAAGCGAACCGACTCAATATCAATTGAGTTTTCGCCCTATCTATTCAACGCCTCCAATGACCTGAAAAATGAGTCCTTTGAGCTGGTGAGAACGCTCGCAGCACAATTCCCCAGAGTCGAGGTCGTTTCCGCCAAGGGTCTGCGCGAGACCACAGTTAAAGACCTGCTCGCAATGCAGGAACAGGTGGATGTAATTTTTTCACGCAGCTGATGGTTTCCCAACCGGGAGATAACTGCTGTTAGGGCAACTCTACATCGGCGGATCCTACGCATTCCCAATAGCACAAGAAGGCAGGCGGTTCGCAGAGCAATTGGGCTGCCATTTCCCCATCAAGCTGAGCGACGACGAGTGTTAAAATTTTGCTGCGCAGGCAATCTGACCCATCCGTACCGGCGATCGCAACTCATGAAATTTTGCTGGCATTGATCGGCAACCGCGGAGTTGACCCGGCACGAAGTCAGATAGCGCAGCAAAACAGAATGCGCTTGCACCGCATCAACAACCTTCCTGAAAGACCCGCGCATGACCGCCCCCACTCCCGTGGCCATTTCTCCCATTGAAGACATCGTCTCGGACATGCAAGCCGGGCGCATGGTGATCCTGGTTGACGAAGAAGACCGTGAAAACGAAGGCGACCTGGTGCTCGCCGCCGAACACGTCACTGCCGATGCCATCAATTTCATGGCGCGCTATGGGCGTGGCCTGATTTGCCTGACGCTCAGTCGCGAGCATTGCGAACGCCTGCGATTGCCACCCATGACGGCGCGCAATGGCGACAAGAAGGGCACCGCGTTCACGGTGTCAATTGAAGCCGCTGAGGGCGTCAGTACCGGCATTTCAGCGGCCGATCGGGCCCGCACGGTGCAGGCGGCTGTGGCCCGCGATGCCAAGGCCGACGACCTGGTTCAACCCGGGCACATTTTCCCGCTGCAGGCGGTCGACGGCGGGGTGCTGATGCGCGCCGGCCACACCGAAGCTGGTTGTGATCTGGCCGTCATGGCGGGCTGCAGCCCGGCCTCGGTGATTTGCGAGGTCATGAAAGACGACGGCACGATGGCACGTCTGCCCGATCTGCAACTGTTTGCTGCCGAACATGGTCTCAAGATCGGCACCATTGCTGATCTGATCGAACACCGTATTCGCGTTGAGTCCCTGATTGAAGAGTTGGGCAGCCGCTCACTGAACACGGCTTTTGGCGAGTTCACAGCACACGCGTTTCGCGACAAGCCCGGACAAGGACTGCATCTGGCGCTGGTCAAGGGTCAATGGGAGCCCGGGGACACAGTGGCCGCCCGGGTGCACGAACCCCTGTCCATGCTTGACGCACTGGAAGTGGGCCGCACCATGCACTCCTGGAGTCTCGATGCCAGTCTGTCGCGCATCGCCACCGAAGGCAAGGGCGTTGTCGTGCTGCTCAATTGTGGCGAGAGCGCTGCACAACTGCTGGCCCAGTTCGAAGGCACCGCCCGTGCCAGTCATGGTCCCGAGCGCGGTCGTCTGGATTTGCGTTTTTACGGCATCGGGGCACAGATTCTGCGGGCCTGCGGCGTTCACAGGATGAACCTGATGAGCACCCCACGCCACATGCCCAGCATGGCTGGCTACGGTCTGGAAATTGTCGGCTATATCAAGAACGAGTGACGGGGTGCTCCAGACCCCCTTCGGCCATGGCCGGACGATCGCTATCACTGTTTAGGAGATTTCATGTTTGGTGCGGACAAAGGAACATTCGATTCCAACGCCAGTGGGCTTAGTGGGAAGAAATTGAGCATCGGGCTGGTTCAGGCCCGTTTCAATGCCTCGATTACCGACGCCCTGACGGCAGCGTGCAAGGCCGAGCTGATGGCGCTGGGAGTATCTGAAAAGAACATTGACCTCGTGCAGGTTCCTGGCGCGCTGGAAGTTCCGGTGGCATTGATGGCGTTGGCGGAGAAGATGAAATACGACGCACTGGTAGCACTGGGTTGCATCATTCGCGGGGAGACTTACCATTTCGAATTGGTGGCCAACGAGTCCGGCGCAGGCGTCAGTCGGGTTTCGATGGACTACCAACTGCCCATCGCCAACGCGATTCTCACGACCGAAAATCTCGATCAGGCCGTGGCCCGGCAGACAGAAAAAGGCCGTGAGGCCGCCCGTGTGGCCGTCGAGATGGCCAACTTGCTCAAGGAAATTTGATGACCAGCCCAACCCCCAAAGATGCCGGCAGGCGCCCACCGCGCCAGTCCCGCACCGGCTTGACGAGTACCGGGGCGCGCAAAGCCGGTAGCAAAAATGAGCGCTCGCGGGCCCGAGAATTTGCACTGCAGGCGCTCTATCAAGCCTTGGTTGGCAAAAATACCCCCGCCGACATCGATATTTTCACCCGTGACCTGGCCGGATTTTCAAAATGCGATGCCGTGCACTTTGACGCCCTGCTGCACGGCTGTACCGCCAGCAAGGGCGAGTTCGATGCCTTGATCACCCCCTTGCTGGACCGCAAACTTGAAGAAATTTCCCCCATCGAGCACGCCATCATGTGGATCGGTGTCTTCGAGTTCAAGCACTGCCTCGATGTTCCCTGGCGCGTGGTGCTCAACGAGTGCATTGAGTTGGCCAAGGAATTCGGCGGCGCAGATGGGCACAAGTACGTTAACGCTGTCCTGGACGAACTGGCCTCAAGCTTGCGCGCCTCCGAGGTGAAGGCCGACCGCCGCAACAACCGGCCATGAGAATATCGAGCCGGGCGCAGCGGATCGAGCCCTTCTATGTCATGGAGGTCGCCAAGGCAGCCAGCGCGCTGGCCCTGCAAGTCGCCGCGTCAGACCGACCAATGATCTTTCTGAACATCGGCGAGCCTGATTTCACTGCCCCCGAACTTGTCAAACAGGCCGCCGCCCGGGTTGTGCATGACGGGAAGACCGCCTACACCGCGGCCACAGGCATTGCCCCTCTGCGCGAATGCATCAGCCAGTGGTACGGCCAGCGTTTTGGGGTGCAGGTTCCCGCCAGCCGTATCGTCGTGACCGCAGGGGCTTCCGCCGCCTTGCAGTTGGCCTGTTTGGCACTCGTGCAGTCTGGCGATGAGGTGCTCATGCCCGACCCCAGCTACCCCTGCAACCGGCAATTTGTGAGTGCTGCCGATGGAACAGCCGTCATGATTCCGACCACGGCTGCCGAGCGATTCCAGCTCAGCGCCGACAAGGTGCATGCCGCCTGGGGCGAGAAAACTCGCGGGGTGCTGTTGGCCTCTCCCTCCAATCCTACCGGCACCTCGATCGACCCTGCCGAGCTTCGTCGCATTCACGAGGTGGTTAGCAGCAAGGGTGGCCTCACCATCATCGATGAAATTTATCTTGGTCTGAGCCACGACCAGAAGTTTGGGAAAACAGCGCTGGCGATCGACGAGAACATCATCAGCATCAACAGCTTTAGCAAGTACTTCAGCATGACGGGCTGGCGCTTGGGCTGGATGGTGGTGCCCGAGCAAATTGTGCCGGTGATCGAGCGGCTGGCCCAAAACCTGTTCATTTGCCCCAGTGCGATTGCGCAACACGCCGCACTGGCGTGCTTCGAGCCTGACAGCATCCACGAATACGAGCGAAGACGCCAGGAATTCAAGGCGAGGCGCGATTTTTTCATCCCAGCCCTCAACGCGCTGGGACTGCAGGTTCCCGTGATGCCCGATGGCGCTTTTTACGCCTGGGCCGACTGTTCTCAGGCTTGTAAGAAGCTCGGCGTCAAGGACAGTTGGGATCTTTCCTTCGAGATCATGAAACGTACTCACGTGGCAGTGACACCAGGGCGCGATTTTGGCACCTCTCAGGCCCACAATTTCATCCGCTTTTCCACCGCCAATTCCCTGCCGCAGCTGCAGGAGGCGGTCGAGCGACTCAAGGTCCTGCTGGCATGACCCGCTCTGTTGCCCCTGAGTCAGCGTTTTCGTGGCCGGTGCGCGTGTACTGGGAAGACACCGACGCCGGAGGCATTGTTTTTTATGCCAACTATCTAAAGTTCTTTGAACGGGCCCGCACCGAATGGCTGCGCCAGCTCGGCATCGAGCAACGTGCACTGCGGGAAACGTTGGGCGGCATGTTTGTCGTCAGTGACACCCAGGTTCGCTACCACCGGCCCGCACACCTGGACGACCAACTTCTTGTTACAGCCTGGCCTGTCAAGACCGGGACAGCATCCCTGACAATCGGGCAACAGGCGCAGCTGCAGACATCCGGCCAGACGCTTCTTCTGTGCGAAGCGAGCATCCGGGTGGGCTGGGTCGATGCCAACAGCTACAAGCCCACAAGAATTCCGCCAATCATTTTGGAAGCCATTAGATGAACCAAGACATGTCGATCCTTCACCTGGTCATGAACGCCAGTGTGGTGGTGCAATTTGTGATGCTGCTGCTGATGGTGGTTTCCGTCACCAGCTGGGCGGCGATATTCCGCAAATTATTTGCACTCAAGCGCGTCAAGGCCTTGAACGACCTGTTCGAGCGGGAATTCTGGTCGGGCACCAATTTGAATGACCTGTTTGCCGCGGCAGCCAAGAACGCGAGGGATTCCGGCCCACTCGAGCGCATCTTCGCCAGCGGCATGCGCGAATACCAGAAACTGCGTGAAAAACACATTACCGATCCCAGCACCCTGATGGATGGCGCCCGCCGTGCCATGCGCGCCAGCTATCAGCGCGAGATGGACGTGGTGGAAACCAACCTCTCGTTTCTGGCCTCGGTGGGTTCGGTCTCGCCCTACGTGGGCCTGTTCGGCACTGTATGGGGCATCATGCATGCCTTCACGGGCCTGGCATCATTGCAGCAAGTCACACTGGCCACGGTGGCACCGGGTATCGCCGAGGCCCTGGTCGCCACGGCCATCGGTTTGTTTGCTGCCATTCCGGCGGTCGTGGCCTACAACCGGTTTGCCCGGGATATTGACCGCACTGCGATCCGGCTGGAGACCTTCATTGAAGAGTTCTCCAACATCCTGCAGCGCAACGTGGGCGCACAGTCCGCGTCCGGGCATTGAACAAGGAGCGCTGAGCATGCCTTCACTGGTCAGCCGAGGACGGGGACGACGCACCATCAACGAGATCAACATGGTGCCTTTCATCGACGTGATGCTGGTGCTGTTGATCATCTTCATGGTCACCGCACCCCTGATCGCCCCCAGCGTGATCGATTTGCCCAGCGTCGGAAAGGCCGCACGCCAGCCCGACCAGGTGATCCAGATCATTCTGGGCAAGGACGATTCGATTGAAATGAAAATCAAGGAAAAATCGACCCCACTGGGCCCCAAGGATCTGGCCAACGCCGTCAAACAGGCCCAAACCAGCGCCACCAATTCGGCCGTCGTCATCAGTGCCGACCGCAACATTAAATATGAGGCGGTGGTCAAGGTCATGGACACTCTGCAACGCGCGGGCGTGGCCCGGGTGGGGTTGTCGGTTCAAATGGTCAACTGAATCCCGGCCATGATTGCCGCCACCGATCGTCTGGAGTTCGCCCCACCCCCGGTTCCGGGGTTCTTGCGGGCTTTTACTCTGGCGATGCTGGCCCATCTGGTGCTGCTGGCCGCGCTGACCTGGGGGGTGCACTGGACCAGCGAGTCCCTTCCGGTCACGGCCGAGGCCGAGCTCTGGTCCGCGGTCCCTCAGCAGGCGGCGCCCAAACTGGTGGAGCCCCCTCCCGAGCCTAAGCCGCCGGTCATTGAGCCCATCAAACCGAAGCCGCAGCCACCTCCCCCTGCGCCACCAGCGCCCCCAAAAGTTGAGCCCCAGACACCCGACCCAGCCATTGCGCTGGAGCAGGAAAAGCTGCGCCTGAAACTGGAGCAGGACAAAGCGCGCGAGATCGAGAGACAACGCGAACTGGAAAAACAGCGCCTTGAAAAGCAGCGCCTCGAAAAACTCAAGCAGGAAAAGAAGAAAGCCGACCTGGAGAAACAGAAGAAAGCCGAAGCTGAAAAGCTGCGCCAGGACGCGCTCAAGGCCAAGGCAGACGAAAAACAGCTTGAAGCGCAGCGCAAGGACAATCTCGCGCGAATGGCCGGGCTGGCCGGGGCCAGCGGCTCTGCAAACTCCACTGGGACGGCCAAACAGGCCTCCGGCCCGTCGGCAAACTACGCCAGCCGCATCCGGGCCAAGGTCAAGCCCAACATCGTCTTTGTCGAGGCTGTTTCGGGCAACCCGACCGCCGAAGTCGAGGTGCGGACCTCGCCGGACGGCACCATCCTGAGCAGCAAGCTGCTCAAGGCCAGTGGGGTGGCGTCATGGGACGAGGCTGTGCTCAAGGCACTGGACAAGACAGAGGTTCTGCCACGCGACACCGACGGGCGCGTGCCCTCTTCACTGATCATGAGTTTTCGACCCAAGGACTGATACCGGGCCTTCCACGCCACGGTTTTCGCACGCGACGTCAGGATGAAAGTCAGGCGATATCAGCTATATTTTTTACAGCAAGATATGCTTTATCAATAGGGGCTATAGGCCAATTTCATTCATAAACAATGGTCGCCTGCCCCTGCTCGGCCTGGGCCCGCCAACCGGCCAGCGCAGCATCGCTGGGATAGAACCGGGCTGCCTCGCCGAGCTGAAGTTCGGCGATGGCCGCACCGGTGCTGTCCTTCACCTGAACCGCCAGGCGCACCGCCAAACCGAAAACCAGTTCGCCGAATTCCGTGGCTTCCCGTTGCACAGGAAACTCCGTCACCATGCGCGTCACATCGGGGGCCTTGCCTTGCACCGTGACCCGCAAGAACTTGCCGAAACGGCAACGTGCCTGTTCCAAATCCCAAATTTGGGTCACCGTCAGTTGCACCCCGCCAGAAAAGCGATCAGGCTGGAGCTTGCCCATCACGACAATGAGCTCGTCGTCCTTGAGCAAATGCTTGTGAGTGTTGATCAGCGCCTCATCGGCACGGGCGTCCACCAGGCCCGATTTGTCATCGAGCTTGAACAGCGCGAGCTTGCCACGCTGCCCGTTGATCACCCGGAAATCGGTGACGATACCAGCGAGCAGCTGAGGTTCCCGGGTATCGATCAGGTCAACAATCTCACGTTTGGCAAAACGTCGCACCTCCAGCGCAACTTCGTCAAACAGGTGCCCTGACAGATAAAAACCGATGGCTGTTTTCTCCAGGCTCAAGCGCTCTTTCACACCCCAGGGCAGCGCCTCAACCAGATCGGGCTCCTGCGTGCTCGAACCATGATCATCTTCGCCGCCCATGTCGAACAGGCCGCCCTGATTGGCATTGGCCAGCGCTGCCGCACCAAAATCAAATGCGCGCTCGACCGAGGCCAGCAAGCTGGCGCGGTTGAGCGCAATGGCGTCAAACGCGCCGGCCTTGATCAGCGCCTCTACGGTGCGCTTGTTGATGCGGGAGCGGTCCACCCGCACACAAAAATCAAAGAGGCTGGTGAAAGGCCCGGACTCGCCCCCATTGGGACCGGCCCCGCGCCCCTCGCGCGCCGCCACAATGGCCTCAATGGCCTGCTCGCCGGTGCCCTTGATGGCGCTCAGTCCGTAGCGAATGACTCGGTCAGAGACCGGTTCAAACCGCGAGACGCCCCGGTTCACATCGGGCGGCTCAAAGCTCAAACCCATCCGAAGCGCGTCCTCGTACAGCACCTTGAGCTTGTCGGTGTCGTCCATCTCCACCGTCATATTGGCGCAAAAGAACTCGGCCGTGTAATGCACCTTAAGCCAGGCTGTGTGGTAAGCCAGCAGGGAATAGGCCGCAGCGTGCGACTTGTTAAAGCCATAGCCGGCAAACTTCTCCATCAAGTCAAAAACTTCGTCGGCCTTGTCCTGGCTGATGCTGTTTTTGGCGGCGCCGTCACGGAAAGTCTGGCGCTGTCTGGCCATCTCGTCGGCGTCTTTCTTGCCCATGGCCCGGCGCAGCACATCGGCGCCACCGAGCGAGTAGCCGCCCAGAATCTGCGCAGTCTGCATGACCTGCTCCTGGTAAACCATGATGCCGTAGGTCTCCGAGAGCATGTTGGCCACCAGCGGGTGCGGATACACCACCTCTTCGCGGCCATGCTTGCGTGCCACAAAGCTCGGAATCAGGTCCATCGGTCCCGGCCGGTACAGGGCGTTCAATGCGATCAGATCCTCCAGACGCGTGGGTTTGGCATCCTTGAGCATGCCCTGCATTCCGCGACTTTCAAACTGAAACACGGCCTCGGTCTTTCCCTCCGAGAACAGCCGGTACACCCGCTCGTCGTCCAGAGGCAGATTCTCGAATGAAAAATTCTCTTGTCCCTTGTAGCGTTTGACGATCAGGCAGCGGGCAAGCTCCAGAATGGTGAGCGTGGCCAGGCCCAGAAAGTCGAACTTCACCAGCCCAATCGATTCCACGTCGTTCTTGTCGTACTGGCTCACAGCGGCTTCACTGCCAGGCTGCTGGTACAGCGGGCAAAAGTCAGTTAACTTGCCCGGCGCAATCAGCACCCCGCCCGCGTGCATCCCCACGTTGCGGGTCATGCCCTCGAGCTTGCGGGCCAGCTCAAGCAGGGTTTTGACGTCTTCTTCCTTTTTCTCGCGCTCGGCCAAAATGGGCTCAGCTTCGGATGCATAAACCGTCTTGTCGTCCTTTTTTCGATCCGACGGCGGCAACTGCAGAGTCACGCTAACCCCGGGCTTGTTGGGAATGAGCTTGCTGATGCCATCGCAGAACATGTAACTCATGTCCAGCACCCGCCCCACGTCGCGCACCGCAGCGCGCGCAGCCATGGTGCCAAAGGTGACAATCTGGCTGACCGCGTTCTTGCCATACTTGAGCTTGACGTAGTCAATCACCCGGTCCCGATTGCTCTGGCAAAAATCAATGTCAAAGTCGGGCATCGACACCCGCTCGGGGTTCAAAAACCGCTCAAACAGCAGGTTGTACTGCAGCGGATCGAGGTCGGTGATCCTGAGTGAATAGGCCACCAGCGAGCCCGCACCCGAGCCCCGGCCCGGGCCCACCGGACAACCATTGTTCTTGGCCCAGTTGATGAAGTCGCCCACGATCAGAAAATAGCCAGGAAAGCCCATTTCCAGGATGGTGGAGATTTCGAACTCCAGGCGATCGACGTAGCGCTGGCGCTGGGCCGCGCGCTGGACCGCATCGGGGTACAGCTGTGCCAAACGCTCCTTGAGTCCTTCATGTGAGGTGTAGCGGAAATAGGCCTCGGGCGTCATATGCTCACCGTTGACCTGAGGGGTCGGAAATTCGGGCAATTGCGGCTTGCCCAGTACCAGGCTCAAATTGCAGCGTCTGGCGATCTCCACAGTGTTGGCCAGGGCTGAGGGAATATCGGCAAACAGTGCATGCATCTGGGTTGATGACTTGAAATACTGCTCGCGAGTGAATTTGCGCACCCGGCGCGGGTTGCCCAGAATTTCGCCTTCGGCGATGCACACGCGCGCCTCATGGGCCTCGTAATCATCGACGTGCGGGAACTGAACCGGGTGCGTGGCCACCACCGGCAAGCCCATGCGTGCGGCCAACTGCACGGCCGCGCCCACATGGGCCTGGTCGTCAGGGCGTCCAGCACGCTGCAACTCCAGGTAAAACCGGTGCACAAAAACACCACCCAACTGCACGGCCACATCAATCGCGCGAGCCTGGTCGCCCTGCATGAGCGCCTGCCCTACCGGGCCGGCCTGCGCTCCTGAGAGGGCGATCAAGCCTTCATTGAGTTCCTGTAGCCAATCGAGTCGGACACAGGCCTGCTGCCGGCCCGGATTCTGAGTCCAGGCGCGCGCCAGCAGCTCGCACAAATTGAGGTAGCCCTGCTGGTTTTGCACCAGCAAGACCATCCGGGACAGGGCCAGTGCGTCCTGACCCAAGCCCTCAAGCCATATTTCAGCACCGATGAGCGGTTTGACGCCGCGCTTGCGTGCTTCCTTGTAGAACTTGATGGCACCAAAAAGATTTCCCAGATCGGTAATGGCCAGCGCGCCCTGCCCATCAGCTTGGGCCAATTTAACGATATCATCAATGCGGTTGGTGCCATCGACAACGGAGAACTCAGTATGGATACGCAGGTGAACAAACATGGGCTCCATTGTAAGAACCCGGGCGGGCGATATCCGTTCACCCTCGGCTGTGGCACTGGCAGGCCATTTCGCGCACGGGAGATGCTCTGAAGATACTCGTCATCGATGACCATGCCCTGGTGCGCGAGGGGTTGCGTCAAGTCCTTCAGGGGCTGGATGCACAGGTCGATGTCCTGGACGCACCCAGTTGCGCACAGGCATTCGCCCTGGCCAGTGAGCACCCTGACCTTGATGTCGTGCTGCTGGACTACCACCTGCCCGATATGAACGGTCTTGAGGCACTGGACATCTTCGGTCAAAAGCACCCCGAACTGCCCGTCATCATGATTTCGGGCTCAGCCGATCCGCATGTGGTGCGCAAGGTCATGAACCGGGGTGCAGCAGGCTTTGTCTCGAAGGCCGGGCAGGCACAGGACTTGCTTGGCATCATTCTCAAAGTGCTCGCCGGTGAAATCCATGTGCCCGGCGACATGCTTGAGCTGCCCTCGCGGCCTGCCCCACTGGTGCCACAGTCCGAAAACACACCAAACCTGCTCACCCCCCGCCAGGTCGAGGTGCTCCACCTGCTGATCGATGGCCTGTCCAACAAAGACATCAGCCGGTCGCTTTCGCTTTCGGAAGAAACCACCAAAAATCACGTATCAGCCATTTACCGGGTTTTTGGAGTTCAAACCCGGGTTCAGGCGGTGATGGCCGCCGCCCGCCACGGCTACGCGCGGTTCGCACCCCGGGTTTGATCGGCCATGGCCAGATGTCGGAGCAGGCTGCGCAGCTTGGCTGGCCGTACCGGTTTGTGCAGCAAGGTGAGCCCCGCATCCTTGACTGCCTGCATCAAAGCGGGATCGGTATCCCCGCTCATCAGGCAGGACGCGACCGACCGTCCCGCTGTGCGACGCAACTGGCGGATTGCCTCAATGCCATTTTGATTCCCCGGCAGGCGGTAGTCGCTCACAATGACGTCCGGCCCAGTCCCTTGCACAAGCAGGGACTGGGCCTGCGACAAATCGATGGCCCGGCGGACAATGCATCCCCACGACTCGAGCAGGATCGCGATGCCCTCAAGCGCGAGCCCGTCATCTTCAATCACCAGCACCTCCAGCCCTGCCAGATTGTCTGGAGCCTGCTCGGCCAACGGATAGACCCCGTCGGCGATGTCGCTGGCAGCGGCCAAGGGAATCTCCATGCAAAAGCGCGTACCCACACCCACGCGAGAGTCAAATTGCAAGCGATGTCCGAGCAACTGAGCGTTGCGCTGCACAATGTTCAAGCCCAGGCCAAATCCCTTGCGCCGATCGCGTTCCCGGTTGTCAATCTGGAAAAACTCCCTGAATATGGCGTCGTGGAACTCGGGCGCAATGCCAATGCCGCTGTCCCAAATCTCAACCCGAGCATGGCGCCCGTCCGCACAGCGCCTGGCGGCGACCAGCACGCCGCCCTTTTGGGTGTAGCGCAGCGCGTTTCCTACCAGATTGAGCAAGATGCGATGCACCAGCAGGGGATCACTCATCAACCACAACTGTGTTGCCCGCACCTTCAAACGCAGGTCTTTTTCCGTGGCAGACAGAGCCAGTTCAGCGAGCAACTGCTCAAAAATATCGGTCAGCGCAAACGGTTGCTTGTGAACCTGTACGGCGTCGGCATCCAGTCGGGACAAGTCGAGCAGGGCGTCAAGCATGTCCTGCATGGCACGCACCGAGGCCTCCAGGTTGCCAATAAGCTGGCCTGTTTGTTTGTCGTGGGGCAGTTGGGCCAGCCGCGCCACAAACATGCCCAAAGCATGGGTGGGTTGTCGCAGGTCATGGCTGGCAACCGAGAGAAAGCGCGATTTAGCCCGGGTTGCTGCCTCCGCCTGCTCCTTCTTGACGCGCAACTCAAGTGTGGCCGCTGCGATTCGAGACTCCATCTCATTGCGGCCCGACTCCAGGCGTTCAGCCATCTGGTTGAGCCCCAACTGCAATGGGGTCAGCGGCCCTTGCGAGGGAACGGTAAGGCGAGCCGACAGATCTCCGTTGCCGATACGCTCAACCAGTGAGGAGACACGCACAACCGGTTCGATCACCCCGCGACCCAACCCCACTGCGAGCAGCCCCCCAAAGAGCAATCCAACCAGTGAGACCGACAGGCCCAACCACAACAATTCGCGCTCGCGCCTGGCAATTGACTGGCTTGAAACCTCCATCAGAACATACCCAAGCAAGGGTGGACGGGCACCGTTGTGCGCTTTCCAGCTGTCATACAGGTCATTGCCCCTGAGCTGGGTTGGTACCACCGGCTGCTCCAGCAAGGTCACCATCTTCACCGAATCGAGTGTTTCACTTTCCAGTCCGGTCAGCGCAGGGGGCGCCATGAAGCTGACGGCACCGGCACTGGCCAGAACACGCCCGTTGGCATCGAGGATCGTCGCAGAAAGCACATCGGACTCACGCACCGCACCGAGGACCAGATTTTGCAAGTGCTCCACATTGCCCGAGAACAGTCCATACTCGCTGACCGTGGCAATTTGCCTGACCAGCGAACGCGAGCGCTGGCCGTGAGCCTGACCGATGTCGCTCACCCTTCCATAGGAAAACACCGCCGCGAGAGAAGCAGCCACCAGCACAATCGGCAACAGCGCAGCAAGCAGCATGCGGGTGCGGATACCTCCGAACTTCATTGCGCCGCCTCCTGGCCTTGCGCCTTCAAATTCAAAACCTCGGGCACCAGGGTCAATCCGAGGGAGCGCGCCACGTGTTCGTTCACGGCCACGCTAACCTGCCGGGAATAGACGGGGGTGCTCGGCAGCGACCCGCCCTGCAAAAACTCCCGGACCATTGCGCCAGCCTGCTGGCCAAGCTGCGCAGGAGTGACGTGCAGTGCCAAAACGGCCCCGGCGCGCACATAGGCCGGTGAAAAAGCGATCAGCGGCACTCTGGCACGAAAGGCTGTGAGCAAGATATTCTGGATACTGCTGCTGTTGTACACCTCAGGGTCCGCCACCGCCAGCAACACATCCGCCCTTTCCAGGACACCTTGCAGTTTCGGAAAAAGCAACTCCCCTTGGCCGACTGTGGCCTGGACCAGTTCAAGGCCGCGCGCCCGGGCCATGACTTGCAACTCGGGGCCTTGCCATTGCGACTGCGGCCCCCACAATACCGCGACCCGCCGAACCTGCGGCATAGCCTCGCGAATCAGGGCCAGGTGCCGCTGCAGCGGAAGGTCCAGATAAAGCGCCGAAAACTGTGCCGAAGCCTTGCGCCCGCTGGCACGCAAAATCTGCTCAAAACTGCTGCGCGGGACCAGCGTGCTCAACACCGGAACTGCGGTCTTGCTCTCGGCCATCGCACTGACTGCTCTGGACCCCAGCGCGACAAACAGGCGCGGATTAAGCGACCCGGCCGTAAGCAATTCATCAACCGTGAGGTCCAGCACATCCGAACGTGGGACCGCTGCGCGCTCAAGCTCCACCGCCAGCGCCTGCATCGCCTGCCCATAGGCTGGCCCACGCTCGCTGCTCACCACCACCACTGTGACGGCAGCCTGGGCCGCTGTCCCGGCTAAGGCGCCGAGCCAAAGGCAAAGGATCAGGGTGCGCAGGAAACTCACGGGTTGGCGGGGATCAAAGGCCCACTTGCAGCGTCACAAAGGCCCGGCGCTCAAAGCGAAACTCTGGACGAAAATCCTGATAAGCTGACCCGAAATTTTGCAGCACCAGGGCCAGCTCTCCCTTGCTTGCACCAAAACGAACCGGGGTAGCCAACCGAAGATCCGTGCGCACCATTGCGACCTGTTTTCCCACACCTCCGCCTTGTAGCGCCATGATTCCACCCTTTTGAACCATCAGACTCAAGTCAATATTGGCGGGCAACTTCTGAAAATAGGTGAGTGAGCTGGTCAGATCGGGCGCGGCCAATGCGACATCTTCATCGGTGGAAGTATTTTTGATGTAGCTCTGATTGATGATGACCATGGCACCAGACCAGGGGCGCCATTTCAATTGATACTCCAGGCCGCGAATCGTGAAATCCTCGGCGTTGACATAGTCGCGCGGATTGACTGGCAAGAGCTGCGAAATCGAGTTCGGGTAGGTCGTACTCCGAATGAACCCGCCAACCTGCTCCTGAAATACACGCACGTCCACACTGGCCCTTAGCCTGGGGAAATTGCCCAGATAACCGATCTCCCGCACCAGCAGGCTTTCCGGGTCAACTTGGCCCCGCGCCAGATGCGTGATTCTGAGCAGCACGCCATTGGAGGAAAAACGCACGTCCATGCTTTTCTCATAAACACTGGGCGGACGATAGGCCTTGGAGATGCCCGCACGCAGAGTGTGAGCCTCGCTGGCGTGCCAGTTGACCATCAAGCGCGGCGCCACACTGGTGCCGCTGACGCTGCTGTGCTCCATCATGGCACCGCCATTGACCACCCAATCGGGCTGAGGCCGCCATTCCGCATTGCCAAAAACACGGCTAAATTCAGTGACCAGAGCCGCATCCGTGTTGTACAGAGGCCGTGATGCCACCGATTCACGCTGAAACTCCGCTCCGGAAACCAGACGCACCGTGTTTCCGAATCGAATCGTGTGCTGCAGAGACGCAACGCTGGTGCTGGCGCTCCCGCTGGTCGAAACTTCCACACTGCTGCCCAGCCCATACGAGGGCGGAATCCAGGCGATGGAATAGGGATAGGAATCCCAATTGCGCTCGCGCATGTGGGAAATTCTGACCGCCCAATCTTCATCGCCACTTATGCTGCGCCGCCAATCGAGCTGCACATACCCAGAATTGAAGGCCGCATCGCGCGCAAGATTGTCAACATTGCCGACAAATCCCTTGCCCGCATCTATGGTCAAGCCTCCGGCCCGAACTTGTACCTCGTCATTGCTGGTGGTGCGCAGGTCCGCGCGAAAATTGACACGGTTAACCCGATTGCGTCCATTCGCTCCGGCCAAACCGGAATCGCCCCGACTATCGGCCGTCAATCGAAAACTGGCATCGTCCAGGCTCCAGCCAAAACGGGCACCGGCATCGCGAACGCCGTTTTCACCGACGGCCACGCTCACTTGCGGGCCCTGCGTGTCAAAGGTATGACGGGTGACGATGTTAATCACGCCCAGAAAGGCGCGCGCTCCATAGGCGGCCGAGTTGGATCCGCGCAGGACCTCGATGCGTTCAATGTCCTGCAGCGCCACCGTCTGCAGACCCGGCGCGACGCTGCCCAGGATGTAGGGCGAATAGGCCGAGCGACCATCAACCAAAATCTGGATCCTGCCCGAGAACTGCTCAAATCCACCGTGGTAGCTGACCAGGGGCGCGCCTGATTCAAACGAGGTGCTGGTCTGAAATCCCGGCACCAGTCGCAGCAAGTCGGCCACGTCGCGCGCACCGCTCATGCGGATCATGTCCCGGTCAAGCACCGTGACCGCGCCTGGGGTTTCGTCAAGCGGCTGGGACAGGCGTGAGACCGATAGCACGATCGGAACTTCCGTCAGAAAATCCGACTCCGAGGCGGTAATTTGCGCTTGGGCAACTCCAACGCTACACCCGGCCAGCATGGCCAAAAAGCAGACAGATCGGTTCATTTGGATTGGCCTTAACGGCTATTATTGTTACCAACCCGAATTCTGCCCTGTTGTGCGCCCGGTTCGGAAAAGAACCGGGACCGGCGTCACGCTAATGCAACAGTTTCATCGCACCAGTCTGGCGACCGTTTCTGCCACCCGCTGGCCAAACAAGCGCGCCGTATCGAGATCGCCCTGGATCATTTCATCGACCGACGCGTCCGAAGGCGACTGCGCCATTGCGCCTGCCGAGGACCCCACGTAATTGATGTCGCTGCGCTTGGCGGCCTTGGCGTTGCTGGGCATCATCCCTGTGCCCACCCACAGACCGCTGTGCTGCATGGCCAATGTGAACAGGTAGTGCAACGTGGAGTGCTTGTCGCCGTTCATCGTCGCGCTGTTGGTAAATCCGGCAAACACCTTGTCCTTCCAGGCCTGGCTGTACCAGGGCTTGCTCGAAGCATCGGCGAACTTCTTGAACTGCCAGCTCACGCTGCCCATGTAGGTTGGCGAGCCCATGATGATGGCGTCGGCCGCGCCCAGCGTGGCCCAGCCCTCGTCCGTGACATTGCCCTCGGCATCAATGGGCACCAGTTCCGCCCCCGCGCCCTCGGCCACCGATTGCGCCATGCGCTGGGTGTGACCGTAACCTGAGTGAAATACGACTGCTACTTTTGTCATTTTGAATACTCCTGAAATGGGCTCAATGACCCGATTGAAAAAACTTGTTGACTGCTCAGGCAGCCAGATCAAACACCAGCACCTCAGCGCCAACGCCTTGTGCCAACGTGATTTCGGGCTCGCCATCCATCAAGCCCGCATCGCCCGCAGCAAGCACCACCCCGTTGACGCAGAGCTCGCCGCGCACCAGGTGCACATAGGCTTTTCGTCCAGGTGCCAGCGCCAAAGTGGCCGACTCGCCGCGGTTAAATAACCCGGCATACAAACGGGCATCGGCATGAATCGTGACAGAACCCTGCACGCCATCGTTTGATGCCACCAGACAAAGCTGGCCGCGCTTTTTTGCATCCTCAAATGTGGTTTGCTCATAGCCGGGCTCAACCCCCATCACATTGGGTTCAATCCATATCTGCAACAAATGTGTGGTCGCATCGGGCGCATGATTGAACTCGCTATGCTGCACGCCCGTGCCCGCGCTCATGCGCTGCACATCGCCTGGTGGAATGGCCACAACGTTGCCCATGCTGTCCTTGTGAGCGAGCGAACCACTGAGCACGTAGGTGATGATTTCCATATCGCGATGGCCATGGGTACCGAACCCCTTGCCCGGAGCAATCCAGTCCTCGTTGATTACGCGCAGATTGCCCCAGCCCATGTGCTGCGGGTCGTAGTACCCGGCGAATGAAAAACTGTGATGCGACTGGAGCCAGCCGTGGTCGGCAAAGCCTCTGTCCTTTGATTGGCGCACTGTCAACATGAAATCTCCTTGATCAGCTCCAACTGTAGGCGCGCAAGGCATCCCGGCAGTGCAATCTGTTTGATGGCATCATTCAAATTATTTGAATTTAAATTGATCGACTATGCAAATTCATCGCCATGCGTTGACGCCCGAGGTCTTGACCCTGCTGCAGACCATCGAACAAGCTGGCAGCTTTGCGGCCGCTGCTCGCGAACTTGGCGTGGTGCCCAGCGCGCTGAGTTACCGGGTGCGCCAGATTGAGGAGGCGCTGGACGTGCTGCTCTATGACCGCAGTTCGCGCCAGGCCCGCCCGACGCCCGCCGGCAGGGAATTGCTGCGCGAGGGTGCCCGCTTGCTAACAGACATCGAGGCTGTGGCGAACCGGGTCAAACGCGTGGCCACCGGGTGGGAGAGCGAACTCACCATCGCCGTGGACGGCATCATCGCCGAAGCCACGGTCATGGAGTTGTGCGCTAGCTTTTTCGAGCTCAACCCACCCACGCGCATCCGCTTGCGCAATGAAACACTCTCGGGCACGCTCGAAGCCCTGAGTTCGGGCCAGGCCGACCTGGCATTGGGCGTGGTCGAGCCGGAGGCGAAATCTGGCCTTCAAAGCAAGCTCCTGGGGGACGTGCGGTTTGTCTATGCCGTCGCGCCCCACCATCCACTGGCCAGGGCGGCAGAGCCGCTGGGCGACGAGGTCGTTCGCGCCCACCGGGCCATTGCCGTGGCCGACACCGTGGTGCGGGGCGCTGGCATGACCCTGGGCCTGCTCAGCGGCCAGGACGTGTTCACAGTGGCCACCCTGCAAGCCAAGCTCGATGCCCAGTTGCGCGGCATGGGAGTCGGGTTTGTTCCTGAATGCATGGCTGGCCCCTACATTGAGACCGGTCGCCTCGTGGTCAAGCAAATGCTGCGTGCGCAGCGCATCGTGCGCGTCCACTACGCCTGGCGCAGTGCCGCCGGCACCGAATCCGGGCGCGCGTTGCAATGGTGGTTAACACAGCTCGAAAGCCCGCTAACCCGCTCCGCCTTGCTCGAACGGCACCGGGGCGTGTAAAGTGCACGGTATACAACACCACCTGGAATCACCGCTCATGAAGAAATCCAAAACCAATCTCCGCTCCAAACCCAAGCCGAAACACGTTGCTGTGGTGGGGGCTGGCATGGCCGGTATTGCATGCGCCCGCACGCTGGCCCAGGGCGGTCATCAGGTGACCGTCTTCGAGGCTGGCCAGGCCATTGGTGGGCGAATGGCCACGCGGGCCAGCGCCTTTGGCACCTTCGACCCGGGCGTGCAATATTTCACTGTACGTGATCCGCGCTTTGTGCGGGCTCTGCAAACCGTGCCCGATCTGTGCAAGCGCTGGAGCGCCAATACCGTGCGCGTGCTCGACGAGGTAGGCCGTGTGGCCGACGTCGGCTTGCCGCCCCAGGAACCCCATTGGGTGGCCACGCCGGGCATGAACGCGCTGGCCAGCCGCTGGGCCCTGCCGCTGATGAACGAACACGATGTCGAGCTCGAAACCCGCGTAACCCACCTGGAGCGCGACACCCTGCACTCCCACCTGTGGCAATTACGCACCCAGGGGCCGCTAGGCACCCAGCAGGTGTTTTCAAGCTTCGACGCCGTGGTGCTGGCCATCCCTGCCGAGCCAGCCCGCCTGTTGCTCAACACGTCGCAGCAGGCCGACGGACTCGGACAACAACTCGATGTGGTCAAGATGGCACCCTGCTGGACCCTGATGCTGGCCTTTCCCCAAGCGATGCAACCGGGCCTGACCACGCTGGGGCCGCAGTGGAACGCGGCGCGAAGCACCCACCACCGTATTGCCTGGCTGGCCCGCGAGTCGAGCAAACCCGGCCGCGGCGCGGTCGAGCGTTGGACCATCCAGGCCAGCCCGGCCTGGTCTCAAGAGCACCTGGAGGACGACGCCGCGCGCATCCAGGCCAAGCTGCTCAAGGCCTTTGCCGAAATTACCGGCATTCGGGCCGTACCGGCTCACGTTGACACAATGCGCTGGCCCTACGCCCAAACCACCGTACCACTGGGTAAATCCCACCTGTGGGACGCTGGCACCAATCTGGGCGTCTGTGGCGACTGGTGCCTGGGCCACCGAGTCGAAGACGCCTTCGTCTCAGGCCTTGAACTGGCCCTGTCCATCGTATAAATTCATGGCGAGCGTGGGGGCCACGACCTATATTGGGCGTTTTGCCCCCTCCCCCACCGGGCCCTTGCACCAAGGCTCCCTGGTCGCCGCACTGGCCAGTTGGCTCGATGCAAAAGCCCATGGCGGCCAATGGCTGGTGCGCATCGAAGACGTGGACACGCCGCGATGCGTGGCGGGCATGGACCGCATCATCCTGCAGCAACTCGCCGACTGCGGCCTGACCCCCGATGAACCGCCGGTATGGCAATCGCAGCGCGCTGCCCGATACCAGTCGGCCCTCGATCAGCTGGTCTCGCACAAGCTCGCCTACCCTTGCGCCTGTTCGCGCAAGGACATTGAATTGGCGATACACCTCCCGGGCCTGAGTCGGGAGCGTCATGCCGAACTGGTATACCCCGGCACCTGTCGCGCGGGACTGCATGGCCGCGCCGGCAGGGCGTGGCGACTGCGCACTGATATTTATATAGAAAATACGGCTATAAACCCTGTCAAATATACGCATACAGCTATTAATTCAGGAGCTACTGAGATCAAATGGACCGACCGTCGACTCGGGATGCAGCGCCAGAATGTGCAGCTTGAGGTTGGCGACTTTGTACTCAAGCGTGCCGATGGCTGCTTTGCCTACCAACTGGCCGTGGTCGTGGACGACGCCGCGCAAGGCATCACCGACGTGGTGCGCGGGCAGGACCTCACCGACAACAGCGCGCGGCAAATCCTGCTGCAGCGCGCCCTGAATCTGCCCACGCCGCGCCACCTGCACACCCCGCTGGTGCTGGGCGCCGACGGCGAGAAACTCTCGAAGCAGAACGGCGCGCAGGCACTGGACACGTCGAACCCGCTGGCGGCGCTCAACCGGGCTGCGGAGGTGTTGGGTTTGCGCCCGGCAGATGGCGGTGTGTCGCAAGCCTTGTTGTCCTGGGTCCAAGCCTGGCCGTTTTCGCCCGGCGGGACTCCTGCTGTGCCGTCGCCCATCGAGTAACTCCGAAGGCAACACGCGATCGGGTGATATTTGTCAAAAGCACCTTCAGATTTTTCAGAAAAATCCTGCCACAGGTATAGACAATAGCGCAGTTCAAGGCCATATTGATTCCGCGTTGGGTTGTTTTGCCAGCGTCAATCCACCATTTCAATGGCACCACATCAGACAGGGCTGGCTTTTGACACAAAGATTGGGGGATCCAATGAAATCGCTTGCTGTTGCCCTGGGTATCCTGGGTCTGTCCGCCTGTGGAGGCGGCGGGGATGGAGGACCTGGCCCGGCGCCCGCACTAACCGCTGCCTTGACCAGCGCGAATCAGACCGTCGTTGCCCAAGACACGCTGACTTCGGCCCAGTTACCCCTGTTCGGCGCCGAGCTCCTGACGGGTGTCAGGATCATTGACGAACGCGTGTTGTTCCGCTTCGCGCGCGAGCAGTTGAGCAAACTGCCCGGGTATCTGGCCTCGGCCACGTCCACTCCACAATTGGTGGGGGTCATTCAATCGGCGACCGTTCCGTGTTCCAGCGGCAGTTTGTCGGTTTCCGCCACTGATGCGGACAACAACAATGTCATCTCAGGCGGAGACAGCATCTCCATCACGAGCAACAACTGCGTGGACACCTTTGGCACTTTGGGCGGATCCATGGGGTTTACGGTTCATACGGTCACGGGAGACTTCGGCTCCGACACCTACAGCAGCAGTCTGACCATGACCTTCAATGGTCTGACCATTTCAGACAACCAGTTCAGCGCGGGCGTCAATGGCTCGCTGAATGTCTCGATCAGTGCCTCGGGTGTCAACCATCTGAGCACCACCGTCTCGACCCCGTCGCTGTCAGTGTCGGGCACCTATGCCGGTCAAGCCACCCGCTCGATCACGCTGGCAAATTACACCGGCACCAGTGCCAGAACCCCTGACCTGACGTATGGATATCTGACCAGCTACTCCATCACCGGGAACTTGACCAGTTCTGCTATTTCTTCACAGTCGGTGGCTTTTGCAACCGTCACGCCGTTCGTCAACTACCCGGCCGACAACTACCCGGCAAGGGGCGTCCTGGTGATCACCGGCGCAGGGAACTCGAAACTCAAACTGACGGCACTTTCCAGCACCCAGGTGCTGCAGGAACTCGATGCCAATGGCGACGGCATCTACGAAGGTAATGCCGCAGTGAGCTGGAGCTCTCTGATGTGATGGCAGGCAAGGCTGTTCAGCGCAACCGAGCAGGCGCGACGAGCCTTGCATTGCTGCTGTGTTCAATGGCTCCCTCGGCTTGGGCTGTTTGTCCTGAGCCGTCGATCCAGTGGCAAGTTGCGCTGGTCAGCGCCACGAGTCAATGGGACGAGTTTGATACGTTGGGGCGCAAACTGGTCCATGAATCAGGGACACTTGAAGGCCCGGAAATGAGCGTTGGGTTGCGCTGCGAAGGCTGGGACTACCGGGCTGGCGCAGCGCAACTGGATGGCCCGCGCCACTATGACGGACAGACCTCAACTGGCGTTCCCGTTGCTTCGCATTCAACGTTAAAAATGCAAGATCTGAACCTGCAAGCGGGCTTCAATTTGAATGAACAATGGCAAATTGCCGGTCGTGTTTCACGAGGGTTGGTCTGGCGCAATATCGCCTCCACTGCGGGGGCTGTTGGTTACCCGGAGCGGTATGAGTGGACGAGTGCCTGGCTGGGAACATTGTGGACGACCGCGACCGCCCCGCACCAGTGGGTCGTGCAGGCCTGGTTTGGCGCACCCCTGACGTCGAGCATGGTGGCGGACCTGCCAGGTCACGATCGAACCGTGTTGCCCTTGGGCAGCACGCGCCAGATCGAGCTGGCAGCGGCCTGGCGCATGGCGCTCGATGCGCACTGGCATGTTCAGGCCGATGTGCGGTACCGTCGCATCGACATCGATCAAGGCCGCAATGTGGTCATGCTGCGCGGCGGAATACCCATGGGGCTGGCACACCAGCCAAAAACGATCGAAGTGAACATGCCGGTCGCCATTCGTCTCAGCTATTCTTTTTGACCTCTTGCCAGGACTCAGCGCGGCCGGAGGTGCCGGGCCACCTCTTTACAATCGAGTCCCGTGAACGAAGCAAACCCCACCGACCCCAAAGCCACTGCCCATGAGCCGCCCGCAGACGCTCCTGCGGGCCCCCGCAAGCGCCGCATCCGGGGCAGCGCACCCGAGGGCGTGGCCTATCCGAAAGAAATCAAGAGTTTTGTGCGCCGCGCCGGACGCACCACCACGGGTCAAACCAAGGCTCTGCAAGACATAGGCCCGAAGTTTCTGCTGCCGCATCAATCCAGTACTATGAATTTTGTAGCTTCTTATGCAGATGCAGAAAGGGCTAGAGGCCAAAATGGCATTGAAGTTTCGCCCGTTATCCTGGAAATCGGCTTTGGCATGGGCGAGGCCACGGCGCACATTGCCACGGTGATGCCGGAGAAGAACTTCCTGTGCTGCGAGGTGCACGAGCCCGGCGTGGGCGCGCTGCTCAAGCGCATTGGCGAGCAGGGTTTGAGCAATATCCGGATCGTCGCGCATGACGCGGTCGAGGTCATCGACCACATGCTACCGCTGCAAAGCCTGGACGGCGTGCACATCTTTTTCCCAGACCCGTGGCACAAGAAAAAGCACAACAAACGCCGCCTGATTCAAAGCCCGTTGATCGCCAAACTCGCCGCGCGCCTGAAGGTGGGTGGCTACATCCACTGCGCCACCGACTGGCAACCCTACGCCGAGCAGATTCTGGAGGTTCTCTGCGCCGAACCGCTTTTGAAGAACACCGCCGCGCTGTCTCACCCCGAACTCGGCGGCTACGCGCCCAAGCCGCATTACCGCCCTTTAACCAAGTTCGAGAACCGCGGCATCAAGCTCGGGCATGGCGTGTGGGATGTGGTGTTTGAGCGGGTCTGACCCCGCCGACCAGCCTTGAGCCAAGCACCCACTCCGGTCGTCCCCCCGGCTCGCGACGGCGTGGGTCCCAGCTGCGTAACCCTGTCCGCTGGCCCCTGGCCAACAGTGCTTGATTTCCTGGTGGCACGATTTCCGGCCGTCCCCAGTGGCATCTGGCACCAGCGCATGAGCGATGGCCTGGTGATCCATGAAAACGGCCAATGCGTTACACCAGAGCACGCCTACACCAGCGGCGGCCATTTGTACTACTACCGCGAAGTGCCCGATGAGGCGCGCATTCCGTTTGACGAAGTCATCCTGTATCAGGATGAGCACCTGATCGTGGTGGACAAGCCGCATTTCCTGCCCGTCATGCCGTCGGGCGGCTATTTGCAGCAGACGGTGCTGGTGCGCCTCAAGCGCAGGCTCGCCCTCAACGATCTGGTCCCCATCCACCGCATTGACCGCGACACCGCCGGTCTGGTGATGTTTTCTGTGCAAAAAAGCAGCCGCGGTGCTTATGCGGCTCTGTTCCGGCAACGTGAAGTCCACAAAATCTACGAGGCCATCGCGCCCTGGCGGGCGGAATTGCCAATGCCGCTAACCCGCAAAAGCCGGATTGAAGAGGCGGGCCACTTCATGCTGCAGCACGAGGTAGACGGCCCGTCCAATGCCGTCACCCACGTGGACGTGCTGGAGGTGCGCGGTGCCCTGGCCCGCTACCGCCTGCGCCCCGTGACCGGCCAACGCCATCAGCTGCGTGTGCACATGGCGGCGCTGGGCTTGCCGATTTTGGGCGATGGCTTGTACCCGACCTTGACCCCGCAGGGCCAGATAGACCACAACCACCCCCTGCAATTGCTGGCCAGGTCAGTTGAGTTTTTGGACCCCGTCAATGGTCAGAACCGATACTTTGAGAGCGAGCGGCGACTGAGTTTGTAGCCCCGCTATCGAAAACTGATTGGGGCCGGGCTGCGTTGCACCTGCCCCGGACGGTCGCACGCGGCTCGTTCGAGCAAAGGCGACGACGTGTTCCAATAAACCCATTTTTGGAAACTGACGCCACAATCGACGCGCCGCCACTGCCCATGCCAAACACCGTCATCCCCCATCAGTCTGCCCTGCAATACGCGCTGAAATCGGCGCCATGGGCGGGCCTGCGCTACTCGCGCGAGATCACGACCCAGCGTACCGTGCGCAACGACCGCCCCGAGGCCAACCAGAGCACTCTGGAAGAAGGCGCGATGTGCGAGGTGCTGGTGAACGGGCATTTCGGCTATGCGGCCACCTCCGATCTGAGCAGCACGGGTTTGAGGCGCGCGTTTGACCGCGCCCTTGCCACCACCGGTGCCACCAGTGACCAAAAAGCGTACGAATTCTCGGCCCTGCAGCGGCCCAAGGCGACCGGCAGCTACCGCAGCCCACGTGGGCGCGAGCTCGACGCCACCAGTCTGGCCGAAATCACCGACTGCCTGGTGGCCGCCTCGCAAGCCATGAAGCTGTCGGATCTGATCGCCAATCGCAGCGCCAGCGCGATGATCATCCAGACCCAGATCAACTATTTTTCCTCCAACGGTTCGGACACGCAGCAAAGCTTCGACATGGTGGACATCACACTGTCGGCGACCGCGGCACAAGCTCTTGAGTCGCAAACCCGAACCTGGTCTCGCACCGGTCAGTTTGGCGGCGAAGTTTTTGACCGCGCCGAGCTGGTGCAACAGGGCGAGCGCACCGCGCGCGACGCGTTGGCGCTGCTCGGTGCCGACAACTGCCCCTCCAAACGCATGGACTTGATCCTGATGCCCGACCAGATGATGCTGCAGATTCACGAGTCCATCGGGCACCCGCTTGAACTCGATCGCATTCTGGGTGACGAGCGCAACTACGCCGGCTGGAGCTTCGTGAAGGCACAGGATTTTGGTCACCTTCAGTACGGGTCAAAGCTCATGAACGTCTCCTTTGATCCGACCCGCACGCACGAGTTGGCCAGCTACGCCTTTGACGACGGTGGCCACCGTGCCACCAAGGAGTTGCTGATCGAGAACGGTATTTTGCAACGCGGCCTGGGCTCGCTGGAGTCCCAGGTGCGCTCAGGGCTGCCCGGCGTGGCGAACTTCCGATCTGCTTCCTGGAACCGGGCGCCAATCGACCGCATGGCCAACATCAACCTCGAACCGGGCAGCGCCTCCCTCGATGAGCTCATCGGTCAGGTCGGGCATGGCGTGCTGATGAGCACCAATCGCTCCTGGTCGATTGACGACTACCGCAACAAGTTCCAGTTCGGATGCGAACACGGTCAGCTGATCGAGAACGGCCAACTCGGTGCCGTGGTGCGCAATCCCAACTACCGCGGCATCACGGTGGACTTCTGGAACCGGCTCGCCGGTGTTGGTCGCGAGGCTCTGGCCTTTGGCACCGCCTTTTGTGGCAAGGGCGAACCCAGTCAGGTGATTCGGGTCGGCCATGCCTCGCCGCCCTGCCTGTTCCGCGATGTTGAAGTGTTCGGAGGTCAATCATGAAACGCCTTGACTTCATCACCGCAGTGCAACAGCATTTTGACCGGCTTTGCGCCGACCTGTTGCCCCGGTTGAGCGATGGCGAAGAAGCCACCATCAACATCAGCGCCGAAGAATCGCTGTTCATCCGCTTCAACGGCAACCGCGTGCGCCAGAACACGGACGTCGAGCAGCTCAGTCTGGCAATTCGTCTGCAAAGCCAGGGGCGCACGGTAGAAAAGAGTCGCACACTCAGTGGCGATCACGAACCGGATCAGGCCGCGGCGATGCGCCTGTTACAGGCTTGCCGCGATGAAGTGGCTGTGTTGCCGGTCGATCCGAACCAGGTGCCGATCGAGAACCATGGCTGCAGCAGTGAAGAGTTCCGGGGTGCGCTGCTCTCGCCCACCGAGGTGGTCCGCGCAGTGGCGGGGCAAGCGCAGGGGTGTGACCTGGCTGGAATTTATGCCGGTGGCGCCGTGATTCGGGCCAATAAAAACTCCAAAGGCCAGAGTCACTGGTTCGCCACTGAAACTTTCTTTCTGGATTATTCACTTTACAACGGACCGCAAGCGGCCAAGGGCGTTTACGCCGGTTCGCACTGGAACGCCGCCGACTGGGCAGCCAACCTGCAACGCACCAAAACGCTGCTGCAACTGCTGGACAAACCGCAGCAGCACGTCAAACCCGGCGCCTACCGCACCTACCTCGCACCACGGGCGTTTTCTGACCTGGTGGGGATACTGGGCTGGAATGCGCTTTCTGCGGCCGCCTGGAAGCAGGGCCGCAGCCCCTTCAAGAAACTCGCGGAAAAGCAAGCCCGCCTGTCGTCGCTGTTGCAGATCAACGAAAACTTCGGCCTGGGCCTTGCCCCGCGCTTCAACGATTTGGGCGAAGTGTCCCCGACGACCATGCCGCTAATTGAAAACGGCGAGTTGAGGAATTTGCTGGTCAGTTCACGCACCGCCAAGGAGTATGGCCTGCTGGCCAACGGAGCCGCCGAGGGTGAGGCACCGCGCGCTCTGGACGTGGGAACCGGATCGCTGGCGGAACACGATGTTCTGAACGCCCTGGGCACAGGGCTGTACCTGTCCAATTTGCACTACCTCAACTGGAGTGATCCGGTATCAGCCCGCGTGACCGGCATGACGCGTTACGCCTGCTTCTGGGTGGAGGGCGGCGAGATTGTGGGGCCCATCAAGGACTTGCGCTGGGACGAGAGCCTGTACAACGCACTGGGCAGCAAACTCATGGCGCTCACCACTCATGCCGAGATTGACCCCGCGGTGGATACCTATTTTCAGCGCGCCCTGGGTGGCTCGCGTACACCCGGCGCGCTGGTCGATCAGTTTACGTTCACGCTTTGAGTTTCGCCACACTATTGAACCGGTGCAAAATTACCTGGCGGCCTAAAGTTTCAAGACTTTTTGAGCTGTATCCCCCGTTGAATATGCCTGAGCAGCTACACAGTTTGTAGCAGTTCAAGCATCTCTTGCGCCCATGCAATCGAATCCTGCTCGTACAAGATGCCTTTTTTCAGGATCATGTGGTGAATGCGTGCCTCGCGCCCCAGTGCTTGGTCGGGCGCAAAATCACGCGCCTCGATCTCACGGTACACGGTCAGCTTGGCTTCATGCAGCGCGATGCGGCGCTCCAGTTCAGACCCCAAGCCCAGCGGGCCGATGGCAGCGTCGGCGCGCAGGCGCACCATGAATTCGTCGCGCAAATCGATGGGCGCAGAAGACTCGCTGACCCATCGGCGCAGCTCCTCGCGCCCGGCTTGCAGCACCTCGTAAATGCGCTTGCGCGTGAGCCCGGCATCCGGTGCGGCACTGGACCTTATCCAGCCGCTTGCCTCCATGCGCGCCAGTTCCCGGTAAATCTGCTGGTGTGTGGCATGCCAGAAGTAGCCAATGGACTTGTCAAAACGACGCGCCAGATCGAAACCGGAAGACGACTTCTCGATCAACGAAGTAAGTACCGCGTGGGACAAGGACATGGCCGCAGTCTATGCGCCCGGCCGAGTTTATGCAACCAGTTGCATAAACGTGATGTTTCTCCTAAACTGCGGCAACCGACCCTGTGCTGTTTGACCAAACCGCGCCCGGCAGGGTCGATTTCCACCCACCTCCCTGCATTCAATTGAGGATTGCCCCGCCATGACCACCTACCCCCACCTTCTGGCCCCGCTCGACCTGGGCTTTACCACCCTGCCCAACCGCGTGCTCATGGGCTCCATGCACGTGGGCCTGGAAGAAGTCAAGGACGGTTTTGCCCGCATGGCCGCGTTTTACGCCGAGCGCGCCGCTGGCGGTGTTGGGCTGATCGTGACCGGTGGCATCGCCCCCAATGACCGGGGCCGCCCGATGCCGGGTGGCGCACGCCTGACGACGCAAGCCGAAGCCGACAAACACAAGCCCGTGGTGGACGCCGTGCACAAGGCCGGCGGCAAGATCGCCATGCAGATTCTGCACTTTGGCCGCTACGCCTACCATTCCGATCTGGTCGCGCCCAGTGCCTTGCAGGCCCCCATCAACCCGATGAAGCCCAAGGCCCTCTCGACCGAAGAAGTCGCCCAAACCATTGAAGACTTTGTGAACTGCGCGGCCCTGGCCCAGTACGCCGGCTACGACGGTGTCGAGATCATGGGCTCGGAAGGCTACCTGATCAACGAATTCATTGCCGCGCGCACCAACCAGCGCGACGACGAATGGGGCGGCGACTACAAGAGCCGGATTCGCTTTCCGGTGGAGATCGTGCGCCGCACCCGCGAGAAGGTCGGCAAGAATTTCATCATCATCTTTCGCCTGTCGATGCTCGATCTGGTCGAGGGTGGCTCCACACTGGAAGAAGTGGTGCAACTCGCGCAGGCGCTCGAAGCGGCCGGCGCCACCATCATCAACACCGGCATTGGCTGGCACGAAGCACGCATTCCCACCATTGCCACCAAAGTGCCACGCGGCGCCTGGGCCTGGGTGACCAAGCAGCTCAAGGGCAAGGTGGGCATTCCCCTGATTGCCACCAACCGCATCAACACGCCTGAAGTGGCCGAGCAACTGCTGGCCGATGGTTTTTGCGACATGGTCTCCATGGCCCGCCCCTTCCTGGCCGATCCGCTGTTTGTGCGCAAGGCCGAGCAAGGCAAGGCCGACGAGATCAACACCTGCATCGGCTGCAACCAGGCCTGCCTGGACCACACCTTTGGCGGCAAGATCACGTCTTGCCTGGTCAACCCCCGCGCCTGCCACGAGACGCTGCTCAACATTGCGCCCGCCAAGTCCAAGGGCCGTATTGCGGTGGTGGGTGCCGGCCCGGCCGGTTTGAGCTTTGCCACCACGGCAGCACTCGGCGGCTTTGACGTAACGCTGTTTGACGCAGGCTCAGAAGTAGGCGGCCAGTTCAACATCGCCAAGCAGATTCCGGGCAAGGAGGAGTTTTTTGAGACCTTGCGCTTCTACGCCCGCCAGATCGAGCTCACCGGCGTCAAGCTCAAGCTGAACACGCGGGTCAACGCCAAGGACTTGAGCGCTGCCGGCTTTGACCAGGTGGTGCTGGCCAGCGGCATCACGCCGCGCCTGCCTGCCATCGAGGGCATCGACCACCCCAAAGTACTGAGTTATCTGGACGTGTTGCGTGACAAAAAATCTGTGGGCCAAACCGTCGCGCTGATTGGCGCAGGCGGCATCGGCTTTGACGTGGCCGAGTACCTGCTGCACGAAGGCACCAGCCCGAGTCTGGACCCCGCCAAGTTCTTCGCCGAATGGGGTGTGGACACCGGCTACAAGACACGCGGGGGTTTGACCACCCCGCACATCGAGAAAAGCCCGCGCAAGGTCTTTCTGCTGCAGCGCAAGGTCAGCAAGGTCGGCGACGGCCTGGGCAAGACCACTGGCTGGATTCACCGCACTTCCCTCAAGAACCGCCATGTGGAGATGATTCCCGGTGTGACCTACCGCAAGATCGACGATGCGGGCCTGCACATCAGCATCGGTGACCAGGAAAAAATCATTCCCGCCGACACCATCGTCGTGTGCGCTGGGCAAGACCCGCAGCGCGAGCTGCAGGCCGACCTGGTGGCCGCGGGCCTCACGGTGCACCTGATTGGCGGGGCCGACAAGGCCGCCGAACTGGACGCCAAGCGCGCCATCAAGCAAGGTTTTGAACTCGCCGTGGCGCTGCAGGCCCCTCCCGCCCCTGCAGCCAAAACGCCGACCACCAACCCATCGAACACCGCAACAGATTCCATCAACATGACTTACAAGACCCTCACCGTCACACTGGAAAGCCACATTGCCACCGTGCGGCTCAATCGCCCGGAAAAAGCCAATGCCATGAACGCCGACATGTGGAGCGAAATTCGCCAAGCCTTCCGCTGGGTCGATCAGACGCCCGACGCCCGCGTGGCCATTCTGGAAGGCGAAGGAAAGCTGTTCACCGCCGGAATTGACCTGGAAATGATGATGGGTGTGGGGCCACAAATTCACGATGAATGCGATGGTCGCACCCGCGAAAACCTGCGCCGTCTGATTTTGGACCTGCAAGACACCCTGACCAGCCTGGAGCGCTGCCGCAAGCCGGTGCTGGCGGCCATTCACGGCGGCTGCGTGGGCGGCGGAATTGACCTCATCACCTGTGCCGACATGCGCTATTGCTCCAGCGATGCCTACTTCACCATCAAGGAAATCGACATTGGCATGACAGCCGACGTGGGCACCTTGCAGCGCCTGCCCAAACTGGTGGGCGAAGGCATCACCCGCGAACTGGCCTACACCGGTCGGCGTTTCAACGCGGCTGAGGCCAAAGAGATCCGGCTGGTCAACACCGTGTTTGACTCGCGTGAAGCCCTGTACGCTGGCGTGCGCGAAATTGCGGCGACCATCGCCTCCAAGTCACCGCTGTCGATTCGCGGCGCCAAGGAGATGATCACCTACGCCCGCGACCACTCGGTGACCGACAGCCTGAACTACGTGGCCACCTGGAACGCCGCCATGCTGATGAGCGAAGACCTGCAAGAGGCCATGATGGCCAACATGGGCAAGCGCGCGGCTGAGTTCAAGAACTGAGGCAGGAACCCGGGGCGGGCTCTGAAAGCAGGCATGCTGCTACGGCCCAACCCGAACCCTCACACCAGCACGACCTGCGAGCGCATACTGTACAGGGCGAAGAGCACTTCCTCCTGCTCCCGCTGCTCTACCCCGTTCTTCTGCAAGGCACCCAATGCGTCGTCCAAAACGGCCATGAACTCGGATGCGGCAATGTTCATGCCCTTGTGCGTTGCCAGCATGTCCTTGCCCTTGTAGACATCAGGTCCGCCCGTTGCGGCGATCATGAAAGTCGCAGCGCCATTTTTTACTGCGGACAGGTTGGACTGGGCAAACCGGGTGGCTATTTTTGGGTTAGCCATGTGGTTGTCAACGAGATCGCCTACCAGCCGAGTAATGCCTGCGGTGGCGCCCAGGCGCTCATACAGTGATTGAGTCATGTTGTTCTCCAGTAGTTAAGAAAAGTCCCTTCAAATCCGGTCTCGGATCGAAGTGACTTCACCTTATCGCTCCGCCTCGTGGCTGTGAAGTACAGGATCTGTAGTTCACCCGCAGCCCAAACCCCGCCTTGACCCGGTCTCCATCAGGGCGTACCCTGACCTTGTCACCCAGCCTAGTCGCAGCGCCCGCAATCGTATTGGGCTTCTCTCCCGCCGCATGTCATTGGCGATCCGGTGGGGCTGAAGCCGTCAATGGCGCGACCCAACACAAGGAGCCAAGACCATGAAAACCTACGGACAATTTTGCCCACTGGCCCAGGCAACCCAATTGCTGTGCGAACGCTGGACCCTGATCATCGTTCGTGAACTGATGGCGGGCAGCACACGTTTCAGTGAATTTCAACGCGGAGCACCTTTGCTTTCACCCACCTTGCTCTCCACGCGTCTGAAGCAACTCGTCAAGGCCGGTGTCGTGGAGGTACATGATGCCAAAACCAGTCCCACTTATCACCTCACACGCGCGGGCCGTGAGCTGCGCCCGATCATCGAGCACCTGGGGATATGGGGCCACCGTTGGGTAGGCGCCAACCTGAGCGACGGCGATCTGGACGCCGGTCTTTTGATGTGGGACATGCGCCGCAGCGTTGATGCACAAATTTTTCCTAGGCGGCGGGTGGTCGTGCAGTTTGAGTACCCCGATGCCCCGCAGGGCGCGCAAGACTGGTGGCTCGTGTCCGAAAGCGGCGACATTGACTTGTGTCTGCATGACAGCGGGTTTGAGGTGGACGTTCTCATCCGCTGCTCGCTCAGGACAATGACGGAGGTCTGGACCTGCCGCCGACCCTTCAATGAAGCAGTGAAGAGCCACGATATCAACGTCATGGGAGATTCAAAACTGGCCAGCAATCTTCAGACTTGGTTGCGGTCAAGCGCCCTGGCCCGACTGGGTGCTCAAAGTGAATCCGACAGCGCCAGTGTGACCATCAGCTGAGCCGTTTTCGGAGATTGAGGCAAGGTCGCTGCAGGCGACGTGGCGAAAGCGCATTTCGAATAGCCTACTCATTCGCCTATCCGATTGATGGTTCGCAAGAAGCGCGCTCGTTGAACTGAAAAAATGAACACTCTCAATCACCAATGGGGGTTCTATGTTGCGAATTCTCGGTAAAGTCTTATTCCTTGGGATGCTTCAATGTGCGGTCAGTGGCGCCTACGCGACGCCGATGGCCTACAGCTTTTCTACCGGCAGCAGTCCATATGGCACAAACGCCATTGCCAGCCTGTTTGACAACGGTGCCAGCGTCTCGGGCACCTTCAGCTACGATTCGCAATCGCCCTACATCGGGCCCACCACCAACGGGAGCTCCTATGGCGGGCATTCGCTCACGTCGGGCAACCCGGCCAGTTTCAGTTCAATCTTCGGAACTGTCTCAGGGATGACATTTTCAGACCCGCGCGGGGTTGCCGTCGTGGGCAACGACAACGCGAGCATGCAGGGCAATGACTTCTTTCAGCTCAGTTCCGACCCCACGCTCACCAGCACCAGTACCCACAACTTCAGCGGATTCATGCTGGGTGGCTATAGGCTGGTCAATGCCAGACTATTCTGGATTGAAGGCCAGGCCGCGCCCAATCTGATCGGAGATTTCCTCCAGGACGACAGCCTGCTGACAGCGCCCCCAGCTTTCAACGGCAGGCTCGGGCTGGACTTCATCGACACCGCGGTCAACCCCAATGTGGTGGCAGGCTATGTCTTCTTCGACGGTTTAAGGGTCTCCCCGGCAACACAGGTTTCCGAGCCCCAAACACTGGCGATGCTTCTCACCGGTTTGGGACTGCTGGCGTTGCGACCACGCCGGCGTTGAGTTGAAGATGGATCGCAAACCTGGGGTTGACTGCTATTGAACCCTCTCCCGAGTTGACCCGTAACAATGGTCCGGGGCGGGTATCTCGTTCGTCAAGGTGATTGCCGCTCAGATTGGCGGCAGGGGCAATGAAGATGGAGGGTTTTTCCCACAATAAGCACTCCCGGTTTTGGGGACGCGCCCGGCGTGCACGACGCAACAGGCGCGATACCGAGTTGCTGCGCTCTGAACTGTTCAGCATTGATCAGCTCAAGCGCCACGCAGTCACTCTGGCCGGGCAACACCGGGTCGATCCGCGTCCCGGACCGGACCGGTTGCTGGCACGGCTGGCCGAGAACGCCCGGGTACTGCTGGAGGCATACGATGTTGTTACCGCCGCAGTCACGTCGGGGCAAGGCATCGTATCGGCCGAAGCATGGCTTCTCGACAACTTCTACCTGATCGAGCAGCAAATCACCCTGGCACGGCGGCACCTTCCACGTGGCTACAGTCGGCAGTTGCCCAGACTGGCTGCTGGCCCCTCAGCGGGGTTCCCACGCATCTACGACCTGGCACTGGAGTTGATCTCGCACATGGATGGCCGGGTCGACGCGCACAACGCTACCCAGTTCGTTGCCGACTACCAAACTGTAGAACCCCTGCGACTGGGCGAATTGTGGGGGTTCCCGATCATGCTGCAACTCGCGCTTCTGGAAAACCTTCGCCGCGTTGGGGTGCAAATCGCTCATCGGCGCGAGGAGCGCGATGCCGCCATCCAGTGGGCTGATCGCATGCTGGCGATGGCCGAGAAGGATTCGAACCAGTTGATCCAGTTGCTCGCTGAGTTTGCCAAAGCCGACGTGCCTCTGACCGCACCGTTCATGGAGGAGTTTTACGAAAGGCTCCAGCCTCAGGGCCCTGCCATGGCGTTTGTGCAAACCTGGATTGAACAAAAACTGCTCGAACAGGGGGTGACCGCAACCGCACTTTCCGAGGCTGCCGCCCGAACGGCAGCAACCAACCAGATTTCCATTGCAAACAGCATCGGAAGCCTGCGCTTTATCAGCGCGATGGACTGGAGGACCTTTGTAGAGTCGCTCAGTGTCGTCGAGCAGGTTTTGCGTGAAGACCCGGCGGGCATGCACGGCAAGCAGGAGTTTTCCACCCGCGATCGGTATCGGCATGCCATCGAAGGCGTGGCCAAAGGCAGCGCATGCAGCGAATTGGCGGTGGCACGCAAGGCCATTGATCTTGCCAAGCAGGCGGCAGAGCGGCTGAGTCCCAACGACCGCGCTGCACATGTCGGCTATTACCTGATCGATCACGGGAGGCAGATGCTCGAGCGTGAAGTGGAGTGCTGTTTGTCGTGGAAGTTGCAAATCAACCGGGCATGCCGGGGTTTCCGTCTGCTCCTTTACTTGGGCCCCATCGCGTTGCTGACTGCACTGGGGACGTTGGCCCTGCTCTCTTCATTCGACGGATGGGGCACAGAGGACTGGCGCTACTGGTTCTTTGCGATTGCCGGCGCAGTCGGCACCTCGGCGCTGGCCGTCTCGCTCGTGAATTTGCTGGTCACCCTGCTCCTGCCGCCTCGCACTTTGCCACGCTTGGATTTCTCACGGGGCGTCCCGGATCAGCATCGCACGATAGTGGTTGTTCCCACGCTGCTCACCGGGCGGCAAGAGATTGACGATCTGATCGAAGCGCTGGAGATTCGCTATCTCGGCAACCGCGATCCCAACCTGTTCTTTGCCTTGCTGACGGATTTCTCTGATGCGCCCGAACAAACCCAGCCAGACGATGCCGCGTTGCTCGACCACGCGGGAGCAGCGGTGATGGCGCTCAATGCAACCCACAGTAACGATCGACCGTGCATTTTCTATTTGTTTCACCGGCCTCGGGTGTGGAATTCATTTGAGCGGGTGTGGATGGGCTACGAGCGCAAGCGTGGAAAACTGGAGCAATTCAATGCCTTGCTTCGGGGCGAAGCGCCAACAGCGTTCTCGAAAATTATCGGTGACAACTCCATATTCAGCTCGATCAGGTACGTCATCACGCTCGATACCGACACGCAACTGCCTCGCGATGCGGCGCACACGCTGATTGGCAATATCGCTCATCCGCTCAACCGGCCGGTTTACGATGCCAACAAGGGATGCATGGTCGAGGGTTACGCCATCCTGCAGCCTCGCACTTCAATCAGCCTGACCAGTGCAAGCCGGTCACGCTTTGCGAAGCTGTTTGCCGGTGAGGCAGGCATTGATCCCTACACGCGCGAGGTCTCGGATGTCTACCAGGACATTTTTGGGGAGGGGTCGTTCATCGGCAAAGGCATTTACGATGTGGACGCTTTTCGTCAGGCGGTCGATGGACGCTTTCCAGAGAATCTTATTCTCAGCCACGATTTGCTCGAAGGCGGATATGCGCGGTCGGCACTGATAACCGATGTAGACATTATTGAAGAGCATCCCTCCAGTTACGCCGTGGAGGCGAGTCGTCGGCACCGTTGGATACGCGGCGACTGGCAACTGATCGGCTGGCTGCTACCACGCGTGCCCCGACCGGCTTCAGCCCATGAATCAATCGACCGGGATCGATCCAAGGTGAGGCGGCAACAAAACCCGCTCTCAGCCCTGTCGGTCTGGAAGATTCTTGACAACCTCCGGCGCAGCCTCGTGTCACCAGCGCTGCTGGCCCTGCTGGCAGGGGGCTGGCTGTTTGGTTTAGGGCCAGCCTGGTTCTGGACCTCCGTGGTCGCGGGAATTGTGCTCCTGCCCACCCTGCTGTCGATCGTCATCGAACTTGTCCGAAAACCAGATGATCGCGACTGGCGGGTGCACCTGATTCTGACCGGAAAGACCGTGGGTCGTTCGATTCTGATCGCATTGCTGGCCTTGGTCCTTTTGCCCTATGACACACTGATTTGCGTGGACGCGATCCTGCGCTCGGGTGTGCGGATGATGTTCACGCGCCGCGGACTGTTGCTCTGGCACACGCCTTCCTATGCGAGTCGCAATGCGCGTCATACCTTGATCGATTTCTTCAAGGAGATGTGGGTCGCGCCTGTTCTGGCCGTCGTTCTGGCCCTCGCCCTCGGCTTGGCATTGCCCGGTGACAGGCTGGCGGAGCTGATCTTCTGTGTCCCGGTGTTGATGCTCTGGCTGGCGTCGCCTGCCGTCACGTGGTGGATCAGCGTGCCGCTGGTGTCCCCCGTGCCGAATTTGACGGGTGATCAAAGGGCGTTCCTGCGGACGTCGGCACGGCGAACCTGGCGCTTCTTTTCCGATTTCGTCGGGCCACAGGACAATTGGCTGGCACCCGATAACTTCCAGGAAGCTCCAGCCCCGGTCATCGCTTCGCGTACCTCGCCCACGAACATCGGCATGTCGCTTCTGGCAAACCTGGCTGCCTGCGATTTGGGCTACCTGTGTGCCGGAGACTTCCTGCGAATTACCGGGAACACGCTCGCAGCGATGTCCAAGCTGGAGCGCTATCGCGGCCATCTCTACAACTGGTACGACACACGCACGCTGGCGCCCCTGCACCCGCAGTACGTCTCCTCGGTGGACAGCGGCAACCTGATCGGCAGCTTGCTCACCTTGCAAGCAGGCCTGATCGAGTTGAAAGACCAGCCGGTACTTTCATCCAACGCGTTTCAGGGCCTGCAGGACACCCTGCAGGTGCTGGCCCAGCACGTGCCCGCCCCACCCATCGCCCCGGATCTCACGGAAAAGATCGCGTTTCTGCAAGACACGCTGGGCAGGCTTGCGCTGGAGCGACTACCCCAGACACTGGCCGATGCCGACAGCGCGCTAGACGAGCTTGACCGCATTGGCGGCGAACTGGTGGCCTGGCTGCCAGCAGACACGGATATCGACGGGGAACTCTATTACTGGGCCCGGGCCTTTGACCAGCAGTCCCGCGCAGTCCGGGATGACCTTGAATCCATGGTGCCTGAGTTGCGGCACTTCAGCAAAATCCCGACATTGGATCAGTTGGCCACCGAGCACATCACGGATGCGCAGGGCGCAGCCCCGGAACCATGCTATCGACACGCCTTTGAGCGGCTCAGACTCATCGATGAACTGGCGGATCGTTGCCGCGAACTGGCCGTGATGGATTTCGAGTTTCTCTATGATGCGTCCCGCGGTCTTCTGGCCATAGGCTATGACGTGGGCGAACGGCGCCGCGATCCAACCTGTTACGACCTGCTGGCCTCCGAAGCACGCCTGGCCAGTTTCCTGCTGATCGCACAGGGGCAGCTGCCGCAGAAACATTGGTTCTCACTGGGACGCCTGCTGACCAGTCATGGCGGCGACGTGAGCCTGATTTCGTGGAGTGGCTCGATGTTCGAGTACCTGATGCCGCAGCTTCTGATGCCAAGCTATGGCAACACCCTGCTGGACCAGACCTGCAGGGCTGCCGTGTCACGCCAGATCGAATACGGCCGACAACGCGCTGTTCCCTGGGGTATTTCCGAGTCCTGCTACAACGCCACCGACATGCACCAGGTCTATCAATATCGGGCTTTCGGCGTGCCGGGACTGGGCTTCAAACGCGGTCTGGGAGACGACCTGGTGATCGCTCCCTACGCCAGCGCCCTGGCTCTAACGGTGATGCCGCAGGAAGCGTGTCGTAACCTGCAGCTGCTGGCCAAAAAGAATTTTCTCGGCGCCTATGGATTCTTTGAGGCCGTCGATTACACACCATCGCGTCTGCAGCGCGGCAAGAATCACGCCATCGTTCGCTCGTTCATGGCCCACCACCAGGGAATGAGTCTGCTGGCCTTTGAACACGTCCTGCTCAACCAGCCAATGCAGCGCAGATTTATGTCGTTCCCTCAGGTGCGCGCGACAGAGCTGTTGCTGCAGGAGCGTGTGCCCAAGACAAGTGCCACTTTGCACCCCCATGCCGCTGAAGTCAGCGCCGCCGCACGTCCCCCGGCCGCGCACGCAGGCGCGGTCATGCGCGTGTTTTCCGACCCCAATACACCGATCCCCGAAGTTCATCTGCTGTCCAACGGCAGGTATCACGTCATGGCAACCCATGCCGGCGCGGGCTACAGTCGCTGGCGCGACCTTGCCGTCACCCGCTGGCGCGAGGATGCCACTTGCGACGGATGGGGTACATTCGTTTACCTGCGCGACCGCGACACGGGGCATTATTGGTCCAGCGCCTATCAACCCACGCTTCGCAAGGCTGATCACTACAGCGCCATCTTCGTGCAGGCTCGCGCCGAATTCCGGCGGCGCGATCAGGGCATCGAAGCCCACACCGAGATCAGCGTTTCACCTGAGGACGACGTCGAGATTCGACGCGTCACGCTCACCAATCAATCATCCCGACTCCGGCATATCGAGATCACAAGTTACGCGGAGGTGGTGTTAGCGCCGCTCAGCGCCGATCTGGCCCACCGATCGTTCAGCAACCTTTTTGTGCAAACTGAGATTTTGCCCGACCAGCAGGCGATCCTGTGCACGCGGCGCGCCCGTACGCCCGGAGAACAGGTGCCGTGGATGTTTCATCTGCTGGCAGCTCCTGGCGTGATGGCCAACGAACCATCTTACGAAACGGACCGCGCCAAATTTATCGGGCGTGGTCGAACGGCAGCCAACCCGGTGGCAATGGATGGCGGTAGCAGACCGTTGGCTTTGACGAACACGGACGGTTCCGTGATCGATCCTATTGTGGCGATTCGCCGCACCATCACCCTGTCTCCCGACGAATCGGGCACTGTGCAAATCATCTCCGGGGTCGCGGGAACGCGCGAGGCCACGTTGGCGTTGCTTGAGAAGTATTGCGACCGGCACTTTGTCGAGCGCGCATTTGAAATGGCCTGGTTCCAGAGTCAGGAAGTGCTGCGCCACCTCAATATCACCGAGGTGGATGCGCAGATATATGGCCGCCTGGCAACCTCGGTCATCTACGCCAACGCCCTGCGCCGCGCCGCGCCTAACGTGATCGCCCGCAACCAGCTCAGGCAATCGGGCTTGTGGCGCTTCGCCATCTCGGGCGATTTGCCCATTGTCCTGATCCGCATCGGAGACCCGGGCCGCATTGACCTGGTCAAACAGGTGCTGCAGGCCCACGCCTATTGGCGGATGAAGGGTCTCACCGCCGACCTGGTGATCGTGAACGAAGACTTCTCGGGCTACCGGGCGATTCTGCACGACCTGATCATGGGGTTGATCCACGCTGGTCAGGAAGCGCAAATCATCGACAAACCGGGTGGGGTTTTCGTGCGGCGTGCCGATGAAATGTCCGAAGATGAGCGGGTGTTGCTGCAAACCGTTGCCCGGATTGTGTTCAGCGATATCACCGAAACCTTGATCGAGCAGGTGGAGCGCCGGGTATCGCCGGAGCGTCTGTCGGACCGACTTGAGCCGGTGCGGCAAGTAACAACTGAAGGAGCCTATCCGCTGGCCGCGCGCGAGCGCCTGTTTTTCAACGGACTGGGCGGCTTCACGCCCGACGGACGCGAATACGTCGTTACCCTCGAACCCGGTCAAAGCACGCCCGCTCCCTGGGCCAACGTCATCGCCAGTCCCCACATCGGCACAGTAGTCAGCGAGAGCGGGGGCTCGTATACCTGGGTGGAAAACGCTCACGAGTTCCGCCTGACCACCTGGCACAATGATCCGCTCTGCGACGGCAGCGGCGAGGCCCTCTACATTCGCGACGAGGAAACTGGAGCCTTCTGGTCACCGACGCCATTGCCCGCCCGGGGCGGCTCGGGCTATGTGTGCCGCCACGGTTTTGGCTACAGCGTGTTCGAACATCAAGAGGCCGCCATTGCATCGGAACTGTTCACCTATGTCGCCATGGAGGCGCCGGTGAAATTCGTGGTGGTCAAGCTGAGCAACCATTCCAGGCGCGTGCGGCATTTGTCAATGACCGGGTATTGGGAGCTTGTGCTTGGTGAGTTACGCCACACCAATCTGATGCATATCGTGACCGAAACGGATCCGCAAAGCGGAGCGTTGTTTGCCCGCAATCCCTACGGAAGAGAATGCGCCAACCGGGTCGTTTTTGCGCAGGTCAGCGAGCTCGATCGCTCGGTTAGCGCGAGCCGCACCGAATTCATTGGCCGCAACGGCTCACTGGCCAGCCCGGCGGCCATGCGTCGCAAGCGCTTGTCGGGCAGGACCGGTGCGGGGCTTGATCCGTGCGTGGCGGTCCAGGCCCGGATCGAACTGGCCGCCGAGCAGGAGTGCGAGATCGTGTTCGTGTTCGGCGCGGCCCGCGGGGGCGACGAAGCACGGCAGTTCATCGCGCGCTACAGCGGACCGGCTCGCGCATGGCAGGCCTTGGAAGCCGTGCGCCAACACTGGAAACAGACGCTGGGTGCGGTGCAAGTCGAGACTCCGGATCCAGCCTTGAACGTGCTCACCAACGGCTGGCTGGTCTATCAGACGCTGTCCTGCAGGCTGTGGGGTCGCAGTGGATACTTTCAGTCTGGCGGTGCTTACGGTTTTCGCGATCAATTGCAGGACACCATGGCGCTGTTCCATACGACCCCGTGGCTCGCCCGCGAGCAACTGCTGCGTTGCGCCGAACGCCAGTTCCTCCAGGGTGACGTGCAACACTGGTGGCATCCGCCCAACGGACAGGGCGTGCGCACGCATTTCTCCGACGACTATCTCTGGCTGCCCTATGTCACCTGCCGCTATGTGCTGGCAACCGGCGACACGGCAATACTCGACGAATTGGTTCATTTCCTAGAGGGCCGCGAATTGATCCCACAAGAGGAGGCCTACTACGACCAGCCGCAGCGCTCGGCTGAAGCGGCAAGCCTCTACGAGCATTGTGTGCGTGCAATCAAGCATGGCTTGCGCTTTGGCAAGCATCAACTACCACTGATGGGTTGCGGCGACTGGAACGATGGTATGAACCTTGTCGGTCGTGACGGCAAGGGAGAAAGTGTTTGGCTGGCGTGGTTTCTGTATGAGAATCTTGAGCTGTTTGCGGGCCTGGCCCGCAACCGAAACGACGAGGTTTTCGCAAAAATATGCGACAAGCACGCCGCGCTGCTGCGCAAGAACATTGAGGCCCAGGCCTGGGACGGCGCCTGGTATCGGCGCGCCTATTTCGACGACGGCAAACCATTGGGCTCTGACCGCAATGAAGAATGCAAGATAGATTCAATCAGCCAAAGTTGGGCGGTGATCTCAAACGGCGGTGATTCCATTCGCGCCCGCCAGGCGATGGAGGCAGTGGATCAACACCTGGTCCGACGCGATGCCCAGATCATCCTGTTGCTTGACCCGCCCTTTAACACCTCGGCCCTGGAGCCCGGGTACATCAAGGGTTACGTGCCCGGTGTACGCGAGAACGGCGGGCAATATACCCATGCCGCAATCTGGACCACGATGGCATTTGCCCTGATGGGTGACACGCAGCGCGCCTGGGAGTTCTACACCATGCTCAATCCCGTCAATCACGGCAGCACGCCGCAAGCCATTGAGCGCTACAAGGTCGAACCCTACGTGATGTGTGCCGACATTTACGGCACCTCGCCGCACACCGGCCGCGGCGGCTGGACCTGGTACACCGGCGCGGCGGGCTGGATGTACGAGTTGACCGTGGGAACGCTGCTGGGTCTGCATCTGGAGGCGGACCATCTGCGCATTGCGCCGTGCGTTCCCGCCCACTGGGGCGCCTATACCATCCACTATCGCTATCACGAGACCCTCTACCACATCAACATCTTGCGCGGCGACCAACCATCCGGGCCAGTGCTGCGTGTGACGTTGGACGGGGCTGCAATCAATTCGATCGGCGCGGGGGCCACAGGGCGCCCACAAGGCAGCATCCCTCTGGTGGACGACCGCCGGGAGCACTACGTCGAAGTGACTCTATAAAGAAGGCCCTCGGTGCGAAGCAATCGCTATCCGGCCAGCCCCACAAACACGTTCTGCACGTCGTCGTTGCCATCGATCGCGGCGAGAAATGCTTCGACTTCCTCAAGCTGCTCGGCACTCAAGTTGGCCGGGTCCACCGGGTTTTTGGATTTGTAGCCCAGCTTGGCCGACAAAACGGTAAAACCATGTGCAGGCAGCGCGCGGCCGACCAGGTCCAGATCGGCGGCATCGGTCAAAAAGAGTGTTGTTCCGTCTTCTTCACCGGGCTCCAGGTCTTGCGCACCGGCCTCGATGGCGGCCACTTCAGCGTCGGCACCCGCCTGGGCAGGCTCGGCTTCGATCATGCCCACGTGGTCAAAGTCCCAGGCCACCGAGCCCGAAGTGCCCAGCTGACCTTTGCGGAACAGCACTCGCATTTGGGGCGCGGTGCGGTTGACGTTGTCCGTGAGGCACTCCACCATCACCGCCACCTGGTGCGGGGCAAAGCCTTCGTAGATCACATGCTCAAAATTGACGGTCTCACCTGTAAGGCCCGCACCTTTTTTGACGGCGCGGTCGAGTGTGTCCTTGGGCATGGAGACCTTTCTGGCCTGCTCCAACAACAAGCGCAGGCGTGAGTTCGACGCCGGGTCGGCTCCACTGCGCGCCGCCACCATGATGTCTTTGGCCAGACGGCCGAACAGCTTTCCCTTGGCGTTGGCCGCCAGTTCCTTGCCCTTTGCTTTCCACTGTGCGCCCATGTTGCGTCTTTCCTTGGGTTGTGGCGCGCCCCGGCGCCTGGTTAATTAACGTGTATTTTCGCAGCGTGCACAGCCACTTTGGCGGGGCGGACCGATGACGCGCAAAAAACAATCCGGTGCACCCGACGCCAAACGGCTCACGGGCTGCGACGCGCTTTCACGGCGCAGGCCAGATACTGCAACGCGTCCAGCGTGGTCTCCCACCCAATGCAGGCATCGGTCACGCTCTGACCATATTGCAATCCGCTGCCACCTTGCACGAGTTCCTGCCGTCCTTCGACCAGGTGACTCTCGAGCATGACCCCGCAAATGCCCCACTCGCCCCCCGCAATCTGGCGGGCGATGGCGGCGGCCACCAGGGGCTGGCGCGTGTAGTCCTTGCTGCTGTTGCCGTGGCTGCAGTCGATGACCAGTCGGGCGGGCAACTTCGCCGCTTGCAAAGCCTTGACCGCCGCTTGCACGCTCGCAGTGTCGTAATTTGGGCCCTCGGAAGAGCCTCGCAAAATCAGGTGCCCGTCCGGGTTGCCGCTGGTGGTAATCACGGTGGCCCGGCCCTCCAGCGAAATGGTCGGAAAGCAGTGCCCCTGGGCCGCCACATGAATCGCGTCGATCGCGGTGCTGACGCTGCCCCGGGTGGAATTCTTGAAGCCCACGGGCGCCGACAGGGCCGAAGCCATCTGGCGGTGCAAGGGGCTCTCGACGGTGCGCGCGCCAATGGCGCCCCACGTCAGCAGTTCGGCGTAATACTGCGGCGTCACCAGGTCCAAAATTTCAGAGGCGGCAGGCACGCCCAGACGGGCGCATTCGAGCAGCAAGTGGCGCGCCTGGCGCAAGCCCTCGCCAATATCGCCGCCATCATCGAGATGCGGATCGTAGATCAGACCCTTCCAGCCCATGCGGGTGCGTGGCTTCTCAAAATAAACCCGCATCACCAGCAACAGTTCCTTGTCGAACCTTTTTCCCGCCTCCGCCAGACGGGCTGCGTATTCCAACGCCGAGGCCGGCTCGTGGATCGAACACGGCCCCACCACCACCAGCAAGCGGTCATCGTCACCACGCAGGATGGCACGGGTGGCACTGCGCGCAGCAGCAACGAACGCCGCCTCGGTTTCGCCCGCTGGAAACTCTTTGCGCAACAGTTGTGGCTCGGGCAGCAACTCCGACTTTGAGATATGAAGGTCGTGGATCGTGGTCGTCATGGTTTCGCGCCGTGGCGCACGTTGTGCCGGAAACCGCAAGTGTCGCAGACCTTGTGGCCTGTGCACCCAGGCTGAGCACACCAGCGTGGCGTCAAGGAGCAGCCCGCCTGATGCACAGTCAGCCGTCCTTGCCATCGAGCCGCGTTTGCAACAGCCAGGGCGTGAAGGTTTTCAAATAGATCAAGAAGGCCACACTCCAGGCCGCGCTGGCCGCGACCAGAGAGGCCCCGTAGAGCCAAGGCAGCAGAGCCGGCACGACAACCCGCAGCACCGCCGCCGTCATGACCAATCCAAAAGCCAGCACCTCGGGCCTGGAGGCCGCGATGGGACGCCCGGTGTGGCCGCGGGCCGTGCGTGACATCATGCCGATGATGAGCCCGCCCGTAGCGCCCACGGCCAGTGCGTGCACGCCCACGGAGGCGGTCACCACACCGGTCTGCGCCAGCGCCAGCAACGCAAGCCCGACCGGAATCCAGCCATAGGCTCCATGCAAAATCCACAGAACAGGGCGACCGCGGCTGACCCACGGTTGCCAGCCCAGCCAACGCTTGGCCTGAAGCACGCTGGCGGCTAGGAGCACCACCAGTGTCACAACGCCGGGCGGTGCCAGGACCCACAGCGCCAGAGCAAGGCCTGTTGTCGCCAGCGTCAACCGCTCAACCCATGGCGTGCTGGTGAGCCTCAACCCCGGCGTGACATTCATGGTGAACATCGGGATCACGCGGCCAGCCATCACACATTCGATCATCACGATCAGTGCCAGCGCCGCATACAGTGGACTCAAAGGCGACAGTTGCACCACGGCACTGACCGACAGGTGAAAAGCCAGGTTGGCCAAGGCCAGCAGCGCCAGCAATCCGGCCAGCGGCAGGTTGCGGTGGTTGCCCGCACGCAGCAGCAAGCGCGCCAATATGCCCGCCACCATCGGCAACAGTGCCACATCCAACACCGCATACAACCAATATGGTCCCGCCACGGAGGCCAGGCGCGCCGCGAACCACAATAAGGCGAGCGCCGCCAGCGCGGGGCCACGGGGAGTGGGCAGGCCTGTCCAGTTGCGCCCGGCGGTCATCAAGAAACCCACAATAATGGCCACGGCAAAGCCAAACAGCATCTCATGCGCATGCCAAAGAAACGCGGGCGGGTTGGGTGCAAGGGTCACCTGGCCCATGAACATGGCGACCCACAACGGCACAGACAGAGCGGCCAACGCCGCACCGCCCAAATAGAACGGGCGAAATCCCAGCCGCAAAAAAGGCAAGCCGGTGAGAACGGGAACTGCAGCTTTGGTGGCGTTAAAAATTGGCAGTGATTCAGGTTTCATGGCGTGCGCGATCATCGAGTGACAGGTGAAGCAACGCGGGAATATCACGGATATTCGTGTGCTTCATTAATAAATGTATTTTACATGCATCTTAAAATTGATCTGGCATAAAATTGACAGCACCCTCCCCTGAATGAGCCCGATGCGACTGACCGACTACACCGACTACACCCTGCGCGTTCTGATGTTTTGCGCACTGAACCCGAATCGCTCGGTCACCATCGCCGAGTTGGCCGAAAGCCACGCCGTTTCCAAAAATCACTTGATGAAGATAGTCAACGATCTGGCCCGTCAGGGTTTGCTGCAAACCACACGCGGGCGGGGAGGCGGTTTGCGCCTGCTCAAGCCAGCAGCCGACATCCGCATTGGCGACGTGGTACGGGCCAGTGAGTCTGATTTCAGACTGGTGGAATGCTTTGACGCCAGTTCCAACACCTGCACGATCGCCCCCGGCTGCCGCTTGCAAAAAGTGTTTGCCACAGCCATGCAGAGTTTTTTACGCGAGCTCGACCAGGTCACGCTGGCAGACCTCACACAAACGACCGGTCCCGAATCAGTGATGCCGGTAAAATTTATGACAAAACAGGCTGCAGCCCTAGTCAAATAAGCGCATACAGCTATGTTTTATGTAGCAAATTAAAGCTTGGGCGTCACCCAGCCCAGCACGCTGGCCAGCGCTGCCGCTACTTTGGCGGGCTCGGTGCCGCCAGCCATGGCCATGTCGGCCTTGCCGCCGCCCTTGCCGCCGACCTGCGCCGCCACAAAATTGACCAGTTCACCGGCCTTGACTTTGCCAACCGTGTCGGCGGTTACACCGGCGGCCACCTGCACTTTGCCCGCATCCACCGTGGCGAGCACGATGACAGCGGACTTGAGCTTGTCCTTGAGTTTGTCCATGGTCTCGCGCAGGGTTTTGCTGTCTGCGCCTTCGAGCTTGACCGCCAGTACCTTGATGCCATTGACCTCGACCACCTGGGTCAAGAGTTCGTCCCCTTGCGCTGAGGCAAGCTTGCCCTTGAGCGCGGCAATTTCTTTTTCAAGCGCCCGGGCGTGATCCATGGCCTGCGCCACTCGCTCATTGAGCTCGGCCACCGGGGCCTTGAGCGTACCTGCCACCTGCGTAACGGTGTCTTCCAGGTCTTGCAGGTAGGCCAGGGCGTTCTGTCCGGTCACCGCCTCAATCCGCCGCACGCCCGAGGCAATGCCACTTTCGGCCACCACCTTGAACAGGCCGATGTCGCCGGTGCGCTGCACGTGAATGCCGCCACACAGCTCGCGGCTCGAACCAATGTCGAGCACCCGCACCGTCTCGCCGTACTTCTCGCCAAACAGCATCATCGCGCCAGTCTTCTGCGCCGATTCGATGTCCATCACGCGGGCCTGCGTGGGTGCATTGGCCAAAATCTCGGCATTCACGCGGGTCTCAACTTCGCGAATCTGCTCGTCGGTCACGGGCGCGTTATGGGCAAAGTCAAAGCGGGTGCGCTCAGGCGTGACCAAGCTGCCCTTTTGCTGTACATGGTCTCCCAACACCTCGCGCAAGGCCTTGTGCATCAGGTGGGTTGCACTGTGGTTGCGCACGGTGGCCGCCCGGGTGGCGGCATTTACATGGGCGGTGACGGCATCACCGACCTTGAGCGCACCGGTCTTGAGCGTGCCTTGATGGCCAAACACATCGGCCTTGATTTTTTGCGCATCTTCCACCTCGAACAGGGCATCGTCACTGAACAGCGCTCCCTGGTCGCCCACCTGGCCACCGCTTTCGCTGTAAAACGGCGTGCTGCTGAGCACCACTACCCCGTTTTGACCCTGTTTTAGCTCTATAGCCCCCGTGCCATCTACATAGAGCGCTATCACTTTTGAGTCTTGCGTGAGACTGTCGTAGCCCACAAAATCATTGCTCTGGCCGCTGTAGTCCAGCGCTTTGTCCATCTTGAACTTGCCCGCCGCCCTGCCCTGGGCCTTTTGCTTTTCCATGGCCGCGTGAAAACCAGCTTCGTCCACGCTCAGACCGCGCTCGCGGCACACATCGGCCGAGAGGTCCAGCGGAAAGCCAAAGGTGTCATGCAGTTTGAAGGCCACCTCGCCCGGCAGCACTTTCACGCCACCTTCAAGAGCGGTATCGAGGATTTCCATTCCGGTTGCCAGGGTCTCGTAAAAGCGCTCCTCTTCGAGGCGCAGCACCTCGGTGATGCGCGCTGCTTGCGATGCCAGATTCGGATACGCATCACCCATTTGCGCCACCAGATCAGGCACCAGCTTGTGAAAAAACGGCTTCTTCTGGCCCAGCTTGTAACCGTGGCGGATGGCGCGGCGAATGATGCGGCGCTGCACGTAGCCGCGCCCCTCGTTGGACGGATTCACGCCGTCGCTCACCAGAAAGGCGGTGGCGCGAATGTGATCGGCAATCACCTTCAGCGACGCATTCTTCAGGTCGGCACACCCGGTTTCGCGGGCTGCGGCGGCTATCAGGGCTGTAAAAATGTCGATTTCGTAGTTGCTGTGCACGTGCTGCAGGATCGCTGCGAGCCGCTCCAGGCCCATGCCGGTATCCACGCAGGGCGCGGGCAGTTTGACCAGGCTGCCATCGGGCTGCATGTCAAACTGCATGAACACATGGTTCCAGATTTCAATGAAGCGGTCGCCGTCCTCCCCCGGACTGCCGGGCGGACCGCCGGGAATGTGGGCACCGTGGTCGTAGAAAATCTCGGAACACGGGCCACAGGGGCCGGTGTCAGCCATCATCCAGAAGTTGTCCGAGGCGTACTTCTTGCCCTTGTTGTCGCCAATGCGGATCACGCGATCGGCAGGCAGACCGATTTCCTTGGTCCAGATGTCGTAAGCCTCATCGTCATCCTTGTACACCGTCACCAGCAACCGCTCGGCGGGCAGCTTATAGACCTGCGTGAGCAGTTCCCAGCCCCAGGTGATGGACTCGCGCTTGAAGTAGTCGCCAAAACTCCAGTTGCCCAACATCTCAAAGAAAGTGTGGTGGCGCGCGGTGTAGCCCACGTTCTCAAGGTCGTTGTGCTTGCCACCGGCACGCAAACAGGCCTGCACCGAAGCCGCACGCACGTAAGAGCGTTTGTCTGAGCCCAGAAACACATCCTTGAACTGCACCATCCCGGAGTTGGTGAACATCAGGGTGGGGTCGTTGCCCGGCACCAGCGGGCTCGAGGCCACCACGGTGTGCCCCTTGGACTCAAAAAAGTCGAGAAATATCTTGCGAATATCGGCAACGCTGGCAGGGGCGACGGAGGAGTTCATAAGGGACAAACCAAGTGGGCAATCTGTTTGACGAATGGGCTGCAGTCAGCCGGTTGGCAAGACCGCTCTGCACCCAGCGAAGCTGGCAATTTTAGGTCATCGCACCCCTGCGCGTTGGCCACGACAAGCGGTGTTTTGAGTTTTGTCGCATCCGGAACTGCGCCCAGGGCAAAAACCGGCTACGCTAAAGTGTCAAATATCTATTTCCTTCGCAACCCCCTCGCAAACGCCATGAACACAACCACTTCACCCCTGTCCCTGCTCAAGGACCCGACTCTTTTGAAGACCGACGCGCTGATCAACGGCCAGTGGGTGGCGGGTGCCAGCCGGTTTGATGTGATCGACCCGGCCACCGGCATCAAGCTCGCTGATGTAGCCAACCTCGGGCCAACTGAGGCTGAGCAGGCCATCGCCGCCGCCAACACCGCCTGGCCTGCCTGGCGTGCCAAGACCGCCAAAGAACGCAGCATCATCCTGCGCAAGTGGTTTGATCTGCTGATGGCCAATCAGGACGACTTGGGCCGCATCATGACCGCCGAGCAGGGCAAGCCCCTGCCCGAAGCCAAGGGCGAAGTCGCCTACGGCGCCAGCTTTGTCGAATGGTTTGCCGAGGAAGCCAAGCGCGTCAACGGCGAAACCCTGCCCCAGTTTGACAACAACCGCCGCCTGATAGTGCTCAAGCAGCCCATTGGCGTTTGCGCTGCCATCACACCATGGAACTTTCCGTTGGCCATGATCACCCGCAAGGTGGCCCCGGCGCTGGCTGCCGGGTGCCCGGTCATCATCAAGCCGGCTGAACTCACACCCCTGACGGCACTGGCAGCGGCCGAGTTGGCCATTCGCGCGGGCATTCCAGCGGGGGTGCTTAACATGATCACGGCAGACGCCACCAACTCAATCGCCGTCGGCAAGGTCATCTGCGCCAGCGACGTGGTACGCCACATCAGCTTCACAGGCTCCACTGAAGTGGGCCGTATCCTCATGGCGCAATCAGCCCCCACGGTCAAAAAGATGTCGCTCGAACTCGGCGGCAACGCGCCCTTCATCGTGTTTGAAGACGCCGACATCGACAGCGCCGTCGAAGGCGCTTTCGCCAGCAAATACCGCAACGCCGGGCAAACCTGCGTCTGTTCCAACCGCCTGTATGTGCAGGAGGCGGTGTACGAAGAATTTGTCACCAAATTCGCCGCCAAGGTTCGTACCGCCAAGGTTGGCAATGGCTTTGAGGAAGGGGTCAATCAGGGTCCGCTGATCGAGGAAGCGGCACTGGAAAAAGTGCAGCGCCACGTGGAGGATGCGCTGGCCAAAGGCGCCCGCGTTCTGGTCGGAGGCAAACGTTTGCCGGGTCAGTTTTATGAACCGACGGTGGTCGCCGATGCCACGGCCGACATGCTCTGCGCCAAGGAAGAGACCTTCGGCCCCTTCGCGCCGGTTTTCAAGTTCACGACGGAACAGGAAGCCATTGATGCCGCCAACCACACGGAGTTTGGCCTGGCCAGCTATTTTTACAGCCGCGACGTGGGACGCATTTTCCGGGTGAGCGAAGCTTTGGAATACGGCATGGTGGGTATCAACGTGGGCATCCTAGCCACCGAACATGTGCCTTTTGGCGGCGTCAAACAGTCCGGTCTGGGCCGTGAAGGCTCCCATTACGGCATGGACGATTACATCGAGATCAAGTACCTGTGCATTGGGGACATCCTGAAGTGAGGGAGGCTCGCGGTCTGCCGCCGTCAGCGTGGCAGGCTTCCTGTCAGAGCGGCCACGCTTCAGGCTAAAATTGGCGCCTAGCGCGGGTGTAGTTCAATGGTAGAACTTTTGCTTCCCAAGCAAATAGCGTGGGTTCGATTCCCATCACCCGCTCCATCCCAAGTTGCAGAGCGGCGTTCGAACGGCCCAGGCGCTACCTGCGAGCCTGCAGCAAGCGCCCCATCAGTTCGTGCAGCTTATTCACCGCTTTAAGCGGACGCACCATGACTTTAAAGTGCGTGATTTGACCTGCAGTGTTCCAGGTGATCATGTCCACTCCGTTGATCACAATGCCTTCGCAGGTACTCTCAAATTCCAGCACCGCCGATGTGGGGCCAACCCACTCATTGAGATAGCCAAAGCTATCGTTGCCCAGAACATGCAGGGCCGCCTGCAGGTACATCATCGTGATAGGTTTGCCGACCTGCGGCGTGTGGACCACCGGGGATTCAAACACCACATCGTTAGCAAGTAGCTGGCTCAGAGCGCCAACATCTCTGGACCGCACGATCTGATGCCAGTGTTCAATAGGATTGGGTGTCATTGAAATTAATTTCTGATGGTGATGAGTTGTGCTTCGACACTTCACAGAGAATACTCGATCACCAGGCCGCAGGCGCGGCCATCTCGGGAGTGATCGCATGCCTGGCACCATGTGGCTTTTTGCATCGCTTTTGCAAGGGGATATAGCCATTTAGGCAGAATCCATCACCCTGGCAATTGCGTGCCTTCCCAGGTCCGGAGACCCCGGGCTGACCGCAGCATGATTGAATTTTCAGCTTCGGGGTGCTAATGCAAAATACCCTACCGGGTGCTGACTCCTAGGTGGTCCAGGCTGGGAATTTCAATCCGACAGCAGCGCAATGTACCGTTGGTGGCTGTAAGTACGGTTCTCCCTTTGTCCGGTCTGCTCGGCCCCCAGCCCCAAGTCTTCCAGCACCTTGACGGCGGCATTGGCCGTGGGGAAGCGGGTGCCCAGTTGCTGACACAAAGTGTCGACCGTGATCCCTCCGATAATACCAAGTCACGCAAGGGGGCGCTCCGGCGCCTGAGCACAGTTTCCAGATCAGTTTCAGATGAGAAATTCAGTTGCGTCGTGCTGGCTTGAGAAAAATCAAGAATACGGGGCGAGTCTAAGTCCAATCTCCTGTCACGGAGCAGGGTTGTTTTTGAAGGTCGGCGGTTGACCCAACAATTCACCGCGGAATGCACTGTGACCATTCACGATCAAGGCTCCGATGTCGATCCGTGCGGATCGCCCGTGATTTTCAAAAGGATCCTTGCCATGTATGAACGCACCGTTTTTGAATCCATATCACACCGACCGATAGTGAGCGTTCGGCCTCAGGCCAGCGTGCTCGAAACAGCCTGGGTGATGACCAACGCCAACAGCCCCAGCGCTCTCGTCGTTGACATTGCCGGAGCCATGCAGGGCATTTTGACCGAGCATGACTTGTTGACTCGAGTCGTGGCAAAGTCGCTGGACCCCCGCACGACCTGCGTGTCTGATGTCATGACGCGCCATCCTCGCCACGTGGAGCCGGAAATGAAAGTTGCCCAGGCGGTTCTGATCATGCTTGAACACGGTATTCGAAATCTGCCGGTGATTTCTCACGGCTCCAAAATCCTCGGCGTATTCTCGGCACGCGACGCGCTCCCGCGCGAACTTGGGGATGCAGCGAGCATGGCGGAGTTCAACGATCAGGTGAACGAGATTCTGGCCTGACCGCCGTCCGTCACTGCAACCGGCGCCGGGGCGGCGCCCAACTGGCAGGCACCGTCGGCAGACGGGACCGCTACAAGAACGCTTCGGCCCGCTTGAGCAGTTCGGCCAGACCTGGCTCCGCAGGGTTGCGAGGCTTGCCCGGATGAATGACCGATACCTGACAGTTCTCCGCAGCTTCGACCAGTTGCGCGTAGGTTCCGGCGTTGCAGTCAACGATGTAGGCCTGTTGATTCCCATCGTAGGCAAACATCTTGTTGTTGAGCAAGGTGCACTCATTGCAGGTTGAGCACCGCGCTGTCTCAATATAGGCTTCATCGGGTGATCGTTCGGGTTCCTGCTCCACGGCCTGACTGTCTGCTTGTGCCTCCGCCGCAACCGTTGGTCCGGCCATGGCATTGGCGGCCGGAACCTGCGGCGCAAGGGTTTGGGCTTCTTGCTGCATGCGCTCTTCCCACGCCTTCTTCTCGCGTGCCAGCAAAATTTCGGCATGCGAGTTGTGAATTCCGGCCAGTTCCTGCAGGTTGTGCCACATATCGCGGCAGCGCAAGGCCTCTCTGATGAGCCGCTCATCGACGATCACTTTGTGCAGGGTATTGGCTTCGCCAACCATCCACAGGCAGGGCAGTTCGTCAGGCAAACCGCGGCGATCCCGCCTCAAAAATGCATCCACCGCGACCATGTTGCCTGTCCATTTTTCCCGCGGCACCCGCGCCAGGTGTTTGGCATACCGGCTGTCGCAGGCCAAGAAGTCAACCAGCGTAAAAGCGAGCTCTTCCGATACGCGCTGGTGCTGTTGGTCTTCGTAGGCAAAGGTTTGAACAGGCCAGTCCAATTCGAGTTGAGGGTTGGCCTCAAGGTGGAATCGCGAGGCCCAGTTCAAGCCGGCGGACGGATCGTAGGTGAAGGCTGGAAAGGCCCTTGACTCCATGGCCGCCGCCGCCGCCAGATAAGGAGCAAGCCCCCCCGCTGTGGCGCACACGCCGGAATAGACGCTAAACAGGGCTGGGCCATGAAAATTCAAACCCGCTATCACTCGCTCCCGGAAATTGACAAGATTGGAACTGCTGGACTGCAGCACATAGGCTTCGCCAAGCCCGATGGCCATCTTCGCGAGTTGCCGGCTGCGCGTGCCCGAGGTGATCTTGTCGTGAGACTTTGACGCCCCGTCAAGGATGTCGTCAATCTGGAGCAATACCTTGATCGGCAAGCCCGAGGAGAGAATATCCATCAAATGCGCCTGCTCGGCAACTGGCATGTTTTGTCCATCCACGCAGACCAGATAGTCCGGGAACAAAGCCTGCTCCTGCCGATCGAGTCCATTCAGACCAAACTGTTCGAACAGGATGTTGTGCTTCGATTCGCTGTACAGGCCGTCAATTTCGAGCTTGGCAATCGCAATGGCCTTGGCAAGCGCAATGAGCTTGGGCATGCGCTCACGGTAGGCCTTCAAAGCCTCGGAGCAGGAATTGAAAACGAAAGAATAGGGCTTTGCGCGGCCCCGCCTGCTTCCAAGCTGGCCCGCCAAAGGCACAAACTGCTGGTGATTCAAGGCTTCTAGCAGGCCGTTGATGCGCTGGCGACGGGCCTCTGGAAACTCCTCCCGCGGCAGCGCCTTGGCCAGCAATTTGGACATCGAACCAAAGTCGAAGGCCTCGCCAAAGCCAGTGCCAACGGCCGACTGCAGGCTTTTGGCACTGCGCCCCGCTGCTGAGCGCTCGAAATCGGCCCTCAGGATGTCAGAGAGTTTGAGCGCTAGCCGCTCCAGCGTGGTGCGAAATCTCGACGCTTGCTGTTTTTGCCCCGCTGACCACACATGCTCAATGAGTTGCCGCGGCAGGGCAGCATTGCAGTCAATCACCTGACCTTCGGCCTGCAACCCGGCGCGTGCGCGCCGCAAGCTGTCTTCCAGCAGGGTATCCGACCCTCGCATCAGCCTCTGGGCAGCCCGCTCCCACAGCGCGGCAAGCGTGCCCACAGACCCTGTGCTGACCAGGGTGCGAATCTCACGCTCCAGCCGCAGCACATGCTTGCGGATTCGCTCCCCGTCGCCCCCCGTTGCGGCCGACGTGAGAACTGCGTCCATGAGACTGGTCAGGGATTGGACACTAAGTCCCTCGTTGGGGTTCTCCACCAGCACCACGGGAAAATCGTGACGAAGTTCGGCAAGCTCTCGGTAGCCCGCGAACAGCGCCGGGCGCAGGCCCGACCCCTGCACCGCCTCCAGATGCGAGTCGGACCGACTGCCGGTCAAGAAAAAGACGACCTCTGCCTGTGTAGGAGCTTGCATAGTTCTATTTACCTGCATTGCTGGTGGTATTGACGGCGTGCGGCCCTGGGGCGGTACCGAGGCGGCGCCGGATCATGCTGCGGCCTGTTCTGGCGCCTGCGGCCAGACGGTGTACTTGTCCAGTTCCGAATCAAGCCCGGCGCGTGTCAGCTCGGAGGTCACCAGCTTGTCGGACCGCCGAAGGTCCTCGTAGCAGGGCACGTCAGGGTTGCGGTACAAAATACCCACCGGAATGGGACCCTGCCCGGATGCGATTTCTCGTGCCCGGTCAATGTTCAACGGGTCATGCAACAGTTGGTTCTTATAGATCTTTGACATGCCCTCACTGATTTGCAGACCGCTCTCATGATGGAGCAACTGCACCCTTTGGGGGTCGTGCAGCCACGGATCAAGGGACTTTGGCAGCCACTCAGGGCATCGTTGCACGATGCGCACAAAGGACAGGCCCTTGTGGTGATAGGCCGCCTTGACGATGTCGAAAAGAACTTCCGGGACCCAATCGACGGCTTGCGCAACAAAGGAGACGTTTTGCACGCCAAGCGTCACCGTCAGGGGGTTGAGGGCTTCGAGGTAACTGCCGCGGGGCGTGGTGTTGCTCTTGGTCCCAATCGGCGAGGTCGGCGAGGCCTGTTTTTTTGTCAGCCCATAGATCTGGTTGTCGTGCAGAAACACCGTGATATTCATGTTGTACCGGATGGCATGAATCCAGTGCCCTGCGCCGATGCTGCAGCAATCACCATCCCCCGTGTTCACGAACACGTGCAGGTCAGGCCGGGCCATTTTCACGCCTTCGGCGATCGGTAGCGCACGCCCGTGGATGCTGTGAAAACCATAGGTCTTCATGTAATGCGGAAAGCGGCTTGAGCAGCCGATCCCGGAAACGAAAACGGTTTTTTCCGGAAGCAAGCCTTCGTCACGGCACAGGCGCTGCACCGCCGCAAGAATGGCGTTGTCCCCGCACCCGGTGCACCAGCGCGGCACGCCGCTTTGATAATCTTCGAGTTCAAAGTGCTCTTCGCACAGTTGCAAGAGGCACTCTTTGGCCGAGATGGTGTTCATTGTCCTTGCCCCTTCTCGTGTTTGAGCTTCTTCATCAGGACACGCACGATGGTGCCGGGCTTGATTGGCTGGCCCTTGACCTCGCTCCAGCAATCAATATCGACCAGGTAGCGAGCGCGCAACAAGGTGGCTACCGACGAATAGCGACGGTTGGTTTCATCAATAATCTCGTCCTCGGGGTTGTCACTCCAGTTCGACTCGATGGTCATGGACTCTCTGAAGCCGTGCAGGATTTCCTTGATGCCGGGGGCGAGGGGTTGCAGGAATGCCAAATGCATAGACGACACCTTGTAGCCCGCGTTTCGCACGGACTGCACGGCCTCCTCAATTGCGCCCTTCGTGCTACCCCAGCCGATGACCAGCAGGTCGCCCTTGGGAGGTCCGAAAATCGGTGGTGGTTTGAGCGTCCTTTGCAACGCAGCCAGCTTGAGACTGCGAAAGCGCAAGGTTTTGGAATTGGTTTCGGCGTCATAAGCAACATGACTGTCGCTGTCGTGCGCCAACCCGGTGAGCGTGTGCATACCCCCGGGCTGCCCCGGAATAAAGCGCCTGGCTAGGCCGGTGGTGTCGTCCCAATCATAGGGCTTGGCACCCTTGGGAACCGGACTCTGGTCGATCGGTGGCGCCATCCAGCCGTCACTGAATTTGGGGCGCAAGAAAGGTTGCTGCGAAGTGGCCAGCGCGGCATCGGTCAGGATCACGACCACCATATTGAAGGTTTCGGCGATCTTGCGCGCTGTGATGATGGAATAGAAACACTCTTCCACCGTGCCTGGCGCCATGACCACCTTGGGTGCGTCGCCGTGACTGCCGTAGATTGCGGTCATGAGATCGCCTTGCTCCGTCTTGGTTGGTTGGCCGGTACTGGGGCCGCCACGCTGAACGTTGACCACAACCAGCGGGATCTCGCACATCACAGCCAGCCCGATCGCCTCCTGCTTGAGAGAGTAACCCGGTCCAGAAGTCACGGTGATGGCGCATTTCCCGGCGTATGAGGCTCCGATGGCAAAGGCACAGGCAGCGATTTCATCCTCGGCCTGGTGCACGATTCCGCCGACTTTCTCAAAAACTTCCGACAGATAGTGCGAGGTGGAGGTGGCTGGCGTGATCGGGTACATGGCGCAAATTTCCATCCCGGAGGCGAGTACGCCCAGAGCCAGCGCCGTGTTGCCATTCACGACGATTTGCGGTTCGGTCGAGCGTGTCGCAGGAATGCTGTAGTGGAAATCCAGATTGACGGCCGCCCACTCGTGCCCGGCTTGCAGAAGTTTGATATTGGCATCAACGACGCTCTGGTCCTTCTTCCCGAACGTGAGCGCAACTTGATCAAACGCCAGTTTGAGGTCCAGACTGTAAAGTTGGCACAACATTCCCAGCACAAACATGTTCTTGCCTCGGCTGGCATCGGCGGCGACACGGCGGCACTCCTGCTCCATGGGAATTTCATATACCTTGTAGCCCGCCGCAACAAGGCCATCGTGGCTTTCGATGTAAGACGCCACGATCTTCGGGTCGGAATTGGCTCGCCACATATTCTCCAGCAGGATGATGCATCCGGGCTTGAGTTGCTTGGCTCGAACGCGGCCCAAAAGCACCTGCTCGTTGAACGCGACCACCAGGTCAGTCTCGTCACCGCCGTTGGTGATGTATCCGGAGCCGATTCGAATGCGGTTGCCGCTGGCTCCCGCAACACTGCGCGCCGGTGGACGAATCTCTGCGGGAATAATTTCCGTGGTCCAGATGCCGTTGCCCATCTGAGCCGCAATGGAACCCAGCGACTGACCACATTTTTGTGCTCCCTCTCCAGAGTCGCTGATGATTTCAACAATGTGCTCTTTGAGTATTACCGGGAGTTTGCGCACTGCCTTGGCAGAAGTCTTCAAGGCAGTGCGTTTGATCTTTTTTGGCGCAATGGTGTGGTCCATGATCTTTCCGTAAACTCTGTCGTAAGTGGTGCTCCAGGGGCCGTGAATTGATCGCCCTCAAACTCAGGCAAGGCGAATTCGCGCAAAGTTGCGCTCCCGCGTGTCAATTCCGAACAGGGTGCTGGCCTGGTCTGCTGCCTTTTCCAGTGCCGATGAATCCCTGATTCCGAGGTAGGCCTTCATGCCACGCGCTGCCTTGCGGCCCGCACCCATGGCCTCAATCACGGTGGCGGCACCCGTGACAATATCGCCACCGGCAAACACACCGGCCACCGACGTGGCCAGGCTATCGTCCACACCGATGTAGCCCCATTGGTTCAGCTTGAGACTGGAGGTTTGGCCCATGATAGGGTTGGCATTGGTACCAATTGCATACACCACCAGGTCGGCTTCAAAATCAAATTCGCTGCCGGGAACCGAAACCGGCCTGCGCCGACCGGATGCATCAGCCTCACCGAGTTCCATGCGCTCACAGCGCAGGCCCCGCACACCGCCCTTGCCGTCGTCCAAAACCGCCACCGGATTGGTGAGCCAGTGGTACTCAACACCCTCCTGCTCGGCATGGTGGACCTCCTCGGTACGGGCTGGGGCCTCGGTGCGAGAACGCCGGTAAATACAGTAAACCTGCTGTGCGCCCAACCGGATCGCGACCCGCATGGCATCCATCGCCGTGTTGCCCGCACCGACCACGGCGACTCTTTTTCCGATGGGTAGTGGCGTGTCGAAGTTCGGAAAATCCCGCGCCCGCATCAAATTGCAGCGCGTGAGTAATTCGTTGGCCGAAAGCACACCATTCAAGGAGTCACCGGGAATGTTGAGCATCGTCGGGTAACCGGCGCCTACGCCGACAAACACCGCGTGAAAGTCCATCTCCTCGATCATCTGCTCGACCGTGAACAGACGCCCGACCAATGTATTGCACTCAAACTTGACGCCGAGTTTCCTCAGATTGTTGATTTCGGCGTCGATCACGGTGTTGGGCAGGCGGAAGTCGGGAATGCCGTACTTCAGCACGCCACCGGCCTGATGAAAGGCTTCATACACCGTGACATCGCAACCGGCCTTGGCCATGTCGGCCGCGCAAGCCATGCCAGCGGGACCAGAGCCAACAATCCCCACCCGGTACCGATTGGACTCTATGTAGGGAATGTTGACCCAACCTTCCCTGATCGCGATATCACCTACAAACCGCTCCAGTCGCCCTATCGCCACCGCTGCTAGGGATTCACCGACCGTGCACACGCCCTCGCACTGGTTCTCCTGGGGACACACCCTGCCACAGATAGAGGGCAACAAATTGGTGTTCGTGATGACGTCGTACGCGCCGCGCAAGTTGTTTTCGCCAATCTTCTGGATGAAGCCCGGAATGTTGATCCCCACCGGACAGCCGGCGATGCAGGGCTCGTCCGGGCAGATAAGACAGCGCTCTGACTCACGTAAGGCGTCGTCCAGGCTGTAACCGCAGGCCACTTCCTCGAAGTTTTTGGCCCGCGCCAAGGCATCCTGCTCGGGCATCGGCGTGCGTTCCTGTGGGATTGTCCGTATGGTCTTCTTCTTGGCCATGGTCTAACCCCCAACCGGCTTGGTCATGCGGCAGTTCTCTGACCAGCGTGCATGGGCTTGTTTTTCGACTTCTCCGTAGCGCTGCAGGCGCAGCATCAAATCGTCGAAATCGACCAGATGGCCGTCAAAGTCAGGCCCGTCAACGCAGGCAAACTTGACCTGATCGCCCACCTTCACCCGGCATCCGCCGCACATCCCGGTGCCATCAACCATGATGGGGTTGACACTGACCATGGTCTTGATTGCGGAGACACGCGTCGCATCGGCGCACGCCTTCATCATCACGGGGGGGCCGATAGCAACCACTTCATCAATATCGGGGTGCCCTGCCATGGCAAGCTGCATGCCATCGGTGATCATGCCTTTCATGCCTGCCGACCCGTCGTTGGTGCACAGGATCAGTTCGTCGCAGCAAGTGCGGAACTTGTCTTCCCAAAATACCAGATCCTTGCTGCGAAAGCCGAGCACAGCAATCACGTAGGCGCCGCTTTCCTTGAACCCGCGGGCTTGCGGAAAGATCGGTGCCACACCCAACCCACCGCCTACGCACAGCACCTTCTTGGCATGGCTGATCGGGCTGGGTATGCCCATCGGCCCCACCATCGCATAAAGTGAGGTGCCCACTTGGCATTGGACTTGCATTTGCCGCGTGGTTTTACCCACGGCCTGGATCACCAGCGTGATAGTGCCCCTCTTGGCATCAAAGTCTGCAATGGTCAGGGGGATGCGCTCGCCAGACTCGCTGAGCATGACAATGACAAACTGCCCCGGCTTGGCCGCGCGGGCCATAAGGGAATGACTCACCTCCAGCAGGTAGGTGACATCGGAGAAATCCTCTCGCGCAACAATCTCGAAGTTGGACATCGCAGCTCCCTTGACATCGGGTCAGCCTGAACCAATGGGCGGTTTCAACGAACCCCCGCATCGCCCAACCCAGCCTGTCCCCATGACCTACCGGGCGCTTCGAGTTTCATTCAGTGGCTTGGGCATGCTTTGCGCAAAATCAAACACCCCGACGAATTCAAAGAATGAACCCGTCCGGCTGTATCCTGCAGCCTTCGATGCAGGAAAAGCGCTGCGCTCCAGGGCCAGTTGCCACAGCCCATGACAAAGGCAACGGCGCTGCCGTGCCTTTGTCACTATCCCAAGTGGAGCTTAGTGCAGCGCCGCGCCGGTCTTGGCTTGCAACTCTTCGCGGGTAACACCAGGAGCCATCTCCACCACCGTAAGCCCCTCAGGAGTGACGTCAATCACGGCCAGATCGGTGATGATGCGGTCCACCACGCCCACGCCGGTGAGGGGCAGAGTGCACTCGGGAATGATCTTGAGGTCGATGGTGCCGTCCCTCTTCTTGGCCACGTGCTCCATCAGGATGATGACCTTCTTGACGCCGCCCACCAGGTCCATCGCGCCGCCCATGCCCTTGACCATCTTGCCCGGAATCATCCAGTTGGCCAGATCGCCCTTCTCGCTCACCTGCATGGCACCCAGGATGCTCAGGTTGATCTTGCCGCCGCGAATCATGGCAAAGCTGTCGTGGCTACCAAAAATCGACGAACCCGGCAGCGTGGTCACGGTTTGCTTGCCGGCGTTGATCAGGTCGGCGTCGACCTCGTCTTCAGTGGGAAAGGGGCCGATACCGAGCATGCCGTTCTCGCTTTGCAGCCAGACTTCCTTGTCAGGGCTCACAAAATTGGCCACCAGAGTGGGCAAACCGATGCCCAGGTTGACGTAAAAACCATCCTGCAATTCTTCAGCCGCTTTGGCCGCCATTTGGTCGTGTGTCCAGGCCATGATCAAACTCCTGCTTTCTGTGTCGATGTTTCAGTGAGGGTGCGCTTTTCAATGCGCTTCTCGGGTGTGGCATTGAGCACGATGCGGTGCACATAAATGCCAGGCAGATGCACGGCATCGGGATCGAACGTGCCAGTCTCGACGATTTCCTCGACCTCGACCACGGTGATCTTGCCTGCCATGGCCACGGCCGGGTTGAAATTGCGCGCAGTGCGCCGGAAAATCAGGTTGCCGCTCTTGTCGGCCTTCCAGGCCTTGACCAGCGAGACTTCTGGCAACAGCGCACGCTCCATGATGTACAACTGCCCGTCAAATTCCTTGGTCTCCTTGCCCTCGGCAATGAGGGTGCCCACACCGGTGCGCACGTAAAAAGCCGGAATGCCGGCACCGCCAGCGCGCAGCCGCTCGGCCAGCGTGCCCTGCGGGGTGAACTCAAGCTCCAACTCACCAGCTATGTACTGGCGCTCGAACTCCTTGTTCTCGCCCACGTAGCTCGAAATCATCTTCTTTATCTGGCGGGTCTCAAGCAATTTTCCCAGGCCGAAATTGTCAACTCCGGCGTTGTTGGAAATGGCGGTCAGATTCTTGACGCCAGAGGCACACAGCGCGTCAATCAGCGCCTCTGGGATACCGCACAGGCCAAAGCCCCCCACGGCAAGCAACTGCCCGTCGTGGACGATACCTTCGAGGGCCTTGGCGGCACAGGGGTAAATCTTGTTCATTGATGAGTCTCCTTTGAAAAGTCAATTGTCGTACCATACTACCTAGTTGCATACGTAGTTCTTCGTAAAGTACAAACCCTAGGTTTTTGGCGCACTGGCATGGATGTCGATTACAAACTCGCTTTTGAACTGGCCCCGCTGGGGCTCGCGCTCTCGCGCAACCGGGTCATTGTGGATTGCAATCGCCACCTGTGCGAGATGTTTCGCTCATCCCGCGAGTTGCTGGTGGGCCAATCGTTTCAAGTACTCTACCCCAGCGCCATCGAGTTTGAACGCACCGGTTCTCGCATTGCGCCCATTTTGAACCATCACGGCACCTACTCGGACGACCGAGTAATGAAGCGCGCCAGCGGCGAGACCTTCTGGTGTCACGTCACCGGTCGGGCCCTGAACCAGTCTGCACCACATGAGGCGGGCATCTGGGGATTTGAGGACCTGAGTGCGAGCCGGCCGGTCAAGGCCGAATTGACGGCCCGCGAGCGCGAGGTGGCCGCGCACCTGATGGATGGACTCACGTCCAAGGAAATTGGCAGGGCCCTGGAAATCAGCCACCGAACGGTGGAGATTTACCGGGCCCGGTTAATGCGCAAGTACAAGGCCTCCAACACGGGTGACCTGGTGCACAAATTGATGGTGGCCTGAAAACCCGACATCTAACCGGGCGCCCCACAACAGACGCGGGTTCACTACAGGGCAGAGTTGCGGTAGTGCTCGCGTCGCCGGGCTTCTGAGGTGAATTCCTCCATATCAGGGTCCATTGCGTTGCGGGACGAAATGACTCCCACCGGACGCCCGTTCTCAACCACGGGAACATGACGGAATCCGTTCTCGTGCATCAGCAGCAATGCGTGACCATAGGACTTGCCAGGATCCAGTGCCTTGGGCGAGGCGGTCATGACCGCGGACAGCGGCGTGATTTTGGGGTCAAGCCCTTTGGCGACGACCCGAAACACCACATCCCGCTCGGAAAATATGCCCATGAGGACATCGTTCTCGACAATGAGAACAGCCCCGACATTTTTGGCGGCCATTGACTCGGCAGCCTCGCTCACGGTGCTGGTGAGCCGAGCGGTCAGAAATTTCTTCCGCACCATAATGCTTTTGATTGTTTGATCGAACATGGTCGCCTCCAGCTCTGATGCTAGTCACCAAACCGAACATTCAAATTGACTTGGGTCAAAAGATGATCGCAACGCAACGGAATTTAAAAACTAAACTGCCAGTTCGGGCAATGCCGCTTTGAGGGACGCTGCGAGGTCATCCCTGAGGTCAATCCAGGATTCCAGCCCGATCGACAAACGGACCAGTGTGCCCTGCTTGAGGTGCGCTGGCCAGGCCGAGCGCATGGAGGCCAGATCGTAGGGAACCACCAGGCTCATCGGGCCACCCCAACTGTAGCCAATACCAAACAGCTTGAGGCCATCACAAAAGGCGTCAACCTGAGCCTGGCTGTAGCGTGGATCGAGCACAACGCTGAGCAGGCCGGCCGCACCACCCGAGCGACCACCGCAAAGCTCATACCAATGAGCATGGCCCGGCGAATCGGACAACGCTGGGTGCAGCACCTGAATAAATTGCGGACGGCCCTGGCACCAGCGCGCAAGCTCCCGGGCGGCTTCGTCCTGGGCGCGGTAGCGTAGAGCCATGCTGGGCAGACCGCGCAGCACTGCTTCCACATCGTTGGCCCCTACCCCAAACCCCAAACGCATGTGAGTGAGCTTGAGCTTCATGTGCAGTGAGGCGTCTCGCGTGATAACGCTGCCCATGAGCACATCGCCGCCGCCACTGGGGTATTTGGTTAGGGCGTGCACGGAAATATCAACACCCAGGGGCGCTCCCGAGCCGGGAGTCAGGTCAAACGGCGCGAACGCCAGCCCGGCGCCCCAGGTGTTGTCCAGCGCTGTCGTCACTGATTTAGCCCTGCAGATGCGTGCCTGTTCGCACAGGTCGGGAAACTCCAGCGTCACCGAACCCGCCGCCTCCAGCCAAACCAGACGGGTGCGGTGACTGATTCGGGCCGCCAGGTCCTGAGGGTTCATCGGGTCGTAATACTGGTGGGTAATGCCCCAGGCTTTGAGCTCGCCCTCGGCCAGCACCTTGTTGGGACCGTAGGCGTTGTCTGGCAGCAGCACCTCGTCGCCAGTGCGCAGCAGCGACAGCGCCACATTGGCAATAGCCGCCAGTCCGCTGGGAGCCAGCAGGCACTGCAAGCCGCCTTCCAGGGTGCACAACCGCTCTTCAAGCGTGTAGGTGGTGGGTGTGCCGTGCAGCCCGTAGGTGTAAGCGGTCTTGTCTTTCCACTCAAAGCTGCGCATCGCTCCGACGCTGGGAAACAGCACCGTGGACGCCTTGAAGACGCCGGGTTGCGGTGCGGCAAAGCCTGCGGGCGGTTGATAGGGATGGTGAATCAGCGCAGTGCTGGAGTCGGTCATGATGTGCTTGGCCCTCAAACGCTCCACTTTTCAATCAGGTGCTCGGGACGCAGCACATCGTAGCTCTCGAAGGGCTGGTGAATCCAGGGATTGGTGGGAAGAAACTCCACCGAAAAATCCGGCGTGAAATTGGAAATGGCCTTGGTCCAGATGACGGCACTGCGCAACTCGGTGATGGGGGCATAGTTGGTTTTGAGCTGCTTGATGACAGCGTGCAGTGTGTGCCCGGAGTCGGCCAGATCGTCCACAAGCAGCACCTTGCCAGCAATTTGACCCTTGGGTGTCGTGATGTAGTGGGCAATGTCCAGATTGCCCTGCACGGTGCCCACTTCAGCTCGGTAGGAACTGGTGGACATGATGGCCAGGGGCTTGTCGAAAATGCGCGACAGGATGTCGCCCGGACGCATACCGCCGCGCGCCAGGCACAGGATCGTGTCGAACTTCCAGCCCGATTGGTGAACCTTGATGGCCAGCTTTTCAACCAGGTTGTGGTATTCCTCGTAACTGACATACAGGTGTTTTCCATCTTCCGTCAACATCTAAATGCTCCTATATTTATAGCTATATACGCTTTAATAACAGGGGCTAGGGCCTGAATTCATACATGAAACCGGCCACGACCCTTACCCAGCGTGATAGGGGTGACGCACAATGATCGTGTGGTCGCGGTCCGGGCTGGTGGACACCATGTGGACGGGCACGCCAGTGACCTGCTCAATGCGCTGCAGGTAAAGGCGGGCATTGTCCGGCAGTTTGGCCAGATCAGTCACGCCCACCGTGCTCTCGCTCCAGCCGGCAATGGTCTCGTAGACAGGTATGCAGCGCTCGATTTCATCGGCCCCCATGGGCAAAAGATCGATTTGCTGGCCGTCAAGCTCATAGGCCACGCACAGCTTGAGCTCGCTCAGGCCATCGAGCACGTCCAGCTTGGTGATGCACAAGCCGCTCAATCCATTGACTTGCGCCGAGCGCTTGAGCAGGGCGGCATCGAACCAACCGCAACGCCGGCTGCGCCCGGTAGTCACACCCTTCTCTGCGCCCACGGTGCTCATGTGATAGCCCGGGGTTCCCTTGACTTCCCACTCAAGTTCTGTGGGGAACGGGCCGCCGCCAACCCGTGTGCAATAGGCCTTGGTAATGCCCAGGATGTAGTGCAACAGGCCCGGGCCCACTCCCGCGCCCGCCGCAGCGTTACCCGCCACACAGTTGCTGGAAGTGACGTAGGGGTAGGTGCCGTGGTCGATGTCAAGCAGGGTGCCCTGTGCGCCTTCGAACAGGAGGTTGGCTCCAGCGAGGTGGGCCGCGTTAAGCTCGCACGACACATCGGCCATCATGGGCCTGAGGAGTTCGGCGTGACGCATGGCCTCGTCATAGACGGCCTGGTACAACACCTTGCCATCGGCCATATAGGGTTTGAGCGTGGGGCCAAAATCAAAATTGGCAGAATCGAGGTAGGTGCTCAGGATATGGTTGTGCAAATCGAGCAAATCACGCAGCTTGGCGGCAAAACGCTCCGGGAACTTCAAATCCTGCACGCGCAGCGCCCGCCGGGCGATCTTGTCTTCATAGGCGGGGCCAATGCCGCGCCCAGTGGTACCGATCTTGGCGTTGCCGCCCTTCTCGCGCGCCGCCTCGCGCGCCACATCGAGCGCCGCGTGGAAAGGCAGAATCAACGGACAAGCCTCGCTGATGCGCAGGCGCGAGCGCACGTCAACGCCCACTTTTTCAAGCCCCTCGATCTCTTCAAACAGCTTGGCCGCCGAAAGAACAACACCGTTGCCAATGTAGCACTTGACGCCGACACGCATGATGCCGCTTGGAACGAGGTGCAGCGCGGTCTTGACGCCGTTGATCACCAGGGTGTGGCCCGCGTTGTGCCCACCCTGGAAGCGCACCACGCCCTGCGCGCTTTCGGTGAGCCAGTCAACCAGTTTGCCCTTGCCCTCGTCGCCCCACTGGGTGCCAACGACAACAACATTGCGTCCTTTGCTTGGATTCATTTCATTCATTTCTCAAACGGTTTGCACCACCCATTGGCCGTCGGCTTGCACCAGTTCTCGGTCGCAATGGAACTCATCAACTTCACTGTCGTGCCCCGGCAGGGCGCACACCACGGTTTCTCCCTGCGCGCGAAGCGCGGCAATGGCGCTGGACAGCGCCCGCTCTTCACGCCAGGGAGCCCGGATGGCCGCGCGCAGAGGACGCGCCGCGAGCACTCTCACCAGTGCCTTGACATCCAGGCTGAAGCCCGCCGCAGGCCGGTTGCGACCAAACACTGCACCGACCTCGTCGTAGCGCCCACCGCGCGCCAGAGCGTCGCTGGCTCCACGGGCATAGACCGAGAACCGGGCGCCGGTGTAATAGGAATAGCCGCGCAAGTCAGCCAGGTCGAAAGTCACTGCCGCCGCGCCAAGGTGACTGGCCAGCCACTTCATATTTGATAGCGCATCACGCACAGCTGGAAATGGTTCAAGAGCCTTTTCTGCCTCAATCAGGATTTTCTCGTCGCCGTAGAGCTGAACCAGGGCCAGCAGACCCTGGCGAGACGCTGGCGCAAAATTCCGGGCGAGAGCCGACAGCTCGCTGCTGTCCTTGGCGGCCAACGCCGCATGCAACTGGCCCAACAAGGAGGGGTTGAGCTCGATGCCATCAAGCAGCGCGTTGATGATGCGGGCGTCGGCCATGTCCACACTGGGCGCCGCAACGCCGGTGGCCTTGAGGCAATCGAGAGCAAGCAGCAGAACCTCAAGATCGGCCTCGCGTCCGGCGTGGCCGTAAATTTCGGCCCCAAACTGCAGGGGCTCGCGGCTGGCGTGGGGCCCGCCTGGACGGGTATGTAGCACCGGGCCGCAATAGCACAAGCGGGTGACGCCCCGGCGATTGAGCAGGTGGGCGTCGATGCGGGCGACCTGCGGCGTGCTGTCAGCGCGCAAGCCCATCATGCGTCCGGAGAGCTGGTCTACAAGCTTGAAGGTCTGCAGATCAAGTGCCTGACCGGCACCCGTGAGCAGGGATTCGAGGTGCTCCATGAGCGGGGGCATGACCAACTCGTAGCCATAGCAACGAGCCATGTCCAGCAGGTCTCGGCGAAGTTCTTCGATGTGGCGGGCCTCGGAGGGCAAGACATCGGCAATGTGATCCGGCAGGACCCAAGCAGACATTTGAATTTGGGAGTCTGTTAAAAACGCGATTTTACCGGGCTTGGCGACCGCAATCCTTACAGCAGCGTCCAAATCATCAAGAGTCCGCCCAAAATGCTGCACATTGCAAAAAATCGAAGCTGTCCGTCGGTGAGTTCGAGCAGCTGCGAGAACATGCGACGCCAGCTTGCAGGCGACAAAAACGGCAATAGGCCCTCGATCACCAGAACGAGGGCCAGCGCCAACCAAAAAGTATTTTGATCCAAGACGCTATTTCTTGGACGGCGTGGCGGGTGCAGCAGTGCCGCGCAACGCCTTGAAGAACTCGGAGGAGGCAGGGTCGACCACCATTACGTCGCTTTTCTTGCCAAAGCTGGCTTTGTAGGCATCCAGGCTACGGTAAAACTGGGCAAACTGTGCGTCGCGGCCAAAGGCCTCGGCATAAATGCGGGCTGCTTCGCCGTCGCCCTCACCCTTGATTTTTTGGGCGTCACGGTAAGCGTTAGCCACCGTCACCTCGCGCTGGCGATCGGCATCGGCGCGGATTTTTTCACCCTCAGCCGCGCCGGTAGAGCGCAACTCATTGGCAACCCGCTTGCGTTCGGCCTCCATGCGCCGGTACACCGATTCGGTGATGGCATCGACATAGTCCACCCGGGTGATGCGAACATCCACCACATCCACGCCCCAGGGCTTAGCGCCGCGCACCTGCCCCAGCACTTCGGTTTTGACATCAGCCATGAGGTCTTCACGCTTGACAGAGAGCAACTCTTTGACGGTGCGCTTGTTGATTTCTTCCTGAAACGCATTGCGCACGACCCGATTGAGCTGGCTCGTACCGGCTGCTTCATTGGTACCCACATTGCGGATGTACTCAGTGGGCTCGGAGATTCTCCAGCGCACGTACCAGTCGATCACGACGCGCTGCTTCTCCTGAGTGAGCATCGGCTCATTGTCGATGCTGTCTAGGGTTAGCAGTCGCTTGTCGATGTAGGACACATTCTGGAAGGGCGGGGGCAGCTTGAAGTTCAAGCCGGGCTCGGTGATCACGGACTTGATTTGCCCCAGGGCGTACAGAACGCCAAATTGCCGTTGATCGACGACAAACAACATGGAACTGGCCAATGCCAGCGCCACCAGAACGGAGGAAAAGATAAAACCTAGCCTGTTCATGACTGGCTCCTAGCGTGAATCACGATCACGCGAACGGGCAGCATCCCGGGCGCGCGAATCAGGGGTGGGAACAGAGGGCGCGTTCGAAGGTGCGACCACAGGAGCGACAGCAGCAGGGTCAGCGCCCTGCCCGCTCATCTGCATGAGCTTGTCCAGTGGCAGGTACAACAGATTGGCGCCCTGGCGGGAGTCAATCAGCACCTTGGTGACATTGCCGTAAACCTGCTGCATGGTATCAATGTACATCCGGTCCCGCGTCACTTGCGGTGCCTTTTGATACTCGACCAGAACCGACTTGAACCGCTGGGCGTCACCCGTTGCCTGGGCTACGATGCGGGCCTTGTAGGCATCGGACTCTTCCTTTAGCCTCGATGCCGCACCAATGGCGCGTGGAACCACGTCGTTGGCGTAGGCCTGTGCCTCGTTCTTGGCCCGCTCGCGCTCCTGGCCCGCCTTGAGCACATCATCGAAAGCGGCCTGGACCTGCTCGGGCGGACGAACGCCGCCTTGCTGCAGGTTGATGCCCACCACCTCAATACCGACTTTGTAGCGGTCAAGAATTGTCTGCATCAAGGCCCTCACCCGCGGCGCAATTTGGTCGCGCTCCTCGGACAATGCGCTGTCCATGCGCATCTTGCCAACCACCTCGCGCACCGAACTCTCTGCCGCCTGGACCACGGCGTCGGCAGGGTTCTTGCTCTCAAACAGGAATGCCCGGGCATCGTTGAGGCGGTATTGGACAGCGAACTTGATTTCCACAATGTTTTCGTCCGCCGTCAACATAGCCGACTCACGCAAACCGGTGGCCTTGATAATCGAATCGCGCCCCACGTCCACTGATCGGATCTGCGTCACGAACACCAATTCATGCCGCTGGATCGGAAATGGAAGACGCCAGTTGAAGCCCGCACCCACCGAGGAGTGATATTTGCCAAATTGGGTAATGACGGCTTGCTGACCCTCTTGAACAATGAAAAAACCTGTTCCCAGCCAGATCAAGAGCACCACGCCGAAGATCAGGCCCACGCCGATACCGGCGCTCTTCATGTCAGGCTGATAATTTCCTCCGTTGCCATTGCCGCCACCGTTGCGGCCGCGTCCCAGACCCTTGGGACCGCCGAACAGCCCCCCGAGTTTGCGGTTGAAGTCGCGCCACAACTCGTCGAGGTCCGGCGGACCCTGATTGGGGCCGCGCCTGGGCCCGCCTTCGTTGCCACCCCGGGGGGGTTGTGGAGGAGGTGCGGAAGGGGGGGAATCACTCTCGGGGTGCTCAGGCAGTGCGCGCTCCCCTTCGGGCCTGTCGCCCTCGGGCTTGTCATCGCTGCGGCCCCAGCGGGGATCGTTGAGATTGAACATCCCTCTGATGCGACCAAACGTGTCGGTCAGACGAAAGTGGCGTAAATGAAGTTCCATTTGTTCTTCTCTTGTATTTCGTTACCCGATTGTGCCCAAATCCGGGGCAGCCTCATGAGTTTCAGGGGAATCGACCCCCGGCGTTCCTGCCAACGCACCACCCGACACGGTGCGCGCCAGCTGTTCGCGCAGCGCGCCCAAGCCCTCGCCGGTCCTGGCGCTCAAAAATATACGTAAAACCTGAACCCCTGCAAGATCAAATGTATCCTCCAGCAGCAGGGGTCGCCGCTCCACCTCCAGAGCGTCGAGCTTGTTAAACACCAGCACCTGGGGAATCTCGGCCGCGCCAATTTCCGCCAGCACGCGTTGGACCTCGGCCATTTGCTCCAAAAAATTGGGGCTGCCAGCATCCACGACGTGCAACAGCAGGTCTGCATCGACCGCCTCCTGCAAGGTGGCCTGGAACGCACTAATCAGCCCGTGTGGCAAATCCCGAATAAACCCCACGGTGTCTGAGAGCGACACAGACCGTCCGGCCTCGCCCAGATAAAGTTGGCGGGTGGTAGTGTCCAGCGTGGCAAACAGCTGGTCGGCGGCATAGGCACGGGCTTTGACCAGGGCGTTGAAAAGCGTCGATTTCCCAGCATTGGTGTAGCCAACCAGCGATATTGCAAAGGTTTCGCGCCGCTCGCGTTGACGGCGTTGCGTCTGGCGCTGACGCTTGACTTTGACCAAGCGTTCCTTGATCTTCTTGATGTTGTCACCGATCATTCGCCGATCAAGTTCGATCTGCGCTTCACCCGGGCCACCGCGCATGCCAATTCCGCCGCTCTGGCGCTCCAAATGCGACCAGCGCCGGACCAGGCGTGTGCTCAGGTATTGCAGCCGGGCCAGTTCGACCTGCAGTTTTCCCTCGTGACTTCGGGCCCTTTGTCCGAAAATCTCAAGGATCAAAAGAGTGCGGTCATTCACGGGAAGCTCAAGGTGGCGCTCAAGATTGCGCTGCTGCGCCGGGCTGAGGCTCTGATCAAACAGGACTTCAGTGGCGCCCATCTGGATCGCCAGCATCTTGATTTCGTCGGCCTTGCCGCTGCCGACAAAAAGGGCCGCATCTGGCGCCTTTCTCTTACAGGTCAGGCGCGCCACCGGGCTTAGGCCTGCAGTCTGCGCCAGCAAGCCCAGTTCTTCAAGCTCTTTGTCGAAATTAGGTAGCCCGAAGTCAACCCCCACCAGCAGGGTTGGGGTTGGCAATCGATCAGGCGCCAGCAGGTTCGTCACCGTCGCCGCTTGCAAAATTTACGGCTCGGCCCGGAACAATGGTGGAAATTGCATGCTTGTAAACCATTTGAGTCACGGTATTGCGAAGCAGCACCACATACTGGTCAAATGACTCAATCTGGCCTTGCAGCTTGATGCCGTTGACAAGGTAGATAGAAACTGGAACGTGCTCCCGACGCAACGCGTTAAGAAACGGGTCTTGGAGTAGCTGGCCTTTGTTGTTCACGATATTCTCCGTGTTCAAAAATTATAGAAGTTGCCACGATACCACAGGCTGTGGACGTTCACTGGCCACTCAAAGAGAAACCCGCACCAAATATGCCCACTTGAAGGCCGCTCGGGCACTCTCAGGTCGCATTTTTTTCAGCGAACGGATTGCTTGAGATCTTCATCTCGATGCGCATGGGGGTGCCGACCAGATCAAACTCCTTGCGAAACCGGCCCTCAAGATAGCGCTTGTAAGCTGCGGTCACGTGCTCAAGGGAGTTGCCGTGAATCACGATCACCGGCGGATTCATTCCGCCCTGATGGGCATAGCGAAGCTTGGGGCGGAACATGCCCGAGCGCTTGGGGCTCTGGAACTGGACAGCCTCGAGCAAGAGACGGGTCAGAACAGGTGTGGACATCTTGCAATTGGCGGCCCGATAGGCTTGCGCAATGGAGGCCCACAACGGACCCAAGCCCTGGCGCTTGGTGGCCGAAATCAAATGCACGGTCGCAAACTTGAGAAAAGCCAGCCGAGTCTCGATCGAACGTTTGACCAGTTCACGCTGATAATCATCAATCGCGTCCCACTTGTTCACCGCCAGCACCACGGCCCGCCCGTTCTCCAGGATGTAGCCCGCAATGTGAGCGTCCTGGTCGGTAACGCCCTGGGTTGCGTCAATCAGCAGCAGCACGACATTCGCGGACTCGATGGCCTGCAGCGTCTTGACAACCGAAAACTTCTCGATGGCTTCGAAAACCTGGCCCCGCCGACGCAGCCCCGCCGTATCAATCAGCTCAAACTTTTGACCGTTGCGCTCAAACGGCACTGAGATTGCATCACGCGTGGTGCCAGGCAAATCAAAGGCTACCAGACGCTCCTCGCCGAGCCAGGTGTTGATTAGGGTTGACTTGCCGACATTGGGACGCCCCGCAACGGCCAGCTTGATTACCCCCGGCTCATGCTCGTCCTGGGCCTCGTCGCGATCTTCCAGATGCAGCGGCGCCAACGCCAACTCAACGAGCGAGCGAATGCCCTGTCCATGCGCGGCTGAAACGGGATACACCTCGCCCAAGCCCAATTCAAAAAACTCACCTAGCTGCGCACTTGCCGTCATTCCCTCGGCCTTGTTGGCCGCCAGCACACAGGGCTTGCCCAGGCGCCGAAGGTACTTGGCGATATCGTGATCCTGGGCGGAGATTCCGTCGCGCGCATCGACCACGAAAATGACGACATCCGCCTCGGCCACGGCCTGGGTGGTTTGTTTGGCCATTTCCTTGAAGATGCCTGAGTCCGCGTCGGGCTCAAACCCTCCGGTGTCGATGGCAATGAACTCCTGTGAGCCCAACTTGCCGTTACCGTAATGACGGTCCCGAGTGAGCCCGGCAAAATCCGCGACGATGGCATCGCGAGACTTGGTCAGGCGATTGAACAACGTTGATTTACCAACGTTTGGACGCCCGACAAGGGCTATTACCGGTTTCATGAATTGAATGGTTGCCGTTACTCGGGCTTGAAGCCGTACACACTACCGTGGCTAGTGACCACCACCAGTGTGCCCGTTGCAAGCACAGGTGAAGCAATGATGGCCGAACCGTCGGTTGAGAGACGGTTCAGGGGTGACCCGTCATCACGCGAGAGCACATGCACCAATCCCCCACTGTCACCCACGACAACGGCCCGCCCCGCCACCAGAGGGGCACTCAAGCCCCGGTAGCGCAATCGGTCTGAGCTCCAGCCTTGCTGGCCATCCACCCGGTTCCATGCCACGATAGTTCCGTCGTGCTCGGTGCCAAATACATACTTTTCATCGCCATGAATGCCGACGAAACCCTGGGCTGGTCGGCTCCACAGGAGATTGCCCCGCTGGGCGTTGACGCAACCAACGGAGGCCTGAAAGGCACGAGCACATACAACGTTACCCTCACGACTGACGCTACCAACCAGATCGACAAGCCGTTCGATGTCGTTGGTCCCGCGAGGGGACGCGATGGGAACCTCCCAACGCACGGCACCATTGGAAGGATCCAAACCAACCAGACGGCCAGAGAGTCCGGCGACGAGCGTGTCGTTCACTGCGAGCAACACCCCTGACTGACGCAAGACCAAGGGTTCTCCGGGCCGCTGTTCGATCCAGAGCTGACGTCCGGATTGGGCGTCAAAGGCCGACACCGACCGATCGGCGGACAGCACGAATACGCGAGCACCGGCCACCAACGGTGCGGTGTAACTTTGTGCCGACAGTCTCTTGCGCCACACCTCGCGCCCGTCGTCAAGGACGACCAGTTCGTTTCCGCGGGTGACGACCGCTGCGAATCGACCGTCGCTGCCAACGCCAGCGGCGATGGACGCGTGAACGTCGGCACGATACAGCTCCGCACCAGTGCGGGCGTCAAACGAGGCCACCGTGCCGTTGGAGCTGGCCAGAGCGACCTTGCTGCCATTGACATTGATCGTCAGGGGAAAATTGACGGGCCCGACGTTGGCGTTCCAGGCCAGTCGCACGCCCAACAGACCCACGTTGGGGGCCAGTTCCGTCGGTTTGGGTATTTCGGGACCGCTGGAGCACCCGGAAAACACTCCGGCGATGGCCGCCGCCAGGCACAGCCTGATGACCGCTGTTTTGCTAAAAGCACCCATTACTTCTTCCCCTCCAAGACTGCCGCACCATCCTTGGCCTCAACATTTTCGTTGGAGATGTTGGCACCTTTTTTAGGATCCACCCCAAGCGAATTGAGTTTGATCTCCACCACGCTCTGGTACTCGACACGATCACTAAAACCTTTGAACGCTTTTTCGTACTCAAGCACCGCCTGGGGCTTATTGCCCTGCATGAGGTAAATGTCGCCCTTTCGGTCCTCCACAAGAGCAGCAAAGCTGGCCGGGAACGTTCCGTCCAACAGCTTCAACGCTTCATCAAAGCCTTTGGTCTCAGCCAAAACGCCAGCCAAGCGTAGCCTGGCAACCGATTGATAGCCAGAGTCCGAAGAATTGTCAGCGACCCATCCCAGCACCGACTTGGCGGAGTCAACCTTTCCCAACTCATAGTATTTTTTGGCAACCAGCAATCCCGCCTGTTGTGCATAGGTCGTCGAGGCGAAGCGGTCCTTCATGTCGGCGAAAACGCGGTCGATCTTTGCCGCGTCTGCCGACTGCACTGTGCGGGACAACTCGTCATACATGGCTGCCGCCTGCATTGCCTGATTTCGCTGCCAGTACTGATAGAAGTTCCAACTTGCGTAAGCGCCCAAAACGGCGATCAAAACCCAGGAGATGAGGTTGCCGTAACGCTTCCAGAAATGCTTGAGCTGATCGAGTTGTTCTTGTTCTTCGAGATCGAGGTGATTTGCCATGGGTATTCTTGGTCAGTCAATGACAGCACCGCCGCGGCACCGTCAAAAGGTTCATATAGCCGATTGTAGAGTGGTAGTCCAGTTCACGGCATCGGCCAGCAGGTAGCTAACCTGCGTGCCAGTGCCATCGCGCAATGACTTGATGGTCACACGGTCTGTCAGGACTTCCTCGGCCCCAAAAATGAGCGCGTAACGGGCGCCACTGGTATCGGCGCGTTTGAGCTGGGATTTCATGCTGCCCATGCCTTCCGCGCTACAGGTGTGCATCTGAACGCTCAGGCCCCGGGACCGGAGCGACTGCAGCACCTTGAGCACATGGGGCAGGGCTGATGCGTCGGTGACGACAGCGTACGCATCCAATGAAGACTGAACCGCCTCAAGGCCCTGCTCGCGCAGGAGTTCAAGCACCCGGTCCACCCCAAGCGCCCACCCGACTGCAGGCGCTGGCTTTCCGCCCAGTTGCTCGACCAGATAGTCGTAGCGGCCACCTGCACAAACCGTTCCCTGGGAACCAAGCCGATCGGTCGTAAATTCAAAAACGGTCAGGTTGTAGTAGTCCATGCCCCGCACCAATCGCGGATTCACGGTGTAGGCCACCCCGCTGGCATCCAGAATGTCTTTCAATGCCTGGAAATGCGCAAGCGATGCTTCGCCAAGGTAATCAATCGGGCGGGGAGCGGCCTCTACCATGGCTTGCATTGCCGGATTCTTGCTATCAAGAATTCGCAGGGGATTGCTGTGCAAACGTCTTTTGGCGTCTTCGTCAAGCACGTCCTGGTTCTGCTCAAGATAGGTGATCAACGCCTGGCGGTGACTTTTGCGCTCTTGCGGCTGGCCTAAACTGTTGAGTTCGAGCCGGACATCGGACAAGCCCAATTCCTTCCACAACGCCACCGCCAACAAAATAAGCTCGGCGTCGACTTCGGGGCCGGAAAAGCCGAGCGCTTCAGCGCCAATTTGGTCAAACTGCCGGTAACGGCCACGCTGGGGGCGCTCGTGACGAAACATGGGACCGATGTAATACAGGCGCTTTCCACCGTCATACAGCATTGCGTGTTCAACCACCGCGCGAACAACGCCCGCAGTGGCCTCCGGTCGAAGTGTCAGAGGGTCACCGTTGAGGCGATCTTCAAACGAATACATCTCCTTTTCGACAATGTCAGTAACCTCGCCCAGCCCACGCACGAACAGGGGCGTGCGCTCGACAATGGGGGTTCGAATATTGCGGTAGGCGTGACGCGCCATCAATGAGCGAACTTTGTCTTCGAGCCACTCAACCGAAGCTGATTGAGGTGGCAACACGTCGTTCATGCCTTTTACGGCGGTCAATTTCTCAGACTTCTTGTTCAATTCTTTTTCTCTCATGGACTCATTCACGTCGTTTGACCAGACACTTGGCCTCCGAAACGCGCTTGAACATAGTTTTCAACAATGGCCTGGAATTCCTGGGCAATGGTTTCTCCTCGCAAGGTCAGTCGTTTTTCACCGTCAATGAACACCGGTGCAGCGGGCGTCTCACCTGTGCCCGGCAGGCTGATGCCAATATCGGCGTGCTTGCTCTCACCCGGGCCATTAACAATACAGCCCATCACGGCAACCTTGAGTTTTTCGACACCCGGGTACTTGCCGCGCCACAGCGGCATCTGGGAGCGCAGAAAATCATCGATCTGCTTGGTGAGTTCCTGGAAAGTGGTGCTCGTGGTCCGGCCACAACCCGGGCATGCCGTCACGCTGGGAACGAAGGCCCGCAGTTCGAGCGCCTGCAGGATTTCCATGGCAACTGTCACTTCCTGCGCTCTGGATTCGCCCGGCTGAGGCGTCAACGACACGCGAATCGTGTCGCCAATGCCCTCTTGCAACAATATTGAAAGCGCCGTCGCAGAGGCCACGGTTCCTTTCGTGCCCATGCCCGCCTCGGTCAAGCCCAAATGGAGCGGATACCGGCACCGCTGGGCCAGTGCGCGATAGACGGAAACCAGATCCTGAACGCCGCTAACCTTGCAGGACAGAATAATCTGGCTCTGGTTCATGCCCATGCTGCAAGCACTGTCGGCAGATTCAATGGCTGAACTGATCAGCGCCTCATACATGACCTGGCGTGTGGTCCAGGGAGCGCGTCGGCGAGTGTTCTGATCCATCAATCCTGCGAGCAATTCCTGATCCAGACTTCCCCAGTTCACCCCGATGCGCACAGGCTTGTCCCATCGCATGGCGGCCTCGATCATCAGGCCAAACTGCTTGTCATGCTTGTCGCCCTTGCCCACGTTGCCAGGGTTAATGCGGTATTTGGACAGGGCCTGCGCACAATCCGGAAAATCGGTCAGAAGTCGATGCCCGTTGTAGTGAAAATCACCCACCAACGGTACGTGGATTCCCATCCGGTCGAGTTGTTCCCGAATTAATGGCACTGCCTGTGCCGCTTCTGGTGTATTGACCGTCAACCGCACCAGTTCAGAACCCGCCTTCGCCAACTCCTTGACTTGAATGGCAGTGCCGATGACATCAACCGTATCGGTATTGGTCATAGACTGGACACGCACGGGCGCGTCACCGCCCACGGTCACCACGTTGTCAGCCCACACGACTTTGGCCTGCAGCGAATTTCTCGCGCTCGGCGCCGCCGGCTCAACCGGCAAACATAATTCCACTATTTCACCTCAAAACGTGCAACATTGCTCTTGGCCACTGCGGAAAGGTCAAATGGCTTGCCCCGCACCCGCACCACAACCTGGTCGGCCCGCCCAACCACGACGGATATCGGAAGTGCACCGGAGGCACGCAGCGTTTCGCCTTCTTGCAGGGTCGTGCGGGAAATCACGACGTCGTTGGCATCGACCACCTGCACCCATGACGCGCCTCGCGCCTCAAAGACAATCACATCGTCCGTTGGGGCTGTGCGCGGCTCGGGTGTGGTCAGCAGCACTGGCTTTGGTTCTGGAAGTGCAGCCGTAGCTGCGGCAGGCGTCGCCTCGGGGACCGATTTCGGCACTGCTGACAGGTCTGGTGTTAGCGCGGGGGCAGGGGCTGACGACAAATCCGGTGAAATAACGGCAGCCGCATCGAACTTGAGCGCTTGCGCCACCTCGGTGACTTCTGTCGCTGGAAGAAACACAATGACCAAAGCCCCCACCAAAAGCGCCAGGACACCCAGGACAATGGGCCTGGACAAATGCTCACTTGACAACAAGCCGCGAACAACACCAGGAGCACGAAACGGAACATTGATTCCAGCCTCATCGGTGCGCAGCCGGGGCGCAGCAGTGCTGGGCAACTTCTCCAACACCGGTTCAGGATCAATTTTGAGCGTGCGGCAGACGCTGGAGGCCAACGCCCGAACAAATACTATATCGGGCAGCAGATCAAATCGATCGTCTTCGAGTGCCGCCAGTTTCTTGACTGGAACCTTGAGCGAAACGGCCAAAGCCCCAATATGAAGGCCGGCTGCCTCACGAGCGCCCTTGAGCATCGCGCCGGCCGTCATTTGTCCACTTGATCTCTGCTCTTGAAGGGCATCCTGAACGGCGGGCAAAACTTCCTCACTCATCGAAGGCACTCCTTTGATAAGCACCAGCTTGGCGCGACTGAGGAAAACGCTTGAGCAACTGCGACGCAAGCTGCCGCATAGCATCCTGATTCGAAATCCGGCGCTCCACCTTTATACCGAGCCAAAGGGATTCGGCATTTGACAGTTCACTGTTGTTCAAACGTCGAATGTAAAACTGGGCGTGTTGGAAGTCTCCCCGCTCATACAACAGGGACGCCAGGTTATAGGCTGTGAGGGGATTGCCCGCATCGTACTCGTAGGATTTCAACAAGCTTTGTTCCGCATCGCCCGGCTGCCCGGCGCGCATTTGACACAATCCCTGCGCCCTGAAGGTCTTGGCACGCTCTCCGTATTGCGGAATGGCCAAAGCACGCGCAAAAAATTGCTGCGCTTGCGGGTACCTCTCCTGCTGGCATAGCAACCAAGCCATGTTGTGCATGACATTGGCATCGCGCGGATTGATCAACAGCGCTTTCTGGAAACTCTCTTCGGCAAATCGGAAGTCATCAAGGCGCATGTACACCAGGCCGCGAAGGTTGTAGGCGTCCGCGTAGGCAGGGTCTGTCGCAATGGATTGTTTGAGTTCATCCAGTGCAAACGTGGTTTGCCCCTGTTCAAAGTAAGCCACCGCGAGTTCGAGTCGGATCCGTGCCCGCCTGCGGGCTTCGGGCTCATCGGAGGCTGTGACCATCTCTGTCCCATTTCCCATGGGACCAGCACCGCTCTGAGTGGAGGCGCAACCGGACAAACCTGGAGAACCCACAGCGAAAACACTGGCCCAGACCATGGCCTGCCAGGTTCGCACACATTTTGCTGGAGTAAATTTCATACCTCAGGTCTCCTAGACTGTCGGGTTGATAGATGTCACCGATTTCAGCATCACCGATCGTTGCCGTGCAATGCGCACGCCAACACGGGTGCGGTCCTTGACTTCGCCGGCGAGTTGACCGCAGGCCGCGTCAATGTCCTCACCACGGGTCTTGCGTATGGTAGTGACAATTCCCGCATCACTGAGAATCTTTGCAAACGTCCGAACCTGAGACGGCTCGGATTGCTTCAGCCCGGACTGGGCAAACGGGTTGAACGGAATCAGATTGAATTTGCACCAAACCCCTGTCGTCGCATACCGGCGCATCAGGCTGACCAATTCGTGGGCATGCTCCGATTGGTCATTCACGCCGTCAAGCATGACATATTCAAAGGTTATGAAGTCGCGGGGTGCGTGAAGCAGGTAGCGCACACAAGCCTGAAGCAAGTCGTCAAGCGGGTACTTTCGATTCAGGGGAACCAGGTTGTCACGCAGGGCATCATTGGCCGCATGCAAGGACACCGCCAACGCGACCGGACAATCTAGCGCCAGGGCATCCATTTTGGGAACAATACCGGAGGTCGAAACGGTCACACGGCGTCGGGACAGTCCGTAGCCATGATCGTCAAGCATGACCCGCAAAGCAGGAACCAGCTCGGAATAATTTTGCAATGGTTCGCCCATTCCCATCATCACGACGTTGGAAATGACACGCTCATCACGCTGCAGATGCTTTCTCAGGAAGTGTTCAGCAAACCAAAGCTGCGCAACAATTTCACCAGTGGTCAGATTGCGGCTGAAGCCCTGGTGTCCCGTGGAGCAAAATCTGCAGCCTATGGCGCAACCGGCCTGAGACGAAATACACAGCGTGCCGCGATCTTCCTCGGGAATAAACACGGTTTCCACCGCATTGCCAGCGCCAACATCGAACAGCCATTTGATCGTGCCATCGGCCGATACATGTTCGGAAATCACAGCAAGAGGTTTGACCTGCGCGCTGACCAGCAACTTCTCCCGCAGTGATTTTGCAAGATCGCTCATGTCCTCGAAACGGGACACGCCTTTTTGGTGAATCCATCGGAACAACTGGATCGCTCGAAATCGCTTCTCCCCGAGCTGGTCGCAGAATATGGCCAAGCCCTCGAGATCGCAATCGAGCAGATTGGCCTTTGTCATTGTCGAAGCTTACCTAGAATAGACGTTCATGCCAGCGAAGAAGAAACCCACTTCCACAGCAGCGGTATCAACGGCGTCTGAACCGTGCACGGCATTGGCATCAATGCTGTCCGCAAAATCTGCGCGGATGGTGCCAGGGGCCGCCTTCTTGGGATCTGTTGCACCCATGAGATCCCGGTTCTTCAGAACGGCATTTTCACCCTCCAGAACCTGAATCATGACCGGGCCGGAAACCATGAATTCGACCAGATCCTTGAAAAAGGGACGCTCTTTGTGAACGGCGTAAAAGGCTTGCGCTTCACTGGTGGACAGCCGCACCAATTTGGCAGCCACAATTTTCAGCCCCGCAGCCTCGAAACGGGCATAGATCTGACCAACAACGTTTTTGGCAACTGCATCGGGTTTGATGATTGAGAGGGTACGTTCAATTGTCATAATTTTTCCTGAGCTTGGTATTGGATTTCTGCCCATAAGGCAAAGTGTTGGATTTTAACCGGCATTAACGGCCACGCCCGCCTCGGCGTTGGCCCGGACCCTGACCCTGACTCTGGCGTTGCCGGGTAAAGCTGTCGGCCCCTATGTAGCCAAAGGCCGTTTTCATCGGGTCGGGCTGCGACGCGCTCGCAGCGCGGTCGGCTTGATCCACGCCCCGGTCCGGGCGATTCTTCCGAGCCTGTTGCGCCCTGGGTGGAGTTTGCTGACTTGTTTGGCGTGGATCGGGGGAGGACACTGTGCGTGGCCCTTTGCCTGAACTGCGAGGCCCAGCGCCACGCCCACCACGACGTCGACCTCGCGCACCTGCAGGCGCCATGCCTGCGTCCTCACCCCGTGGCGCACGCTCACCAGGCCGACCGGCGGCCTGCGTGAGAGACTTGATGTCTCCCTCGTCGAGTTCCATCCAAGAACCCCTTTTGAGGCCACGCGGCAACACCATCGCACCGTAGCGAATTCGGATAAGCCGACTCACAGCGTGCCCGACCGCCTCAAACATGCGGCGAACCTCGCGATTTCTTCCCTCGGAAATCGTGACACGGTACCAACAATTCGAACCTTCGCCGCCACCGTCTTCAATCGCGCCAAATTGGGCCACGCCATCATCGAGCTTGACCCCGCTGAGCAGCTTTTGCTTCTCTTCCTTGTTCAGCGCCCCAAGCACGCGCACTGCGTACTCTCTTTCCAGCCCGAAGCGGGGATGCATCAAGTTATTGGCCAGTTCTCCGGAACTCGTAAATAGTAAAAGGCCTTCCGTATTGAGATCAAGTCGGCCAACCGACTGCCACTTGCCCTGAAACAGTTTTGGCAATCGCCGAAACACGGTGGGCCGATTCTGCGGATCATCGTGGGTAACGACCTCACCAGCGGGCTTATGGTAGGCAATCACACGGGCCGGTGGCGGGTCAATCCGGAATCGAATGGGCTTGCCATTGACTTTGACGCTGTCGCCAAACTGAATTCGTTGGCCGATGTGCGCCGGCTCATTGTTGACCGTGATCCGTCCTTCAAGAATCAACCGCTCCATCTCCAGCCGCGAGCCCATGCCAGCCTGCGCCAGAACCTTGTGCAGTTTGGGCGTCTCCGCCTGCGGTGCCAGCACCCGCTTGGCCGGTATCAGTTCGGGGCCTTCCTCATCCTCGTCAAATTGCCCAGACACGACGTCATCGAACCGATTGCTCCGGGGCGCAGAGGCGATCGGTGCCTGCGGTTCAGGCCCAGAAACTGCGCCTTCAACCAGCGCATTGTCAGTTGCAGCGCTTTCAGGCACCGACGATTCGTCTTTCGGGCAGGATGCACCCGGCGGTTCTTCGAAGTGATCCGGTGTCCCGGGGCTGCGAGCGGTCATGTTTGATTTCCCGTCAAGAAAAATGGTTCGTCGGTCTGATCGATGGATTCGCCTGCGCTGAACGTGTCTCGCTCGGCATCGCCCGGAACTGGCTTTGGGTCCGCGTCGGCCTGGAGTCGGGCGCCTACTCTTTCTGCGGCCAGCGCGCCAAAAATATTGGACTGTTTTTCCGGCGACTGCAGCAGGGGCAGTTGTTCGAGGGACTCAAGCCCCATGTCATCGAGAAACTGCTTGGTGGTCGCGAACAGCCCTGGTCGTCCGATGACGTCCCTGTGGCCAATCAATTCAATCCAGCCTCGATCTTCGAGTTGCTTGAGAAGCAGTGAGTTGACTGTCACTCCTCTAATGTCCTCGATGTCACCACGGGTGACGGGCTGCCGGTAGGCAATGATGGCCAGGGTTTCCAGAGTGGCACGGGTGTAACGCGGTGGCTTTTCCGGATGCAAGCGATCAAGGTACACCCTCATCTCCGGCCGACTTTGAAAACGCCATCCGGTCGCCACACTCACCAGTTCCACGCCATGCTGCAACCATTCCTGCTGAAGTTCAAGCAGCAAGTCCTTGATCGTGTCCGCGCCCAGGCCGTCCTCGAACAGCATGCGCATTTCACGCATTGCGAGAGGCTGAGGTGAGCAAATCAAGGCGGTTTCGATAACGCGCTTGGCATCTGCCGTATTCATGGTCGTGTGGTTCCGGACAGGGCACCATTGTGGTGCAAATCAGTAGGATTCATGGCTGCACACAAGGCGGATTGATGAATCCGCGGCGCTGACCCCAGCCGCTTGCCGGGGTGCTGGCTTTCAAGCCATCAGAAGAGATTGTAACTGACCCCCCACAAACCGAGGGCCAGCATCATGTCGGTCGGCAATTCGGCGTGAAAACGCATGTCTTGCCCTGTGGCGGGGTGTTTGAAGGCCAATTGATACGCATGCAACGCCTGGCGTTGCATGCCTGCCGCGGCGAGCCCCCCGTAGAGCGAGTCCCCCACCAGAGGATATCCGATGGATGCCAGGTGCACGCGAATTTGATGAGTTCGACCCGTGTGCAATGAACAGCGAACCAGACTGCCATGGGCGCAGGTCTGCAGCAGCGTGACATCGGTCCGGGCGGGCTTACCCGCGTTTCGTTCCAGATCAACGACGGCCATTCGCAGCCTGTTGCGTGGATCGCGGCCCACGGATTCATTGATCTGAAGCGCAGACGGTCCCACCCAGGGACGTCCTGCCAACGCGACGTAATCCCGGGCAACCTCTCGCGCCGCGATCAACTGAACCAGTGCATCCATTACCAGCCGGGTTCGCGCAACGACCATCAAGCCACTGGTGTCTTTGTCGAGCCGGTGCACGATTCCGGCTCGCGGAAGATTACGGGCACTCTCGTCCCATGCCAGCAAACCGTTGAGTAATGTCCCACTCCAGTTTCCGGGCGCCGGATGGACAACCAAACCGGCCGGTTTGTTGATCACCAACAGATGCTCGTCTTCGTAAACAATGGCCAATGGAATGACTTCTGGCCTGAAGGCCAGGCTTTGGGGCGTCGGGCGCAACTCGATGACCCCTGTGTCGCCCGCCTTGACGCGAGCCGATGATTTGCGAGCCAACTTGCCGTTGACTGTGACCGCCTGGAGATCAAGGAGTTGCTGAAGATAGCTTCGGGAAAACTCCGGCACCAAATCGGCCAGTGCTTGGTCAAGGCGCATCCCATGCTGCCCCGCGCCCACGTTCAGGACGCGAAATTCGACCTCGGTCTCGGTTTCGGGCCGCTCCTCGGAGTCTTCGCCATCGGGAGCACTCGATATAATCAATTTGGAATTCCTCAAGAAAGTTGTCCCTCATGCATCGAGCTAAATTATCGGTTGTCTGCGTATGGTCGCTGGCGGTTGCAGCATTGCTGCTCGGCGGATGCTCTTCCACGCCGGAGGACAAAACCGCCATGTGGAGTCCCAACAAGATCTATGCCGAGGCAAAGGACGAATTGAACTCCGGTGGAAACGAGCAAGCCATTGCGCTCTTCGACAAGCTCGAAGGTCGCGCCGCCGGAACACCGCTGGCCCAGCAGGCCCAGCTTGACAAAGCGTATGCCCAGTACAAATCCGGCGAGCCGGCACAGGCTGTGGCGACGCTGGACCGCTTCATGAAACTGCACCCTGCCAGTGAGGCTCTAGACTATGCGCTCTACCTCAAGGGTCTGGTCAATTTCAATGATGACCTGGGTTTATTCTCGTTCATCACCCGTCAGGACTTGTCGGAGCGGGACCAGAAAGCTGCCAAAGAGTCATTTGAATCCTTCCGTGAACTGGTGACGCGATTTCCCGATTCCAGATACGCGCCTGATGCCACGCATCGAATGACCTACATCGTGAACTCCCTGGCCCGATACGAGGTTCACGTGGCCCGCTATTACTTCAATCGGGGGGCCTATGTCGCGGCCATCAATCGTGCCCAAATCGCCGTAGCGGACTACCAGGGAACACCGGCCGTTGAAGAAGCGCTCTCACTGATCGTTCGCTCGTATGAGGCGCTTGGCATGCCCAAAATGGCCGACGACGCCCGAAGGGTGCTTGAGAAAAACTACCCGAAGTCAGAAGCGCTCGCCAAGGGAATTAAAGGCAAGCAGAATCCGTGGTGGAAGTTCTGGTAAGCGCCTGCAAGGTCACGATCAATTCCTCTTCAGAGTTGATTTTCCGCATCGATGGCAAGGCCGCCAACAGGCGCCTACCGTAACCCATGACAAGCAGACGCTTGTCACAAACCACCAGAACACCACGATCAGACTCGTGCCGAATCAACCGGCCTGCCCCTTGCTTGAGGGCAACGGCTGCTTCGGGCATGAAGTAATCATTGAACACACTGCGCCCCTGCGCCTCCAATCGCTTGGAGCGGGCTTCGACCAGCGGATCACCCGGCGGTGGGAACGGCAACTTGTCAATAACAACCATCTGCAAGGCCGTCCCGGGAACATCCACTCCTTCCCAGAAGGAGGCCGAGGCCACGAGAATGCAGCCCGGCCCTCCCGCAAGATCCCCCCGACGAAAGCGGTCAATCAACTCGCGCTTTGTGCCTCGCCCCTGCACCAGGATTTCAAGTCTTTTTGAATCGGCAAAGTGCTGTCTCAAGACCATACTGACCGCGTTCAACGCCCGAAGCGAGGTCGTCAAAACCAAGGTCCGCCCCCCTATCGATGTCGCAAGTCTGGCCACCAGGCTGGCGACATCGACGCTGTGGGTGGCGTCCGAGGGCTTGGACAGATTACTTGGAACATAAACCGACGCCTGCCTGGCGTAGTCAAACGGACTGTCGATCTTCAAAATTCGCGCGCCTTGCAGACCGGAAGGCTCGATAAACCACTTCAGACTGTCGTCGTTTCCCAGTGTTGCGGAGGTAAAAATCCATGACCGGCGGCCCCCTTCGTCGCTCATGGTCTGGCGTACTTGGCGGAAGGCCTGCGCGATATCAAGCGGTGACTCGACCAGGCGAAGATGGGCGCCGACCTCGACCCAACGCACTGAACCCGATTCACAGGGCTCCGAAAAGAGTTCGATTCGCCCGGACAAATCGCTGGCCCGTTCACCCAGCCGCATCAATTCAGGTGCCATTTCGCTGACCATGTTCAGCGCCCGCGCGGCCCGGGCGCATGCCGATTGCACTGCATCGAGGGTGTTGACCCAGGCAATTTCGTCGATCTGATCGGGTGCTGCCCCCACCCACCGTAATCTGGATTCCGGGGTCACCCGACCCACCACCACGCACATATCTCTTGTCGCGCACTCGACATCGTGCGCCAATCCCAACCAATCGGCCAGGCCACGTGCGTGCAAGAGGCCACTGCTCTGAGCGTCTCGGGCAAAATCGAGCAACTGCCCGGTAGTCAGTTGTCGGCCCAGGAACTGCACACCCGTTTCGTTGAGCTGATGCGCCTCGTCAAAAATGACCGTCTGAACCGTGGGAAGAATTTCGGCCAGCCCCGATTGGCGGACCGCCATGTCGGCGAAAAACAGATGGTGGTTGATGACGACCACGTCTGCATCCATCGCCTCACGGCGTGCCAGATTGACGTGACAGCGGCCCGCTTGCGGACATGACGAGCCCAGGCAATTCTCGCGGGTGGAGGTGATGGCCGCAATCATGGGTGAACGCTCATCGAGGCCGGGTAACTCTGCCAGGTCACCCGACCTCGTTTGCCGAGACCAGCGCAGGACGTCGGTCAATAACTGCTTTGACGTCGCCTCGATCCCATGAACGCTCTGGCGCGCAAGTTCGAGCCGATTCAGGCACAAATAGCTGCCCCGACCTTTAAGCAATGCAATCCGCAGTGGCAAACCCAGGGCCTTGGTCAAATGAGGCAAGTCGCGGCCAAACAACTGATCCTGCAAAGTTTTGGTCGCGGTTGACAACAACACGCGGGACCCGCACAGCAACGCGGGCAAAAGGTAGGCAAAGGTCTTGCCGATGCCGGTTCCGGCTTCGACAACCAACACCCCACCGTCTTCCATGGTCTGAGCAATGGCCACGGCCATCTCGATTTGGCCGGTGCGAGGCACGAATTGATCAACCGTGCAGGACAGCACCCCGTCAGGCGAAAAGGCCTCACGGACGGTGTCGGTCAAGCTCATCAATCAGGCGGGCTGGTCGGGCGACAACGTTCCTTCAATTCGCGCAATTTCATCACGCAAACCAAGTCGCCGCTTCTTCAGCCGCCGAATCAGAAGCTCATCGGTCGTTGCCTCATCTTCTGCGCGATCGATCATGGCGTCCAGGTCGCCATGTTCAATGCGAAGTTCAATGAGTCGACGTTCGGTGGAGTACGGATTGGAGTCCAAGGAATGTTAAATAAAGTAATTAATGAATACAGGCGAATGGGCTTCACCAGTTGGCTCGATAATACGACCTAAGCTCCATTCCTTCAACTAGCGGCTGCTGAAGTTGCACTTATTTTCAATCCATGTCCATCGGCTACCGACTCACTGCTTCCACCGGCATCCACAAGGGTGATCGTGACTATCAGCAAGACCAGGTCATGCTACTGACTCATTGGCGTGTCAGCGGGTGCGTTCTGGCCGTTCTGGCAGATGGAATGGGTGGCCGCAGCGGCGGTCGCAAGGCGTCTGATCAGGTGATGATGACCGCCAAGCAATTGTTTGAACGCTATGCGCCCGAAACCGATGACGCCGTCTCGGTGCTCAGGCAGTTGGTACAGGAGGCCCACACGGTCATCAAACTGACCGCCATTTCCTCGGAAGAAGAACCCCATAGCACCGTGGCGGCTTTCCTGATTAACCCTGGAGGTGATTGTCATTGGGTTCATGCAGGGGATTCCCGCATTTACCAGTACCACAGCAGCAAATTCATTCGACGGACCATGGATCACTCCTACGTGCAGGCACTCGTTGATCGCGGCGAGATCACCGAAGAACAGGCGGGCGTACACCCGCAGTCCAATATCCTGATGGGCTGCCTGGGCACCGAGAGCGAGCCTCCCGCTGACGTCCATCTCATTGAAAAATTGCGTTCTGGCGATATTTTGCTCGCCTGCAGCGACGGGGTTTGGCACTACTTCAACACCACCGAAATCGGCTCCATCCTATCCACTCTGACCGCACGCGAAGCCACGGAATTCCTGATTGAAAAGGCCCGGTCCCGCGCCCGAGGCAGCGGCGATAACCTGTCCCTGGTTGTGGTCAAACTCGAACCGCTGGGATCGTGATCCGCGAACCTTGGCTAGACGCTGCGTTGGCCGATACAACGGCCTCTACGGTGGTTTGGACTCTTTTACACTGAGACGCCGCATTTTTTCCATCGCTTTTTGCTCACGGTCGGCGTCATCCAGAGCAACCTCCTGGGCTCGAAGTAAATCGAGCTTGCTGCGCCGCTCAGATCGCAACGATTCCAGGCAATCAGTCACGGCAAAACGAGCGTAACAAGCCTTTTCGCGTTGGCTGTAATTCACTTCAAGCTGCTGACGTTGGGCTTGAATTTGACTGCGATGGAGTGCACGTTCGGCCGCATTGCCCGCGTCATTGGCCGCCTGTGCAAAAGCAGATACCGACATCAAAAGCCCGGTTGCAAGGAGGATTAACCGCGTCATTGGCCCTACGTCGTGGAAACCACGCTCCAAAGTCAGAAATTGAGGCTGCGATTATCCACCGCCAGTGCTGCTTCTTTGGTAGCCTCGCTCAAAGAGGGGTGAGCATGGCAAATTCTGGCAATGTCTTCACTGCTGGCCCGAAATTCCATGGCCACCACGCATTCTGAGATCAATTCGCTGGCCAGGGGGCCAACGATGTGAACACCCAATATTTCGTCGGTCGCCGCATCTGCGAGCATTTTGACCAAGCCCGTCGTGTCGCCGAGCGCCCGGGCACGTCCATTGGCCATGAACGGAAAAGAACCCGACTTGTAGGCGCGCCCTGCGGCCTTGAGTTGTTGCTCGGTCTGACCCACCCAGGCAATCTCGGGGCTCGTATAAATCACCCACGGAATGGTATTGAAATTAACGTGGCCATGCTGCCCTGCGATGCGCTCGGCCACCGCCACCCCTTCTTCTTCGGCTTTGTGCGCCAGCATCGGGCCGCGCACCACATCACCCACGGCCCACACGCCAGGAAGACTGGCGCGGCACTGCTCATCGACCACCACCGCGCCGCGTTCGTCCAGCGCCAATCCGACAGCGCCGGCATTGAGACCCACCGTATTGGGTACGCGGCCAATGGAAACGATCAACCGCTCTACTTCAAGCGTCTGGTCGCCGCCCTTGGCGTCCGTCCACGCCACGGAAACACCCTTCTTCCCCGCCTTGACTTCACCAACCTTGACACCGAGCTCAATCTTGAGTCCCTGCTTGACGAAGGCCTTATGGGCTTCCTTGGCAATCTGTGTGTCCACCACACCAAGGAATTCTGGCAATCCCTCCAAAATTGTGACCTCTGCGCCCAAACGACGCCAGACCGACCCCATTTCCAGCCCGATCACTCCCGAGCCAATGAGCCCAAGCTTTTTGGGCACGGCACCGATGCGAAGAGCCCCATCGTTCGAGAGAATTCGATCCTCGTCAAACGGGGCTCCGGGCAGCGCCCGCGCGCTCGAACCTGTTGCCACAACAACCTGCTTGCCAATCAGCAACTCCTGCGTGGCTCCAGCCACGGCGATCTCATAGCCATCGTCAACAGCCTTTGAAAATGAGCCCCGACCATGGAAGAAACTGACCTTGTTTTTCTTGAACAGGTAAAGAATACCCTCGTTGTTCTGTTTGACCACCGTGTCCTTGCGGGCGACCATCTTGGTCACGTCCAAGCTCAAGCCCTTGACCGAAATACCGTGACTTGGGAAATGATGGGAGGCTTGGTCAAAGTGTTCAGACGACTGCAACAGCGCCTTCGATGGAATGCATCCGACGTTGGTGCAGGTGCCACCCAAAGCGGGCCCACCCTTGTCGTTCTTCCACTCATCAATACAGGCCACCTTCATCCCCAGTTGTCCGGCACGAATGGCTGCGATGTACCCGCCCGGGCCACCACCGATGACAACCACGTCAAATTGTTTGCTCATGAGAATCCTTCCAATCAATCAAGGGCGGCGTTGCGCCACCCTCCAGGGGGTACGGTCTGGCCCACAGGGCCGGGCCCTAAATATCAAACAGAAGCCGGGCAGGGTCTTCCAGTGCTTCCTTCATGGCAACCAACCCCAGCACGGCTTCGCGGCCATCAATGATGCGGTGGTCATAGCTCATCGCCAGGTAATTCATGGGACGCACCACCACCTGACCGTTTTCAACCACGGCGCGGTCCTTGGTGGCGTGAATTCCCAAAATCGCCGATTGAGGCGGGTTGATGATGGGCGTGGACAGCATGGAGCCAAACACGCCTCCATTCGAAATTGAGAAGGTACCACCGGTCATCTCTTCAATGCCCAACTTGCCGTCACGCGCCTTGGCACCGTACTCCGCAATCTTCTTCTCAATCTCGGCAAAGCTCATCTGGTCAGCGTCGCGCAGAATCGGAACCACCAAACCACGCGGCGAGCCCACGGCAATGCCGATATCAAAGTAACCGTGGTAAACAATGTCATTGCCATCCACGGAAGCGTTAATGACCGGGTACTTCTTGAGTGCATGCACCGCCGCCTTCACGAAGAAACTCATGAAACCGAGCTTGACCCCATGTTCTTTCTCAAATTTTTCCTGGAAGCGTTTGCGCATGTCCAGCACCGGCGCCATATTGACCTCGTTGAAGGTGGTCAAGATTGCGTTGGTGGACTGTGATTGCAGCAAACGCTCGGCAATACGTGCGCGCAAGCGACTCATGGGAACGCGCTGCTCGGCGCGACCAGTCGCCGACGCCGGTGGCGTCCGCGTTTGTGAGTCTAATTGGACTTTAGCCCCCGTCACTACAGCAGTTACAGCTACTGATTTAGGAGCATCACGGGTCTCAATAGCACCCAGAACATCGCCCTTGGTGACGCGACCGTCCTTGCCAGTACCTACCACTGAGCCTGCCGCCAAGCCCTGATCGGCCATGAGTTTGGCTGCGGCGGGCATGGTGACACCCGTTTTGGATGCCGCCGGGACCGCACTCGCGGCCTGGAGAGCGGGTGAGGTGGTTGATGCCGTGGCCACGCTGGCCTTGCCCGCCGTGTCGATCCTGGCAATCAACTGCTCCGCCACCACCGTGGCACCGTCCCCCACGACCAACTCGGCAAGAACGCCTGCCGCAGGCGCGGGCACCTCGAGAATCACCTTGTCAGTCTCGATTTCGATCAAAATTTCATCCAGAGCGACAGCTTCACCCGCCTTTTTCTTCCATTGCAGCATCGTGGCCTCAGCCACCGACTCCGACAGTTGAGGAACTTTCACTTCTACGATAGCCATATCAATTCTTCCTGTGAATGGTTTGTTCAATCGGTCTCATTTGGTGAGGACTACGCCTTTGAGCTTGGCAAACGCGCCCTCGACCAGCATCTTTTGCTGCCTTTGATGCAGGTGCGCATAACCCACGGCAGGCGATGCGGAGGCCGCACGGCCCGAATAGCCCAGGCGCTGTCCCCTAGCCATGTTCTCAAAAATATAATGCTGAACAAAGAACCAGGCTCCCTGGTTTTGTGGCTCGTCCTGACACCAAACCAACTCCGTCAGTTTGGGGTACTTTTTGAGTTCATTGGCAAAAGACTTGTGAGGAAACGGATAGAGCTGCTCAATGCGCACGATTGCAACCTCATCGTTGCCGCTCTCCTCGCGCATCTTGACCAGGTCGTAGTACACCTTGCCCGAGCAGGCAATCAGACGCTTGACCTTGGCGGCCTTGATCGGCTTGGTCTCCGCAATCACAGTCTGAAAACGTCCCTGCGTGAATTCCGATACCGGAGAGGCAGCGTCCTTGGCCCGCAACAAAGATTTCGGCGTAAGAATGATCAGGGGTTTTCGCAGGTTGCGCACCATCTGCCGGCGCAACACATGAAAAATCTGACTGGCCGTGGTGGGCTGCACCACCTGCATATTGAGGTCCGCGCTCAGTTGCATGAAGCGCTCCAGCCTGGCTGAGCTGTGCTCAGGGCCTTGGCCCTCGTAGCCGTGAGGCAACATCAGCGTAATGCCATTGAGTCGCCCCCACTTGACCTCTCCGGAGGCGATAAACTGGTCAATCACCATCTGCGCGCCATTGGCAAAGTCGCCAAATTGAGCTTCCCAGACCACCAGTGTGTTCGGGTCATTGGACGCATAGCCATATTCAAACGCCAGCACGGCTTCTTCTGACAGGATCGAATCAATGACCAGAAACGGCGCCTGCCCTTCGGCCACGTGCTCCAACGGGGTATAGCTGCCCTCGTCGAATTTCTCCCGATTTTGATCATGAATGACCGCATGCCGGTGGGTGAACGTGCCACGACCGCAGTCCTCACCACTCAAACGAACTGGGTAGCCGCTGGCCACCAGGGAGGCAAAGGCCATGTGCTCACCCATACCCCAATCGACAGGAACTTCGCCGCGCCCCATGGCGGCGCGATCGTTGTAAACCTTTTTGACCAGGGAGTGCGGGTTGACCGCATCGGGCAGCGTCGTCAGGCTGGTCGCTAGGCGCTCCCACTGCGCCATGGGGATGAAGGTGTCGCCCGCATCGGTCCACTTGGTAGCCACATAGGGCCTCCAGTCAGAGGCATGTTTGCTTTTGAAGTTGGTGAGGATCGGCGCGTACGTATGCTGACCGGCGTCGAACGCAGCCCGCGTGGCCTTGACCAAATCATCACCCAGCGTGTCACCAAGTCCCTGGGCCATCAATTTGTCAGCGTAGAGCTTTCGCGTGCCTGGATGCTGGGCAATTCTTTTGTACATCAACGGCTGGGTCAATGCGGGCGTGTCCTGCTCGTTGTGCCCGAGCTTGCGAAAACAGACGATGTCCACCACCACGTCCTTCTGGAATTCCATCCGGTATTCCAATGCCAGCCGCGTGGCGAGCACCACGGCCTCGGGGTCGTCCCCGTTGACATGCAGCACCGGTGCCTCGATCATCTTGACCACGTCGGTGCAGTAGGTGGTGGATCGGGCGTCGCGCGGGTCGCTGGTGGTGAAACCAATCTGGTTATTGATGACAATATGCACCGTGCCACCCGTGCTGTAGCCCCGCGTCTCGGAAAGCGCCAGGGTTTCCATGACCACGCCCTGCCCCGCAAAAGCCGCGTCGCCGTGAACCAGCACTGGCAACACCTGCTTGCCCTTGGGATCGCCACGACGGTCCATGCGCGCTCGCACCGAGCCTTCCACCACCGGATTGACAATCTCAAGATGAGAGGGATTGAACGCCAGCGTGACATGCATTGGCCCGCCCGGGGTCGATAAATCCGAGCTGAAACCCTGGTGGTACTTGACGTCGCCGCTGGGCAGGTCTTCGGGCGCGGTGTGTTCAAACTCGGCAAAGAGGTCCGCTGGCATCTTGGCCAGCACGTTGACCAGCACGTTGAGTCGGCCCCGATGCGCCATGCCAATGACGATTTCCTGCAGGTTCAGGGTGCCACCGTACTGGATGAGTTCATCCATGGCGGCGATGAAGCTCTCACCGCCTTCAAGAGAAAACCGCTTCTGGCCTACATACTTGGTGTGAAGAAAGCGCTCCAGGCCCTCGGCGGCGCTCAGGCGCTCCAGAATATGTTTTTTCTTCTCGGCGCTGAAGGCGGGTTTGCTTCGGATGCTTTCAAGCTTTTGCTGCCACCAACGTTTGTGCCCCTGGTCGGTGATGTACATGTACTCAGCGCCAATGGTGCCGCAATAGGTTTCACGCAGCGCATTGACCAGTTCACGCAGCGACATGGCGTCGTGGCCAAAAAACGTGTTGCTGGTGTTGAACACCATCTCTTGGTCGGCATCGCTGAAGCCATAAAACGCGAGCTCCAGTTCGGGGATATGCTCGCGCTCCATGCGCTTGAGGGGATCGAGGTCAGCCCAACGGGCACCAATGTTGCGGTGGGCCGCAATAAGCTGCTGGGCCGCTGTGCGCTTGCGTCCCATCTCGGTGTCGGCCCCCGACTCCAGGACAACTTTCGCCGTCCCCTGGCGCGCGCGCTGCGCAAAGGCATTGACGACCGGTAGGTGAGGAACATCGCGCTTGGGACCACCATCGACTTCCGAGAGGTGCTGCAAGGTATCAAAATAGTCGCGCCACGAATCAGGCACAGCGCCTGGATTGGCCAGGTAGCTTTCGTACATCTCCTCAACGTACGGGGCGTTGCCGCCAAACAGATAGGTGTTGCCCTGATAAGCACCATAGACCGACGGACCTGTTGTCGCCGACGGACCCGTTCCTGTAGAACTGGGTTCACTCATTTTCGCTACGCTCCGTTTCCCTGCAGGAAACTGTTGGCCGGTTACGGCGGCTGCTTGATTACCTTCCCCACCATGGCTGAACCATCTTGGCGGATGCGACCGTGGCCGTGGAAGGCGGTGATTTCAAAGAATGATTGTGGCACCAATGTAATATCCCGCAATTTCCAAGGTCTGTCCGTGTCTGCTATCAACTCGCTGCCATGTCCTTGATCTGCTGCAAGGCGGCCGGGTCGTCCATCGTGGTCAGATCGCCGGGGTCGCGCCCCTCGCACACGGCCTGAATGGCACGGCGCAGCAACTTGCCACTGCGCGTCTTTGGCAGCAGGGCGACAAAGCGCACCCGTGAAGGCCGTGCGACGGCGCCCAGATCCTTGTCCACCATCTTCATGATCTCAGCTTCCAGAGCGAGGCTGTCGGCCTCGCTGGAAAGCACACTGGCATCCTTGACCACGGCAAACGCCATCGCCACCTGACCCTTGAGCTGATCGGCAATGCCCACTACCGCAACTTCGGCAATTTTTGGGTGGGCCGAGATGCTCTCCTCGATTTCCCGGGTTCCCAGGCGATGGCCTGCCACGTTGATCACGTCATCGGTGCGTCCAAGAATAAAAAAGTAACCGTCTGCGTCGCGTATGCCCCAGTCGAAGGTGCTGTAAACCATCTTGTTGGGAACGCTGGACCAGTAGGTATTGACAAACCGTTCATCATCGCGCCACACGGTTTGCAGGCAGCCTGGCGGCAACGGACCCTCAATGGCCACGACTCCTTTTTGATTCGGTCCAGTCAGTTCGGCCCCGGTCTGATCGTCAAGCAGCTTGACGTCGTAGCCATAGACGGCTTTTCCAGGCGAGCCAAACTTGCTGGTCGCCTTTTCCACGCCATTGCACAGCGAGAGAATGGGCCAGCCGGTTTCAGTCTGCCAATAATTGTCAATAATGGGCTTTCCAAGGCCCTGGCTGATCCACTGCGCGGTGGGCTCATCGAGTGGCTCCCCGGCCAGAAACAGCGCCCGCAAACTGGAAATATCGTACTTCGACAGGAACGCGGGATCCTGTTTTTTGAGCACCCGAATTGCCGTCGGTGCACTGAACATCACCGTGACCTTGTATTTTTCGACCAGACTCCACCAGATGCCACCATCGGGACGGATGGGCAGACCCTCATACATGATAGTGGCCATGCCGGCAATCAGCGGCCCGTAGATGATGTAACTGTGGCCCACCACCCAGCCAATGTCGCTGGTAGAGAAATACGTTTCGCCTGGATTGCCACAATAGATGTGCTTCATGCTCGCGGCCAGTGCCACCGCGTAGCCGCCTGTATCGCGTTGTACGCCTTTGGGCTTGCCTGTGGTGCCCGAGGTGTAAAGCGTGTAGCTCGGATGGGTCGCCTCCACCCAGGCACATTCCACCACTGTATCAAGGTGTTTTTGCCTCAAAGCTCCCCACAGATGGTCACGATCAGCTATTAAATTCATAGCTGCAAGTTCCCGATCAACCAGCAATACGGCTTGCGGCTTGTAGCTTGACAGGCGGATCGCCTCATCCAGCAGCGGCTTGTAGGCCACGGCTTTGCCGCCGCGCGAGCCGGCGTCGGCACTGACAATGACCTTGGGCTCGGCATCTTCAATGCGCGAAGCCAGTGAACCAGAAGCGAAACCGCCAAACACCACGGAGTGAATCGCCCCGATGCGGGCGCAGGCCAACATGGCAAACGCTGCCTCGGCGATCATGGGCATGTAGATCAGAACCCTGTCCCCCTCCTTTACACCCAATTCGTACAGCACAGCGGCCATGCGCTGCACTTCGGCGTGCAACTCGCGGAAGGAATACACCTTTTCCTGATCGGTCTCGGTGGAGACAAAGATCAGAGCCGCCTGGTTGCCCCGGTCCTTGAGGTGACGGTCCACAGCGTTGTGGCACAGGTTGGTCGTGCCGCCGACAAACCACTTGGCAAACGGCGGGTTGCGGTAGTCACAGATTTGCTGCGGCGGAGTCTTCCAGTCAATCAACTCAGCCTGCTCGGCCCAGAAGGAATCACGCTCGCGAAGGGAGCGTTGGTAAAAATTTGCGTACGTGGTCATAAAGTGCCTCCGGTCGAATCACAAAACTGAATTCATAATTATGGCCAACTAGCTTGCACCAGTCTGACTTCGAGCTCAGGCTCGCAAATTCCATCCCGTACACACTGGCATGATCGCAGGCAAGTTGGGCACTCCTACTTGATCAACAACTGCACCGACTTGAATTGCGGGTGTTCTGCCGTACGCAGCCATTCAAACGCCACCATCTCGGTCGTCACCAGTTCGACTCCGGCACCCGCCAGTCGGTCAAAGGCGGCGTCCCGGTTGCGCTCGGTGCGTGAACTGCAGGCGTCGGTGACCACCCAGACTTCAAACTCATCCTCCAGCAGATCGAGCGCGGTCTGCAGCAAGCACACATGGGCCTCACAGCCGCCAATGACGATTGTGTTGCGCTCAGGCTCAGCCGAAGCGGACTTCTGTAAATGACGGGGCAAGCTGCGGGCATTGCCCGCCAAGGGCTTGGGCGGCGGGCGAAGCCACTCGCCCAAACCCTCTTCGACGCCGCTAAAGTGCATCTTGGCCAGCGTGCGGTCGCACACGGCCTTCACCTTGGGCGAATTCTCACCGAGCCGGGAGGGATTTTGCTCAGTGCCCCAAACCGGCACTTCAAACAGGCGGGCCAGATTGCCCAGACGCACTGCATTGGCGAGCACCAAGGCCTCTTCAAACATGGCGGGCATCAGGCGAATTTGGTAGTCCACCAACACAAGTTGGGACTGAACGGCATTTAACATCATGACGGTCTCTCTTCAAAGTACTTACAAATCAATGGGTTATGCAATATATATCGCGCAAACATTCAATTGACAATAGAGTTGCACTGCCAGTATGCTAGCGCCGATGCGAATTCCCACCGCCCTTGCCACCCTGCTGATTGCCGTCAGCGCCCACGCCGCGCCACCGGCGGCGAGCGACGACATGGGGCAATTCATTGCGGACCGAGGCTTTATGGCCCGCATCGATCGGGCCCGCCAGGCGGTCAGCCTTCGGGCATCCGAACTGGTAGTTGCCTCCTTGGGTTTTCTGGGAGTCCCCTACCATCGCGGCGGGAACACGGTCGAAAGCGGCTTTGATTGCAGCGGCTTTGTCAAAGCCATGTTTGAGCAGACGGCGGGCTTGATCTTGCCCCGCAGGGCAGAACAGCAAGCCGCCGCCACCGAAACCATTGCACGCGACGACCTTCAACCCGGCGACCTGGTGTTCTTCAACACCCTGCGGCGCGCCTTCAGTCACGTGGGTATTTATGTAGGCGATGGCAAATTCATCCATTCGCCCAAACCTGGCGCACAGGTGCGGGTCGAAGACATGCGGGTCACCTACTGGGATCGCCGTTTTGACGGCGCGAGGCGCGTTCCGACTGTGGGCGAACCAAACCCGGCGGCCACGCTGCCGGTGGAGTCCGCACTGCACTGAACAATCCACTTGCCGGTGTGATGGGCGGGGCACACGCCGATTCCATCAATCCAGCAAAAATTGGGTGGCATTGTTCATGTCTTCGTGGGTTGACCCCGCCTTGAGCACACCAACGAATTTGCGCCAGGGCAAATCGACGTCTGCCAGTTTGAAGCTGCAGTACCAATAGGCGCCTTTTTGACGCCCGCGCACCACCATCGCCTTCACGGTGGATCGTTCCCGATCACCCAGTTGGATACGGGCTTCGCCCCACACATTGGTGGGCAAACGTTTCTTGGAATGCGCCTGGAAACCGTAATCCGAGAGTTCGACCACCTGCAGTGCGTAGCTATCGGGTTTGTCCAAGCTGGTGACCCGGAAATTGCCGGGGCACTTGAGTGAATAACGCTGGTACCTGCGCTGGCGGCGCTCAAAATCCGACTCGGAAAACGGCTGGGGAAGAATCGATTGGTACTTGTCGGCGTTGTAGATGCTGTGCAGCAAGCCCTTTTCCCGCTCGTTGAATTGCTCAAAGCCCAGTGTGCGCTGGTTAAAGAAATAATCCAGCAACTCCGGGGTCATCACCGGGTCATTGGTGGTGAAGTAGCGCCGACTCGGGATCTGGATGTTGCGCAGGGGGAAATGCACGAAATAGTGATAAAGATTCTTTCGCGGTTTCTTGCGACCGTAGGTCCGCTTCAGGATCTGCGGGGCCAGGTGCAGGTCCAGCGTCGCGCCCACAGCGGGCGCACCGTTGGCAAAATCGTAGTTCTCCACCGTATTCTCGGCAAGTCTCTCAAAAAACAGCAGCGACTCGTACATTTCAATTCGGTTCGGATTGACGGCAATGACCAAGTGACGCACATCAAAAAAAGCCGAGCAGTACTCGTACATGAACTTCATCAAGGGAAACAGGACCGTGCCGCCCGTGTTCCTGAAATCCGGATGCACCGCCAGCGCCGACACTTCGGCGATTTTTCCCTTCTTCTCGCGGATTTCCTGCAGATCAAACACCGATTGCAAGGGAAAACCAAAAACGCTTTCGCGAATCAGGGAAATGGTCCCAATCACCCTGCCATCAAACTTGGCGCACAACGTGGTGGTTGTGGGCAGGGCGTGGTACATGGTGACCCGCATGCCTGAGGGATCGGGTTTCATGAACCCACTGGCCACGTAGGCATCATGCAACAGGCTAAAGCAAGCCTCCAGTTCCTCTTTGGTTTCGGCAATCTTGAGCACCAGACGTTTGTCCGGGCGCAACTCACAATCGACAAACGAGCGGTAAACCCTGAACCGAACGGCACGTGGCAGAAACGAAAAGGCCTTGCGGAATGCGTGATGCAGCAGTCTTTTCGAAGCTGAAAGGTCTAGCTTGGGCATTCAACGTTGCAGTGAGGCGGGCGGGGTCACCTGAACGAAAACAGGATTGATGGAATCCATACCTTTCCATCCTCACGCAAACCTCACGGTGCCTCGTTGACAAATACGTTGTTTCTGACCAAAAAAATAATACGCGAAGTTTCGCGCACGACAGTTACCTGCCAACGCGCCCTCGCAACACTGGCCGAATGAACTTCAACAGCAACTGCTGCAGCGGGTTGCTATTGCCGAACGGGCGCCAAGTCGATTTGAGTTTTTGATGATAGGCATCAAAGTGCAAACCCCAAGGCGCGGCTTTGAGCGCCCCTCGCCCGAGCAGGACCTTCAAAACCGAGGTGCCCATGACACCGGCGCACAGATCACAGGCCATGATGGTTGAAGGGCCGCGTCTTTCATCGAAATTCACGGCTTCAGGCGCTACCAGATAGTCACGCTGGATCATCGCCGGGGACAGACCAGCAATGAAACGCGCATATTGCTCGTGCGGTTCATAGCCCTCGATCTTGAAATAATCCTCAAAACTCATGCCCGTGGGGCTGAAGTAGAGAAACGCCACGCCCATACCCAAAGGCGCTGCTGTCAGTGCCGGAATCCCCTTTTCACGGCACTTGGCAAACACCATGCGCCGCACCGGGAGCACAAAGAAGTCCAGCCCATCCACATAGACATCCACATCGCGCAAGAATTCATCAACGTTTTCGGGTTGAACACCCTGCGGGAACAAACGCAGATCGATTTCCGGGTTGATGTTCTGTGCCATGCGGGCCATAGTGTCGATCTTGGGCTGCCCCATGAACGGCATGAAGGCACCGGCCTGCCGATTCATGTTGTGAACGTCAAAATCGTCGAAATCTGCGATGTTGAAGTTGCAGACACCCAGCCTGACAAGCGTCAAAAGGTGTGCGCCTCCAACCCCACCCAAGCCCGCAATTGCAATCCGCGAAGCGCTGCAGTTTGGCTGGTCTGTTTGGGTCACCCAGCCAATGTTGCGGGAGAAGGCTCGGTCGTAGTCAAAGTCTGTACCCATCTCCATCGTCCCCGAAAATTCACGCGAATGCTGCTCGTGTCGGCACTCGGCCTACCGACCGATTAAATCACCTGACGCCCCGACCAGCAACCCAAACGGACGCCTCGCAACTGTCAACATTCTTTACACCTGGGATGCCGCATTTCCATGGAATTCTCATAAGTGTTTGATTTAAATAGATAAAATAAAGTTGGCATGCAACGTGCTTCTATTCTTTCACATGTTCAAGCCAATGAGGGCTAGATCATTATTCCCTAACTTAAAGGAGTATTGAAATGAAGAAAAAATTACTGACCTTGGCAACTGCGGCCGCTTTGGGCACTTTGGTCACCGCAGCTTCTGCCTCGGTGCTGACGTTTACGTTCCCTGACTTTACCGTCAACGAAGGCAGCGTGTCGGGGGCTATGGCCAACACTCTAGTGGCCGACAAGATAACTGCTGGCTATGCAGAGGCGTTGACAGTTACAGGTACTGGTGGTTTTCTTTCGTCTGCCTATGCCGACTTTGGTGCGTACTTCGCCAACGGCGGTACGACTCTGGTGTCAGGACAGTTGGGATGCTTGGGTGCCAATTGCTATAACCTCTATGCAACCTTTAAATCAGTTGGCAATGTGATCAGTGGCACACTTTTCCAAGGCACTTCGGGCGAGTTCAACCTGTACCTGGATCCTTCGCAAGATACGACAAAGTCACTGGTAGACAGCAGTACATTGGCAACCTTGGGAAACACCGCCGATGACTTTTTGCTTGCCTCTTCGATGACACTGGCATATGGCGTGGGCACCACCATCTCGCCAACAGCGTTTGAGTTCAAGTTCGATCCTGAGGCTCTTACTGCCGCCGGCAAACTCTTTTTTGTGAGTCCAGACCCGTTTTACAGTATCGCCTTGTTAGACGGCAACGTGATTGGCGCGCCAAACCCAATCGTGCCAGGTAACTACCGGGTCAATGGTGCCGCAAATGCCAGTTTCGGTATACCGGAACCAGGCAGCATTGCGTTGTTGGGCCTCGGCCTCGCCGGGTTGGGTTTGCTCCAGCGTCGGCGCAAATCAGTCCACTGAAAAGTGCCGTTACCTTCCGTTCTTAAAAGCCCACTTCGGTGGGCTTTTTTATTTGCGGCGAGGTGGCAGATCAGGGATCGGGCCTGCGCGCTATAACGTTCAAGGTGTTGCCAGAAACCTCCTCAAACACGATGTCAAAGCCAGCATTGATCATCTTCTCGCGAATGGTCGCCTGTTCGTATGGGGTGACAAGAATGCCTTTGCGGATACCCCAGGCATCAATCTTTTCTGCGATCCATTTGAACGGTTGGATGCCTCTCGGGTAAAGAAGCACATTTACCGCCAAGTGGCCGCCAGGCTTGAGAACACGGCACAACTCCCTGAGCCCCGCATCCACATCGGGAAAGCAATGAATGGCATTGGCAACGTTCGCGGTATCGAAATAGACATCAGGCAAATCCAGCGCGGCAACATCTGCCTGCAATAAGCGAACGCCGGGCGATGCCTTAAAGCGACGGATGGCACCGACCAGCATCGAAGGAGCGTAGTCGAACCCCACGATTTCTGCATCAACTCGGCGGCCCGTCATTCGCCTCCACGCAAGGATGATGCCGAACAAGGTGCCAGACCCAATCGGCCCCTTCAAGATGTCGCGGCCCGATGTTGTTGCCGAACAGGGCGATTTGCGCCCAAAGTGTACTGCGATAGGCAAAGGTCAAAACGAAGAAACCACGAATGTCATACCAAAGAGGTGGCGAATCATAGGCTTTCTCGATCTTGGCAAGGGATTCATCTGGATTCATGGCTTCTCCTGGTGATGCGACCCCAATGGGAATCCATTCCCGAGGGATCGCAGATGCTTATGACGGCTAAAAATAGAACGTGCCAAGCACCTGCACGACGCGCCGATCCGGCAATATCCCGAACTCGCTGCTTGCGCTGCCCATGTTCTGCTGCCACTGCAAGGTCAGATCTGCTCTGGGCCAATGATGGCGCAGTTCGAGCCAGGCCAACCGGCTCTGATCCTCGGCATTAACACGAAGATAGGCCACCAGATCCAGTTCCTTGAGCCAGAGGCTCTTTTGGGTGACATACAGCAGGTAGGCTTGGCGGAGTGCCAGGTCCTGCAGTCGCAAGGCCTCGCGCAGATAGGCCAGTTGCACCATAGGCATGGTGTCAAGCGCGCGCCATTCCGCCTGATTTGCCCCAAAACCGTTGTACTGATATTCGGCGGTGAGCGAGAGCTTGCCCAGCGTGGTGTAGGTCACGCCACCAACAAAGCGGTTGCGGGTGCTCGCTGCGCCAGGCAACGCCAAAGCGCGGCTCATCAAATCAGGCTCACTGCTGCGCGTCCACTCCAGATGGGCCACTGCGGCCTCTGACAGCAAGGCTGTCAGATTAACCCCCACCGCCGACGACAGGCCAGACTCCTTGTACAAGAGTGCCTGGCTGCTGATGCGCTGTGAAAATTGAGTTCCCAGTGCAATCAGCGCGCGATCACGGTGGTTAGTTGAGCCCAGGTCAAGGCTCCAGCCATCCGCACTGGGGCGGTCGGCCAATTTGGGGGACAAAGCCACCGACAGCGAACCGCCCGACCACAGGCGCTGCCCACGCATCATGACGCTGCCGAGACGATTTTCGCGCATAGCAAAGGGGTCGGCGGTGGTCAGTACCCGCAAAGTGCCGTCCCGAAAGAAATCAGTAGGGTTGTAGCCGTAGCCGGGCCCGTAGCGCAGGTTGATCCGGCCGAGTTCCAGAACGGTCTTGCCTCCCTCGGGCTGCCAGCTCAGGTACGCCTCGCGCAGACTGTTCACAGTGGCGTCAGTGCCCGCAGCGCGGGGGTGGAGGTAATCCAGGCGGTCCGAAAGGGCAATGCTCCAACCCGGTGCCAATCGCGCCGAATAAGTAAGGTCCATCGAGGCGCGACCCAGGTCGCGACTTTCGGGCAAGTAACGCTGACTGGCATTGCCCACCGCGCCTTCAAAAAATAACTTGGTACTGCGACCGACTTCGGGCGCAACGACCGGCGCGCTTTCCAGGTTCAGCGCATCGAGTTCGGCATCGGCCGCCCGGGCGGGGATCGCTTGGGCCAACGCCAGGGCGAGGAATGACGAGAGGACGGAGCTGGAAAATGAATGCATGAGCTTATTCCGGTTGGAAACGGGGCAAATAATCGCGCTGCAGCCAGGCATCAGGAATAGCGCGCGCCTTGTACTCTGAAAAACGCATCAGGGTGACTGACTGCGGGTTGAGTCCGTCGATAATCACGGTCTCCGTGGGTCTGTCGGCCCCTAGCTGGGCCTGGTAACGCCGATAGTAGGCCGTCTTGAGCAGGCGTGTTGATTCCGCAAAAAATCGCGCCTTGAGCGGCCGGTTGTTCTCAGAGTCGATCCAGATCTCGATGCTGGCATAGGTGACGTCGGGCGCGACGGCGGTAAGGGACAGTTTATGGGCCTTGCGTGTGCGGCGCTCCCCATCCTGAATTTCCTCTTCGCCGGCCAACGCCGCTTTGTAGTCCTTGGCGAAATTCACAGTGACCACATCCCCGTTAGATGCTTGCCCAAGCAGCCGTTGCTGCGGTGAAAGGCGAACGCTTGCCTTGTTGGTGGGATCATAAAACCACATTTCGTTCCCGTTCTTGAGCATCAGCTTGCCCGCATCGCGCGCGGGCAGAACAAACCGTATCAAACTGGCGAATTGGCCCCCGTCCTGCTGGGTGCGGGAATAGCTGGTCAGCGTACTCGTGTCGACCTGCTTGCCAGATTCAAATTCGGTGAGGGTGACGGTGACACTGAACGCTCTTCCGGGATTGCGAATTGCGTCACTGGCCGCTAGAATTTCGGTTGCACTGGGCGCGGCCAAGGCAGAGCCAAAACCCAGAGAAGCTGTCAATAAAACCGACACGATCAATTTCATGGCTGTGTTTTCCCCTTCTCAAACATGGCGCAAGGCATCGACCACATTGAGCTTGGCGGCCCGGTAGGCTGGCCACCAGGCCGACAGGGTCGCAATGCAGATGAGGCCAAGGGTTGTTCCGAAAATCATGCGGCTTTCACCCCATACGTTGACAGTGAATGGCACCAGTTCGACATAGCCAGGCGGGCGCCAGGGCATGCCGATCTGGTTGATGATGCCTGCCAGAAGCAACGCCAACACCAGACCGAGCAATGCCCCGCAAAGTCCGAGCAAGGTTCCCTCCGTCACGAACAGGCGCAAAATTCCGGCACGCCTCAGGCCGATTGCACGCAGAGTGCCAATTTCAACCGTGCGCTCCACGACAGTCGTGTTCATGGTGTTGCTGACCGTAAACAGCACAATGCCTCCGATCAACACAAAAACAAAACCAAATATCGTGTCGAACATTTGCATGGTCTGGACGTAGAACGGATTCAGGGCCCGAAAGTCCTGCACAACCAATGGTTCACTCGCAGAAAATTCAGCCAAAATTGGCCTCAGACGCGCCATCGCAGCCGGAATCTGCTCAGAATGGTGTAGCTGGAGCATGATGGAAGTGGCCTTCGGGGACGATTGGCCATAAATAAGCCGCTGCAAGTTCGTCAGGTGCATCATGATGAAGATTTCATCAAGCTCCTTCACCCCCTGATCCTCTGCTTTGATGACTTGCAGAGAGGTCACGTTGGGTGCTCCGCGCGTGTTCACCACCAATACATCGACGCGGCTTGTGTTTACTGCTGCGGCGGCAGGTGCGATTTTGGCTTCCTGCAAACTCAGTTGGGCGATATCGTCCGGAATGGCCGCACCATCAAGCGCCTGCTTGCCTTCGGGTTTGGGACAATTTTTGATCTTCAAGGCGTCGCACAACTGCAAAACCCGGGCCAGACCGACTCCGACAACAGCCGAATCGGACGGTGCACCCTGCAACGCAGACATCGGCGCCACTGTGCTCAAACCGAAATCATTCCATCGCCGCATACGGTTCACATCTTCAGCCACGAAGCCGTAGCCAATGATGGTGCGAGACACGCTCGCCGCATAATTGCCTGCTATACCGCCAAACTGCAGGGTTGGCGAGGCGACCGACACCATGGACTTCAAGACTGCATCGCTCTCAATGGCAGCCAGTATCTTTTTGTAGTCAGTAATTCCATAGGCCGTCGGGTTGCCGCTGCCGTACAAATAGAAATCCCGATGCTGGATCTGCAGATGCCCGCCCTTTTGAACGTGTCGCGTATGCAATTCGTAATCAACATTGGCACTAAAACCCCCAAACAAAAGAATCGAAGTGGACCCGATCGCCATGGCCAGCAATGTGGCCAGGGATCGGCGGCGGTTGCGCAGCAGATTGCGCACGGCCAAGGACAAGGTCATCATGCCACTGCCTCCTGGCCCTTGCGGCGAATGCCGTGAATCACCCCGTCCTTGAGAAAAATGGTGTCGTCAGCCGCTTTGATCACATCTCGGTCATGTGACGAGAAAATAAATGAAACTTGATAGCGCTCGACCATTCGCCGCATCAAGGCAAGAATGGCCGCACCGGTTTCACTGTCTAAATTGGCGGTCGGCTCATCCGCGATGACCAGCTTGGGTTTGCGCGCCAGCGCCCGGGCAATGGCAACTCTCTGGCGCTGGCCACCCGACAACTGCCCCGGAAGATGATTGACCTTGTCTAACAGCCCTACTGAATGAAGCAATTTGGATACGCGATCTGCCCGCTTTTTTGCTGAAACTCCTGACAATAACAAGGGATATTCGATGTTCTCGTACGCAGTCAGGACCGGCAACAGATTGAAGTTTTGAAAAATAAAGCCAATGTTTTCCGCGCGAAAGTCTGAAAGCGCGTCATCAGACAACTCCCCCACCTTGCAGTCGGCCACGATCACCTCGCCGTGATCGGGCCTGTCGATGCAACCGATCATATTGAGCAACGTGGTCTTGCCGCTGCCCGATGGACCAAGCAGCACGGTGAAGCATGCTCGGCGGATAAGAATGTCCACCCCCTTGATGACAGGGACACTGACGGAATCGAGATGGTAGGTCTTCTCAACCCGCGTTAGCACCGCCACGGGTTGTGGGATTTCCTTTTGTTCCGTCATCACTCACCCTTCTTTAAATCTGTGCCGAGCGGGACCTGCCAATGTCAATCTGAGAATTTAGCCATGCAATCTGGGCCTTCTATTTGGCAATCGTCAACTGGGCGCCAAAAATCCAAAATATCGAACTCATAAGTTAGTGCGCATTTCCGTGGCGTGCTTCAGGAGGCCAGTGCGAGCTGTTCTTGAATGCTATCGAGCAGCACCCGACACTCCGGCTTGAGGTTGTTCAACAGCCCCTCTCGGCTGATGAAAAATGGGGCCCGTATGCCGCGATGATCCACCTCGGCGCCGACCTGCTCAAAGACAATGCCAAACCGGCGCAACTGGCGGGCCAACCTGGGCTCCATCATGGCGAACACCCCGCCCAGACCCTGGTTGAGCCCCATGGCCGTAATGGCGACATAAAGGCCCAACGCGATGGAGGGGAACAGGCGGCGGTCATCCTCGGATGGTTGGCTTTCGGGCTCTGCCGGTGCGCCGTCCACCAGGTTGGGCTCACCACGCCGCCGCCGAAAGCTCGCGGCAATGGCCAGGCGTGATATTTCGCCATAGTTCAGGCGCGAGTTGGCCGCTGACTCGTCAAAATTCCATCGCAGCGTGTTTCCGCACACCAGTTCAAACGGAAATGGCTGCAAGGCGTTTGTGGACTCGGCGCGCACCAGCCGCACACAGCCCACATAGCTTTGACTGGACTTGTGTAGCAGGAGACAGTGGATGGAGCGCTGGTCATACTCATCGTGCTCCAGTTGAGTTGCACGCTGGGGCTCAAAACCCAGTTCCTCGCAGTAAACCTGATGTCTGAGCTGGTACACCTTCTCCAACAGGTCTGCGTTGTTCGCGGGAACAATACCAAAGAAGGTCTCGAAGCTGGGCGGTAGGGGCGGTTCAGTCATGGCGCACTCCCAACACTGAAAATCCATCGATTTCCAGCGAACAGTTTGCGCCCCTGCGCAACGCCGGTCAAGCCAAAACTGCGGCTCAAGCGCTATACCATCCAAGCGATCCAATAAAAAGCCCGAATCTGCATCGATTCGGGCTTTATTCTCAGGTGGCGTCAGGGCCGCCGATGGCCACCGTCCATGATCAGGCGAGCGACCGGTGCATCCCTTCCCGCCAGCTTCCGCGTCATGTCACTTTTTGCTTGCGGCGCGTAAATGCCACCCCGGCCAGACCCAAACCCACCAACGCCAGGGAAATTGGCTCGGGCACTGTGCCCGACACGTCCTGTCCAGTCAGTGTCAGCCTGACTGAGGCCAAACCGTCAATGTTCTGCCAACTGGCCGTCGTACGGGCGTCATTTGCAATGGTGAAGTCATAATCTCCAGCCGTCAGGCCGGTCAGTGTGATGCTCTCCCACCAGACGGGACCGCCTGACAATAAAGGATCAACTGTGGCGCCGAACGACCCCGCTGAAAAGCTGCCCCAGAAGAAATTGTTGGTTCCGTCAACCAATCCCGTCGGCTTGCTGGAAACAACGCCCATGAAGGATTGCGTACTGGAGTAGACAAGCGGCAGAACACCCGTCAATGTGCCGGTGCCCTCGGGTCCGACTGTACTGGTGTGGCCCGGCCCATAGGTTCCAGCCCAGAACGTGACGGTTCCCGCCGTCGCTCCCGGAACATAGCCCAAAGAAGTCGTATGGGCCGATGCCGCTGTGATTCCTCCCAACAGCGTAAGCGCGGCCACTGCGATGTGTTTACGTGTCAACATAACGTCTCCTTAATCAAGTAAAAACCGGCAGCGACGTTGGCCACTGAATTGACCATCCTGCCGCCCCTCGAAGGTTGTTGGCGGCCCGAAAGCCAGCCTACGGAAACAGTTATGCATCAATCGTGCCAGAATGCGAATCACTCTCATAACGTATTGATTTGTAACAGGATGACTGATTTTGATGAAATCCACGCCAACTCCATCTGTAAAGTATCTCGACAGATTTTGGGGCCAAATTAGTTTACCGGGCGTTTGTCCCGCGCCGGGATGCTGTGTGCGGTCCGAGCCGTTACCGCACCAACTTCGCCTCCGCAGAGATTGACCACGAGGCCGCCGCCAACGATACTGCGGAGCGACCCTCCGCAAAGCTACCGGCCATGCAGACCAAACTCAAACGCTCGACCAAACGCCTGCTCGCACTGTTGGCGCTTTTGCCCACCGCCGTGCTTGTGCTGGGGACGATCTACATGCTCGGCATGGGCCACCTGGAGGGGACGCCACGGACCTTTCTTGAAAGCATCCAGTGGGCCTCGGAGACACTTACCACCACCGGATACGGCGCGGACAACCGTTGGCATCACCCGCTGATGGCCGGGTTCGTCATCCTTGGTCAGTTGCTCGGGCAGTTCCTGATTTTCCTGATCTTTCCAGTTCTGGTGCTGCCCTATTTCGAGGAAAAGTTCGAAGTTCGCCTGCAACACACGCTGCCACCGATGGCCGGTAAAGTGCTGTTCTACCACTATGGCCCGGCGATTGAATCGCTGCTCGATGAGTTCGACAACGCCAAGGTGCCCTTCGTCATCTTCGAGGAAAACATCGCGCTGGCACGCAGCCTGCGGGATCGGCGCTACAACGTTGTGGTTGGAAAGATTGCCGAAGAGCCCTCGGTGCTGGCGCGGGTCAACGAAGCCCGAGCGGTGGTCGTCAATGCCGGCGACCACGCCAATGCCACCTGCACGCTTACAGTGCGCGAACTCGGTTTTAAGGGACCGATTTACGCGCTGGCGGACGATCCGATCTACCGTTCGCCGATGCTGCAGATTGGCGCTACTGACGTTTTCACCCCGGCGCACGTGCTCGGCGCCGCGCTGGCCTCGCACGCCAGCATGCGCATCAGCCCGCCAGCCGAAGGCATGCACCTGCTGGGCACCCAGATCGGCATGGCCGAGTTTCGGGTCCGCGCCGACAGTCCCTTGGCGGCACAGCGACTCGGTGACCTGCGTCTGCGCGAACGCCACGGCGTGTCGGTGATCGGGCAATGGCATGGCGGCGCGTTCAGCGCCGACATGGGCCCGCAAACGCGCATCGAGCCAGGTGCCATTGTGGTGGTCGTGGGCTCACCGGGCAACCTGGAGAAGGTTGAGCGAATGGCCATCCCGATCCGTCGCAGCGGCCCCATCGTGGTGGCTGGCTACGGAGCCGTAGGCCGCAAGATCGTCGAGATGCTGCACGACGCCGGCGAAGCCTGCGTGGTCATCGACCTGCTGTCGACGCCAGGTGTCGACGTGGCTGGCAGTGTGCTCGAAACAGCGACTCTGCAGCGCGCCGGGATTCGCGAGGCGAGCGCGGTGATTCTGGCGCTGAGCGACGATAGCGAATCCGTCTTTGCAACTGCCGTGGTTCGCCATCACGCGCCCGAAGTCCCGCTGATCGTGCGTGTGCTGCGCACACCCAATACCGCACGCATTTATCGCGCCGGTGCCGATATTGCCGTCTCGGTGGGCCAGGTAGCTGGCCAGATACTGGCCTACCACTTGCTGGCCGAGCAAGTGGTGAATGTCGAAAATAAAATCAAGTTCGTTCGCCTGAGCGCAGGGGATCTGGTCGGCGCGCATCCCTGGCACAACGAGACTATCGAAAGCACGGGCGCGAAGGTGATTGCGGTGCAACGCAAGGGCGAGGTGCTGGTCGAATTCGACGACGAGTTCGCGGTGCTTGCCGATGACATGATTTTTGTCTGCGGATTGATCAGCAACCTGGATCGCTACCAGCGCGAGTTTCACGCCGTCACGGCAACTGTCAGCGCGACCTGAGTCGGCCTGTTCGGGCGGCGCGTGCTCAAATGCCGACGCGCAAGCCTACGGTCATGATCTGGTCGACCGGAATATGGTAGGTTGCCGTGATGTCCTGGGTATTCCTGGCCAGAAAGGCAAACAGTTTGTCGCGCCACAGCGACATCCCGCGCCGTTTGCGACCGGTAAGCAAATCAACCTGACCGATCACGTAGTGGACTTCGTCGACATCGAGTTCGAGCCCGAGTCCGAGTTCGGAACATTTACTCAATTCTGAAGGAATGTTCGGCGTTTGCATGAAACCATAGCGCAGAACAATGCGAAAAAAGCCGGTGTCGATCTGGGTCAACTCCATGCGTTCGTCCCGACTGGTGGTGGGTACAGGTTCAAACACCACTGTCAAAATGACCACCGTTTCATACACGACGCCGGTATGGCGCACCAGCTTTTGCAAGGACGGCGGGGTTTGATCCAGGCGCCCGGTAAAGAACACGGCGACACCCGGAACACGCGGCACCTCCTCGGCGTTAATGCGCCCGATGAAGGTCTCTACGTTGGTGGTCAAATTCGCGATCTGCTCGGCCAGAATGCTGGCACCACGGCGCCAGGTGGTCATGACGGTGAACAGGGTAGCCCCAATCACCAGCGGCAACCAGCCACCGTCGGGAATCGTCGCCAGGTTGGACCCCAGGTAAGCGAGGTCAATGAGCAGAAAGCCGACCAAAAATGCCATCGCCGCAGGCATCGTCCAGCCCCCGCGCTCCCGTGCGACCCGAAACGCCAGAATGGTGGTAATGGCCATGGTCGAGTTCACGGCTACACCATAGGCAGCAGCGAGATTTCCCGACGAACGAAACGCCAATACCAGGCCGATGGCCGCAATCATCAGGATCGAATTCACGGTCGGCATGTAAATTTGCCCGCGCGCGTCGGCCGAAGTCTGCGCTACCGTCAGCCGCGGGAACAGGCCCAATTGCATCGCCTGGCGGGTCATCGAAAAGGCGCCCGTAATCACCGCCTGCGAGGCAATGCAAGTCGCGGCTGTCGCCAAAATGATCAGTGGGTACAGGCCCCAAGACGGAGCAAGCTGATAGAACGGATGAATGCTCTTGGACGGCTCGGAGATCAACAGCGCACCCTGACCAAAGTAATTCAGCAGGAGGGCCGGCAACACAAAGGCGAACCACACCACGCGGATCGGCTTGCGACCGAAATGGCCCAGGTCGGCGTACAGGGCTTCGCCGCCGGTGGTGACAAGAAAGACAGCGTAGAGGACGAAATAGCCAGTGGCCCCGTTGTCCAAAAAGAACCTGACCGCGTACCAGGGGTTGACCGCCAGCAACACGGTCGGCGACTGCAGGATGCCGCGCACCCCAAGTAGCGCCAGCACGGCGAACCAGATCAGTGTCAGCGGGCCGAACACTGCGCCAATCGTTGCCGTGCCATGACGCTGGACGGCAAACAGGAGCACCAAAATAGCCACCGTGATCGGAATCACGTAGCTGTGCAGCGCCGGCGCCGCCAATTGAAGGCCTTCGACGGCACTGAGCACGGAAATGGCCGGCGTGATCATGGCGCCGCCGTACAGCATGGACGCGCCGAGCACACCGAGCAAAATCAGCGCGCGACGGCTGCGCCGCTTTTGGTCCTGCTCGGGGCGCAGCAGTGCCAGCAGGGCAAAGGTGCCGCCCTCGCCTCGGTTGTCCGCCCGCAGCACGAAAATCATGTACTTGAGCGAGATGATCAGCAACAAGGTCCAGAACATGAGCGACAGAATGCCCAGGACATTGGCTTCGGTTATGGGAATCGGATTCTTCCCGGCAAAACACTCACGCAGGGCGTAGATCGGGCTGGTCCCGATGTCGCCATAGACAACGCCCAGCACCGCGATGGCCATGACGGCAAAGGACTCGCTGTGCGGCGTCGCCGCTCGTGCACGCCCATGCGCCTCCTGTTGCGCATCACGGCCTTTAAAAAAAATGCGTGCCATGTTCAACTCCCCGTATTGTTGTCGGCTCGCGCAGAGGATAGCGGATAGAACGGCGGCTTGGCGGGAATTTGTTCCATCACCAATCACGTATGCTTGCAGAACCGGCCTCGCGCTGGTGAACCTGAAAGGACGTGAGCGATGCAATACATATGGATGGCCGTCATAGGCTTTGTCGTTGGTCTGATAGCGCGGGCCTTGCTGCCGGGAGAACAAAAACTTGGCATGATCATGACCGCCGCACTAGGTCTCGCAGGGTCGTTTGTTGCCAATTTTGCCGGGCAGGCGCTCGGTTGGTACCAAACGGGTGCGACGGCGGGTTTTATCGCCAGCGTGCTTGGCGCGATCGTGCTGTTGGTAGTTTATGGAATGGTCACCCAAGGTGGCCGCGGCGGCAATGGCACCTAGACCCAGCCCGCCCGCCGGCAAGACGGGCGGTCAGCTCGGCGCTGGCCTACAGCGCGGCGCACTACTGAACTTGTAGCGCCATGGTGGCGCTATAAAAACCTTACTTGCGCGCTGGCGGTAAATCAGTGCAACTGCCGTGCGCCACCTCGGCCGCCATGCCGATGGATTCGCCCAGCGTGGGGTGCGGGTGAATGGTCTTGCCGATGTCGATCGCGTCGGCGCCCATTTCAATGGCCAGCGCCACTTCGCCGATCATGTCGCCCGCATGCGTGCCGACCATGCCGCCGCCCAGAATCTTGCCGTGACCGTGCGCTTCAGGACTGTCATCAAACAGCAATTTGGTCAAACCCTCATCGCGGCCATTGGCAATGGCACGGCCAGAAGCCGCCCACGGGAACAGGCCCTTCTTGACCTTGATGCCCTGCGCCTTGGCCTGATCTTCGGTAAGGCCCACCCACGCCACTTCGGGGTCGGTGTAGGCCACGCTGGGAATTACGCGGGCGTTGAAGGCGCTGGCAGCCAGTTCCTTGTTGCCCTGCAACTCGCCCGCAATCACTTCGGCAGCCACATGCGCCTCGTGGACCGCCTTGTGCGCCAGCATGGGCTGGCCCACGATGTCGCCAATGGCAAAGATGTGCGGCACGTTGGTGCGCATCTGGATGTCCACGTTGATGAAGCCGCGATCGGTCACCGCCACACCGGCCTTTTCCGCCGCCAGTTTTTTACCATTGGGCGTGCGCCCCACCGCTTGCAGCACCAGGTCGTAGGTTTGGGGTTCAGGCACTTTGACGCCCTCCTCCGCCGCAGCAAAGGTCACCTCAATGCCCTCGGGCGTGGCCTTGGCGGCCACGGTTTTGGTCTTGAGCATGATGTTGTCAAAGCGCGGGGTATTCATCTTCTGCCAGATCTTGACCAGGTCGCGGTCGGCGCCCTGCATCAACCCGTCGAGCATCTCCACCACATCCAGGCGTGCGCCCAACGTGCTGTAGACCGTGCCCATCTCCAGGCCGATGATGCCGCCGCCCAGAATCAACATACGCTTGGGCACTTCTTTCAAAGCCAAAGCGCCGGTGGAATCGACCACGCGCGGATCGTCAGGCATGAAGGGCAGGCGCACCGCCTGCGAACCCGCCGCGATGATGCAGTTTTTGAACGCCACGGTCTGCGTCTTGCCGGTTTTCTCCTGGGATGTGCCGGTGGTTTCCTCCACCTGCAAGTGGTTGGCGCCCACAAAGGCTCCGTAGCCGCGCACCACAGTCACCTTGCGCATCTTGGCCATGGCCGCCAGGCCACCGGTCAGCTTGGTGATGACTTTTTCCTTGTGACCGCGCAGCTTCTCGATGTTGACCACCGGGCGACCGAACTCGATGCCCAAGTCGCCGAGGTGGCTGACCTCGTCCATCACCGCTGCCACATGCAGCAAGGCCTTGGAAGGAATGCAGCCCACATTCAGGCAAACGCCGCCAAGCTGGGCGTAGCGCTCCACCAGCACCACCTTGAGGCCCAGATCGGCCGCGCGGAAAGCAGCCGAATAGCCGCCGGGGCCGCCACCGAGCACCAGCAGATCGCAGTCCAGGTCGGCCGTGCCGGAGAAGCTGGCCGCGGTTGGAGCCGATATTGGCACTGAAATTGCTACATTTTGTGTAGCTGCTTGTGAAGTAGCGACGGGGGCTTGAACCTGTTTTTGCTGTGAACTTTGCTGATCCGCCCCGGCCACCGGTGTGGCTGTAGCGCCAGCCTCAGCCGCGCCAGTGTCCAGCGCCAGCAGCACCGTGCCCTCGGAGACCTTATCGCCCAGCGTCACCTTGAGCGCCTTGACCACGCCGCCGTGACTGGACGGAATCTCCATGGAGGCCTTGTCGCTTTCCACCGTGATCAGGCTTTGCTCAGGCTTGACGGTGTCGCCAGGCTTGACCAGCAGCTCAATGACGGTGACTTCGGCGAAATCGCCAATGTCGGGAACTTTGATATCGATGAGTGCCATTTCTATTCCCAATCAATCAGAACATTGTTTCTAAAACCGTGGCGCGCCTCAATGCGCGCCGCGGTGTGCAGGGCAACAGGCCCCCCAGGCGGTCAGAGCAACACGCGCCGGAAGTCGCCCAGAATCTGGCCCAGGTACACATTGAAGCGCGCGGCCGAGGCACCGTCGATCACCCGGTGATCCCAGCTCAGGCTTAGGGGCAGCATCAAGCGCGGCTGGAAGGCCTTGCCGTCCCACACGGGCTCAATCGTCGAGCGGCACACGCCCAGAATCGCCACCTCAGGCGCATTGATGATGGGCGTGAAGTAGCGCCCGCCAATGCCACCCAGGCTCGATATGGTGAAGCAGGCGCCCGACATCTCGGCCGGGCTGAGTTTGCCGTCACGCGCTTTCTTGGCCAGATCACTCATCTCCTGCGAGATCTGGAAAATGCCTTTTTTGTCGGCATCCCGGATCACCGGCACCATCAGGCCATTGGGCGTGTCGGCAGCAAAACCAATGTGGAAATACTGCTTGAGCACGAGCTGGTCGCCATCGATGCTGGCGTTGAAGTCGGGAAACTTCTTGAGCGCCGCCACACAGGCTTTGATCAAAAAGGCGAGCATCGTAACCTTGACACCCAACTTTTCGTTTTCCTTGTTGGTGGACACCCGGAATGCTTCGAGGTCGGTGATGTCGCAATCGTCGTGGTTGGTGACGTGCGGAATCATCACCCAGTTGCGGTGCAGATTGGCCGCGCTGATCTTCTTGATGCGGGGCCGGTCCTTGCGTTCGATCGGGCCGAACTTGGTGAAATCGATCTGGGGCCAGGGAATCAGGCCCAAAGCCGCGCCTTCGTTGCCGCTAGAGCCGCTGGCGGGCTTGGCAGCGCCGCTGGCCAGGGTCTGCACCGCGCCGCTCATCACCGAGCGGGTGAACGCCTGAACGTCAGTCTCCAGAATGCGGCCTTTGGGACCGCTGCCTTTAACCTCGCCCAGCGGCACGCCAAGCTCACGCGCAAACTTGCGCACTGAGGGGGAAGCGTGCGGCAGATTGGTTTGCATGGTGGACGGGTTGTGCGCAGGCGTCGCCGGCTGGCTCACTGGCTGCGCGGCAGGCACCGAGGCCGCCACTGCAACGGGCGCAGCGGCCACCTTGACGGCAGCGTCAGCAGCACCGGCAGTTGCGGCGGGCGCTGGTGCAGCAACCGCTGCGCCTTCCAGAATCGCCAGCAAATCACCAATATTGACCTTGTCGCCGACCTTGACCTTGAGCTCCTTCAACACCCCGGCGCTGCTCGAGGGAATCTCCATGGCGGCCTTGTCAGACTCCACGGTGATCAAGGATTGCTCCAGACGAATGGCGTCGCCTGGCTTGACGAAGATCTCAATGACGGCAACGTCCTTGAAATCGCCAATGTCGGGCACCCGCACCTCGATGGGGCCAGTGGCTGCAGGCACTGATTTTGCTACTGATTCAGGAGCTACTTGTGCAGCGCTGACGGGGGCTACGGCCTGTTTTTGCTCCAATGCCGGAGCCTGCGGGGCGGCAGCCGCACCGGCCACCTCCAGCATCAGGACCAGCGAGCCTTCCTTGACTTTGTCGCCCATGGCAACGCGCAGTTCCTTGACGACACCGGCGTGGCTGCTGGGGATTTCCATGGAAGCCTTGTCAGACTCGACCGTGATCAGCGACTGCTCTGCCTGCACCGCATCGCCCGGCTTGACCATCAACTCGATCACGGTCACTTCGGCGAAGTCGCCGATATCGGGCACTTTGATTTCTATTAAGGACATGTGTGTCTCTCCTTCTTGTTGTTATCAGGCGTACAGCGGGTTGATCTTGTCGGCCACAATGCCGTACTTCTTGATCGCCTCGGCCACCTTGGCGACCGGCACCGTGCCCTCTTCGCTCAGGGCCTTCAGTGCAGCCAGAACGATGAAATGGCGGTTGATCTCGAAATGCTCGCGCAGCTTGGAGCGGAAATCACTGCGGCCAAAACCGTCAGTGCCCAACACCTTGTAGGTTCGGCCTTTGGGGATGAAGGGACGAATCTGCTCCGCGTAGGCCTTGATGTAGTCGGTTGACGCCACCACCGGGCCAGCGTGCTTTTCCAGTTGCTGAGCCACAAAGGACACTTGCGCCGGGCCCTGCGGATGCAACAGATGGTGCCGCTCGCAGGCCTGACCGTCGCGCGCCAGCTCGTTGAAGCTCGGGCAGCTCCAGACGTCGGCGGCTATGCCCCAATCGGCTTCGAGCAGTTCCTGCGCCGCAAAACTCTCCCGCAAGATGGAGCCCGAGCCCAGCAACTGCACCCGCGCACCCTTGAGCTCAGCAGAGCCGGGTTTGCAAAGGTACATGCCCTTGATGATCTGCTCCTCGGTGCCAGGCGTGAGGCCTGGCATGGCATAGTTTTCATTGAGCAGCGTGAGGTAGTAATACACGTTGTCCTGCTTCTCGACCATGCGTTTGAGACCATGGTGCAGGATGACGCCCACCTCGTGCGCAAAGGTCGGGTCGTAGCTGATGCAGTTGGGAATGGTGCCCGCCAGAATGTGGCTGTGACCGTCTTCGTGCTGCAAGCCCTCGCCATTGAGCGTGGTGCGCCCCGAAGTACCCCCCAGCAGGAAGCCGCGCGCCTGCATGTCGCCTGCAGCCCAGGCCAAATCGCCAATGCGCTGAAAGCCGAACATTGAGTAGTACACATAGAACGGCACCATGATGCGGTTGTTGGTACTGTAGCTGGTGGCCGCCGCGATCCAGCTGCTCATGCCGCCGGCCTCGTTGATGCCTTCCTGCAGGATTTGACCCTTCTTGTCTTCCTTGTAGTACATCACCTGATCTTTATCGACCGGGGTGTATTTCTGGCCAGCCGGGTTGTAAATACCGATCTGGCGGAACAGGCCTTCCATGCCAAAGGTGCGCGCCTCGTCCACCAGAATAGGTACCACGCGGGGCCCGAGGGCCTGGTCCCGCAGCAGCGTGGTCAGGAAGCGCACATAGGCTTGGGTGGTTGAAATTTCACGTCCCTCGGCGGTGGGCTCCAGCACCGACTTGAAGGTCTCCAGCGCGGGGACAGTGAACTGCTCGTCAGCCGCGGTGCGTCGATGCGGCAAATAGCCACCCAGTGCCTTGCGCCGCTCGTGCAGGTATTGCATTTCCGGCGTGTCATCGGCAGGCTTGTAAAACGGAATATCAGCGATCAGGCTGTCAGGCACCGGAATGTTGAAGCGATCACGAAAGATCTTGATGTCCTCGTCCGTGAGCTTTTTGGTCTGGTGCACATTGTTCTTGCCCTCGCCGCTCTTGCCCATGCCAAAGCCCTTAATGGTCTTGATCAGCATGACGGTTGGCTGGCCCGTGTGGTTCACAGCCGAGTGGTAGGCGGCATAAACTTTTTGTGGATCGTGCCCGCCACGGCGCAGCGCCCAGATGTCGTCGTCGCTCATTTTGGAGACCATCTCGGCGGTGCGTGGATCACGCCCGAAGAAATTCTTGCGCACGTACGCGCCATCGTTGGCTTTGAAAGACTGGTAGTCGCCATCAAGCGTGTCCATCATCAGCTTGCGCAGCGCGCCGTCCTTGTCGCGCGCCAGCAGTGGGTCCCAGTTGCTGCCCCACAGCAGTTTGATGACGTTCCAGCCCGCACCGCGGAAGGTGCCTTCAAGTTCCTGAATGATCTTGCTATTGCCGCGCACCGGGCCGTCCAGCCGCTGCAAGTTGCAGTTGATGACAAAAATCAGGTTGTCGAGCTTCTCGCGAGAGGCCAGTCCGATCGCGCCAAGACTTTCGACCTCGTCCATTTCACCGTCGCCACAAAACACCCAGACCTTGCGATTGGCCGTGTCGGCAATGCCGCGGGCGTGCAGGTACTTGAGAAAACGAGCCTGATAAATGGCCATCAGCGGGCCCAGCCCCATCGACACGGTAGGAAACTGCCAGAAATTGGGCATCAGCTTGGGATGCGGGTAGCTCGACAGGCCATGGCCATCGACTTCCTGGCGAAAATGGAGCAACTGCTCCTCGGTCAAGCGCCCTTCCATATAGGCACGGGCATACACGCCCGGTGCCACGTGTCCTTGCACATAAAGGCAATCGCCCCCGTGGTTTTCGCTCTCGGCATGCCAGAAGTGATTGAACCCGGCGCCAAACATGTGCGCCAGGGAAGCAAACGAGCCAATATGGCCACCCAGATCGCCGCCATCGGCCGGGTAATGCCGATTGGCCTTGACCACCATGGCCATGGCATTCCAGCGCATGTACGCCCTGAGCCGCTCTTCAATCTCAATGTTGCCCGGGCAGCGCTCTTCCTGGTCTGGCTCGATGGTGTTAACGTAACCGGTGTTGGCCGAGAAGGGCATGTCAATGCTGTTCTGGCGCGCATGCTCAAGCAGCTGCTCCAGCAGCGAATGAGCACGCTGCGGGCCTTCACTCTGAATCACTGCGGACAGGGCATCCATCCACTCGCGGGTTTCCTGGTTATCAACGTCCTGTGCCACCTGCTTCAATGCATTCTCTGGAACCACTGCCATACCTGTCTCCTTGTCTTTATTCAACCGTTCAGTCTAACTATTTTCCCATATTTGAGGTTTGATTTCAAATTATGCCATTCAATCTCATATTATGGAATTTGTAGGTGCGAATTGATCGCTCAACTGGCACCATCAACAGGCAGCTCGCCTACACTTCAGACCATGTTGCTTGCGCGCCCCGTCGCCCGCCCCCACCAATGAGCCTGCCATCCATTACCCGCTTGCGCCGCTGGTGGCATCGGCTCACGCCCCACAGACAGGATCGCTTTGCCGTGCTGGCTCCGCTGGCTGCCGTGCTGCTCTTTCTGGCCGCCATTGCCGCCGCCTTTGGCTATTTGCGGCTGGAGGAGATCGACCGGGAGCAAGAGGCCGTTCAAAGAGACGTTGAATATGCGCAGCAAAGACTGCGCCTGCGTCTGCTGGAACGGCAGGAACAATTGATGCGCACCGCCCGTGAAATATCGAGCGGGGAAATTGACAAGGCAGAATTCACCAGTCGTGCCGAAGGCCTGGTCAGCCGCTACCCCGAACTGCAAAGCATGGCCCTGATTGATGCACAGGGGCGTATTCTGGCCAGTGCGGAGACGGCCAGCGTGCCCGCCAACCAAGTTAGGGAGGTTGGCAGCCTGCTGCAAAACGGTGAGACCCGCGCCACCTTCAAACTCGCGCGCGAATTGGGACAACCCATCTACTCCCAGCACCCGGCGACGGACGCACCAGCCACGCTGCAACTGCACATTCCCCTGAACGACAAGGTCCGGTTTTCAGGGGTGCTGCTGACCGAGTATTCGGTTGACGGACTTTATCGGTACGGAGTGCCTACGGAGGTTGCGGCGCGATACGCCATATCCCTTCTCGACGGCAATGGGGCACTGCTGGCCGGCACCTCCATCGTTGCGCCCAGGCGCGGTGCCACGCTGCTGCCATGGGCCCGGCCGACCAATGCCTATGAAGTGCCGGTTTCACCCGTGGGCAATGGCTTGATCATTCGGGCTCAGGCCTACCACACGTCTCTGGGCGTGATCGGCAGCGGGTTGTTCTGGCTGGTGATGGCACTGAGCGTGATGACCACCTGGATGCTGATTGCCAATTGGCGCCACAGCCGGCGCCGCGCCGAGACCCAGAAAGCGCTGGTTCTTGAAACCAACTTCCGCCGCGCGATGGAAAATTCCATGCTCACCGGCATGCGCGCGCTGGACTTGCAAGGGCGAATCACCTACGTCAACGCCGCGTTTTGTCAGATGACGGGCTGGAGCGAATCCGAACTGGTCGGGCGCACGGCCCCCTTCCCCTACTGGCCCGAAGCAGACCAGGAACGGCTAGCCTCACGGCTGGCTGATGAACTCTCGGGGCAATCCGACGCCGAAGGCATTCAGGTGCGCATCAAACGCCGCAACAACACCCAGTTTGACGCCCGACTGTATGTTTCTCCCCTGATCGACACCGACGGAATTCAAACCGGCTGGATGACCTCGATGACCGACATCACCGAGCCCAACCGGATTCGCGACCAGCTTTCTGCCTCGCACCAGCGTTTCACCACCGTGCTCGAAGCTCTGGACGCGTCGGTTTCGGTGGCACCGTTGGGTAGCGATGAATTGCTGTTCGCCAACAATCGGTATCGCCAGTGGTTCGGAACATTGGCCGGTGGTCACCTCGAACTTGCCGCCCAGGCGGGCCTGCCCACGGCACCGCTGAGCGACGAGTCACTGGACAATGTCGACGCCTTCGCCGGTCTGCCAACCGATTCGCTGCCCGAGACTGAAGCCGAGCGCGCAGAAATCCACATCCAAGCCCTGGACAAGTGGATGGAAGTGCGTACGCGCTACCTGAGTTGGGTTGACGGCCGACTGGCGCAGATGGTGATTGCCTCCGACATCACCGCACGACGGGTCGCCGAGGAGCAGGCCGCGGCGCAGCTTGAACGCTCCCAGAGTGCCAGCCGTTTGATCACCATGGGCGAGATGGCTTCCAGCGTGGCGCATGAGCTCAATCAACCCCTGACCGCCATCAGCAACTACTGCAACGGCATGGTTTCGCGCCTCAAGGGTGCGCAAATCAGTCAGGAAGAATTGCTTGTCGCTCTTGAGAAAACCGCCCGCCAGGCCCAGCGCGCCGGCCAGATCATTCAGCGCGTGCGCACCTTCGTCAAACGCAGCGAAGCCAATCGCGCCCTGGCCGACATTGGCGCGATGGCGGCTGAAGCCGTTGAGTTGACCGAGATTGAAATGCGGCGCCACAACGTGCGGCTCACCCACTATGTTGCGCCCCACATGCCGCCCTTGATGGTGGACCGGATTCTGATCGAGCAGGTGCTGGTGAACCTGCTCAAGAATGCGGCTGAGTCCATTGATGCGGCCCAACGTCCCATTGCGCAGCGCATCGTGAAGCTGCGCGTGGCACCCGCGCAAATCGATGACAAATGCGTTGTGCTGTTCACCGTTACGGACACAGGCGCGGGGCTGGCACCGGAAGTGGCCGCTCGTCTGTATGAGGCGTTCTACTCAACCAAGGCCGAGGGCATGGGCATCGGGCTGAGCCTGTGCCGATCGATCGTGGAATCGCACCTCGGGCGACTCTCGTCAGAGAACCTCTACAATGGCAACGATGTGACCGGGTGCTGCTTTTCCTTCTCGATTCCGAGCCAGGAGCCAGCGCCCTTGCAAGCACTTCTGCCGCCAGAATCATCATCGACTTCAGGGTAACAAATGAGTTTATTAGCACGCAAGGGCACCGTCTACGTGGTGGACGACGATGAGGCGGTTCGCGATTCGCTTCAGTGGCTTCTTGAAGGCCAGGACTACCGGGTTCGCTGTTTCGATTCTGCCGAGTCGTTTCTGAGCCGCTATGATCCCCGCGAAGTGGCCTGCCTGCTGGTGGACATCCGCATGGGCGGAATGACCGGCCTGGAGTTGCAAAGCCGCTTGGTGGAGGCCCACTCGCCGCTGCCCATCGTGTTCATTACCGGGCATGGCGATGTTCCCATGGCGGTGGGCACCATGAAAAAAGGTGCGATGGATTTCATCCAGAAGCCTTTTGACGAGACCCACCTGGTTTCGCTGGTTGAGCGCATGCTCGACCAGGCCAAGGAAACCTTTGCCGAGCATCAATCGGCGGCCAGCCGGGACGCGCTGCTGGCCCGGCTGACGGTACGCGAGTCCCAGGTGCTCGAACGCATCGTGGCCGGTCGGCTGAACAAGCAGATCGCCGATGACCTGGGCATCAGCATCAAAACCGTGGAGGCGCACCGCGCCAACATCATGGAAAAACTCAGTGCCAACACGGTGGCCGACCTCCTGAAAATCGCTTTGGGACAAACCACCGTCAAGACCTGAACATACCAAAATTTATAGCAGCATACGCCCGCCACACATAAACTTGCGGGCGTTTTTACTTAAAATATTCACCATGACCGCACACCAGGAAGCTAAGCTCATCGACGGCATCGCCTTGTCCACTCGCCTGCGGGCCGAAGTCGCCAGACGGGTCCAGTCCCTGCAGGCACACGGAGTGCGGCCCGGTCTGGCCGTGATCCTGGTGGGCGAGGATCCTGCCAGCGCCGTGTATGTCCGCAACAAGGTCAAGGCCTGCCTGGACAGCGGCATCCATTCGGTTTTTGAAAAATACGATGCGGCTTTCCCGGAAGAAGCGCTGCTGGGGCGCATCGCCGCGCTCAATGCGGATCCGGCGGTGCATGGCATCCTGGTTCAAATGCCCTTGCCCAAACACATCAACCCGCACAGGGTCATCGAGGCCATCTCCACGGCCAAGGACGTGGACGGATTTGCCACCCTGAGTGCCGGTGAGTTGATGACCGGCCAGCCTGGGTTCCGGCCCTGCACGCCGTACGGTTGCATGAAGATGATCGAAAGCACCGGCACCGATTTGCGCGGCCAGCACGCCGTCGTCATCGGACGCAGCAACACCGTAGGCAAGCCCATGGCCATGCTGCTACTGCAAGCCAACGCCACGGTCACGATCTGCCACAGCGCCACCGTCAACATGGCTCACCACACCCGCCAGGCCGATGTGATCGTCGCGGCGGTAGGTCGGCGCAACGTACTCACAGCCGACATGGTCAAACCGGGCGCCGTCGTCATCGACGTCGGCATGAACCGCAACGATGAGGGCAAACTCTGCGGCGACGTCGATTTTGCCGGCGTCAGCAAGGTGGCTGGCTTCATCACGCCGGTTCCCGGTGGCGTCGGGCCCATGACCATCACCATGCTGCTGGTCAACACCCTGGAAGCCGCCGAGCGCCTTGCCTGAGGCCAGAGCCGAGCACTGCGCTGCGCGACCAAGCCGGCGAGCCCTGAATTGACCCCTGGCAATCGCCAGACAGACCCAATGACACCCATGAACAATCCGCTTCTCTCCTTTGACGACCTGCCCTTGTTTGACCAGATCACGCCTGCGCACGTCGCGCCCGCGCTGGATGTCCTGCTGGCCGACGCCGAAGTGGCGCTGCAGCGCGTCACCGCGCCCGATTTTCCGGCGCAGTGGGGCGATATATCCCGCGTTCTGGAGGTTTCAACCGAAAAATTGGGGCGCGCCTGGAGCGTGGTCAACCACATCAACAGCGTTGCCGACACGCCCGAACTGCGGGCTGCCTATAACGAAGCCCTGCCCAAAGTCACAGAGTTTTATACCCGGCTCGGCGCGGACACCCGGCTCTATGCCAAGTACCAGGCCATGGACCCGGCCACGCTCAACGCCGAGCAAACCCAGGCCCACAAGAACGCGATTCGGGCTTTTGTACTGGGCGGCGCCGACCTTGTGGGGAAGCAGCGCGACCGCTTTGCCGCGCTGCAGGAGCGACTGGCCGAACTGGGCCAGAAGTTCAGCGAAAACGCACTGGACGCCACCGATGCCTTTGCTTATTACACTGACGCGGCCGAGCTCGAGGGCGTGCCCGAGGACGTTCAACAGACCGCCCAAGCCAATGCCAGGGCCCAGTGCAAGGAGGGGTTCAAACTCACCCTCAAGATGCCCTGCTATTTGCCGGTCATGCAGTTTGCCCGCAGCAGTGCCTTGCGTGAAAAGCTCTACCGAGCCTATGTCACCCGGGCGTCGGACCAGTCCGATGCGGATGCCCGTCAGTTTGACAACTCGGCTCTGATCACAGAAATGCTGGCCCTGCGCCTGGAAGAAGCGCAATTGCTCGGCTACCAGAGCTTTGGAGAGGTCTCCCTCGTACCCAAAATGGCCGATTCGCCCCAGCAGGTTATTGATTTTTTACGCGATCTGGCGCTCAGGGCACGTCCCTTCGCCGAGCAGGATCTGGCTGATCTGCGCGAGTTTGCCACGCAGGAGCTCAAGCTGCCCGACCCGCAGGCCTGGGATTGGACCTACATCGGCGAGAAGCTCAAGGAAAAGCGTTACGCGTTCAGCGAGCAGGAGGTCAAACAGTACTTCACCGCGCCCAAGGTGCTCGCTGGCCTGTTCCGCATTGTTGAAACGCTGTTTGATGTGCACATCACGCCCGACCAGGCGCCCGTGTGGAACGCCGATGTGGAGTTCTACCGGATCGAGCGAGGTGGCAAGCTCGTGGGCCAGTTCTACCTCGATCCCTCGGCTCGCACGGGCAAGCGCGGCGGCGCCTGGATGGACGATGTTCGTGCCCGCTGGCTGCGCCCGGACATCGGGCAATTACAGACACCGGTGGCCCATCTGGTGTGCAATTTCGCCCAAGGGGTCGGCGACAAGCCCGCGCTGCTCACCCACGATGATGTGACCACGCTATTTCACGAGTTTGGCCATGGTCTGCACCACCTGCTCACCCAGGTCAATGAACGTGACGTGTCGGGCATCAGCGGTGTCGAGTGGGACGCCGTGGAGTTGCCCAGCCAGTTCATGGAGAATTTCTGCTGGGAATGGGATGTGCTGCGCAAAATGACGGCGCATGTCGAAACAGGGGAACCGCTGCCGCGTGAACTGTTTGACAAGATGCTGGCAGGCAAGAATTTTCAAAGTGGCATGCAGACCCTGCGGCAGATCGAAATGGCGCTATTTGACATGCTGCTGCACACCGCCCACGATCCGGCGCTGGACATCACTGCGCTGTTGACCCAGGTACGCGAGGAAGTGGCGGTGCTCCAGCCTCCGGTCTGGAACCGCACAGCCCACACTTTCAGCCACATTTTTGCCGGTGGCTACGCGGCCGGGTATTACAGCTACAAGTGGGCCGAGGTGCTCAGCGCCGACGCTTATGCCGCCTTTGAGGAAACAATGGGTAAGGACGGCTTGCCAAATCGCGATACTGGTAGAAAATACCAGCAAACCATTTTGGAAATGGGCGGTAGCCGACCCACGATCGAGTCGTTCAAGGCCTTTCGCGGACGCGAGCCCAACCTTGATGCCCTGCTGCGACACCAGGGCATGGCACAACCAAAGTAAGGGGATTTACGGTGAACAAAGATATCCATCGAAGAGGCTGGAAGACCGTGGCGCGAGGCAGCGCCGCCGCTGCGGTGCTGATGTTGATTGGCTACGCCCACGCCCAGACGATTTACCGCGCAGTTGGCGCTGACGGCAAGGTTACCTTTACAGACAAGCAACCGACCTCTGCCAGCGGCGTGACCGCCACCGATTCCAGCGGTAAGCCACTTGCTGCGGCCAATGCATCCCTGCCTTACGAGCTGCGCCTGGTGGTTGCCAAATACCCTGTCACCCTCTACACGTCCAGCGACTGCGCTCCGTGTAACGTCGGGCGCAACCTGCTTGCCAGTCGGGGTGTGCCCTTCACCGAAAAAACCGTCAACAGCGCAGAAGACGCGCGCGCACTCAAAAGCATCAGTGGTGAGAGTTCACTGCCCTTCCTGACCATTGGCGGCCAGCAGATCAAGGGTTACTCGGATTCAGAGTGGACCCAGTTCCTCAACGCTGCTGGATACCCCAAGTCATCCCAACTGCCCGGGGGCTACCAGAATCCAGCCCCTGCGCCATTGGTGGTGGTGCAGCAAATCGAACCCACCGCCAAGCCACAAGACAAGCCTGCACAGGTCAACAACGCCGCCACCGAGCCGCGCCTGCCACCGGTCGATCCCAACGCCAACCCGGCCGGCATCAAGTTCTGATATCTGGTTCCAGTTGGGGACAGAGCTAGCTTTGCTCGGTCTGTCCCGCAGGGTTTCAGAATGTCATCGTCTTGACGCCGCTGGGGGTTCCAAGCAGGCACACCTGGGCTTTTTGAAAGGCAAAGACGCCCACGGTCACGACGCCGGGCCATTGGTTCACTTGCGCTTCAAAGCCCAGCGGATCGGTAATTTGCAGACCTGTTACATCCAGAATGATCTGGCCGTTGTCGGTGACCAGGGGCTGGCCCTCCTTCAGGCGCACCCGGGCGGAACCACCCATGGCGGCAAACTGGCGGACCAGCCGCTGCGCTGCCATCGGAATCACTTCCACCGGCACCGGGAACCGGCCCAGAGTCTGAACCAGCTTGGACTCGTCGGCAATGCAGACGAACGTGCGCGACTGCGCAGCCACAATCTTCTCACGCGTGAGCGCGGCGCCACCGCCCTTGATCATGAAGCCGTGGCCATCTATCTCATCGGCGCCGTCAATGTACACCGACAACTCGGCGACCTCATTGGAATCGAACACCGCAATGCCCAGAGCCCGCAGGCGCTCGGTACTGGCCACCGAACTCGATACCGCGCCCTTGATCTGACTCTTCATGCTGGCCAGCGCATCAATGAACTTGTTGACCGTTGAGCCCGTACCCACGCCCACGATTTCACCCGGCACCACGTAATGCAATGCGGCTTGGCCGACCAGGGTTTTGAGTTCATCTTGCGACAGCGCCGCAGCGGGTGGTAATGGGGTGGTGGTCATGGGTGAAAATCGGTGGAGTTGAAAAACAAACAACAGTTTTCAGGAATTATCCGATGTCTCTGGTCCCCTATGCTCTGGCGCGCCGCTTTTTGTTCACCCTCGATCCCGAAAAGGCCCATGAGCTGACCCTGCATGCCTTGGAGCGTGTGCAGGGCACGCCGCTGCAAATGGCGGTTGGCAGTTGCCGCGTCAACGACCCGGTGGAACTCGCCGGATTGAAGTTTCCCAACCGGGTGGGCCTGGCCGCCGGGCTGGACAAAAACGCCCGCTGCATCGATGGCCTGGGCGCCATGGGTTTTGGCTTTGTCGAAGTGGGTACGGTCACCCTGCTGCCTCAGGGCGGCAACCCCAAGCCGCGCATGTTTCGCCTGCCAAAGGCGCAGGCCCTGATCAACCGGCTGGGGTTTAACAATGAGGGGCTCGATGCCTTCGTCAGCAACCTCCAGCGCTCCAATCTGTACCGCAGGCGCCAGAGCGGCGCGCCAACGCAGGAACTTCCCATGCTGCTAGGGCTGAACATTGGCAAGAATGCCGCCACGCCCATCGAGCAAGCCACGCAGGACTACCTGCGCTGCCTGGACGGCGTGTACCCCTATGCCGACTACATTGCTATCAACATCTCCAGCCCCAACACGAAGAACCTGCGCGCCCTGCAAGGTGACGCGGCGCTGGACGAACTGCTGGGCGCCATCGCCCAGCGTCGCCAGGCACTGGCTGCTGAGCACGGCAAGCGCACGCCGCTTTTTGTCAAGATTGCGCCCGACCTCGATGAGAGCCAGGTCAAAGTGATTGCAGCCACCCTCCAGCGCCACGGCATGGACGGCGTGATCGCCACCAACACCACGATCACACGCGAGGCCGTGCAAGGGATGGCGCACGCCGAAGAAGCTGGGGGTCTGTCGGGCGCGCCGGTGCTGGAGATGAGCAACCGCGTCATTACCCAACTGCGCTCGGCACTGGGCCCGGATTTCCCAATCATCGGCGTGGGCGGGATCATGAGCGCGGAGGATGCGGTGAGCAAGATCCGCGCCGGTGCCAATGTGGTACAAGTTTACACTGGCCTTATTTACCAGGGCCCGGATCTGGTCAAGCAAGCCGCCACCCTGATCAACAAGACCTTCTAGGAATGTCGGCGGCAGAGGAGATCGAGGGGGATCACAAGGCGTCTGCGCTGACAAAAACACATGTAAAAACTGGTTCTTTCCACCGTCAAACAAGAATAGTTTGCTATTTATTTGAAAGCAACTCAGCAATCGCTCTCGGATAGATGATGTGCTCCTGCGTCAGGACCCGCGCGGCCAACGCGTCCGCAGTGTCGCCTGGCAAGACTGGCACAACGGCTTGCGCCAGGATCGGACCGTGGTCCAACTCGGCGGTCACTTGATGCACTGTCACACCAGCGACCTTGCAGCCGGCATCCAACGCCCTCTGATGGGTGTGCAGGCCTGGAAAAGCGGGCAACAGTGACGGGTGAATATTGAGCAGGCGGCCCTCGTAGCGCGCCACAAAGCCAGGGGTGAGGATGCGCATGAAGCCCGCCAGCACCACCAGTGCCGGTTCGTCCGGCGCATCGTACCGATCAATCAAGGCAGCCAGAGCCTCGTCAAAAGCCTCGCGCGAGGCAAAGGCCTTGTGATCGAGCACCTCAGCGTCGAGCCCCTGCTCCCGTGCAAAAATCAAGCCATGAGCCTGCGCTTTGTTGCTGATGACAGCGGCGACCCTGGCGCCCAGGGTTTCGGGCCAGGCCTCACGCCGGGACGCTTTGACGATGGTGGCCATGTTGGAGCCGCCGCCCGAGATCAAAATAACAATGTTTTTCATGACGGAGCGAATTATGACCTTGAGCCCCATTGAAGCGCGTGTTTTGGGCACGCTGATGGAAAAAGCCCGCACCGTGCCGGACAGCTATCCACTCTCACTCAACTCCTTGATGCTGGGCTGCAACCAGAAAACCAGCCGAGAGCCTCTGATGGAGCTTGACGAGGCCCAGCTTGCCACGGCGCTGGACAACCTCAAGACGCTCTCGCTGGTGCGCGAGGCCAGTGGAGGGCGGGTGACGCGCTACGAGCACAACTTCCAGCGCGGCATGGGTGTGTTTGAGCAATCGGCGGTGCTGCTGGGATTGCTGATGCTGCGCGGGCCACAAACGGCGGGTGAGCTTCGGCTTAATTCCGAGCGCTGGTACAAGTTTGCCGACATCTCCTCTGTCGAAGGTTTTCTGGAAGAGTTGCAGGATCGCTCCGCCGAGAAGGGCGGTCCATTGGCGGTCAAGCTCGATCGCGCACCGGGAGCGCGCGAGCAGCGCTGGGCACACCTGCTGTGCGGCCCGGTCGATGCAGCGCAGGCGACTCGCACAGGCGCAGAACGGAGCGATGCAACAGCACCCGGCGCGGCCACGCAGGCGCGACTGGAACAACTCGAAGACGAGGTGGCGCAATTGCGCCTTACGGTGGAGCGGCTCTGTAGCGAACTCGGTCTGTCTCCCTTCGGACAGTCGCAATAGTACGACCGTGCTAAAAATACTCAATACAAGGAGACCCAACGATGGATTTGGCATTTACCCCAGAAGAGCAACAGTTTCGTGAAGAAGTGCGAGACTGGGTGCGCAAAAGCCTCCCCAAGGAAATTTCACACAAGGTCCACAATGCCCTTCGCCTGAGCCGCGACGATCTGCAGGGCTGGGGCAAGATTCTGGGCAAGAAGGGCTGGCTGGGCCACGCCTGGCCCAAGGAATTTGGCGGCCCGGGCTGGACCTCAGTGCAAAAGCATTTGTTTGAAGAAGAATGCGCCCTGGCCGGTGCCCCGCGCATCCTGCCCTTTGGTCCCATCATGGTCGCGCCGGTCATCATGGCTTATGGCACCGCCGAGCAGCAGAAACGCTTTCTGCCCGGCATTGCCAGTGGCGAAGTCTGGTGGAGTCAGGGTTACAGCGAGCCCGGCGCGGGCTCGGACCTCGCTTCGCTCAAGACCCGGGCCGAGCGCCGGGGCGACAAGTACATCGTGAACGGGCAAAAGGCCTGGACCACGCTGGGCCAGTACGGCGAATGGATCTTCTGCCTGGTGCGCACCAGCAACGAAGGCAAACCCCAGGCCGGCATCAGCTTCCTGCTCATCGACATGAAGTCTCCCGGCGTGACCGTGCGCCCGACAGTGCTGCTCGACGGCGAGGCGGAGGTCAATGAAGTCTTTTTTGACGACGTCGAAGTGCCGGTGGAGAACCTCATTGGTGAAGAGAACAAGGGCTGGACCTATGCCAAGCTCCTGCTCAGCCACGAGCGCACCAATATTGCCGACGTCAACCGCTCCAAACGCGAACTTGAGCGCCTCAAGCGCATCGCCAAAGACGAAGGCCTGTGGGAGGACACTCGCTTTCGCGACGAAGTCGCCAAGCTCGAAGTGGACGTGGTGGCGCTGGAAATGCTGGTGCTGCGCGTGCTCGCGGCCGAAAAAACGGGCAAACAGTCGCTGGACATTGCGGGCCTTTTGAAAATTCGCGGCAGCGAGATCCAGCAGCGTTACAGCGAACTGATGATGCTCGCTGCCGGACCTTACGCACTGCCCCTGATCCAGGAGGCCATGGAAGCTGGCTGGCAGGGCGACGCCATCGGGGCGGCCTATTGCGCACCGCTGGCTTCGGGCTACTTCAACTTGCGCAAGACCACCATTTACGGCGGCAGCAACGAGGTGCAACGCACCATCGTGGCGCAAACCGTCCTCGGCTGAAGCCCCAGGAACGGTTCTCGCCCTACACGGCAGAACCGCTCCCCGCGCCCCCTGCACAAGGGGTTCCAATCAGATCAACACAGGTGACGACATGGACTTTAACTTTTCAGACGACCAGGAACAACTGCGCGACGCCGTGCGCCGCTGGGTGGACAGGGGCTACACCTTTGAGCGCCGCAACGCCACCGTCAAGGCGGGCGGCTTTTCGCGCGAGGCCTTTAAGGAACTGGCCGAATTGGGTTTGTGCGGCCTTTATGTGCCCGAAGCCCATGGCGGCATGGGCATGGGCCCCATCGAGGGCATGGTGGTGATGGAAGAGCTCGGGCGTGGCATGGTGCTCGAACCCCTGAACCAGTGCCTGATTGCCGGTGGCGTGCTGGCGGGCTATGCCCCTGCCGCCCTCCAGTCCGCCTGGCTGCCCAAAGTGGCCAGCGGCAAAGCGCTGGTGGTGCTCGCCTACCAGGAACGAGCCGCCCGCTACCGGCTCGATGTTTGTGAGGCAAGAGCGACTGCAGCCCCCGATGGATATACGCTAACTGCTATGAAAAGCTTAGTATCAGCTGGTGATCAAGCCGATGCATTCATCGTCCCGGCCACTGTGGACGGCGCCATCGCCCTGTTCCTGGTGGAACGCTCGGCCCAGGGTGTCACGACCCGCGGCTACGGCACCCAGGACGGCAACCGCGCCGCCGAGCTCACCCTTGATGCTGCGTCCGCGACCCTGATCACACTCGACGGCCTGACTGCGCTAGAACACGCGGTGGACATCGGCATCGCCGCCACCTGCGCCGAGGCTGTGGGGGTGATGGACAAAACCATGGCGCTGACCGCCGAGTACTTGAACACGCGCAAACAGTTTGGCGTGGCGATCAGCAGCTTTCAGGCCCTGCGCCACCGCACCGCGGACATGAAGATGCAGCTGGAACTGGCCCGCTCCATGAGCTACTACGCCTCCTTGAAGCTCAACGCCCCCGCCGCCGAGCGACGCGCCGCCCTGGCTCGCGCCAAATACCAGCTGGGTCAGTCGATGCGCTTGGTTGGGCAAGAGTCGGTGCAACTGCATGGAGGCATCGGCGTGACCGACGAATACATCGGCAGCCACTACTTCAAGAAGCTCACCCAGCTCGAAATGACGTTTGGCGACTCCCTACACCACCTCGGAGAAGTCTCCAGCCGGATGCAGGACACAGCCGGGGTCTTTGCCTGAGGTTCCGCTTCAAACGACAAAAACGCCCAAATCCCAGCAGTCTCACGCCGCCCTGGCGTGCGGCGCGTCGTCCGAAAGAATGCGGTCCAGCGCCCGCGACACGATGGGCTCGGCGTCAATCACCCGCAGTCGCCCGTGGCGCAGCAGGGCAGCCACCTCGCGCTCTGAGCGCACAAAGGCTTCAAAACCCTCCCGGTTGGTGAACAGTAGACGAGTTCGCATTGGGCTGACCCAGCTCAGGCGACAGTGGTGATGGGTACCGTCTTCACGCAGAAAATCAAACCACAGTCCACGCGCGAACCCTTGCGCCAAGCCATCAAACTGGTCTCCTGCCCCGGCCAGTTGGCCCGCACGGCGCTTGTCAAGCTCATCGATAGCCTCTTTGCCGGCGCTCACTTCCAGCTCGGCGGCAACGGTATTGCCCGGAGCCGACTGGGTCATGCGGATGGCCATGGTGTGAGTGGCAATGAGACGCCGGGTGAAAGTGGCGCGGGGCTCGCCCGTCCAATCGATGGCGTCCAGCCCGGCATTGAGCCTTCGCACCAGTTCGGGCAGCATCGCCACCAGTTCGCGTCGCTCTTCGGCCGTGGTCTTGGGCTGGGTGGACCAGATCAGCTGGTCCATGCAGGCCACAGAGCGCTCCCATTGCTCCGGCTGGGTCTTGACGCTGAGCCAATCGCGTGCCATGACCTCGCGCCATGGCTTGGTCAGAAACGGTGCCAGAAACGGAGCCAGTGGCAGACTCGCAGGCAAAGCGGCAATATGGGCATGCACCACCTCATCGGCGTGTGCCAACGCCCGTTCGTAGGCTTCGCCCACCAGCTCGTGCGCCGCCACCGGATCGATCCGCCCCTGGGCCTGTTGTTCGGTCTCAAACAAAAACTCGGTGAACTCCAGCAGCAACTGGCTGAACAGAGAGAGATCGTCCTCAAACTCATGAAGCACCCGCATCACGGTGTCTTCAATGCGCACGTAAAGCGGGTCGTCCTCGCCCTTTTCGGGTGCCCACGCAACCGAGGCCTGAGCCAGCGTGTCCACCAGGCGTCGGGCCGGATGCCCCCCTGAGAGGAAGAAATCGCGGTCGATCATGGCCGCCTTGAGCACGGGAATCTGCAAACGGCCGATCACGAATTTCATCTGCACCGGAATGCTCTGGTCGGCAAAAACAAAATCAAAGACCTCAGCCAGCGCGTCCACCGTTCCACGATCGAGTTCCGGCGCGCGACGGACCTGCTCGGATTCGCGCATCCGGCGCAGGACGTTGTGCTCGCGCGGGTCCATCCCATGCTCGCCCCGAGGCATCGCTGCGGCGCCCACATCGGCTTGCAAGCCGCCAAGGTACCCCATGAACTGCGGATCGGCCTGCGCATAGTTCATCGGCAGGCTGTGGCCACTTGAGGGTGCCCAATCCAGCGCGGAAATTTCACCAGCGCCTTGTGACTCAGAAAAGTCAGCCACGGCAGGCGCTGGCCGCAGCCCGAGCTTTTGCAGGAACTCACGGGCATGCGCGATGATGCTTTGTCCGGCTGGGGCCAGCGACGCCCAGGCCGAACGTGGCCGCGAAAAATCAGGCTGCTTGCCCCTGTCTCCGGCGCGCTCGGCAGCAGCCTTTTGCACCCGGTCCGGCGCCGAGTCCAACGGCGCATGGCCCGACGAGGCACCCGCCTCGGATTTGCGGATGCGGTGTACCGTTTTGGCTTCCACCCCGGCGTGCATCAGCAGGTTGTTCAAGTCGGCATACAGCGGGGCCAGGTCCAGGCTGTGCCCGGGCTCCAGCGCCAGCATCAGATCCTCGGTGGCCTGCGGGTCAAGGCCGCTCTTCTCCCACGCCACCATGAAGGCGCGCACAAACACCTCCGGGCGAAACGGATTACTCGACAAAAACGGGGTCTCCAGACCCAAGAGCACGCCCAGACGCAGCGCCAGCGGGCTCACGTTGGCCTCGTAATGCCCGGTAAATCGCTGTGCCACGCGATCGAGTAGCAAGATACGCTCGACTTCCTGCATGTCGATCAGTGACAGCGACATGCCGTCCAGCGCCTCTGCCGAGTCCGGCCTGCGCACGACCCTGCCCCCGATTTGCGGCAGCACCATTGCCACCTCCTCTTCAAGCGAGGTCTTGAGCGCCGCACCAAAGGCCTCCTGCAGCACCGCTGCCTGCTTGTGCAGCAACAGGCTCGCCGAGCGCAGGTTCTGCGCACCCGTGGGAACGGGGCGGGAGTCAAGCAGCTCAAACAGGTGCTCGCGCACCAGCCGGAGGTGGGTTTCCTGATTCTCGGAAAAATAGGTCAGCGTCTTGCTGACCAGGCTGGTCAACAGGTTGCGCACCTGTTCGAGGGTGCGGTGGCCACCCGCGTCGGGTGATGAAACAGTGGGATGGAGCATGCCTGTCTATCTGGTGAGGTCGAACAATCCATGCGGGAAAAGCCCTGACATCTGCCTCCAAAACGTCCAACATTTGCACACACCTGACACGACAACGATATCAGCAATCCCCAGGCCCATCTGTAACAAATAGCTTCAGCGCCAGGGCCTGGCAACGGTCACGACAGAGTCATGCGATCAAGCGCGAGGACCGAGGAACATGCGCCATCAGAAATTCCATCTGGTCGGCCAGGATGCGGCGGTTGCGCAGGATGAAATCTTCCCACAGGCTGGGCACGTAAGGTGCGTACAGCAGCGGCATGCCCGCCTGCTCAGGCGTGCGGTGGCTCTTTCGATGGTTACAGGGGCGACAGGCGGTAACCACATTCATCCAGTTGTCCACGCCCCGTTGGGCAAAGGGAATGATGTGCTCGCGCGTCAGGATGTCCTCTTCGAACAAGTCGCCACAGTAAGCACAGATATTGCGGTCACGGATAAACAGCTTGCTGTTGGTCAGCCCGGGTTTGATTTCGAAGGGATTGAGCTTGGGCAGCCCGCGGGTGCCGATGATGCTGCTGACATTGATGATGGACTGTTCGCCCGAGACCGCGTTGTGCCCGCCATGAAACACCGCAATGCGCGCACCCACTTCCCAGCGCACATCCTGCGCCGCGTAGTGAATCACCGCCTGCTGGAGCGAAATCCACGATTGGGGCAGCCCTTGGGCCGAGAGCTTGAGCACTTTCAAAGCGAGCCTCCTGACACATTCAAACCGGTGTGCCGCGGGTAACTTCAGGGATCACAGCGAGCGATGACTGAACAGCTCTGAACTCCACTGGAGGGAAGTGTCACTGTGCGGTCATTCACGGCAAAAACCACTGACCCACGCGCTAGGTCACAATATACCCTTTTTCTGCGGAGTTTTGACTGTCAGTGCTTGAGATCAAAGCGCCGATTGCTATAAAAAACATATCAATTAATGAAAGTTTTTCGAGGTTTCCACCACCCTGGCGTCGCGCAAGCCTGTGCGCTGACGATCGGTAATTTTGACGGCGTGCACAGGGGCCATCAGGCCATGCTCGCGCTGCTGCGTGGCGAAGCGCAGCAGCGCGGCATTCACAGCTGCGTGATGACGTTCGAGCCCCACCCCCGCGACTACTTTGCCGCCGTCCACCACAAGCCCGAGCTGGCTCCGGCGCGGGTCGGCACTTTGCGCGACAAGTTGCTGGATCTGGCGCAGTGCGGCGTAGACCAAACCATTGTGCTGCCATTTGACGCGGTATTGGCAGGACATTCGCCTCAAGCCTTTATTGATGAAGTTCTGCTCAGAGGACTGGGGACCAAATATGTGCTGGTCGGCGATGATTTCCGGTTCGGCTTCAAGCGCGCCGGTGACTACGCCATGCTAGATAAGGCCGGCCTGGCTCAAGACTTCGACGTCGCACGCATGAACAGCTATGAGGTGCATGGTCTTCGCGTCTCTAGCTCCGCGGTGCGTGAGGCGCTTTCGCAAGGTCGAATGGAGGATGCCGAGGCCCTTCTGGGGCGACCCTATCGTATTTCGGGGCATGTGGTGCACGGCCGCAAGCTCGGGCGTCAACTCGGGTTCAAAACCCTGAACCTGCGCTTCTCGCACTGGAACCCGGCGGCCAGCGGCATCTTTGTGGTGCGGGTTCACGGACTGACCGAAACGCCGCTCCAGGGCGTGGCCAACCTGGGCATTCGCCCCTCGCTGGGCCCGGGCGATGTCAATGGCGGGCGGGTACTCCTGGAGACCCATTGCCTGGACTGGCCCAGCCACCTGGGACCTGAGGGTGCCTACGGTAAAATCATCCGGGTTGAACTACTCCACAAACTGCACGACGAGCTGAAGTACGACGGGCTGCCAGCCCTCACGGCCGGCATCGCGCAAGATTGCCAACAGGCCCGTGCGTACTTTGCCAGCGAACCCCAACATGACCAATAATTCCCCGCCCGCCAACGAAACGGCTGGCACGACAGACTATCGGGCCACCCTGAACCTTCCCGACACCCCCTTCCCCATGCGTGGCGACCTGCCCAAGCGCGAGCCACTGTGGGTCAAGCAATGGGACGAACAGGGTCTGTACCACAAGCTCAGGGCAGCCCGCGCCGGAGCACCCAAGTTCGTGCTGCACGATGGCCCACCCTATGCCAATGGCCAGATTCACATGGGCCACGCAGTCAACAAAATTCTCAAGGACATGATCGTCAAGGCGCGCCAGCTCAAAGGCTTGGACGCGGCCTACATCCCGGGCTGGGACTGCCACGGCCTGCCCATTGAGAACGCGATCGAGAAAAAGTTTGGCCGCAAGCTGCCACGTGACGAGATGCAGGCGAAAAGCCGCGCCTACGCCACCGAGCAAATTGACCTGCAGCGTGTGGACTTCAAGCGCCTGGGGGTGCTGGGCGACTGGGATCATCCGTATCGCACCATGGACTTCAAGAACGAAGCGGACGAAATCCGCGCCTTCAAACGCGTGATCGAGCGGGGCTTTGTCTATCGCGGCCTCAAGCCTGTGTACTGGTGTTTTGACTGCGGCTCCTCTCTGGCCGAGTTCGAAATCGAATACGCCGACAAAAAGTCACAAACCCTGGACGTAGGGTTTTTGTGCGCCGAGCCCGCCAAGCTGGCCGCTGCCTTTGGCCTGAGCGTCACTCGCCAAAGACGCTTTTGCCGTGATCTGGACCACCACGGCGTGGACCATCCCGGCCAACCAGGCCCTGAACCTGAACCCCGATCTGGTCTATGCCCTGGTCGATACCGAGCGCGGCCTGCTGGTACTGGCGCAAAGTCTGGTTGAAAAGTGCATGGAGCGCTTCGGCCTTTCAGGGACCGTTCTGGCTACCGCCGAAGGCAAGGCCCTGGCTGGCCTCAATTTCAAGCACCCCTTGGCCCACGTGGACGCGGGCTTTGATCGCCTCAGCCCAATTTACCTGGCCGAGTACGCCACCGCCGAGGACGGCACGGGCATCGTGCACTCGGCCCCCGCCTACGGGGTGGAAGACTTCAACAGTTGCGTGGCCCACGGCATGGCCTACGACGACATCCTCAACCCGGTGCAAGGCAATGGCGCCTATGCGCTCGACTTCCCGCTGTTTGGCGGCCAGCACATATGGAAGGCCTGCCCCGTCATCATCGACACCCTGCGCAGCGCCGGTCGCCTGTTCTGCACCACCGACATCGTGCACAGCTACCCGCATTGCTGGCGCCACAAGACGCCGGTGATTTACCGCGCCGCAGCCCAGTGGTTCATCCGCATGGACGAGGGTGAAGGTGTGTTCACCAAGGACAAGGCGCCCAAGACGTTGCGCCAGACCGCGCTCGATGCGATTGAAAAGACATCGTTTTATCCGGAGAACGGCAAGACGCGCCTGCGCGACATGATCGCGGGCCGCCCTGACTGGTGCATCTCCAGGCAGCGCAGCTGGGGCGTGCCCCTGCCATTCTTTTTGCACAAGGACAGTGGCGAGTTGCATCCGCGCACCATGGAGATTCTCGACCAGGCCGCCGACATGGTCGAGCAGGGCGGTATCGAGGCCTGGAGCAAGGCCAGCACCGAATCCATCATCGGCGCCGATGACGCAGCGCTTTACAGCAAGAGCAGCGACATTCTGGAAGTGTGGTTTGACTCCGGCACCACCCACACCACGGTTCTGAAGGGCTCTCACCCCGGCAGCGGGCACCCCGATGGTCCGGAAACCGATCTGTACCTCGAAGGCCACGACCAGCACCGCGGCTGGTTCCACTCCTCGCTCCTGACAGCCTGCGCCATGTACGGCCGTGCCCCGTACAAAGGCATCCTGACCCATGGCTTCACGGTGGACAGCAAGGGCCACAAAATGAGCAAGAGCGCGGGCAACGGCGTCGATCCACAGGAGACTTCCAAGAAACTCGGGGCGGAGATCATCCGCCTGTGGGTGGCCGCCAGCGACTATTCCGGCGACATCGCCGGAGACGACAAAATCCTGGCACGCGTAGTCGACACCTACCGGCGCATCCGCAACACGCTCAAGTTCCTGCTCGCCAACGTGAGCGATTTTGACCCGGTTGCCAACGCGGTACCGCTTGATCGAATGCTGGAAATCGACCGCTACGCCCTCTCCCGCGCTGCGCAGTTACAAGCCGACATCCTGGCCCACTACGAAATTTACGAATTTCATCCCGTGGTGGCCAAGCTGCAGATTTACTGCTCGGAAGATCTGGGCTCGTTCTACCTGGACGTGCTCAAGGACCGGCTTTACACCACCGCGCCCGACTCGCTGGCCCGGCGCAGCGCCCAAACAGCGCTGTGGACCATCACGCAAGCCATGCTGCGCTGGATGGCCCCCTTCCTGAGCTTCACGGCCGAAGAAGCCTGGGCGGTGCTGGGCAACGAGGGGAAAATCGCCCCCAACCAGCGCGAGTCCATCTTTCTTGACAGTTACCTCCAGCTCGACGCACCGCAGGAGGCCCTGCTGGCCAAGTGGAGCCGGATCCGCGAACTGCGCGATGTGGTCAACAAAGACATCGAAGCGCTGCGTTCCCAGGGCCTGGTGGGCTCGTCGCTGCAGGCCCAGGTGGCGCTCACGGTGAACCCTGGAGATTTCGCGCTGCTGGCCAGTCTGGGTGACGATCTGAAATTTGTCTTCATCACATCCGCTATTGAGTTGATAGCTGGTGATGCAATCTCAATAAGGGCTAGCGCCTCAAATGGCATTAAGTGCGAGCGCTGCTGGCACTACCGGGACGATATTGGCGGCGACGCCTCTCACCCCACGTTGTGTGGCCGCTGCGTCAGCAACCTGTTTGGGGCTGGTGAACTCCGGAGCATTGCCTGATGACCCGCAACCGTTTTTCCCGCCCCCACGCCAGCATGCTGCCCTGGTTGGGCCTGGCCCTGGCGATTGTGCTGGCCGACCAGTTCACCAAGGTGCTCATCATGGGCTACTACCAGTTGGGTGACAGCACAGCGATCACGGGGTTTTTCAACCTCGTGCGGGCCCACAACAGCGGCGCGGCCTTTTCCTTCCTCGCAGGAGCCTCGGGCTGGCAGCGCTGGCTGTTCACCGCCGTGGGCGTGCTGGCCGTGGCGGTGATTGTCTGGATGCTCAAGTCCCACGGGGGACAAAAACTGTTTGCCTTTGCACTGGCCTGCATCCTGGGCGGTGCGCTGGGCAACGTGATTGACCGCATTTTGTACGGCTACGTGGTGGACTTTCTCGATTTTCACTGGCACGGTTCGCATTTCCCGGCTTTCAATGTGGCCGACAGTGCGATTACCATAGGAGCCATCTGCCTGATACTGGACGAGTTGCTGCGGGTGCGGCGCACCCGCTGATCGACGCAACAGGGAAATTGCCTTGACTCATCTATTGAACCTTTTGGCCGCCATTGCCCTGCTGGTATGGGGTACGCACTTGGTGCGCGCGGGCATTTTGCGGGTATTTGGCGCCGATTTGCGCAACATTCTGGCCAAAAGCGTCAGCAGTCGCATGGCGGCGCTGCTCTCGGGTATTGGCGTGACCGCCATGGTTCAGTCCAGCACGGCCACGGCCCTGATCGTCTCGTCGTTTGTCGGTCAGGGGCTCATGACCCTCACCGCTGCGCTGGCCGTGATGCTGGGAGCTGACATCGGCACCAGCCTGATGGCAGTGGCCTTCTCGCGCGACCTGTCCTGGCTCTCGCCCCTGTTCATATTTGGCGGCGTGGTGCTGTTTATTGCGCGCCAGGCCACCACCGTCGGCCATGTGGGGCGCATTTTTATCGGCTTGGGGCTGATGCTGCTGGCGCTGCGCCTGGTCTCTGAATCGGCGACCTTCCTGACCCAATCCGAAGTCGTCAAGGCCCTGCTGGGCTCCCTCACCAGCGACCCGTTCCTGGAGATCACACTGGGCTGTTTGCTGGCCATCATGTCGTACTCCAGCCTGGCCATCGTGCTGCTGACGGCCACTTTGGCCAGTACCGCGGTCGTCAACATTGATGTGGCGCTGGGTCTGGTGTTGGGTGCCAACCTGGGCAGCGGGTTGCTGGCCGTCCTCACCACCTTGAATTCATCAATTCAAACCCGCCAGGTGCCGCTGGGCAACCTGGTGTTCAAGATCATTGGCGTAGCACTGGCCATGCCTTTTGTGGCCTTGTGGCTACGTCATGTTCGGCCCTGGATCGACCATCCCACCACCCTTGTGGTGCTGTTTCACCTGACCTTCAACCTCGCGGTGGGCATCCTCTTCATCGGCTTCACCCAAGTCGTGGCGAGGTGGGTGAAAAAATGGCTGCCCGAACCCGAGAATCCCACCGTGGCGGGCCGCCAGCGGCACCTGGACCCCTCTGCGCTGGACACACCCTCGCTGGCGATCTCGTGCGCGGTGCGAGAGGCCATGCACCAGGCCGACGTGGTGGAGACCATGCTCACGGGCATGATCAACGTCATCCGCAACAATGACATCAACCTCTCGCAGTACCTGCGCAAGATGGACGACACGGTCGATGAGTTGTACTCGGACATCAAGTACTACCTGACCAAGATTTCACGCGAAGCCCTGAGCGAACGCGAGGGCCAACGCTGGACCGACATCATCAGCTTCACCATCAACATGGAACACATCGGCGACATCGTCGAACGCATTCTGATCGACGTCGAAGACAAGAAGATCAGTGCCGGACGTGAGTTTTCCGAGGCCGGCATGGCAGAAATCTCCGATCTGCACGCGCATTTGGTGGACAACCTGCGCCTGGGCATGAGCGTGTTCCTGCAAACCAATGTGCGCGAAGCGCGCAAGCTGCTTGAAGAAAAAACGCGTTTTCGCGATCTGGAGCGCCAGTATGCTGCCGCCCATCTGGCACGTCTGTCGGACAATACTCCGCAAAGCATGGACACCAGCTCGTTGCACCTGGACTTGATCAGCGATCTCAAGCGCATCAATTCCCACATCTGCTCCATCGCCTACCCGATTCTCGATTCGGCTGGGGCGCTGGCACCAAGCCGCCTGCTCGATCACGGGCGCGACAGCCAGTCGCCGTAACGCAGTCCTCGGTCCCAGGGCCAGCGATCACGGTTAGTGTCTGCGCCCGGTTTGGCCCCCACCCTCACAGGGTCAGTATCGAGCAACCGGTCGTCTTGCGCGCTTCCAAATCGCGGTGGGCCTGTTGCACGTCTTCGAGTCGGTAGCGCTGGGCAATGTGAATATTTACCTTGCCGCTGGTGACGACCTCAAACAGATCATCCGCCATGGCCTGCGTGCTCTCACGCGTGGCAATATGGCTGAACAGGGTCTGGCGGGTCAGGTACAACGACCCCTTGGCCCCCAGCACCCCCGGCGCGAACGGCGGCACCGGGCCCGAGGCGTTGCCAAAACTGGCCATCAGGCCAAAGGGGGCCAGGCAGTCGAGCGACTTGTCCCAAGTGTCCTTGCCCACCGAGTCGTACACCACCTTCACGCCCTTACCGCCGGTGATTTCCTTGACCCGGGCCAGAAAATCCTCCGTGGCGTAGTTGATGACAAAGGCAGCCCCGTTGGCCTTGGCCAGCGCGCATTTGGCGTCCGAGCCGGCCGTGCCTATGAGCTGCAAGCCCAGCGCCCGTGCCCACTGGCAGGCGATGAGCCCGACCCCGCCAGCGGCAGCGTGAAACAGCACAAAATCCCCAGCCTGCAAACCGCCCTGCGGCAAGGTGCGCTTGAGCAGGTACTGAGCAGTCAGCCCCTTGAGCATCATGGCCGCGCCAGTCTCGAACGAAATGGCCTCGGGCAGCTTGCACACACACTTGGCCGGCATCACCCGCAGCTCGCAATAGCTGCCCGGGGGCTGGCTGGCGTAGGCCGCGCGGTCTCCGGCCTTGAGGTGCTTGACGCCCTGACCCACCGCCTCCACCACCCCGGCAGCCTCCATGCCCAGTTGCAAGGGCATGGGCAGCGGATACAGGCCGCTGCGCTGGTAAACATCAATAAAGTTCAGCCCCACGGCATGATGGCGAATGCGGATTTCGCCGGGACCGGGGTCGCCCACCGTCACCGTAGCCAGCTTGAGCTGCTCGGGTCCGCCGTTCTGATCGATGCAAATGGCGCGCGAAGTGATGGAAGTCATGGTATGGGTCCTTAAAGTTGGGTCTGGTCGCATGTTGCCACGAGACGGGGATCCGTGCCACGCCGGAGGTCGCCGCGAACTTGTTACAGTCCTGCAATGCACCGAAAACTCGATCCCACCTCCGCCCTGTTGCTCACCATCCCGCCGCTGATGTGGGCCGGCAACGCCGTGGTCGGCAGGGTGATCAGCGAGATGGTCTCGCCCATGACCCTGAACTTTCTGCGCTGGGCGATTGCCTTTGCCCTGCTGCTGCCGCTCTCGGGCAGTGTGCTGCGCCGCACCAGCGCGTTGTGGACCAGCTGGCCAAGGTTCGCGCTGCTGGGCCTGCTGGGCGTGGGCTGCTACAACGCCCTGCTGTACCTGGCCCTGAACACCTCCACCCCGATCAACGTGACCCTGGTGGGAGCGAGCACGCCCATCTGGATGCTGCTGATCGGGCGCATCTTTTACGGCGTTGCCATCTCGCGGCGCCAGATCGCGGGCGCGGCCCTCTCTGTGGTCGGGGTGATTCTGGTGCTGTCCCGGGGCCAACCGCTGTTGCTGGCGCAGGTGCAACTGGTGCCCGGCGACCTGTTCATGCTGATGGCTGCGGCGGCCTGGGCCTACTACAGCTGGATGCTGGCCCACCCGACCAGCGAGCCGCCCGACATCCGCGCCAACTGGTCTGCCTTCCTGCTGGGACAGGTCGCCTTTGGTCTGGTCTGGTCGGCAATGCTGACGGGCGGCGAGTGGTCGCTGGGTGCCGGTCGCCTGCACTGGAGTTGGACGCTGGCGCTGGCGCTGGCCTTTATTGCCGTGGGCCCTGCCTTGATTGCCTACCGCGCCTGGGGGGCCGGCGTGCGCCGGGCCGGGCCGGCAGCAGCAGGGTTCTTCGTCAACCTGGTGCCGCTGTTCACCGCCGTGCTCTCCAGTGCATTCCTGGGTGAGTCGCCTCACGCCTATCACATGCTCGCATTCGCACTCATTGTGGGCGGCATTGTGGTGTCATCCCGGCGATAGGAGGCAGGGAGGCAGCGCATTTTGCTTCGTGTCCCCCGGCCTGCGGCCTCCTCCTTGACCTGCGCAAAACGCGCTGCCTCCCTGCCTCCCGGTGGCCTGCGCTAAGCCCCCTCAGATTTACTGGGCCTGAAAACCGCTGGCCTTGATGATGCGGGCCCAGGTCTGGGCATAGCTGCGCTCCCGGCTGGCGAGTTGCTGGGGCGACATATAGCCCACGGTCAGTCCCATGCTCGTCAGGCGCTCATGCACATCGGGTTGGGCAATCACCTTGGCCAGCGCTCCGGCCAGGCGCTCCACCGTGGTCGCCGGGGTTCCGGCGGGGGCGAAGATGCCGTAATAAGGCACGTCCTCAAAGCCAGCCAAACCCAGTTCGGCAAACGTAGGGACATCGGGTAGGGCTGCCTGGCGGGCATTCCCCAGAACGGCCACGACGCGGATCTTGCCTGCTTTCTGGAACTCGATGAAATCGGGCACCGAGCCAATGCCCGCATTGATCTGGTTGCCCAGCATATCGCCCATCATGGGGGCGCTTCCGCGGTAAGGTGCCGATTGCAGGTCCAGACCGTATTTCTGACCGATCACCTTGACCAAAAACTCAGGCACAGACGCCGGTGCCGGCACCCCCACGGTTCCCTTGCCAGCGCCCTGGCTGCGAATCCAGGCCACATACTCGTTCATCGTCTTTGCCGGTGTGCCGCCAGAGACCGCCAGCGCATTGACGAAGGTGGCAAAACCGGCCACCGGGGTAAAGTCACGCGCCGGATCAAAACCGGGGTTTTTCACCACCAGGGGCAAAATCGAAATCGTATGGTCGTGCGAGAGGAACAGCACCGTGCCGTCTGCCGGAGCGGCCTTGAGTGCCTGCGCGGCAATCTGACCACCGGCCCCTGCGCGGTTTTCAACGATGACGGCGGTGCCCAGCTGGTCTTTGAGCTTGTCGGCCAGCACCCGCGCAATCGCATCGGAGCCGCCGCCGGGCGGGAACCCCACCATCAGCTTGATGGTGCCGGTTTGCGCCTGCGCCACAGCGCCAAGCGCCAGCAGGCCCAACAACAATGACGCCTGCAGTGCGCCTGCCGCGCCTGTGCTCAATGCCTTCAGAAATCGGACCATCACCGCCTCCTATTCAAAAATGTCAGTATTGCGGGCCAAGCTGACCCGTTGCTTGCACCCTGGCCAACAGCCGCAAAGCGGTCAGTAAACGCCAGGGTAGGCACCGCCGTCGGCCAGCACGTTCTGACCATTGATGTAGGCCGCCTGCTGGCTGCACAGGAAGGCGCAGATGGCACCAAACTCCAGCGGGTCGCCAAACCGGCGCGCGGGAATGGTGTTGCGCCGTGCCTGCGTCACTGCCTCCAGCGCCTGACTGGTCTTGTTGGCCGCGCCCTGCAGAGTGGCTTTGAGGCGGTCGGTGTCAAACGCCCCGGGCAACAGGTTGTTGATGGTCACGCCGTTGGCGGCCAGGCCGCTGCGTGCCACACCGGCCACAAATCCTGTGAGCCCGCTGCGCGCGCCATTGGACAGGCCCAGAATATCAATGGGTGCCTTGACCGCGCTCGACGTGATGTTGATGATGCGCCCGAAGCCCCGCGCCGCCATGCCGTCCACGGTGGCCTTGATCAATTCAATCGGGGTGAGCATGTTGGCGTCCACCGCCTTAAGCCAGGCTTCGCGGTTCCAATCGCGGAAATCCCCCGGTGGCGGCCCGCCTGCGTTGGTGACCACGATATCGAAATCGCGCCGCACCGCAAAGACCGCCGCACGCCCCTCCTCGGTGGTGATATCTGCAGCAACAAATTGCACTACAGCCCCCGTCGCACCTGCGCTGTCAGCTATTGATTTTGCAGCGTCCTGGAGTGCTGGTGCGCCCCGCGCCACGATCAGCACGTTCACCCCTTCGCTCGCCAGTGCCGCCGCACAGCCATAACCCAGTCCCTTGCTGGCGCCACACACCAAAGCCCATTTGCCTGCAATTTTCAAATCCATGGCATTCGTCTCCTTACATAGTCAGATTGTGTGCACATGATACGGGCACTGCCGCAACCCACTGGTACCGGAGTGACAAGTGCTCCCTGCCCCGCCCATCAAACCCATCAGCGCCGGGCGCGGGTGAACACGAAAATCCCTGCAATCACCAGCGCCGTGCCCGCCGCCACCCAGACCGTGAAGGGCTCGCCCAGCAACACCACCCCCATCAAAATGGTGGACATCGGCCCGATCATGCCGGTTTGCGCGGCCAAACCGGCACCAATGCGCTCAATGGCCATCATCACCATCAGCACCGGAGCCGCCGTGCACAAGGTCGCGTTGAGCACCGAGAGCCAGATTACCTCGGGCGCGACCAGCGCCGCGCTCCAGGGACGCAGCAACACAAACTGCGCAATGCACAGAAAACAAGCCACCGTGGTGGCCAGACCCACCAGGCGCAGGGAGCCCAGACGCTTGACCAGCTCACCGCTGAAGATCAGGTACACGGCATAACTCACCGCACTGAGAAACACCAGCAGCGCCCCCAGGGCGGCATCGCTGCCCTGCAGATTGATCTCATGGCCAAACACCAGCACCACGCCAAAATAACTGATCAGCATGCCCAATGCCTGCTGGCGCGTGATGGGACGCTGGTACAGCACCAGCCCGAGCAACAGGACAATCGTCGGGTTGAGGTACAGAATGAGCCGCTCCAACGAAGCCGTAATGTAGGACAAACCGGCAAAATCCAGAAAGCTGGCCAAGTAATAGCCGCTCACCCCCAGCCCGAGAACGCCCATCCAGTCCTGGCGTGTGAGCGGCGGCTTGCCACGGCTGGCCCACCAGGCCATCAGCGCAAAGATGGGCAAGGCAAACAGCATGCGGTACATGATGAGCGTGACCGCATCCACGCCATAGCGGTAAGCGAGCTTGACGATGATCGCCTTGCCGCTAAACGCAATCGCCCCCAGCGTGGCCATGACCAACCCAGACACTATGCTTTTAGGAGCTACTTGTGAATACTGCATAAGGTCTAGAGGCACATTTGATTCATGACTTCGAGTGTCAGCGCGACACCACCTTCATGGCCTCAACAATTCGCACCGTCTCGACCCTGACCGTGGTCTCGCGCTGGCTGCCGCTGACACGTCGGATGATGTCGAGCTGCTTGAGGTAGTCGTTGATCAGGAGTTGGCTCATGGTGTGGGTCTGGCTTGAGCCAGTGTGGCGATGGGCAGAAACAGGCAAAGGGGGTCATCGACGGTTGCAATGAAGCCCAGGCGGGCGTAGAAGGCTTTCGCTTGTGCGTCTTTGGCCTCGACCAGCACCGCGTACAGGCCGACCTGCTGCGAGAACTCCAGCGCCAACTGGAGCGCAAAAGCCAGAAGTTCCTGACCAATGCCGAGGCTCTGGTGGCGAGTGTCCACTGCCAGCCGGCCCACCCGCAGCACTGGCGCGGGGTAGCGCGGGAATTTCAGACCTTCGGGCAATTGGGAGGTCACCACCTGACCGGCGCTGACCGAAACGTAGCCCGTGACCGTGGCACCGTCATCGGCCAGGGCGACGTAGGTCTTGCCAAAACCGCGCCTTTGCAATTGCCCGGCTCGCCGGATCAGAAAGTCATTGAGCGAATCCTGCCCGCAATCAAAGCCCGCACGCACATGGTGCGCTGACAAACGCTCGATGAGCGCGGCCATCTAGCGCCGGGCCATGAGTTTTTTCAGGGCAGGTGTGGGTTTTAGCGGGTGTTCACAGGCAGCCACAAACGCCTGGAAAGCCTGCTGCGACAGCACCAGCGAATCGTCGTCCGCGACAACACGGCGTGCCGCTTCGTAGGCGTTTTGCAGCACGAAGCCCGAGACGGTTGCCCCCATCATGGTCGCGGCACGCTCAATCGTGGCCTTGGCCTGTGGCGTGGTGCGCAGATTGATGCGCGCCGACTGGCTGGCACTGGTAGTGGATGGCATGGCAACACTCCTTGAATCGTCATATTGTACGTCAAAATGACACACAATTTCTTGAAGCACTGGCAAGCCCGGCGCTCATTCCTCGGCAAAGGCGCGGTTGCGCGTGGATTTGACGGCGGGCAGCATGACGGCCACCAGGAGCAGCGCGGCAGCGGCGAGCAGGCCCGCCGAGAGGGGCCGCGTGACGAAGACGCTCCAGTCGCCGCGTGAGAGCAGCATGGCGCGGCGCAGATTCTCTTCCATCATGGGCCCCAGTATGAAGCCCAGCAGCAAGGGCGCGGGCTCCATGCCCAGCTTGATGAACAGGTAGCCCACCACGCCAAACAGCCCCACCATCCAGATGTCAAAAGTATTGTTGTTGGTGGAATACACCCCAATGGCGCAGAACAGCACAATGGCCGGAAACAGCCAGCGGTAGGGCACGGTCAGGAGCTTGATCCACAGGCCGATCAATGGCAGGTTCAGCACGAGCAGCATGGCATTACCGATCCACATGGAAGCAATCAGGCCCCAAAACAGCTCGGGGTTGCTGGTCATGACTTGCGGGCCGGGCTGGATGTTGTGAATGGTCATGGCCCCCACCATCAAGGCCATCACGGCGTTGGGCGGAATGCCCAGGGTGAGCAGTGGAATGAACGAGGTTTGGGCCCCGGCATTGTTGGCTGCCTCGGGTGCGGCCACGCCGCGGATGTTGCCCTGGCCGAACGGCACTTCACCGGGCTTGAGCCGGGTTTTCTTCTCGAGGGTGTAGGCGGCAAAGGCGGACATCACGGCGCCGCCGCCGGGCAGAATGCCCAGTACCGAGCCCAGTGCGGTGCCGCGCAGGATGGCAGGTACCATGTCCCTGAAATCCTGCCGGGTCGGCATCAGGCCATGCACCTTGGCCGTGAACACTTCGCGCTCGGACTCGTGTTTGGCCAGGTTGCTGATGATTTCGCCGTAGCCGAACACGCCCATGGCGATGGCGATGAAACCGATGCCGTCGGTCAGCTCGGGCACACCAAAACTGAAACGGGCCACGCCCGAATTCACATCGGTGCCCACCAGACCCAGCAGCAAGCCCAGCACGATCATGGCAATGGCCTTGAGCAGCGAACCCGAAGCCAGCACCACCGCACCGATGAGCCCCAAAATCATGAGCGAAAAATACTCCGCCGGACCGAACATGAAGGCCACCTCGGTGAGCGGCACGGCAAATGCGGCGATCACCAGCGTACCCACGCAACCAGCAAAGAACGAGCCCAGCCCCGCCGCGGCCAGGGCCGGCCCGGCGCGGCCCTGGCGCGCCATCTGGTAGCCGTCGATCACCGTCACCACTGACGATGCTTCGCCGGGCAGGTTCACCAAAATGGCGGTGGTGGAACCACCATATTGGGCACCGTAATAAATCCCGGCCAGCATGATGAGCGCCGCCACCGGCTCCAGCGCATAGGTGGCAGGCAGCAGCATGGCGATGGTCGCTACCGGGCCAATACCGGGCAGCACCCCGATGAGCGTGCCCAAGAGGCAGCCCACAAAGGCGTACATCAGGTTTTGCAGCGTGAAGGCAACGCCAAACCCGAGCGCCAGATGGTTAAGAAGATCGGTCATGGCAGGCTCAACCGGTGATGAAAGCAGGCCAGACTGCAAACTGCAGCTTGAGCAACACCACAAAGGCCACGTAGCTCATCGCTGCCAGAACCGTGGCCAGCACCAGCACCGGCCCGAGTCTGAAGGCGTCATCGGCCAGACTGGCCACCAGGGTCAGGCCGTAAATCGCCACCACCATGCCCATGGCAGGCAAGCCCACGCTGGGCAACCCGCCGAGCAACACCCCAAACAGCAGATTGGCCGCGATGATGCACCCCAGCGGCCGCCAGGCCCAGGACCCCACCTTGTCACCGGCCACCGACTCGATCGTCAGGGCCTTGAAGGCGATGGCCGCGCCCAGCACCGCCAGCACCAGGCCGAGCACCAGCGGAAAATAGCCCGGTCCCATGCGTGCGCTCTCGCCAATCTTGTAGTCAAACGCGCCCAAGGCAAAACTCAGGCCAAACGCCATGAACAGGAGCCCCGAAAAGAAGTCTTTCTGACTCTTGATACGCACTGAACGGCTCCTTGAAAGACCGGTGTCAGACCAGCGGCGGAGTGCAGGACAGCACCTCGTCGAGCACGGTCAGCCCTTCGGCCACCCGCAGCGCACCGGCCAGGCGCAACGGGCGCATGCCGTCAATGATCGCCTGGCGTTTGAGCGCATCAATGCTGGGCTCGTGATTCACCTTGTCCTTGAAGGCTTCGGACACCACCAGCAATTCATACAACCCCATGCGTCCCATGAAACCGGTCATGCGGCAATCGACGCAGCCCACGGGCTTGAAGGGCTTGTAGCTGCCACTGAGCTGCCAGGGTTTGACCACCTCGGCCAGCGCCTCGCGGGTGGCCAGCGGGTCAGCCACCCTGCATTTGGGGCACAGGGTGCGCGCCAGCCGCTGCGCCAGCACGCCCAGCAGCGTGGCGTTGATCAGGTAAGCCGGAATCCCCAGCTCCAGGAGCCGGGTCACGGCCGAGGGCGCGTCGTTGGTGTGCAAGGTTGAAAACACCAGGTGCCCGGTGAGTGCAGCCTGCACCGCCATCTCGGCGGTTTGCTGGTCGCGGATTTCGCCCACCATGATGATGTCCGGGTCTTGCCGCATGAGCGCGCGCAGCCCTTCCGGAAAACCAAAATCGAGCTGCGGCTGCACCTGGGTCTGGTTGAATGCGGGCTCGATCATCTCGATCGGGTCTTCCACCGTGCTCACGTTGACCTCTTCGGTGGCGACGCGCTTCAAGGTGGAATACAGCGTGGTGGTTTTGCCCGAACCGGTGGGTCCGGTGACCAGAATGATGCCGTGGGGCCGCTTGACCAGGATCTCCCAGCGCTGCGCGTCGTGGGCCGAAAAGCCCAGCGCGTCGAGGTCCTTGACGGTGGTGTCGGGGTCAAAAATGCGCATGACCATCTTCTCACCAAAGGCGGTGGGCAGCGTGGAGATGCGCATTTCGACCTCGTCACCGCGTGGGTTGCGGGTCTTGATGCGCCCGTCCTGGGGCCGCCTGCGCTCCACCACGTCCATGCGGCCCAGCAGCTTGATGCGCGCCGTCATGGCAGTGAGCACGCCCATGGGCATCTGGTACACCGGGTGCAAAACACCATCGATGCGGAAACGGATCACGCCCTGCTCGCGGCGCGGCTCCAGGTGAATGTCGCTGGCACGTTGGTCAAAGGCATATTGCCAGAGCCAATCGACCACCTGCACCACGCCCTGGTCGTTGGCGTCGAGTTGCCGGTTGGTCTTGCCCAGTTCCACCAGTTGCTCGAAGCTGGACCCGCCAGCACCGCCACCGGCCTTGCTGGCCGCGCGCACCGATTTGGCCAGCGCATAGAACTCCGCCGTGAAGCGCGGAATCTCGACCGGACTGGCCAGGACCCGACGCACACTGCGGCGCAATTGGCGCTCCACCTCGGCCACCCAGTCGGTGACAAAAGGCTCGGCGGTGGCCACCACCACTTCGGCCGGAGTTACCTGCACGGGCAGGATCTTGTGGCGCTCGGCGTACGCCGCACTCATGGCATCAGCCACTTTGGCCACGTCGACCTTGAGCGGGTCAATGCGCAGGCTCTCCAACCCGCAGCGGCGCGCCAGCCATTGGGTCAGCAGCTCAAGGTCCATCGGCTTGTCATCGCTGGCGCGACGCATGGACACCCCGGCCAGGCGAACCATCGGGTGCTGCACGCTCTCGGCCTGGGCGCAACGCGCCGTCACGCGCTGGGCTTCATCGGCACTGATCACGCCGTCAAATTGCAGCCACTGCACCAAATTGCGCCAGTCCAGCGGCCCGGTGTGACTGACGGGCGCTGAGGGCTTTGGTTTGTGGGTATTGCTCATGATGCATGCACGGGTTTGAAGACACGCACCCATTTGAGGGCGGGCAGGCCCCACTGGGTCTGGATTAGACCGGCGCGCTGCAGCAGCGTTTCGCGCTTGGGACGGCTGGCCGTGCGCTGGGCCAGCACCACCGTATTGCCCTCGCGGGTGGGTTTGAACGCCCACACGCAATCGGCTCCAAACGCGGCTGAAATTTTCTCGACGCTGCGGGCAAAGCTTGAGGCCCGGCCAAACAGGTTCACTGTCATGCAGCCCTCAGGCGTCAGCAGACGTTTACATTGGTTGTAAAAAGGCAGACTGTCGAGCACCGGCGCGGCGGCTTCGTGGTCGTATAAATCAACTTGGAGTGCGTCGACCGTGCCCCACCACTTGGAGTCTTCGATCTCCTTGGCCGCGTCGGCCAGCACCACCTGCATCCGGGAATTTTCTGCAGGCAGCTTGAACCAGCCCCGGCAGGCCACCAGCACCTGAGGGTTGAGTTCAATCGCAGTGGTCTTCATGCGCAGCTCTTTGTGGCAGAACTTGGTCAATGAACCCGCCCCCAAACCCAGTTGCATGGCATGGCGTTGCTTGACAGCCTGGGGATCGTCATCGACAAACAGCAGCCAGGCCATCATGCGCTGGATGTATTCATGAAACAGAGCGTTGGGTCGGTCCATCCACATGGAGCCCTGGATCCATTCGGAGCCCAGATGCAAGTGTCGAATCGAGCCTTCATCAGAGAAGTTGACCTGGGGGAGTTTGGGTATGCGCTTTTTCAAGATGCATGCATTATCTCCAATGCCTCACCCGTGAGACCGCCCTGCGCCAGTCGCATCAGGGTTTAGCCTAGCACTGCCAACCCCCATTGAGGGCGCACGAGGCATAGAATTTGCCACACGCCAACCAACAGGCGGGGGAGCGTTCATGGTGACCAGCACCGGCATCCAGGAGGCATACAACGCCGTCGCGCACGATCTGCCCCGGTATCTTCTGGCTGCGCTGGCCATGCTTTTGGTCTGGACCGGGTACCTGGCTTACCGGCGGCGACGGGACCGCCGGGTTTCCAAGGCTGCAATCGCCCAATCCGGTGATCTGCTGCACACTGTGTTGGAGACGGCCCCGATTGCCGTGTTCTGGAAAGACCGCGACCTGCGTTACCTCGGTTGCAACCAAGTCTTCGCCGACCATGCAGGGTTTGCCAGCCCGAAGGATGTGATCGGCAAGAGTGACTTTCAAATGCCCTGGGGCAATCAGGCCGAAATCTTTCGCACTGAAGACCGGGCTGTTATCGATTCCGGTACCGCCACACCGCCCTACGAGCAGCCCAGGACCACGCCCGAAGGCAAGGTGGTCTGGCTGCGCAAGACCAAGGCTGCGCTGCGTCGCAACAATTCAGAAATCATTGGCGTGATTGGCGTCTTTGAAGACATCACCGAACTCAAGCGCACGGCGCTGGCACTCCAGGCGAGTGAGGAGGTTTTTCGCAAGGCGTTCTATCTAACGCCCGACGCGATGAACATCAACCGCATGAGGGATGGAATGTACGTCTCGGTTAACGCCGGATTCACCAAGGCCATCGGGTACAGCGAGCGCGATATTGTGGGCCGCACCTCGGTCGAATTGAACATATGGGCATTCCCCGAGGACCGTGCGCGCATGGTGTCTCTCTTGCGCAAGGACAGCGCAGTTTCGAGTTTCGAGGCCTGGTTTAAGACCAAGGACGGCAGCCTTATTTACGGATCGATGTCGGCAGCTGTGGTGAACATTGACCAGGAGCCGCACATCGTCAGCGTGACCCGTGACTTCACGGAGCGCCGCAAAATCCAAGAGAGACTGCGCCAGCTCACGACGGCGGTCGAACAAAGCACGGCCTCGGTGGTCATCACCGACATCGATGCCCGCATCGAATATGTCAACCCGCGCTTCACGGCGGTGACCGGTTATAGCGCAGCCGAGGTCATGGGCCAAAACCCGCGCCTGCTCCAGTCCAAACTGACGCCCAATGAAATTTACACCGAACTCTGGAGCAAACTCAGCACAGGCCAACCCTGGCATGGCGAACTCATCAACCGGCGCAAGGATGGCGCGATCTATTGGGAAGACACGCAGATTGCACCGGTCAAGGATGAACACGGCACAGTGACCCACTACATTGCCGTCAAGGCCGATGTCACGCAGCGCAAATACCTCGAAGAACAGGTGCGCGTGATGGCGTTTCATGACCCACTGACCAAGTTGCCCAACCGGCGCCTGCTCGCCGACCGCCTCAGCCAGACCATGACGGCCACCAAGCGCAGTGGCCGCTATGGCGCGCTTTTGTTTCTTGACCTGGACAACTTCAAACCTCTGAACGACACGCATGGACACAAAGTGGGCGATTTGCTGCTGCTCGAGGCCACCGAACGGCTTAAAAACTGCGTGCGTGAGATCGACACCGTGGCGCGTTTTGGTGGCGATGAGTTTGTGGTGCTGCTCAGCGACCTGCACTCGGACCGGGCCGAATCGACCGCGCAGACGAGAATCATCGCCGAGAAGATCAGCGCCGCCCTGTCGCTGCCCTACGTTTTGACCATCAAGCAGGGGAGCCAGACCGACGCAAGGCTGGAGTACCGCTTGAGCGCGAGCATCGGGGCGATCGTGTTCATCAACCATGAACACACTCAGGACGATCTTTTGCGGTATGCCGATATGGCCATGTACCAGGCCAAGGCACAGGGGCGAAACACGATCCGGTTTCACTCACCGGTGAACTGAGGCGACCCCTTCGCCACTGTAGCCAACGTAGCCACTTCAGGCCCCAGCAAAACCGCCAGGCGCGGCAGCGCTGCCACCGCGTTGCCTGTGGTGGCCTGGGCAAATTGGTCGGCCGGGATAGCCCGCAAAGCTGCCAGCTCGGCCCCGATGCGGGGCAACTCGCCCGGCTCGTTGCGACCCTGCCTCTGCCCACCAGCGCGCCGCTCAGCGCTCTGGTACAGCCAGTGAGGCGGCATGTCAGGGGCGTCAGTTTCCATCACGATGGCGTCGAGCGGCAAACTCGCAGCCAGGGCGCGCAGGCGCGAGGCCCGCTGATACGTCAGCGCGCCGCCAAATCCCAGCTTCAAGCCCTGTGACATCATGGCCTGGGCCTGCTGCGCACTGCCGTTGAAGGCATGGGCGATGCCGCGCCAGGGATCACCGTCAGACTCTGCCGCCACCGTGCGCAACCCATGAATCACCTGGTCCACCGAACGGCGCACATGCAGCAGCACCGGCAAATGGTGTTTGCGCGCCAGTCGCAATTGCGCCAGGTAATAGGTCTGTTGGCGCTCGCGCAGGGTCCCGGTACAAAACTCGGGGACAAAAAAATCGAGTCCGATCTCACCGACAGCAACCAGCTTGGGGTCGTCGCGATGCTCCCGCAGTGCAGCGTCCAGTCGGTCCAGGTCCTCATCCCGGGCTTCTTTCACGCACAGAGGGTGGATTCCAAGCGCATAGCTGTCCGGGCCCGCGTGGGCCAGCGCACGCACCTCATTGAAGTTGGAAACTGCCACCGCTGGAATCACGCAATGGGCAACCCCCCCGGCGCTCGCCCGCGCCCGCACGGCCCGTGCATCGCTCGCAAACTCGGCGGCATCCAGGTGGCAATGGGTGTCAATCCAGCAAACCATACAGGGAAAATACCATAGTTGCCCAAGCTTGTTGACATCACAATGTCACAAACCGACACTAGCCTACGCAGGCGTCCCATCGGACCAATTGTCTTCTGTCACCACATCAACCAAAGGAAACACCCATGAAAGCTCGTTTATCCCTCGTTGCCGCCGCCGTGATTACGCTCGGCGTTGCAGGCTCTGCCTTTGCGCAGGAAAAAACCTTCCGACTGCTGACCTGGGCCGACTACGCGCCCGCCAATGTGGTCGAGCAGTTTGAAAAGGAATCGGGCTACAAGGTCGAACTCACGCTCTCCAACAACGAAGAGATGATCTCCAAGCTGCGCGCCACGGGCGGCGCTGGTTTTGATCTGGCCCAGCCCTCGCAGGACCGCATCACCGGACCCCAGCAGGAATTCGGCATTTACAAGGCCATGGACATGAGCCAGCTCAAGGCCGAGTTGTTCATCCCCTCCATGCTCGAAGCCACCAAGAAGAACACCACGCTGGACGGCAAGGTGTATGGCCTGCCGCATATCTGGGGCACCGATGGCCTGGTGGTCAATACCAAACTCACCAAGATGGCAGACTACCCTGACCTGTGCCGTGCGGACGTCAAAGGCAAAACCGCTGTACGCCTGAAGCGTCCCACCCTGCTGGCATTTGCATTTGCCGCAGGCAAGGACCCGTTTGCCCTGTATGGCGACGCCAAGGCCTACAGCGCACTGATGGATGACGTGGGCAAGACGCTGACAGCCTGCAAGAGCAACTTCAAGTTCTTCTGGGACAACAAGGACCAGTTGCTCAACGGCATGCGCACCGGTGAAATCGTTGGCGCCATGATGTGGGATACGGGCGGCTGGAAGCTCAACAGCGAAAACCCTGACATTCAGTTCATCGCCCCCAAAGCGGGTGCGCTGGGCTGGATTGACACCTTCGCCCTGCCCGCCAAAGGCAAAAACGACGCAGCGGCCTATGCCTGGATCAACTTCAACATGCGTCCGGAAATCGCCGCACGCGTGGCCAAATCGGCCGGCAACTTCACTGCCTCCAAGGGTGCTGACAAATTGATGGAGGCCAAGCTCAAGGCCCAGTTCGCAGCCAGCTTCTCTGACGCCGCCCTGGCCAATGTGAAGTGGTACCCCGCCGTTCCCGCTGGCATCGAAGCCATTGAAGGCCGGGTGTTGGACCGCGTGAAAGCAGCCAACTAAGTCAGCCCAAGTTCGGCACTTCGTGTCGCCTGCGGCCCCCGGGGGGCCAACTTCCCCGGGGGCGGTCCGCGGGGAAGTTGTTCAACTCCTGCACGCGGGGCCGCCGTCAAAGAGCAATTTCTTTTGAACTCAAAAAACACCGCTGCGCCCGAAGAGGCGCAGCCTGATTTGGAGGCCAAACGCGTCAGCAAGCGCTTTGGCAGTTTTGTGGCGGTGGATGATCTGTCCCTGAGCGTGGCGCGGGGCAGTTTCTTCTCCATTCTCGGACCCTCGGGCTGTGGCAAGACCACGCTCTTGCGCATGGTGGCGGGATTTCTTGCCGCAGATTCCGGTGAGCTTCGCATCCGCGGCCAGGACATGAATGGCGTGCCACCCAACCGGCGTCCCGTCAACATGGTGTTCCAGCATCTAGCGCTGTTTCCCATGATGTCGGTGGGCGAGAACGTAGGCTACGGCCTGGCCCGTCGGGGCGTGGACAAAGACGAAGTCAAGCGCCGCGTTGGCGAAATGCTTGAGCGCGTGAGCCTGCCTGGTGCGCAGGACAAGCGCGTGGATCAGCTTTCGGGGGGTCAAAAACAGCGCGTGGCGATTGCCCGCAGCCTGGTGCTTGAACCCACCCTTTTGTTGCTGGACGAACCCCTGGGCGCGCTCGATCTCAAACTGCGCGAGCACATGAAGATCGAACTCAAGCAGTTGCAGGCCGCTTTTGGCACAACGTTTGTCTACATCACGCACGATCAGTCCGAGGCCCTGGTGCTCTCCGACCATGTGGCCGTGATGAACCACGGCCGCTTTGAGCAGGTGGGCACGCCTCAAGAGCTGTATTACCAGCCCCAGACACCCTTTGTGGCGGGTTTTGTGGGCGCCAACAATGTCGTCAACGGGAAAGCCACGCAGGTGGACGGCGACATCGTGACCGTGACCAGCGAGCAGGGGCTGGTGGTGCCAGCGCGCGCCATGGGCACTGTCCAAGCCGGGGCTTCGGTCAGCGCCTTTGTGCGCCCGGAGGTGGCCAGCCTGGCACGCGATTCCAGCGTGTTTTCCGAGGCAGGTCTGCCGCATTATTCGGCCCGCATCGACAGCCTGTTATTTGACGGCGCCAATTCGGCGGTGCTGTTGCATGAAGAAGAATCCCGCACCGAGTTCCGCGTGGCGCTGCCCCAGACAGGTCATTTGTCGGACCTGCGCGTGGGCGAGACTGTCAGTTTTGGGTTTGACCCGCAGCGGGCGGTGTGTTTTGCCGGGGCAGCGGCACCCCAATGAAAGACAACAGTTCCCAGCTTAGTGCACGGCTGTTGCTCATGCTGCTGCTGGCACCAGCACTCTTGTGGCTGCTGGGCCTGATCGTGCTGCCGCACCTTGAACTTGGGGTCCTTTCGCTGCGCGCCCGGGTGGCGCCGCGCGTGTACGAGGCCAGCTTTTCCCAGTACCTCACCTTCATTGACGAGCCCCTGTACTGGCACACCTTTGTGCGCACCGCCGTCATATCGATTTTGGCCACGGCCATCACCCTGCTGATGGCCTTTCCGATTGCCTGGACGATCGCCAAAATCGCCCGCGGTCGAACCAAGTCCACCATGTTCATCCTGTGCCTGATTCCATTCTGGGTGAGTGAGACGGTGCGCACCCTGGGCTGGATGATCCTGTTGCGCGAGTCGGGCGTGCTGCCCGCCCTGCTGGTGTCTTTGGGGATCACTCCCGTGCCCATCGAGATGCTTTACCACGATGCCACCATTCTGGTCGGCCTCGTGTACACCTCCATGTTGTTCATGGTGGTGCCGCTCATCAGCGCGTTAGAGAGCCTGGATGACTCGCTGATCGAAGCCGCCTACGATCTGGGCGGCAACGGATGGTCGATTCTGCGCCAGATCATCATTCCGCACGCCGCGCCCGGCATTGTGGCGGGCTGCATTGTGGTCTTCATGCTCACACTGGGCAACTACCTCACGCCCACGCTGCTGGGCGGCAAAAATTCGCAATGGTTCACGGAGCAGATATACACTCAGTTCATCACCCGATTCAATTGGGAACAGGGTGCCGCCTTCGGCTTCTTGCTGCTGGGCCTGTCCACGGTGATCGTCTGGCTGGGCCTCAAGCTCAGCGGCCAGAAATTTGGCGAAGTGATGCAGAAATCATGATTCCCTCCCTGCCCCGCCCTGCTTGGCTACGCGCCGGAACCGTGATCTACGGTCTGGCTTTTTTTGCCTTTTTGTTCCTGCCGCTGGTCATTGTGGCGGTGTTCGCGTTCAATGACGCGCCTTACCCTGCGCCGCCCTGGAATGGCTTCACACTGGACTGGTTCCTGGGTGGCTCGGGCAAATTTGGCGCGCGCCAGGGCCTGTTTGCCGACGGCGAGATGCTCGGCAGCCTGTGGACCAGTGTGGTGGTGGCCTGCTGGGTGACGATTCTGTCGGTGCTGGTGGGCACCGCCAATGCGTTCCTGATCGAGCGCACGCAGTTTCGCGGCAAGCAGGCGCTGTCCCTGTTGATGCTGGCTCCGCTGGTCATCCCGGGCGTCATTTTGGGCATCTCCATCCTGGCGTTTGCCAGCCGCATTGCCAATCTGGCCGATGACTTGTGGGGGCTGGAACTCGAATTCCTGCGCCCGGGCTTGCCGCTGGTGGTGCTCGGGCAGTTCTCGTACATTGTGTCCATTGCCACGCTGACCATCACGGCGCGTCTCAAGCGCTTTGACCTGACCCTGGAAGATGCCGCCTACAACCTGGGCGCCTCCCGGCTGGCGGTGCTGGCGACCATCACGCTGCCCTATCTGCAACCCGCGCTCATTGGCGCAGGGGCCATTTCATTCCTGATGTCGTTTGAGAATTTCAATACCACGCTCATGCTCGTGGGCTCGGACCCGCCGCTCACGGTCATGATGTATGGCCGCATGCGTCAGGGCGCGACCCCGGTACTCAACGCAGTGAGCCTGTTCCTGATGGTGGCCTCGGCACTGCTCGCGTTCTCCATGATGCGCGGTGGCAAGTCCTCGGGTTCAGCGGACAAAGTGTGAGTGAGACGGCTGCCGGCGACGGCTCCGCAATTTCAAGAAAATTTCTGACTCACCATGGCCGCGATACGGTCGCAGCCATCCTCGATCTGGTCGAGAACATGTTCAAAATCCATGGTGTCGCCATAGTAGGGGTCGAGGACATCCTGGGTCTCCTGCGCGCCAAGAAACTCCCTGAAAGATTGCAGCTTGCCCCTGTGTTCAGGTGGGCAACGCATCTGCAGTGTCTGGAAGTTGCTGTCATCCATGGCCAGTATCAGGTCAAACCGCTCAAAATCATCCAGCTGAACCAGGCGCGCTCGCAAAGCTGAGAGGTCATAGCCCCGACGAGTGGCATGTTTTTGCGCACGAATGTCGGTCGGCTCCTCCACGTTGTAGTCATGGGTGCCCGCCGAGTCAACCTCAACCAGGTCCTGCAACCCCAGATCGGCGATCCGTTCACACATGACACCCGCAGCCATCGGACTGCGGCAGTGGTTGTCTGCGCACACAAAAAGAATCGAGTACTTTTTCATTACAGCATTTTCTCCAGAAATGCCCGGGTGCGGGGATGCTGTGGGTCGGCAAACAGGTCGCGTGCGCCCCGCGCCTCGACGATGGCCCCGCCATCCATGAACAGCACTCGGCTGGCCACTTCGCGGGCAAAGGCCATTTCATGTGTGACCACGATCATCGTCATATGCTCCTGGGCCAGAGCTCGCATGGTATTGAGCACTTCGCCGGTAAGTTCGGGATCGAGAGCGGACGTCGGCTCATCGAACAGCATGATGTCGGGCTCCATTGCCAGTGCCCGCGCAATGGCCACTCGCTGTTTTTGGCCGCCCGACAGGCGCGAAGGATAGGTGTCACGTTTGTCCGTCAGCCCCACCTTTCTTAGCAGTGCCTCGGCCTTGGGCACGATGTCATTGAGGCGTGCGCCCTTCACCGTCAGTGGGGCCTCAATGATATTTTGCAGGACCGTCAGGTGCGGGAACAGGTTGAAGTGCTGGAACACCATGCCCATCTTCCGACACGTCCGGCGAATTTCTGTCTCGGACACGTATCGACAGTGGCCTTGCACATCGGTGGAGACCAGCGGTTCGCCCTCAATCTCGATGCTGCCGCGGTGAATGGTTTCCAGGTGGATCAGGCAGCGCAGAAACGTACTCTTGCCCGAGCCAGACGGACCAATGATTGCGATGACCTCGCCCCGTTCGACCGCCAGTGAAACGCCCTTGAGCACTTCCACGGCACCAAAACGCTTGTGCACATCAACCGCGCGGATCATCGCACTATTCATCATAGACAGCGTACTTCTTTTCCAGGCGCGCAAATCCGTAAGTCAGCACCAACGTCATGAGCAGATAAAAGGCCGCAGCCACCACGAACGGCATGGTCGTGAAGTCGCGTTGAACAATGCCGCGAGCCGCGCGCAGCAGGTCATTCATGGCCAGCACATAGATCAGTGAGGTGTCTTTGACCAGCGTAATGGTCTCGTTGCTCATGGGCGGCAGAATGCGCTTGAGCACCTGGGGCAACACAATCCGGCGCATGGTCTGGGTGTACGTGAGGCCCAAAACCTTGGCCCCTTCGTACTGACCCCGGTCGATGGACTGAATTCCTGCGCGAAAGATCTCGGCAAAATAAGCGGCGTAATTGAGCACAAAGGCCAAAATGGCCGATGGAAAATCGGGCAGGCGCACGCCGATGACCGGAATGAACGGCAACGCAAAGTAAATGAACAGCATCTGCAACATAAGCGGCGTGCCGCGCATCAGCCAGATGTAGCCATTGACCAGAGCGCTCAGAAAACCAAAACTTGAAATCCTGAGCAAAGCCAGGCCCAAACCCAGCGGCACCGAGAGCGCCAGCGTGATCAGGAAGACCTTGAGCGTGACCCCGCTACCCTCCAGAAGAGGGGGAAGGATGTCAACGATGTATTGCATTGGAGAAACTCAGCGCCTCAGACGAACCATCCGGCCTCGCAGGCTCTTGGAATGCCCTCGTGATGACCGGACGAGAACTCGCAAAATCGGGGGCTCGACCAGCTTATTTCTTGACGATGTCCTTGCCAAACCACTGGACCGAGATCTTCGCGGCGGCGCCATCGGCCTTCATGTCATCGAGTGCCTTGTCCAACTTGGCTGACAATTCGGTATCGCCCTTGCGGGTGCCCACACCATAGTCTTCGGTGCCGAAGTTTTCATCGAGCACGCGGTACTCGCCGGGCTTCTTGGCGGTGTAATAACGACCAACCACCTCATCCACAACCAGTGCGTCGAGACGGCCGGCCGACAGATCCATCAGGGCCGTGACATTATCGCCAAACTTCTTGAGTTCCTTGATCGATTTGGCGGTGGGCCCGTCTTTTTGCACGGCCTCAACCGCGCTGCTGCCGTCCTGCACGCCAACAACGGTGCCAACGAGTTGCACCTTGGTCTGGATTGGGGACTTGTCTGTCACCACGATGATCTGGCGGTTTTCGAGGTAGGGCTTGGTAAACAGAATGTTTGCCTTGCGCTCTTCAGTGATCGTCAGCCCGTTCCATAACACGTCAATGCGATTGCCGCCGAGTTCGGCTTCCTTGGCGCTCCAGTCGATGGGCTTGAAGGTCACCGTCATTCCCAGGCGCTTTCCCGCTTCCTTGGCCAGATCAATGTCAAAACCAACCAGTTCGTTCTTTTCATCGCGAAAACCCATGGGCGGAAAATTGTCGTCCAGTCCGATGACGATCGTCTTCACCGGCGCAGCCGCCGCCGGCTCCTCCTTCTTACCGCAACCTCCGAGAAGAACCGCACCGATCAGGCCGGCCATCACGCACAAAACGAGTTTTTTCATGTTTTATTCCTAGGTGTAAAGATGCTTGCGCGCTCGGTTTGAATTCACCGTGAAGGCCTGGCGGCGAGCCGTCGATCCACCCGAACTGTCACCTGGACAAGCCGTCGCATTCTAACGACAACGCATTCAGGCCCCACGTCTGCCATAGGTATAGGCCAGATCGCCGGGATTGGGTCGGACCGCTGCAAACCTTCAATTCACAGCTGCCAACATCCCCTGCACCAAGCTCCGTTGCTGGCCACACCGCGCCGCCAGTGTCTCGTCATGGGTCACCACGATGAAGGCCGTGCCCTGCGTTCTGGCCAGTTCCAGCATCAACTCAAACACCCCGTTGGCGGTGCTGCGGTCCAGGTTGCCGGTGGGCTCATCAGCCAGCACGCATGCGGGCTGCGTCACCAGGGCTCGCGCAATGGCCACGCGTTGGCGCTCACCACCAGACAACTCCGATGGCCGATGCTGCAGTCGGTCCTGCAGGCCCACTTTTGTCAACATTGCTGTCGCGATCTGAGCGCACTGGGCCGGTGCCAAGCGCCGAATCCATAAAGGCATGGCCACGTTGTCAAGCGCGCTGAACTCAGGCAGCAAGTGGTGAAACTGGTACACAAACCCGAGATATTGGTTGCGCAGGCGACCTTGGTCAGCCGCACTTTGATGTGCCAGATCGTGCCCCTTGAGCCAGACGGACCCGCTGCTGGGTGCATCCAGGCCACCGAGCAAGTGCAGCAGGGTGCTCTTGCCCGATCCCGAGGCTCCCACAATCGCCAGTGTCTCGCCCGCATGCACATCAAGGTCCACCCCCTGCAGCACACTCACATCCAGGCGACCTTCCATAAATCGCTTGGTCAGGCCACGCGCGCTCAAGACAAGGGCTTCACCGCCCGCTCGTTCTGAAGCAATAGGCGCCCCTGCGGGGGGGATCGACCCAGGAGAAGCGCCCGACGTCGAGGCAATGTCACTCATAGCGCAGCGCCTCCGCCGGGTTCACCCGACTGGCGTGCCAGCTGGGGTAAAGCGTGGCCAGGAAAGCCAGCGCCAAAGAAATAAGCGTGATCGGCAAAATATCAGACTGCTGCGGTTCGCTGGGCATGCGGCTGATCAGATAAATATCTTTGGGCAAAAAACTGGCGTGAAACAGTTGCTCCAGAGCGGGCACGATCACATCGATGTTGAACGCCACGCCCAAGCCCAGTGCCAGACCGGCCAGGGTTCCAATCACCCCCACCATGGCCCCCTGCACCACAAATATCCCCATGATCGAGCGTGGACTGGCCCCCAGAGTGCGCAATATGGCGATATCGGCACGCTTGTCCGTCACGGTCATCACCAGCGTGGAGACCAGGTTGAACGCCGCCACGGCCACGATCAGCGTCAGGATGATGAACATCATTCGCTTTTCCACCTGGACAGCAGCAAACCAGGTGCGGTTCTGGCGCGTCCAGTCCCGTATCAGGAGGTCACCGCTGAGCGTGGTGGCCAGTTGGGCCGCCACTTCGCGCGCCTGATGCAGGTCCTTGAGCTTGAGCCGCACGCCCGTGGGGCCTTCAAGCCGGAAAATGCGGGCTGCATCGTCCATGTGAATAAGCACCAGCGCCGAATCGTATTCGTAGTGCCCCGAGTCGAAGGTTCCCACCACCGTCATCTGTTTGAGTCGGGGCACCACCCCGGCGGGAGTGACCTGGCCGCTGGGCGCCACCAATGTCACCTTGTCGCCCTCGATCACACCCAGGGAGCGGGCCAGCTCGCCTCCCAGGACCACGCCAAACTGACCGGGAATGAGCCGCTTGAGGCTGCTGTTTTTCAATTCCACGGCCAGATCGGTTACCTCATCCTCGTGGGCCGGATCAATGCCCCGAACTATGGCACCTTTCATGCTTTCACCCCTTGCCAGCAAAGCCTGAGTAGCTATAAAAGGTGCAGCGCCAATAACCTGCGGGTTGGACCGTGCCTCGGCCATTGTGCGGGCCACATCGGGCAGCGCGGCGCCGTTGGGGCCCAACACCTCAATGTGCGAGACCACCCCGAGCATGCGGTCGCGCACTTCCTTTTGAAAACCATTCATCACGCTGAGCACGATGATGAGCGCGGCCACGCCCAGCGCGATGCCCAGCATGGACACACCCGAGATGAATGAAATGAAACCGTTTCGCCGGGTCGCACGCCCGGCCCGCGTGTAGCGCCAGCCAAGAATAAGCTCGTAAGGGAGTTGCATGGACCCACCAAGAATGAAACAGCCGCCATTGTGGCATCGACCGACAGTCCCTGCGCCCTGCCGGCTCTCGCCAAACGCCTGGCAGGGGCAACAATGGATGCGGCCAGCCAGATTGCCCGCCAGCGGTTAACCTCCGTGCATGGAGAAAATCAGTCACCTTTCAAACACATGGCAGCAATGGATTGAAACCAACCTGGCCGCTGGCTGTACTCGCGCCTCACTGATCGAGTCCATGGTGCGGGACAACTTTGAGCCCGGGTTTGCCAGCCAGTGCATTGATCTGGTCAGCTCGGGCGGCCTCAAATCCATCAATCAGCCGACGTTGGCTATGGCTTCTGCCCAGGCCCGGGCGACGTCGCCCTTCCGCTACGAACCCCCGCGAATTGCGTCTCAAGGCAATGCCATCGAGACCAGCAGCGGCGCGGTGCGCCTGACGTTTCGCATGGCGCAGCCGGTGGTGGCCCTGCTGGACAACCTGCTCTCTGCCCAGGAGTGCGATGAGCTGATCCGGCTCTCCAAACTCAAACTCGCCCGCTCGACCATCGTCGATCCGGTGACCGGGCGCGAGGAAATCATTCAAGAGCGAAGCAGTGACGGCACGTTCTTCAACCTCAATGAAACCAGCTTTATTGCAGCGCTGGACAAACGCATATCGGAAGTGATGAACTGGCCGGTTGAGAACGGCGAAGGGATCCAGATTCTTCGCTACGGCATCGGCGGCGAGTACAAGACCCACTTTGACTACTTTTCCCCCTCGGACCCTGGCAGCCAGGTGCATCTGGCCAAAGGCGGCCAGCGGGTCAGCACCCTGGTGATGTACCTGAGCGATGTGCAGGCAGGCGGTGAGACCGTGTTTCCAGCGGTGAATTTGTCGGTCGTGCCCAAAAAAGGATCGGCCGTTTACTTTGAATACTGCAACAGCACCGGCCAGGTCGATGAGCGCACCCTTCACGGGGGCCTGCCGGTCATCGCGGGTGAAAAGTGGATCGCCACCAAGTGGATGCGCGAGCGGCGTTACGGCTAGGAGCCGGGGCAACTCCGATCCTTCGCGTTGACCTCAGCCGTGGCGCGTGCCCGACAATGGTCCCATGCACCTCCTGATTCCCTTCGCCTTTTGCAGTGCCGACGGCTGCGCCGCGCTGACGCGCACGCTGGCGTTGCCCAACCTCTCCAAACTCCTGGCCCGCATGGTCCCGCAGACCCGGGAGTTGGGAGACGCCGCCAGTTTTTCGCCCCCGCACGAGGTGGCATTGGCACGCTCTTTGGGCCTGCCGGAAACCGACGGCCAGATCCCGTGGGCGGCACTGCACGCTCAATCCACGCGCTGTGGTTGTGCGTTCGTCTCTCCCTGCCACTGGGAAATGGGCACTCACCACATTGCCATGGATGCCACTCCTGTGCCCGATTTTCCCGAACAGGAGTCCCGGGCGCTGCTGACCACATTGCAACCCTTCTTTGCGGAGGACGGTGTTGAGTTGGTCTACGACCAGCCGACCCGCTGGCTGGCCCGTGGCGACGTGTTTGAAGGTCTGCAAAGTGCGTCACTGGACCGCGTGATGGGTCAGGCGGTTGGGGACTGGATGCCACGCGGCGCAGGGCTTGGCACAGTGCAGCGCCTTCAGGCCGAGACCCAGATGCTGCTCTACCACCACCCCGTGAATACGGCGCGCAGCGAGCGCGGCGTGGCGCTAGTCAACTCGTTCTGGATCAGCGGCAGCGGCACCCTGGACGCTCTGCCTGAGCCATCGGTGAGCGCACTGCCGCCAGCGACGGTGGCCGCCCAACTGCGCCAGCCCGCACTGGATGCGAACTGGTCGGCCTGGGCCAGCGCCTGGGAGTCGCTCGACGCCAACGAATGCGCGGCGCTGCTGGCCCAAGTCGTCCAGACCGGCTGCGGCCAGCTCACGCTGTGCGGCGACAACCATTGGCAAACCTTTGATGCCCACCCCAGCGGCCTGCGCCAAAAGTTTATGAGTATTTTTGGCACTAAGCCTCCGTCCCATATGCTTGAAAAGCTATGAAAATAGTAGCACGAGAGATTCCTCCACGAGCCGCCTGGACACTCGAACAGGCCGGCATTCACCCCCTTTTGGCGCAGCTGTACGCGGCGCGTGGCGTCCAGAACGTGCAGGAGCTCGACCCTGGCCTGGGGCGCCTTCTTGCGCCCACCGACATGCTGGGCTTGCCCCAGGCGGCAGCCCTGCTGGCCCAAGCCATCGCAGCGAACCAGCGGCTGTGCATCGTGGCCGACTACGACTGCGATGGAGCCACGGCCTGCGCGGTGGCCATCCGCGGTCTGAGACTGCTGGGCGCAACCGATGTGCACTACCTCGTGCCGGACCGGATCGTGGACGGCTACGGCCTGACGCCGCCCATCGCCCAGCGCGTCAAGGACAGCGGGGCCGAGGTACTCATCACCGTGGACAACGGCATTGCCAGCTTTGAAGGCGTGGCCAGAGCGCGCGAACTGGGCCTGCAGGTGCTGGTGACCGACCACCACCTGCCCGCCAGCCGGGACGGGCAGATCGTGCTGCCCGAGGCTGATGTGATCGTCAACCCCAACCAGCCGGGTTGCCGCTTTGAGAGCAAATCGATCGCCGGGGTCGGCGTGATGTTCTATGTGCTGCTGGCGCTGCGCGCCGAGCTGCGCCAGCGCGGGGCTTTTGACGCCCAAAGCCAGCCCAAGCTTGACGCACTGTTGCCGCTGGTCGCGCTGGGCACCGTGGCCGACGTGGTCAGGCTCGATGCCAACAACCGCCGTCTCGTCGCTCAGGGCTTGAAACGCATCCGGGCCCTTTCCCTGCCTGCGGGAATAGCTTCTCTTTTTGTAGCATCCGGGCGTCAAGCGGCCACCGCCACCACCTTCGATTTTGGCTTTGCCCTGGGCCCGCGCATCAACGCGGCGGGCCGGTTGTCGGACATGACGCTGGGCATTGAATGCCTGCTCACCGATGACGCCGCACGGGCCGATGAGCTGGCTAAAACGCTTGACGGCATCAACCGCGAGCGCCGGGAGATTGAGGGCGGCATGCGCGAACAGGCCCTGGCCATGGCCGAGACACTGTTTGACAGCGACGCAGAGCCGCCGCCCGCCATTTGTGTGTTCGACCCGGACTTCCACGAAGGCGTTGTGGGCATCGTGGCCTCACGCATCAAGGACAAGCTGCACCGCCCTGCATTCGTGTTCGCCGCCAGTGCGGCGCCGGGGCGCGAGCACGAACTCAAGGGCTCAGGCCGCTCGATTGCCGGTTTTCACCTGCGCGATGCCCTCGATCTGGTGGCCAAGCGCTACCCGGGTGTGCTGCTGCGTTTTGGCGGCCACGCCATGGCAGCGGGTTGCACCATCGCGCAAGAGCACTTGGACACCTTCGAGCAGGGGCTGAGCCAGGTCGCCCAGGAATGGCTCGACGCGGCCACCCTGATGCGCCGTCTGGACACGGATGGCCCGCTCAAGCCGGAGTACCGCCGTGTTGATCTGGTGGACACCCTGCACCACGAGGTCTGGGGCCAGGGTTTTGCGCCGCCGACCTTCAGCGAAGAACTTGATGTGGTCTCCCAGCGATTGGTTGGCGAGAAGCACCTGGCCCTCAAGCTCAAGCACCGGGGCGAGCCGGTGGACGGGATCTGGTTTGGCCGCACCGAACCCCTGCCGGCCCGAGTGAAACTCGCTTTTCGGCTCGACGCCGATGCCTGGAACGGGGTGCGTCGGGTCCGGTTCATGGTGGAAGCGGCAGAGCTGTAGCGCAGCAGGCCGGCGGGCCGCGCAGCGCAGCTGGGCTCAAAGCCCTAGAATGCCTTGGTGACTTCCACCCTCAACGCCGACCTCCATTGCCACTCCACGGTATCGGACGGCACCCTGAGTCCCGAAGCGCTGGCCGAGCGGGCCAAAGCCAACGGGGTTGAGCTGTGGTCCCTCACCGATCACGACGAAGTTTCCGGCCAGCAGCGTGCCGCTACCGCAGCGCAGGCACTGGGTTTGCCCTATGTCACCGGGGTCGAGGTATCGGTCACTTTCATCGATCAGACCGTTCACATCGTGGGCCTGGGATTTGATCCAGACCATCTTGCCCTCAAGCTTGGGCTGGACCAAACCCGCGGCGGGCGCGGACAGCGGGCCCAGGAGATGTCCCAGAGTCTGGCCCAGACCGGCATCCACGGGGCCTACGAAGGCGCCCTGAAATACGCCGGCAACCCCGAGATGATCTCGCGCACCCACTTTGCGCGTTTTCTGGTGGAAACGGGTGCTTGCCGCGACACCTACGAGGTCTTTCGCAAGTACCTCACCGAAGGCAAGCCCGGATTTGTGGCACACCGCTGGGCCACACTAAAGGACGCTGTGAGCTGGATCAAGCAAGCCGATGGCGTGGCCGTGATTGCCCACCCGGCGCGTTACAAATTCAGCGCCAACGAAGAGTTTGCCCTGTTCAGCGAGTTCAAGAACCTGGGCGGGCAAGGCGTGGAAGTGGTGACCGGCAGCCACACGGCAGCCGAATATCGAATTTACGCCGATCTGGCCTGCGAGTTTTCGCTGGCCGCTTCCCGCGGCAGCGATTTTCACAGCCCGGGCGAGAGCCGCACCGAACTGGGCGCCCTGCCCAACCTGCCCGGTCACGTGACACCGATATGGGAACTGCTGGCTGACCGCATCCAGCACCCGGCTTCGGAACCGCACTGCGGCTAGCGGCGGCACAGGCCACCCATGCTCGTGAGGTTCTGGCGCACCCCTCAAGGCGGCGGCATCTTGCTGATTGTGTTGGCAACGCTCGCTTTTGCCATCCTGGACACGAGCACCAAATATGCTACGACGCTGGCACCAGTTCTAATGCTGCTGTGGTTTCGCTACGTGTTCCAGGCTGTCGTCACTTTTGCACTTCGGTTTCCAGTCCAGGGACTCGCACTGCTGCGAACCGACAATCCGCGCTTTCAGACCCTGCGCGGTGTGCTGCTGCTCATTACAAGTGCCTGCTCATTTTTTGGCTTGCAGCACCTGCCCGTGGGCGAGTTCACAGCCATAGTGATGCTCGCGCCTCTGGTCTCTACCGCCCTGGCGGCCTGGATTCTTAAAATTCAAGTTTCCCATCAACGCTGGATGTTGATGACAGCGGGCCTGGTTGGGGTGCTGCTGGTGGTTCGCCCCGGGGGCCAGATTTTCAGTTGGGCGCTGCTGTTTCCGGTTCTGCTGGTATGCGCTTATAGCTGGTTTCAGGTGCTGACCAGCCGTTTAAGCGGTCATGAGAACTCCTATACGACCCACTTTTACACCGGCTTGGTGGGTGCAGTGATTATGTGTCCAATCGTGATGGTCAGTTGGAACACTGCGGCCCTGTGGGCGCATTGGCCCTGGTTCCTGTTCATCGGTTTCCTGGGAACCTTTGGCCATCTGATGCTGATTTGGGCATATGGGCGCGCCTCTGCCCCGGTGTTAACGCCCTACCTTTACGCCCAAATTGCTTTCGCCAACCTGGCTGGTTGGCTGGTGTTCCGGCATGTGCCCGACGCCTTGGCCTGGCTCGGCATTGCGGTCATTACCGCCAGCGGTGTGGGAAATGCGTTGCTGTCAGCCCTTGAAGTGGCCCGCAATCGCCCATCTTGCACCAACGCATAAGGCCTGCTGCCAGCCCTGCGGTCCATGTCAGAAAATTGAGCTGCCATCGTTGACAATACGCCCATGGCCCAGTTATTTGAAATTCACCCGGACAATCCACAGGCTCGACTGCTCAAGCAGGCTATTGCATTGCTGGACAAGGGCGAGATCCTGGCCGTACCCACCGATTCGAGCTACGCCCTGGTCTGCCACCTGGACGACAAGGCCGCAGCCGACAAGTTGCGACGCATTCGCGGCGTCGATGATAAGCACCACCTCACGCTCTTGTGCCGCGACCTGTCCGAGTTGGCCAACTATGCACGGGTAGACAATCAACAGTACCGGTTAATCAAATCGGCCACGCCCGGGCCCTACACCTTCATTCTTGAAGCGAGCAAGGAAGTGCCGCGCCGCTTAAGCCATCCCTCGCGCAAGACAATCGGGCTGCGGGTGCCGGACCACAAGGTGTTGCAGGGCCTGCTTGAGTTGCACAACGGCTCTCTGCTGGCCACCACCCTGATTGCTCAGGGTGAAACCGAACCGCTGAACGACGCGCAGGAGATTCTGGAGCGCTACAAGAACCAGATTGCCGCCGTGATCGACTCTGGCGCCTGCGCCCTGGAAGCAACCACAGTTGTTGACCTGACGGGCACGGAGCCGGTCGTGGTTCGCGAGGGGCGCGGACCCTTGGCCGCTCTGGGGCTTTGAAGCCCGACGCGCCGCTCTGAGACAATTGCCCCATGGATATTGCACACCTCATACAAACCATTGCCATTTACGCCCTGCCGGTGCTGTTCGCCATCACGGTGCACGAAGCGGCCCACGGCTACGCTGCGCGGCACTTCGGCGACAACACGGCTTACGCGCTGGGGCGAATCACCCTGAACCCGCTCAAGCACATCGACCCGGTCGGCACGGTCCTGATGCCGCTGCTACTGTACTTTGCCACCTCCGGCGCCTTCCTGTTTGGTTACGCCAAACCGGTTCCGGTGCGCTTTGGCAACCTGCGCAACCCCAAGCGTGACATGGTCTGGGTTGCACTGGCAGGCCCTGGCGTGAACTTGCTGCAGGCGCTCCTCTGGTACGCCTTGCTGATCGTGCTCCAGGGCTCGGGGGCGGAGGAGTTGTTTTTCCTGAAGATGTGTGAAGGCGGTGTGCTGGTCAACGTCGTGATGTTTGCCTTCAACCTGTTCCCGCTGCCCCCCCTGGACGGCGGGCGCATTCTGGTTGGACTGCTGCCCTATCGCCAAGCGGAGCTGGTCTCCCGGGTAGAACCCTGGGGATTTTTCATCGTGATGGCCCTCGTGATTGCCGGCGTGGTCAGCAACCTGTGGCTGCGGCCTGTCATGAGTCTGACACTGGGGCTGCTGCGCATTGTGCTCACCCCGCTGGCCTTTCTTTTTAGCTGACATCAAACCGATCCAGCCCATTTTCTTGATTGATCCATGAGTTCCACGCGCTTCCTAACCGGCATCACCACGTCCGGCACCCCCCACCTTGGCAACTACGTCGGCTCGATTCGCCCTTCGGTGCGCGCCAGCCAGCGCACGGACGTCCAGAGTTTTTATTTTCTGGCCGACTACCACGCCCTGATCAAAATCGACGAGCCAACGCGCATCCAGCGCTCCACACTGGAGATCGCCGCGAGCTGGCTGGCCGCGGGTCTGGACCCCGAGCGGGTCGTTTTTTACCGTCAATCGGATGTGCCCGAGATTCCCGAACTCACCTGGCTGCTCACCTGCGTGATTGGCAAAGGCGTTCTCAACCGGGCCCATGCCTACAAAGCCGCGGTGGACAAGAATGCAAGCGCAGGCAACGACCCTGACTCTGACGTGAACGCGGGCCTGTTCATGTACCCTGTGTTGATGGGCGCAGACATTCTCTTGTTCAACGCCCACAAGGTTCCGGTGGGGCGCGACCAGGTGCAGCACATCGAGATGGCGCGTGACATGGCACACAGCTTCAACCACCGCTATGGCGATCATTTCGTCCCGCCCGAGGCGGAAATTGAGGACAACGTGGCCACCCTGCCGGGGCTGGACGGCCGCAAGATGAGCAAAAGCTACGACAACACGATCCCGCTGTTTGCCTCCCGTGAGGAGCTCAGGAAACTCATCGCCGGCATCGTGACCGATTCCAGGGAACCTGGTGAGCCCAAGAGCGTCGAGGGCTCGGCGCTGTTCCAGATTTACCAGGCCTTTGCCAGCGCGCAGGAAACTGCCGCGCTGCGCCAGGCTTACGAGCAGGGCATCGCCTGGGGTGATGCCAAGCGCCTCGTTTTTGAGCGCATTGACCGCGAAATCGCCCCCATGCGCCAGGCCTACCAGGCCCTGATCAACGACCCCAACAAGATTGAAGCCATCTTGTTGGCCGGTGCAGCAAAGGCCCGCCGGATCGCAACGCCGTTCATGGCACGCCTGCGCCACGCCGTGGGTTTGAGGAATCTGGGTGCCAAAAGCACGGACAAAATGCACAAGGCAGGTAAAGTCGCCAAGCCTGTCTTCAAGCAATACCGCGAGCGCGACAGCAAGTTTTATTTCAAGTTGCTCGACACCCACGGAGCCCTGCTGCTGCAAAGCATTGGTTTTGATTCGCCCAAAGAAGCGGGCCAGGTCATCGCCGTGCTGCAACAGCAGGGCGCTGCCGCCCTGCCCGAGGTGTCAGAAAAACTTCAGGGCAGTGCAGAACTCGATGCGACGAGCATTGGTGCAGCCTTGCGCCAGTTGAACGACAACGAGTTTGACTGACAAAACCGCCCGATGCCGCTGATACAATGACGGCCAATCGACACCGGAGAGATGGCAGAGTGGTCGAATGCGCCGGACTCGAAATCCGGTATACGGTCAAACGTATCCAGGGTTCGAATCCCTGTCTCTCCGCCACCGGCGCCAGACTCGGCCCGATTCCCTGCAGTCACGAATAGCGATTTGCGATCCAGTGGTCCAGCGACAGCTTCCCAGGGCCATACACCATCAGGAACAGTAACACGGCCGCCCAGGTCCCATGGGTGGCATATGCGCCTGGATACACCAGCAACTGAATCATCATCGTCATCCCTAGGAGGGCCAACGCAGAGAGGCGAGTGCCTAGGCCCAGCAACAGCAGCAGCGGAAAGAAGTGCTCGGCAAACGCTGCCATCGTGGCCGCAATTTCCGGTGGAATGACCGGCAGCTGGTATTCGTACTGGAAAAGATCCACCACCGAATCAGACAGCCGCGGCCAGCCCAGGGTGAAATCTCCGTTGACGATGTCGATGGAGAGCCCCTGCACCTTTGTCTGCCCGGACTTCCAGAAAACCGAAGCAATCGAAAAGCGCGCCAGCAGGGCAATCAGCGACTGTGGGATGTGTGTGAACACCGATACCAGCCGGTTCACCAGACTTCGCGCTGAAAATGTCTTGTCGGGAAAACCTGCAGGTTGCATGTCAATGGATCTGCTCATGGCTGTGGTCTCCGACATTGAAATGGGTGATCAGCTGGTGACCAAGCAACAGCGCCAGGACGCTGGACAAGTCAAACTCCACGACCGTGGCACTGGCAGCCCCGGCGGCCGCTGCCAGGGTTTGACCCGCGAGCAGTTGGCGAAGGAATCGCCCGGTCCCGGCGGACACCTCCATGGTGTCTACGTCCAGCCCGTTGCGAAACACCAGCGCGGCCTGCGCCAGTTGGGGGTCAACCTCTGAAATATCGAGCGCCCCCTGGTGCGCCGCCCAAAGGGAGAAAACGGCGTACCGGGATTCGACCAGATGCACCGACGGATGAAGCGACAGGACGAGCGAAAGAAGTTGCTGTGGCTCGTCCAGGATGCTTTGCAATGCCTTGTGATCTGCTGGCGGCGCATCGGCTGCGTGGTAGGCCTGCACGCGGCACATCTCCAGCCGCGCCACATCGGCTAGGTAAGGCAATGTGGCCACCGGTGCAAATGATTCCAAAAAATCAGCAAATGCATCGCCGTAATACGCCATCAAGCGTGAGCGAGGCGGATTGGCCTGTGCAAATACCCGCGCCATCGCTCGGAAGAACTCTTCGCCCACGAGTTCCTGCACTACAGGAAAGGTATCGGCCAGGGCGTCAATCAGTGACACCGCTACATTGTTGCGGTAGACGGCGAACCGCACCGCTGGATCCGACCCGTTCCAGGTCTTGAGACCGTCGGGACAAGCCAGATCGGGGTTGAGCAGGGCCTGGACGAAGGACGTTTGTTCACTCATGCCAGGGCCCTCTCATTTTCTACATGGGTGCTCTGCGCCGCAGGGTTTGACAAAACCTGAAGTTGCTTATCGGCGCGCTGGGCCTCGGCCAACAGAACAGACCAGGCTGGGATGTCGTTGTCACGCTCAATCAATGTCGCCACCGCACCTGTGAGGCCCAGCGTATATTCGTACAGATCCCACACGGCCTGCGCTACCGGCGAGCCGTGGCTGTCGATCAGCAGAACATCTCCATTGCCGTCGAGTTGTTGCGCAAATCCGGCAAGATGAATTTCACCCACCTCGGACAGGGGTAGCGCACGAAGGTAAGCCCTGGCGTCGCGCCGATGGTTGATACTGCAAACATAGGTGTTGTTCACGTCGAGCAGCAGGCCGCAACCCGTGCGGCGCACAACCTCAGAGAGAAACGCCGCCTCATCGAGCATTGACCCGGAAAACTCCAGGTACGTGGCCGGGTTCTCCAGCAACATACGGCGCTTGAGACGGGACTGAACCTGGTCAATGTGCTCACACACCCGCTGCAGGGTGGCCGCGGTATAGGGCAAGGGCAGCAAGTCGTTCAGAAATGCATCAGCATGGGTGGACCAGGCCAGATGCTCGGAAAAGGATTGGGGCTGGTACCGGTCCAGCAAGACGGCGAGCGCGTCGAGGTGGTTTCGATCCAGCGCAGCGTCCGCCCCAATGGAGAGCCCCACGCCATGCACCGAGAGCGCATGACGCTCCCGGATTCGGGTGAGGTAATGATGAAACGGGCCACCCGCAACCATGTAGTTTTCGGCGTGGACCTCAAAGAAACTGATATCGGACCGGGAGTCGAGTATTTCCATGAAATGCTCGCTCTTGAGGCCCACGCCCGCGCGTGCAGGCAACGCGGGGGCCGGAGCACCCGGATGCAACATTGGCAAATCCAAAGAAGTCTGCATGTCGGGCGCTCCAGTGTGGCTCAACAAGATCAGGCCTTGACTTCCTTGAACTCCTTCAACTGACCAAAACCAGTTGGCGATGTCTTGGAAACCGTCTTTTCGCAAGTTCCCTTGGGAACCAGAGACCAGGCATTGCCTTGGTAATCAATCTTGGAGGTGCCCGCGCAGGTCGTGCCCGCACCGGCCTTGCAATCGTTCTTACCCTTAAGCGCCACCCCAAAGCACATGTCTTTGTCAGGCGATGCAGCGGCAGCGGGTGTAGCGGCCACGGTCAGGGCAGCGCTGAATGCCAACGCCATGGCGGCGGCAGTTGCGTAACGGGCGGTAGAGGTTTGGTTTTTCATGGGTTGTGTCCTTCAATGTTTTACTGTGGATAAGTTCAGCACTCACCGTGTTTCCGATTCGTGCTGATCCAGTAGTCGGGGCGCCTGACGGGTTCTTACACTCGGCGTGAAGATCGCGGGCAATATGACTTCGCACCGTCAAACGATACGAAACGCAATGCCCTGGGGTAAGAAGCGGTAGAAAGGAAAAATAGTACGGACGTTCTGCACTACTTCTGATCCGCTGTTCAAGAAATTAAATCAATCTAACCTGTTGATTTAATGGAACAATTTGGTGGAGAGGATGAGGATCGAACTCACGACCTCTGCATTGCGAACGCAGCGCTCTCCCAGCTGAGCTACCCCCCCACGTGAGCGAAGTCTAGCAAGAAACCGGCCCACTGGCAAAGATCAATCCATGCAGTCTCGGGCTTACCATTCAGTTGCACAGTCGGTCAGTTCAAAGACGAGCCACTGCGAAAAAATCACAGCCACAAAAAAGCCCTGAATATCAGCGATCTTCAGGGCATATTTTGGTGCAGACAGCCCTGCGGCCAATGGCAAATCAGGCGGCGTTCTTGGTCGCAACAACGACCTGGAAGTTGCCATAAAACACGATGTGACGCTCGCAGGTGAACCCACCCATTTCTTCGAGCTGCTTGACGGGGTCGTGGGTATTCCACAGCGCCAATCCCAGGGGCTCAAAAACCGTGAAGTACATCCAGCTCAAGGTACGCAGCACCCATAGGTCGGGTCGGTGGAACTCGGCCAGGTAAAGCTTTCCGCCGGGCACCAGCACCCGCCCTGCCTCGCGCAGCGCCTCGCCTTTGAGGTGATGCGGCAACTCGTGGAGTAAAAAGAAGATCACGTTCGCATCAACCGAAGCGTCAGGCTGCTGCATGGCGGTGGCGTTTTCCTTCAGGAGTTCGATCTTTCCTTCAAACTGGCCCAGCTTGTCGAGCTTGTTTCTGGCATGGTCAAGCTCATTTTTGACGATGTCCGCAATGAGCACTTTGCTCGCACCCGACTCCACCGCCGCACCCACCACTTTGGGGATGACATTGCCAAAGGCACAGGAGGTGATCAGGACCTTCTTGTCCTTAAGGTTCGTGTGGCGCAAGCCGCGGGTGATGAACGACACCAGCCGGTCGTATTGAAACAACAAAATCGCCGCAATGATGGGCTGGAAGTCGACCATGCGCATGAGCCACATTTTTGAGTAAATGGGATACACATGAGCCGCCTCATCGGTCGAGCCCGACACGGCGCTGCGCCATATCAACGCACCCCGGGTCGCCATAAAGAAAAATAGTGCCGTCGCCGACAGAACAAAAATCACCGAAAAAGCGGTGTACATCAACCAGGTAGGCATTACTTTCCTTTGACTCTAGGTGGCATGAAATCCGGTGGATTGGGGCCATGGCCTTGACTCACCAAGGCGCATTATCGCCCGGGTTGCCCACCAACTTCGGGCAAACCCTTGATTCAGGACAAGAATTGGGGCTGTTTAAGCCTCCAGCAGCGACTGCCCGCCCATATAGGGCTGCAACGCCAGCGGAATCGTGATCGACCCATCGGCATTCTGGCCGTTCTCCAGCACCGCCACCAGCGCGCGCCCCACTGCCAGGCCGGAGCCGTTGAGCGTGTGAATCAGTTCATTCTTGCCCTGGGCATTCTTGAAGCGCGCTTGCAGGCGGCGTGCCTGAAAGGCCTCACAATTGGACACCGAACTGATTTCGCGATAGGCGTTCTGAGCTGGCAACCACACTTCAAGGTCATAGGTCTTGCTGGCGCCAAAACCCATGTCACCCGTGCAAAGTGCCATCACGCGATAAGGCAAGCCCAACTTCTGCAGGATGGCTTCCGCGTGGCCGGTCATCTGCTCGAGCGCCTCGTAGCTTTTCTCGGGATGCACGATCTGCACCATCTCGACCTTGTCAAACTGGTGCTGGCGAATCAGCCCGCGCGTGTCGCGTCCTGCGCTGCCCGCCTCCGAGCGAAAACACGGGGTGTGGGCCGTCAGCTTGAGAGGCAACTGGGCCTCAACCAGGATTTCATCGCGCACAAAGTTGGTGAGCGGCACTTCGCTGGTGGGAATCAGGTACAGCGCCGTGTTGTCCGGCTGCTCCTCACCCTCCTGCCCCCCTTTTTTCGCGGCAAACAGGTCGCCTTCAAACTTGGGCAACTGGCCGGTGCCGCGCAGGGTCTCGCCGTTGACAATATAAGGCGTGTAGCACTCGGTGTAGCCGTGCTCCAGGGTTTGCACATCCAGCATGAACTGCGCCAGGGCCCGGTGCAAACGGGCGATCGGGCCTTTCAATACCGTGAAACGGGCTCCGGTGAGCTTGACGCCCATTTCAAAATCGAGCCCCAGTGGTTCGCCCAGATCGACGTGGTCTTTGACGGGAAAATCAAACGCCTTGGGCTCACCCCAACGGCGCACAACAACATTGCCATGCTCATCGGCACCGATGGGCACGCTCTCGTGCGGCAGATTGGGCACGGCCAGTAGCATGGCCTGCAACTCGGCCTGAATCTGCTCCAGCCGAGCGGCCGAGCTCTCCAGTTCAGTCTTTAGGCTTGCCACCTCGCGCATGGCGGCATCCGCATCGGCCTGACCCGCCGCTCCCCTGGCCTTAAGTTGGCCAATCTGCTTGCTCAGCGCGTTGCGCTTGCCCTGCAGTTCCTCGGTGCGGACCTGAATGGTCTTGCGCTCGGCCTCAAAAGCGCGGAACGCTCGCACATCAAGAAACGCTTGCGGCTGTTTGCGAGTTTCCAGGCGGGCGATGACCTGGTCGAGATCTTTTCGGAGCAGTGTGATGTCTAGCATGGCACTATTGTAGTTTTTGAGTTGGCGGTTCTGTTTGATTTTCCCCGTGTTCACGCAGCGTACTGGCGCTCACCATGCGCTCTGGAGCTGCCCGGCTACCAGTCGCAAGCCACGCCCGGCCATGGCGCGGGCCTCCGCCTCGTCGTGCGTGACCAGCACAGTGGCCATGCCGGCGGCCACAATGCGCTGGCAAAACTCCTGCTGCAAATCAAGGCGCAACTCGGCGTCCAGAGCTGAAAACGGCTCATCGAGCAGCAGGGCGCGCGGTGCGGTGATGAGCGCACGCGCCAGCGCCACGCGCTGCTGCTCGCCACCCGAAAGCGTCCACACCCGATGCATGGCGTGGTCGATCAGCCTAAATCGCTGGAGCATTTCGGTGGCGCGGGCCCGCGCCACCGACCTGGGCTGGCGCTGCTCGATCAGACCAAAGGCCACGTTGTCGAGCACGTTGAGATGTGGAAACAAGGCGAAGTCCTGAAACATGAGCGCAAAACCACGCCGCTCGGGCGCCAGTTGTGTGATGTCCTGCCCATCCCAGAAAACCTGGCCACGATCGGGCACTTGCAGGCCCGCCATGATTTTGAGTAGCGTGCTCTTGCCGCTGCCCGAGGGGCCCAAAACGGCCACGATCTCGCCCGAGGCCACTCGCAGGTTGAGCCCGTCAGCGAGCATGCGCGCGCCGTAGCGGACACAGATATTCTTGAGTTCAAGCATGGTCAAAGCCTCTTGCGCAATCACGTTGAACGGGTAAAGCCGGGGTGTCTTTGGCTTTGGGCCACTCAATCACCAAAAACGCCAGTATCGCCAGTGCCATGAGGATGCAAGCCAGAACCATCGCGGCGTCCATATTGGTCGAGCCCGGGCGCGCCAGGCGCTGGTAGATCAGTGTCGTGAGTGTGCTCCATTCCGGGCGCGACAAAAATAGCGTCACCGCGAATTCCCCCAGTGCCGTGGCTGCCGCAAACGCCATGCCCCGACGCAGCGCCGGACGCAGCAGCGGCAGGGTCACACGCCAAAAAGCCCGCCACGGGCTTGCCCCCAGGGTACGCGCCGCCTGTTCCAGATGCACTGGCAAACTGTCGAGTCCGGCCGCCATGGACTTGGCCACAAAGGGGTAAGCCAGCACCGCGTAAGCCGCCACCAACATCGGCAAACTGGCGGTCCACTGGGGGTACAAAAGCAGCAAACCAAAAGCCACGGTCACGGGCGAGACCACAAAAGGCAGGAACGCCGCTGCCCGCCAGGCTACGGACGCCTGCGCCGCCATTGCATGGGCCACACCCAGCACGGTCGCCGCCACCAGCGCCATCGCGGAGAACCGCAGGGTGTTCCACAGCGCTTGGGCGCCCTGCGCATCCATCACGTCAATCCAGACTGCAGAGCCCGCCAACCCAGCGCGCCACAGGATGGCCAGTACAGGCGCCGCGCAAAAAAGCGCCAGTGCCGCCAATGCCGCCCCCAGCGCCAGCCATTGCCGCGCGCCGCTGGGGCGCCGCCGGGGCACGGGCTCGGTTCGGCCCGGTGCGCCCAGGCGCTTTTCGATGGCCGAGTAGGCCAGCGCCACGCCGCCCGTGAGCACCAGCATCCACAAAGCCAGCACACTGGCCTGTGCCAGCTGGAGTTCATGGGCGACCAGCGTGTAAATTTCCACCTCAATCGTGGCGTAGCGCTGGCCACCCAAAACCAACGCCAACCCAAAACCGGCAAAGCAATACAGAAATACAAGACACAGACTGGAAGCGAGCCAGGGGGCGATGGCGGGCCACTCGATGCGCCAGAAGGCCCGCCAGGGCGTTGCGCCGAGCGTGCGCGCCGCGGCAACGCGCTGGGCGCTCACTTGCTCAAGCGCATCCACGCCGGCTCGCACCACCAGGCACAGATTGAAAAACAGGTTGCCATACAGCAGCAGCCAGGGCGTGTCCTTCAGATTCACGCCGAACCAGCCGCTCAACAGTCCACGCGGCCCCCACAGGGCCAGCACCCCGATGGCCGCGACCACGGTGGGCACCACAAAGGGCAGCATCAACAAACGCAGCACCGCACTTCGGCCGGCAAAATCAAATCGCGCCAGGACCCACGCAATGGGCAACCCCAGCACCAGCGCCGCCACACAGGTGACCGCCGCCTGGGTGAAGGACCATAGAACCCGCCAACGCAGGTAGTCGTCTTGCCACAATCCCCACGGTTGCACGGGCGCTTGTGGCAGGTCCCCGGTCCAGCCCCATCCCGCCAGGGCCAGCCGTGCCAGCGGCGCGAGCAGCAACACCGCCAGAGCCGCACCCGGCAGCAGCGCCAGGGTCCAGCGCGGCAAGCCTGGCGTGCGCGCAAGCATTGAAATTACTTCAGAACGACCTGAACCCAGCGATTCACCCACTCATTGCCTTTGGCGGCGATGACATCACTGGGCAGATTGTCAAACGAGGTCGGTTCGCTGGCGTGGCGCATGACCTCGGCAGGCGCTGTGCGTGAGTCTGCCGGGAACATCCACATGCTCGTTTGAAGCGCCTCCTGGACCGCAGCAGAGCGCAAGAACTCGATGAATTTGACAGCTGGCTCGCGCTGGCCACCGCCCTTGACCAACGCCACGCCTTCGGTTTGCTTGAAGGTGCCGCCCTTGAGCGCCAGACTGCCCGTGGGCGGTTCGCTGATTTTAGTCTTGCTGTAAAACACCTCAGCTGCCGGACTTGTGGCATAGCTCACCACCAGCGGGCGGGTGCCGCCATTGCGGCTGAACTCGGTGTAATAAGCCTCGGTCCAGCCCTTGGTCACTTTGAGGCCATTGGCGCGCATACGGGCCCACCAGTCGAAGGCTTTCTCTTCACCCATGGCAGCAACGGTGGCCAGCATGAAGGCGTAGCCGGGGCTTGAAGTGGCTGGGTTGGGCACGGCCAGCCAGTTGCGATAAGGCTCCTGGGTCAGCTCTTCGAGGGTTTTGGGCAGGGCCAGGCCGCTTTTGGCCACAAAGGCCTTGTCGTAATTGAGGGTGACAAAACCATAGTCCACCGCCACGATAGATTGACCCAGCGCAGCGTCACCGCTTGCCGCAGCCATGGCCTTGATGCCGTCATCGGCGGCAACGACCTGCATCGCCAGCGCCTTGCTCATCAGCGTGTTGTCGATGCCAAACACCACATCAGCAATCGGGTTGGCGCGCGTGAGAATGAGCTTGTTGAGCATTTCGCCGGCATCGCCGCCTTTGATAATGCTGAGCTTGACCCCGTTTTGTGACTCAAACTGCGCCAGTAAGGGCTTGGGCAGGGAAAACGAGCTGTGCACCATCACGCGCAGCTCGTCAGCCCGGGCCACTGAGGTACTCATCAGGGTGATGCCCACCACTGCGGCCATCAGGCCATTAAAAATCCGCCTATTCATCGCTTCTTCCTTCCAATTGCGCCATGCTCGGGCGCTTGAGGAAAGGGAAAAGCCAAAAATGGCGGATCCGGTTCTTCACGCTCCCTACGCTGGCATGATCCAGATCAGGTGAGTGGGGTATTTCTCAGTCCGCCCAAAAACGGACACCCCCGGTGAAGTTTTGATTATAGCTGGCCAGTACCCGTCGGTGCGTCCATCCTCAATCCCTTGGGCAGCGGAAACTTGATGGTTTCCTCCACCCCGTCCATCTTGCGCACCGACACCGCACCCAGGGCTTTGATGCGGTCAATCACTTGCTGCACCAGCAGTTCCGGGGCAGAAGCACCCGCCGTCAAGCCAACACGCTGACAGCCCTCAAACCAGTGTTCCTGCAGTTCATGCGCGCCATCCACCATGTAGGCGGTGGTGCCCAGTTTGCGCGCCACTTCGGCCAGGCGGTTGCTGTTGGAACTGGTCGGACTGCCCACCACAATCACTACATCGACCTGTGGACTCATGATCTTCACGGCATCCTGCCGGTTCTGCGTGGCGTAGCAAATGTCCTGCTGCTTGGGCTCACGCACGGCAGGAAAGCGCGCTTTGATCGCGGCAGCGATGCTGGCCGCATCATCCACACTGAGCGTGGTTTGCGTTACCACCGCCAGCTTTTCGGTCTGCACGGGCTGCACCCGACCCACATCGGCCACGTCCTCGACCAGGTAGATGCCGCTGTCGAGCTGCCCCATGGTGCCCTCCACCTCGGGGTGCCCCTTATGACCGATCATGAGGAACTCATAGCCCTCTTTGCGCAGTTTGGCCACTTCCACATGCACTTTGGTCACCAAAGGACAGGTGGCATCGAATATCCGGAATCCCCGCGCCTGGGCCTCATCCTGCACCGCACGGCTCACACCATGGGCAGAAAAAACGAGTGTAGCCCCCGTGGGAACTTCATCTAACGCTTCAATAAATATAGCGCCCTTGGCTTTGAGGTCATTCACCACATAGGTGTTGTGCACGATCTCATGGCGCACATAAATGGGTGCACCAAATTTTTGCAACGCCCGCTCGACGATCTCGATGGCCCGGTCCACTCCGGCGCAAAAGCCGCGCGGTTGCGCCAGTACGATGTCCTGTGGCGCGGACTGACTTGGAATGGGTGGCATTGGCATGGTCTCTGGATTGGCGAATAAACTCAGCTTCATTCTAAAAGAGCGACTCCATGGCATTCAAAGACATTCCACCGGAATCCCGGCCACGGGAAAAACTGCTGGCTTACGGTCCGGCTTCGCTCAGTGACGCCGAACTGCTGGCGCTTTTGCTGCGCACCGGCATCAAGGGCAAGGGCGTGCTCCAGATGGCCCAGGAACTGCTGCATTTGCGCACCGGTATCAACGACATGAACGACGGCTTTGACGGCATTGCGGGCCTGCTGCATGCCAGTGCCGATGACCTCAAACGCGTCAAAGGGCTGGGTCCGGCCAAGCGCGCCGAGCTGGTGGCGGTGCTCGAACTCTCGCGCCGGGCGTTGGCCCAGCAGCTTAAGGAGCGCACGGTGTTCGCGACACCCGAGGCAGTCAAGCATTACCTGCAGTTGCAGCTCTCGGCCAAGCCCCACGAGGTCTTTGCGATCCTGTTTCTCGACGTGCAAAACCGCCTGCTGGCCATGGAGGAGTTGTTTCGGGGTACCCTCACACAAACCAGTGTGTACCCGCGTGAAGTTGTGTTGCGCGCACTGCACCACCAGGCTGCTGCAGTGGTGCTGGCCCACAACCACCCCAGCGGCACGGTACAACCTTCCCGCGCTGACGAAGCGCTGACCCAAACCCTCAAGACAACGCTGGCGTTGATCGACGTGCGGGTGCTCGATCACGTGATCGTCGCCCAAGGACAGGCGCTGTCGATGGCGGAAAAGGGATTGATGTGACGCGCAAACCCGTCAAGGTGGCCAGCCTGGCCGATCTCAAGCTCGTGAAGAAGGAAATCGACGCCCAGGCCTTGAAGGTGGCTCAGGAAAAGGCCGAGCACGAACGCCTGGCGCTCCAGCGGGAGAGCGAAAAGAACATGTTTCTCCGCGCCGCAGGGGCGGTCCAGCCGCTGCCCGACAAGGGGCATGCATCACTCAAACCACCTGCTGCCAAGCCCCGGGTCATGCAACACAAGCAGGACGAGAAAGCGGTGCTCAAAGAAGCCATCAGCGACGAGTTTGACGTGGGCACGCTGCTCGATACCGATGGCGATCTGAGTTTTCGCCGCCCCGGCATCGGCCCTGACGTGACCCGCAAGCTGCGCCGGGGCGAGTGGTCGATCCAGCGCCAGCTTGACCTGCACGGCCTGCGCCGGGACGACGCCCGCGAGCAACTGGGCATCTTCATTCGCGAGGCCCACCAGCAGGGCATTCGCTGTGTGCGGGTGGTGCACGGCAAAGGGCTGGGCTCACCGGGCAAAGCCCCGATACTCAAAAGCCGCGTGCACAGCTGGCTGGTGCAAAAGCAGGAGGTTCTGGCCTTTGTGCAAGCCAAGCCCGCCGATGGTGGTGCCGGGGCGCTGGTCGTGCTGCTGATGACATCCAGGGCTTGAACGCACCCTGGCAGCGTTGATCCCTGAAAATATATAGAAAATCCGCCTCTAGCCCTCGTTGAATATGCACATGTAGCTATAAATAATATAGCTAAATCAAATCACCACCGACCCGCGCTACTGCGCCGCCCGTCGCAGCGTCTCCACCACCGGTCGGCGCAGCACTTCGCGCAGGCCCCACCAGCCCGCAGCCAGCGCCAGCAGCGCACCGCTGATCGCTCCAAGCACCGGCACCCACAGCGAAACGACCCATTCGAACTCAAACACATACCTTGCCAGCGCCCAGCCCACGGCCATGGCCACGACTGAAGCCAGAAAGCCTGCCAGCAGGCCCACGACGGCCAGCTCGGCGCGCTGAACCTGGTGCAGCAGGGCCGCCTGAGCCCCCAGGGCGCGCATGACGGCAAACTCCTGGGCCCGTTCCTCCCGGGTGGCGGAGACGGCTGCAAACAGCACCACCAGCCCGGCGGCCAGCGTGAAGGCAAACAGAAACTGCACGGCCCCGATCACCTGGTCGAGCACGCGTTGAATCTGGGCAATGGTGGCGGTCATGTCCACGCTGGTGATGTTGGGAAACTGACGCACCAAAGCGCTGTCAAATCCCGGGTCGGTCGGTGCTTTGAAGGCGCTCATGAAGGTGGTTGGCACATCGGGCAGGCGGGAGACGGGATACATGGCATAAAAATTGGCCCGCATCGAGCCCCAGTCCACCTTGCGCAGAGACGTGATCCTCGAATCAACGGGCATGCCGCCAATGTCAAAACGCAGCATGTCACCCAGCTTGAGACCCAGCGTTGTGGCGATGCCTTGCTCCACGCTGATCGCGCCCTTTTCCTCCTCCATCCAGCGCCCGGCCACCACGTCGTTCTGCACCGGCTTGATGGCGCTGTGGGAGAGGTTGAACTCGCGGTCCAGCAAGCGCCGGGCCCGCTCGTCGCCGAAGTCCTCCGGCGAGACAGCCTGACCGTTGACGGCCACGAGCCTGCCGCGAATCATGGGAAACCAGTCGAAGTTGCTGATTCCGGCCTGGCGCAAGGTTTTGACAAAAGCTTCACCCTGATCGGGCATGACGTTGATGACAAAACGGTTGGGCGCATCCTGCGGCGTGGCACGACGCCAGCTGGCAATGAGATCGGTGCGCAGCAGCACCAGCAGCACCAGTGCGAGCAGCCCCACGGCCAGCGCGCTGACCTGTACCACGGCAAACGCGGGACGCGCGGAAATTTGCCGCGCCGCCAGAATCAACCAGCGCGGCGCAAGGCTTTCATTCACGCCCCAGCGCAGCAGCTTGACCGCCAGCCAGCCCGCTGCCGCAAACATCAGCGCAGCGCCGGCAAAGCCGCCCACGGCGATCAGGCCCAACTTCAAATCACTGCTGGCGGCCAACAACAGGGCTGCGAATCCCGCCACGCCCACGGCCAGCACTCCCAGGGAGGCGGGCTTGAGTTGCCCGACGTCGCGCCGGATCACCCGCAGCGCGGGCACCTGCGCCAGTTGAAGCACCGGCGGCAGCCCGAATGCGAGCAGGAGCGTCAAGCCCATGCCCATGCCGAACATCACCGGCCACCAACCGGCGCCGGGCAGCGAGGCGCCCACCAATCCGGCGAGCAACAGCACAAAGCCGTGGTGCACGGCATAGCCCAGCAACACGCCCAGCGCACTGGCCAGCACCCCGATCAGGGAAAACTCAAAGACGTAGGCCTGCGCCATGCGGCGCTGACTCAGGCCCAGCACGCGCAGCATGGCGCAGTCGTCCAGGTGACGGGCGGCAAATCCACGCGCCGCCAGCGCCACCGCAACCGCGCTCAGCAGAGCGGCCAGCAGCGCAATCAGGTTGAGAAACTTTTCGGCCCGCTCCAGGGTTTGTCCCAGTTCCGGGCGCCCGCCCTCCAGAGATTCAAGTCGCATTCCCCGAGCGTGCGTGCGCTCAAGCTCAGCTTTGGTCCAGCTCACAAAAGCGCTGACAGCCGCTTCGTCTCCGGCCACAGCCAGCCGGTAGCGCACGCGGCTGGCAGGCTGAATCAAATGGGTTGCCTCGATATCGGCGCGGCTGATCATGAGTCGGGGTGCAAAGCTCAAAAAGCCGGCGCCGCGGTCAGGCTCATTCACGATGATTTTGGCGACACGCACCCGCGTCTCGCCCAGCAGCACTTCATCGCCCATCTGAACACCAATGGCCTGCAAAAGCGATGCATCCATCCAGGCCTGGCCCGACGCGGGGATGTCGCGGGTCGGTGCATCAGGCAAACCGGGCTCGGAAGCAATCCGCAGATTGCCCCGCAGCGGGTAGCCGGTCTCAACCACCTTGAGCGCCACCAGTTTGATGCCCCCGCCCTGGGCCTCGCTAGCCCGCGCCATGGTCGGGAACGTCAGGGTGTGCACCACCTGCAGCCCCAGAGACCGTGCCCTGGCCTCAAATGCAGGCGGCGGGGTGTTGTCGCCGGAGATCACAGCGTCTCCTCCGAGCAACTGACGCGCATCGCGTTGCAAACCACCCTTGAGCCGGTCGGCAAAAAAGCCCACGGCGGTGAGGGCGGCCACGGCCAGCGTCACGGCCACGATCAGAAGGCCAAGCTCCCCGGCATGAAAATCACGCCACAAAGAGCGCCAGCCCAGGCGCCAAAAAGAAATGTTCATGAGCGAACCTTAGCGCAATAGTGAAAATAGTGGCGCCAACCCCTTCTATCTGTAGGCAATAACCCCATGGCAAATCTGCCAAAGTGGGCGACAATGGACTGAAAAAATCAACCGGCCTACCCTGCAAAAAAAAAGCCATGGTCACCCCAGCACTGCAACCCGAACTCCAGCAACGCCTGCCCAGCCCCAGCGGGGTTGCGCTGGCCATCCTCAACGCGTTTCGCAATGAAGATGTTTCCATCACCGAGATTGCCGATCTGGTGATGACGGACCCAGCCCTGAGCGGGCGCCTGATCGAACGGGCCAACGCCGCTACCGCTGGCAGCCGTCCCGTGGTTTCGGTGGCTCAGGCCGTCAACCGACTGGGCATGCAGACGGTTCGCCAACTGGCTCTGAGCTTTTCACTGATTGATCAATACGCCAGCGGCAGCTGCGCCGAGTTCGACTATTCCCGTTTCTGGAGCCACTCGCTTCTGGTGGGCGTGGCCATGAAGGAATTGGGCGCACACCTCAAGCTCGGCGGGGCAGACGAATTGTTTACCTGTGGGTTGCTCGCGCGAGTGGGTTCGCTGGCGCTGGCAACGGCCTATCCCAAGGAGTACGGCAAGGTGCTCGCGGCCAACCGGAGCGGGGCCGAACTGGTATCGCTTGAGCGCGAGCAGTTGCACACCGACCATATGCACCTGGCCGACGTGCTGCTTTGCAAGTGGGGGATTCCCAAGATTTACAACGAGCCGGTGCTCTACCACGAAGCACCGGGCAAGTCACCTTTCCTCAAGGACACACGCCTGTGGCAACTTTGCCACGTGCTGCACCTGGCCTCCCGGGTGGCCGATCTGGCCCTCGAACCCCAGGCACAGGCATCACTGCAGATTTCCCGGCTCACTGAAGCGGCCAGTCTGGTTGGGATCAATGCCACCGAGCTTGAGTACCATGTCGATACCGCCGTTCATGAATGGCGTGCGCTGGGTGAACAACTCAAGATCAAATCGAGTGCGGTGCCCACTTTTGGGCAAATGAAGCTCGGTAGCGTTCGGCCCGACCAGGAAAGCGATCCCCAATGGCTGCGGGTGCTGGTGGCAACGCACGATGCTAGCGTTCTGGCACCCATGGTGGCGTGGCTCAAGGACGAGGGCCACTATACGGTCAAGACAGCCACCAGCGGCAGCGAGGCGCTGGCGCTGGCTGTAGACTTCAAGCCCCACGTGGTGATCACCGAGCGTGAACTGGCAGGCATGGACGGCATTGCGTTGTGCAGCGCGCTGCGCGCCAGCGACTGGGGTCAGAACATTTACGTGCTGATGCTGACCCGCGACCGTGACGAGTTGGTGCTGGTGCATGCCTTCGATGCCGGGGTTGACGACTTCATCGTTCAGCCCGTGACCACCCGGGTGCTGGGTGTGCGGCTGAAGGCCGCCTGGCGCTACGTGCGCCTGCGCGATGCCTGGGAGCGCGACCATGAACGCCTTAGTAACCTGGCTGCCGAACTGGCCTTGAGTAACCGCAAACTCCAAACGGCCGCCCTGACCGATCCGCTCACCGATCTTTTCAATCGCCGGGCCGGCCTGACCGCAATGACGCAAGCCTGGAGCGCGGCCGAGCGGCGTGGCCATGCGCTGACCCTCATCAGCCTGGACGTTGACAATTTCAAGGCCATCAACGACGAATACGGTCACGCCATGGGTGACACCGTCTTGCAGCAGATCGGCCAACGCCTGCGGGCCGCAGCACGCAAGGAAGACGCGGTCTGTCGCTGGGGTGGAGAAGAGTTTCTGGTGGTCTCGCCCAATATCCTGTTGGGCGAAGGCGTTCTGGCAGCGGAGCGGCTCAGAAAAGATATTGCCGCCATGCCGGTACTGGTATCAGGCAAACCCCTGCGGGTGACGGTCAGCGTGGGACTGGCATCGCGCGACGCCGAATCAAACACCCAGGATCAGCTTCTGATCAATGTGGACAAGGCGCTTTACGCGGCCAAGCGTGGCGGGCGCAACCGACTGGCTGTTTTCAGCCATGGGCATATCCAATTGTTGAACCCGAACTGAAACTGCTTCAAGCTGCTGCGCGCACCGATGCGCTAGCTTCATTTTCCAGACGCAGGCGCTCAAACCCGCTGTAGCAAAGAAAACGTCTGTGCGTAGCACGGCCAATCGCACACAGGCCCAGGCGCTGGGCCACTTCCAATCCCATCTGGGTGATTCCGCTGCGTGAGACCACAATCGGAATGCCCATCTGTGCGGCCTTGATGACCATCTCGCTGGTCAGGCGACCTGTGGTGTAGAAGACCTTGTCGGCGCCAGTCATGCCGTTTGGCGCCATTGCAGGCGTGGGGCCAGCCGCAGCGCCGGGCCGTCCCAAGCAACGATCGGCCACCTCTAGGGGGAGCGTCGCACACGCCGTGGCAAGCGCGGGAGCCACTTTGACCTCCCGCTGTTGCAGCCACATCCACCCGGCAATGGTGTCGATGGCATTGTGTCGACCAACGTCCTCAACAAACAACAGCATCTCCTGGCCCTTGAACAACGCGCAACCGTGGACTGAGCCCGCGACCTTGTAGATGCTGTCCTGCTGACGTATTGCGTTAACGATGCCATACAGTTCACCCTGACTCAGGGTGTCGGACGACAATACGATGCGATCAACTTCTGACATCATGTCGCCAAACATGCTGCCCTGACCGCATCCGGTTGTGACCACCCTCCTGGCGGTTCGCGCCTCGATATCGGCAACACCGCGATGCGTCTTGACGGCCGCCGCACCGACCTCCCAATCGACGGTAATCGACTCGATATCCTGCGCCGAATGGACGATCCGCTGGTTGCGCAAAAAGCCCAACACGAGGAGTTCGGGGTGTGCTCCGAGGGTCATCAGAGTGACAAGTTCGCGTTTGTCCAGATAGATCGTGAGAGCACGTTCTGCGGGGATGGAAATGACACCGGTCTCGCCGAACTCATTGAGCACGCGAACCTTGCGCACCGTCGGCGCGCAAGCGTGGGTCAAACGGGGCAACACGTGATTCAGGATTTTTTCGCCAGTTCCGGCGCCCCCGGGGCGAGCGCAGCAGTCGGGCCTGCGGGCGTGTAGCTAAATGCCCCCGGATCAGCACAGGCAGGCGTCGGCGCCGCAGGCCTGGTTTCCTGGCCACGCGCCTTGGCGGTCTTGAAAAAGAACGCCGCAGTCCTGTCCTGCGATTTGCACAATTGGTAGGCGCCAACCTTGCCAGCCCACGCGTTCTTGGCCGCCGCCTCGGCTCCCTTGGCTTTGGCCTCCTCCGAAGGTGCCGCAAGCTTGGCCATCGCCGTGGCGGCCATCAGCAGGCCACAGACGGTCATCAAAACTTTTCCCAATAGCTTTTGCATACCTTCCTCCTCACACTTGCACGGATTGACCAGAAGCCGTCTCTGACGAACGTTGCACGGGAATCTTGCCGCTCTTGATGTCATCAAACCACAATTCATGGTGTTCCTTGGCCCAGGTCTCATCGACGTACCCGGTCTTCATACCCTCATAGGCTCCTTTGGTACCCAGCGTGCCCATGTAGATGTGCCCCAGGAACATGCAGATCATCGCAATGTTGGACACTGCATGCACTATGAGGGCGATCTGCATACTGCCACGTTCATAAACCAGGCCAGGTAACACCTTGTCCAAAAACAGCCCTGAGACCACGGCGATCAAGCCCAGAACAAACACGCCACCCCAAAACGTGACCTTTTCGCCCGCATTGAAGCGCCCGGACTTGATTTCCTTTCCAGACAATATGCCACCACCCTTGAGCATCCAGTTCATGTCACCCTTTACTGGCAGGTTGTCGCGCATGAAAGTCGCAATCACAACCAGAAGCGACACGGCAAATACCGGACCAATGAAATTGTGCACATTTTTGAGCAGGTAAGCCAACCAGCCGTACAGCGTACCCCCAACAACAGGCCACACGAAAAATTTGCCAAAAGCCATCAAGACACCTGAAATGGCCAAAATACTGAAAGCAATGGCGTTGATCCAGTGCGCAGAACGCTCCAGGGGCGTGAATCGCTCAATCAGGCGACCGGTCGGCTGCTCATTGACCTTGATTGGCCCAATACGCCAGTGAAACAGCGCAATAGCAACAAGGACGATAAGCAAGAGCGAGCCGCCATAGGGAATGATCCATTGATTGCGCACCTGCCGCCAAGCCTCGCCAGCATTCGTCACCCGCGACCCCGGATACTGCACAAAGGGTTGAATCAGCACGCCCGCCTCAGGGTCCTGGGATTTGGGCAGGCTGCTGTAACCTGACACACCCGAGCCGACCTGACGCCACATTGGAGCGTTGTTGCCCGGCTGCACCCTGGCGCGCTCGCCATTGGTTTGGGCAAGATAGCCGGGTTCGGTACCGGCATCGGGTTTGACGTCAAAAATATTCTGGGCCGTAATCGCCCCGGCTTGATTTGATTCAGCCACCGCCGCTGGAACGCCCCCCGCGACGACCTTATTCTGCGCGTCCGCCGGACCAAGCCAACCGAGCCCAATCAGCAGGACGCTAACAAGCACTTTTCTCATAAAGACCTCCTGTCAGTTGGTCCTAGCATATTCATTCTGATTGTTTTGAGCCCGCGCTTTCAAGTGCGACTCCCAACTGACCTTGTCGCCGGGTTTCCATCCACTGTCAACAAAGGGCTTGTCCGTGCCGCTGTACGCAGGGGCATCAAGCTTGCCTGCGCCCAACGTTTGCCGCGCCTCTCCGCAAGCAGACAACACCGCAGCCAAGGCCGCAAACCACAACGCGTATTTCATGATTTAGCTCCTTCAGGGGCGGTAGCACCCGGTTGGCCGGCCTGCTTGGACCCATAGGCGGTGCCCCAACCCCACACCTCTGCGCCCTTGCCACGACGCAGCACACGGTTGCGGAAGATATCGGCAACCACATCGCCGTCCCCTGCGATCAAGGCCTTTGTAGAGCACATTTCCGCACAGACCGGCAACTTTCCTTCGGCCAAACGGTTGCGGCCATATTTCTCGAACTCGGCCTGACTGCCATTGACCTCAGGTCCACCAGCACAGAAGGTGCACTTGTCCATCTTGCCACGCACACCGAAGGTGCCTTGCGATGGAAACTGGGGTGCACCAAACGGGCAGGCGTAGGCGCAGTAACCGCATCCGATGCACACGTCCTTGTTGTGCAGGACCACGCCTTCATCGGTGTGATAGAAGCAGTTGACTGGGCAAACCGCCATACAGGGTGCATCGCTGCAATGCATGCAGGCCACCGAGATGGACTTTTCGCCTGCGACCCCATCATTCAGCGTCACCACCCGGCGACGGTTCACGCCCCAGGGAACTTCGTGTTCATTTTTGCAGGCGGTTACGCAACCATTGCACTCAATGCAACGCTCGGTGTCACAAACAAATTTCATGCGTGCCATGTGCTTCTCCTCAGGCGCTTTCTATGTTGCAGATCGTCGTTTTGCTTTCCTGCATCATGGTCACGCTGTCATAACCATAAGTTGTTGCTGTGTTAACCGCCTCGCCACGCACGATGGGAGCCGCGCCGTTGGGATAGTAGGCCAACATGTCTGCACCCTGCCAGCGGCCTGAAAAGTGGAACGGCAGGAACACGGTATCGGGCCCTACTCGCTCGGTCACCAAGGCCTGCACGTTCAGTCGCGCGCCAGTGGGTGTGGATACCCAGGCCCGCTGACCGTTTCGAATGCCTTTGTCGGCCGCCACGCGAGGATGGATCTCCACAAACATTTCCTGCTGCAACTCAGCCAGCCATGGGTTGGAGCGTGTCTCTTCGCCGCCGCCTTCGTACTCGACCAGCCGACCCGATGTCATGATAAATGGGAACTTTTCGTGCACCTTGTCTGCGATATTCTTGTCCTGTACGGTCTTGTACAAGGTTGGCAAGCGCCAGAAGGACTTCTTATCGTCGTGAGTCGGGTACTTGGCCACCAGGTCGGGACGGATGCCATAGAGGGGTTCGCGATGCTGTGGAATCGGATCGGGAAAATTCCACACCACCGCGCGCGCTTTGGCATTGCCAAAAGGATGGCACCCATGAACCTTCAAGACCACGCGCTGTATACCGCCCGAAAGATCGGTCTTCCAATTCTTGCCTTCGGCCGCGGCCTTTTCAGACTCGGTCAGATCATCCCACCAGCCCAGCTTCTTGAGAAGCACATGATCAAATTCGGGATAGCCGGTGGTGATGTCGGCCCCCAGGGAATGCGAGCCATCCTCGGCCAGCAAATTCTCGCCGTCGCGCTCAACGCCGAAGTTGGCGCGGAAGTTACCCCCGCCATCCATCACGTGCTTGGACGGGTCGTACAAATTGGGCGTGCCCGGATGCTTGAGCTCGGGATTCCCGTAGCACGGCCAGGGCAGGCCGAAATAGTCACCGGTCAAGTCATACCCGGTTTCCTTGTCTGTGCCCCCCTTGGCCCTGAGCGTCTTCACGTCAAACACATGCATGTTGCGCATGTGGGCTTTGAGTCGCTCAGGACTTTGGCCCGTATAGCCAATGGTCCACATCCCCTTGTTGATTTCGCGCAGGATGTCCTCCGGCACGGGTTCGTCCATGCCGTTGATCTTTTGCATCTTGAAGTTCTTTGACAGTTCCTTGCCAAACCCAAGTTTGTCAGCGAACTGCTGCATGATCATGTGGTCGCTGCGACTCTCCCATAACGGCTCAATGACTTTTTCTCTCCATTGAATCGAGCGATTGGACGCCGTCACCGAGCCACTGGTCTCAAACTGGGTGGCGGCCGGCAGCAAGTACACGGCCCGATTGGGATTGAGGTCCTCGGGCTTGCCGGGCATTGCGGCCATCGCCGCAGTGGCCGAGGGATAGGGATCGACAACGACCAGTAAATCGAGCCTGTCCATGGCTCGCTTCATCTCCAGTCCCCGGGTCTGCGAGTTGGGCGCATGGCCCCAAAAGAAAACGCCGCGCAGATTGGAGTCCTGATCGATCAACTCATTTTTTTCGAGAATTCCGTCGATCCAGCGCGATACCGTGATCCCCGGTTTGGTCATCATGGCGGGCGAGGCAAACTGCTTCTTGATCCATTCGAAGTCAACGTCCCAGACCTTGGCGAAGTGCTTCCACGATCCTTCTGCGATTCCATAGTAGCCAGGCAAGGAATCTGGATTGGGGCCGACATCGGTAGCGCCCTGCACGTTGTCATGACCCCGGAAGATGTTAGTGCCGCCACCGGACTTACCCACATTTCCGAGCGCCAATTGCAGAATGCACGAGGCACGCACCATGGCATTGCCAATGGTGTGTTGGGTCTGGCCCATGCACCAGACAAGAGTACTGGGCCGGTTCTCACTCATCAGCCTGGCAACGCGAAGCACCTGTTCTTCCTTGACACCGCAGGCCTCCTCAACTTTGTCTGGTGTCCATTTGACCATCACATCTTCCCTGACTTTCTCCATGCCATAGACGCGATCAAAGATGTATTTCTTATCCTCCCAGCCATTCTTGAACACGTGATAAAGCACTCCAAACAAAAACGGGATGTCCGAGCCCGAGCGAATACGCACGTATTCATCGGCCTTGGCTGCCGTTCGCGTGAAACGTGGATCAACCACAATCATCTTGGTGCCGGTCTCCTTGGCATGCAACATGTGCAGCATGCTCACTGGATGGGCCTCAGCTGCGTTGGAGCCAATATAAAGGGCGCACTTGCTGCTCTGCATGTCGTTGTATGAATTGGTCATGGCACCATACCCCCAGGTATTGGCCACACCCGCTACCGTGGTGGAATGACAAATGCGCGCCTGATGGTCGCAGTTGTTGGTTCCCCAAAAACTTACAAACTTGCGCATCAAGTAGGTTTGCTCATTGTTATGTTTAGAGGAGCCCACGTAATAGACACTGTCTGGACCGCTGGCTTTCTTGAGATCAAGCATGCGGGCGCTGATCTCGTTCAGTGCCGTCTCCCAACTGATGCGCTGATATTTACCGTTAACCAATTTCATCGGATAGCGCAGCCGGTATTCACCGTGACCGTGCTCACGCAGAGCAGCGCCCTTGGCACAGTGGGCACCAAGGTTGATCGGCGAATCAAACACCGGCTCTTGGCGAACCCAGACCCCGTTTTCCACAACCGCATCGACCGCGCATCCCACCGAACAATGCGTACACACAGTCCGTCTGACTTCGATTTTTCCGTCACTGAGCGCCACGGTGCCGGACGCCGCATTTGCCTTTGTGACTAGCCTGAGTTGGGAGGCCGCGAGTCCGACGCCGATGCCCAGGCCAGAGCGGCGCAAAAATCCCCGCCGATCAATGGTGGGCAACATCTGAGATAGCCCGCGACGCAGGCTGTGAACGAACGGCGATCGCGCGGCCGCATCACCTTGCGATGGTTTCTTGGTCAATAACATGGGTTGTCTCCAATAAACGGAGTTAAACGAGAGTGGTCTTGTAGTAGCGCTTGACATGCTCGGAGAGGCTATAGCCTCCCCCTTGTTCAGGTGCTGGGTTGGAACGCTGTTGCGTTTGCGGTGCAACCGTGGCTGCTGACGGAAGCAAACTCGCGACCGCCGCAACCGCGCCTGCGGTGCCCGCACCTGCAAACAAGGTTCGCCGTGATAAGCCTCTTTGGGATTGACTCATGCCGTGTCTCCTGGTGGGTTCCGTGCCGGAACTGAACTGCGTGACGAGGTCCTATCGTCAATCTAGACTCATTCGACGCCGCCGGACAGTGGGACAAACCCGGGTCTAAGGTACAGCGTACGGCCGTGCCTTGCGATATGTCAATCAAGGGATCGCGCCGCATCGAGGCGGCTCGATTGACTGCCCGAATCAGGCGAGAGATCGCGCAGATCAGGCCAAAAGGTCGAAACCCTGCGCCTCCACGGCCATGAAGGCCCGAGTGAGCTCACCTAACGCAGCGTAAAAACGGGCTTTGGGATGTTGTTGCAGGTCATCACACATCAGCAGGACCCAGAGTTGGATGTGGGTAGCGAAGAATTCCTTCTGGCGAGCGAGGTTGGCCACGGCCCCATCGTCAGCAGCAATCAGGTAGCGCATGACCTCGCACAGATAGGCGAAGTGGTCTTCGGTCTCGGTCATGCGTTCATCTCGGGCCAACCCGAGCCGCCCCAGCTCGGTACGCAGCCGCACCAGCGGCTTCTCGTTGAGAAAGCCGCTCATGAAATGGGAGCCATAAAGGTAGACCTCGGGTTTACCGATACCGCCAAACAAATCCTCGTACTCGCCTTGAATGGCCTGGTCCGTCATCTCACGACTTAAACCCACCAGAACCCGCCAGGGCTCCTCCAGAAATGCGCCGGCCGCGGGAGCATCAGTCACTGCCACACGCAGTTGTGCTGCTAATTCAGGGGCCGGTGGCGCATAGTACAGCAGAGCTAAAAGTCCATAGAGCTCTGAGCGAGCGGTTTCTTCATCGAGCGGGCTGCTGGACGCTGATTCAGGCATTGACAACATGGTTAAAGATCCGTAATTTTGGTTTCGTTTTGGGCCGAGTAGAGATCAATCACCCGACAGTCGCCGCACATTTTCAGTCGCTCCAGCGCCTCTCCCTGAAACATGCTGTGGGTGGCCAGTTTTCCCAACATCGCCTCGATGGCCTTGAGCGTGCCAAAGGGTCTGTTGCAGCGCACGCAAGCGTAGGGCTTCATGTCGTTGATGATGACAGCCTCTCGGCGCTGCGGGCTCAGGTTGAATTGAGGCACCAGCGAGAGCGCCTTTTCCGGGCAGATCTTGACGCACAGGCCGCATTGCACACAATTTTTCTCGATAAACCTGAGTTGCGGCGAGTCGACGTTGTCCTGCAGGGCGCTGACTGGACAGGCACTGACGCAACTCAGGCACAGGGTGCAACTGTCCTTGTTAATCGCAAGCGTGCCCAGCGGTGAGCCCAGTGCGGGGAGTGAAATACTGCCGGTGTTGATCGACGCATGCTCCAGTAGATGACCGAGCGCCAACTCCAGCGTCCCGCGCTTGTCTGCCTGCACCGCAAAACCAGCGCTGCGACCCACCCCCTGCGCGGGGGCCGCGTGCAAGTCCCGGTCCAACTGCGCGAGGTCGCGCGCGTCTCTGGCGTACAACAGCCGAAAATGCTCACCCCGATAACCCAGCCCCGTGAGAATCGCCTGGGCGATCGCCATCTGATTGCGAATTGCATCAACGTATTGCGGCGCTTCTTCGTCAGTCATCAGCACCCAGACCTGGTTGGCGCCATAACAAATGGCGGACAGCCAGACCTCCAGCCCCAGCGACGAGGTGTGCCACAGCGCCACCGGCAGCACGCGCGCTGGCAGGCCATGCGTGCCGTCTTTCATCGCGCTTTCAAGTTGCGCGGAGCGGCCCAAATCGTCCAGCAGGCGCACGCCGCCCTCCTGACTGTGCAGCATCAGCGCGGCATCTTTGCCGCCAGTGCGGGCGTAGGTTCCCAGCAATGTCTTGAATTTGACGCCCTGGTCGCTGGCGCGCGGGTACGCAAAGGTGATGGCGCCGCTGGGGCAGACGGTAGTGCAGGTGCCGCAACCCACGCACAGATTTGGGTTGACCTTGATCTGTTGACCTTTGCGATCCGAGCTGATGGCCGAGGCCGAGCACACATCAATGCACGCCGTGCAGCCGGTTTTCTCGTTGCGACTGTGGGCGCACAGTTTTTGCTTGTAGGCGAAGAACTTCGGTTTCTCAAACTCACCCACCAGTGTGCGCAAGCGGTTCAGCGTCCTGACATCCTTGCCGTCCCAGCGCAGATACCCCTGAGGCAAGGCGTGCTGGGTAAAGGCGGGTGTCGCCCGCAGGTCCAGCACCAGGTCGAAAGTTTCGGTCAAGGCCTGGGGCTCGCGCTTGAAATCAATCGCCCCTGCGGTCTTGCAGACCTTGACACAGGCGCGGTGAGATTTGCACAGCGTCAGATCAATTTGATAATCCAGACCAATCGCATCTTCAGGGCAGGCCGCCAGGCAGGCGTTGCAGCGCGTGCACAAATCCAGGTCGATCGGGTTGTGACGCAGCCACTTGAGTTCGAAGGCCCCCAGCCAGCCACTCAGAGATTCAATCTTGCCCCCCAGGACCGGGTAACGCCGCTCTTGCGCCGCACCAAGGTCAGTGGCGCCCTGGGTGAACAAAGTCACATCCAGCACATCACCCAGCAGTTCGGCAGCAAGCTCAGCCGCGCCCAGTTCGCCAATGATCAGCACGCGCCCGGCGCTCCGGTACGTCACCGTCGCCACCGGCTCAGGCTCGGGCAGGTGCGCCGCTGCCAGCAACGCGGCGATCTTTGGCGTGGCCTGTGCAGCATCGCGGCTCCAGCCCCCGGTTTCGCGAATATTGACGAACCGAATCGGTGAAACTGTTCCTTCTGACTGATCAGCCAGCTCGGCGAACAGCCGCCTCTCCTGCGTGCAGGCCACCACCACCTCATCCCTCGACTTAATGGCCGACAGAAAGGCTCCGGCTTCGCGGCGGCACAAAGTGGAATGAAGCGTCAGGGATTCATTGAGTGCTGCGCCCAATCTGCGCGAATCCAGAGGCATTGTTTGGTTGCAGTCACAAATCAGTGTGGTCATGGTCACGGCCAGGTTCTTGGGTTGGAGGGTCTGTCAATGAAGCAATGCCTGTGTCTGACGCCTTTAGCGACCGTGCCACGGAATCTGGCCCCGCGGTATTGGCATCATCGCCTAGCGCCTGTTCAGTCCGAATTACAGGAGCACCCGCTGCCGTCGAAACCTCATCCTCGTCATCAAACAGCTTCAAAAATTGGGCGCTGGCCATTTTCCGAAGCATGGTTGCGGGCAGTGGGTCCGGCTTGGAGTAATCGTCAATATAGGTGTCCAACCCATCCATCAAATTGTAGTGAGGATCTGCAAACAACTTCTTCATAGCCGCATTGCGTACCTCAGGTGTCACATTTTGCGCAACAAAGGGCGCGTAGTCAGACTCGGCGGTGAGACGCTGCACATCTTGAAGGGACAGGGCGGTTGACTCAGCCGCCAACCGGGGCGTCGGACTCGCCAAGTCTTCAGCGCTCCCAGACGGCGGCGCAGGCAACTCTCGGTCAGACCGCCGGGCTGGTTCGGGGTTTAATTCAGGGTCCCGTTTAGCTGCAGGCTCCAGCGAGGGATCAGGCAAGTTTTTACCTCCCTGAACCGCAAGCTTGCGCTGCGACCAGCGGCCCAAAAAACCCTCAGCCATGTCGACCGCCGTTCTTCTTTCCCGTAGTGATCGTGGCCGGGTTGCCAAAGCGATCGGACAGAGGACGAAAGCTCTGGGGTCGCTGACGTTGCTTGGGCTCGATGACATGGTGCAAATCCACAAAGGCCTGGAGCCATTGAACCACCAACGCAGGTGCAGGCACCTGCTCGACCGTCTCCTGCGCGTCCAGCCAGCGGCCCGCGTCGTGGTAGCTCAAGCTCACCATCTCGGGTCTGGCCAGGGGCTCGCTGGCGATATGCGCTTCTTCTTCCATGCGCCACAACACAAACCAGCACGGCGCCTCAGTGGTAGCATTGAGATAGTAGCCTTCGGCATCATCCCTGAACAACTCCACTTTGAAGGCCGGATGCAGCCAGCGTTCCTCGCTCTCGCCTCTGTAGAGAAGTCGTGGTCTTGTTCCAAAACCCTCCTCGTGTGTCACCACGTCGTCCAATACCCAGCGCCAGGGTTGCCAATGGCTGGACGCACCGGTCACCCGTTCGCGTCGCATGACCACGGCGACCTCCAGAACTGGACGTTGCGTCATGATTGCGTGCCTTCGAATTGATGCACAGGTTCAAAGCACACCGCGCAGTACTTGAACTCAGGAATTTTCCCGAACGGGTCGAGCGCCGCGTTGGTCAGCAAATTCGCTGCCGCTTCCCGATAGGCAAACGGCATGAACACGGTGCCATCGGGCACGAATTCGTCCTGACGAACCGTCAGGGTGACCTCGCCTCGGCGCGAACGCAGGGTAATCCGCTCACCGGCTCGCACGCCCCAGCGCGTCAACTCGCGGCCATTAACGGACACCGTGGCCTCGGGCTCGATGGCATCGAGCACCTTCGAGCGGCGCGTCATGCTGCCGGTGTGCCAGTGCTCCAACTGACGCCCCGTGATGAGCACCAGGGGGTAGTGCGCGTCGGGCTGCTCGTTGGCCGTGATTAGCGTGGTCGGAATGAGCTGGGCACGCCCGTCTGCGGTTGGAAAACGTTGCATGAAAACCGTGGGCTGACCGGGATCATCCGCGCTCAGACAAGGGTAGGTGACGCTGCCCTCGCGCTGCAGGCGCTCCCATGAAATGCCACCAATGGCCGCATGCATGGCCTGGCGCATTTCCTCGTAAACGGCGGCCACGCCCGAATGCTCTCCTTCATAAGCCCAGTTCAGACCCATGCGGCCTGCCAACTGCTGCAGGATCCACAGGTCAGGCCGCGCATCGCCCGGCGGATCAATGGCCTGCCTGCCCAACTGCAACATGCGGTCGGTGTTGCTCACCGAACCGGTTTTCTCGGGCCAGGCGGTGGCGGGCAGCACCACATCGGCCATCCACGCGGTCTCGGTCATGAAAATATCCTGTACCACCAGATGCGAGAGCGAGGCCAGGGCCCTGCGGGCGTGGTTCAAATCCGGGTCGCTCATGGCGGGGTTTTCGCCCATGATGACCATACCGCGCACCTTGTGCGGGTCGCTTTCGGGCGCCAGGGCCTTGTGCATGATCTCCACCACGGTGTAGCCGGGTTGGTTGTCCAGCTTGCAGCCCCAAAAATCCTCAAACCAGGCGTGCGCCGCCTTGTCGCTCACGCGCTGGTAGTTCGGGAACATCATGGGAATCAGTCCCGCGTCGCTGGCACCCTGCACATTGTTCTGTCCGCGCAGCGGGTGCAAGCCCGAGCCCGGCTTGCCGATCTGCCCGGTGACCATGCACAGGGCAATCAGGGCGCGCACGTTGTCGGTACCGTGCACATGCTGACTCACGCCCATGCCCCAGAAAATCATGGCCGCCTTGGCCCTGGCGTAGGCACGAGCCACCTCGCGAATGAAGGGCGCGGCAATCCCGCACACGGGCGCCATCGCTTCGGGGCTGAAGGCAGCCACGCTTTGGCGCACGGCCTCAAAATTAGCCACCCGCTTCTCAATGAACTTCTGGTCGGTCAACCCTTCTTCAATGACGGTGTGGATCATCGCGTTGACCAGGGCCACATCGGTGTCGGCCTTGAACTGCAGGGTGCGCCAGGCGTGCTTGCCCAGGTCGGTGCCGCGCGGATCGGCGCTGACAATTTTCAGGCCCCGCTTGGCTGCGTTCTTCATCCAAGTGGCCGCCACCGGGTGGTTGCCCGAGGTGTTGGAGCCAATCACCAGAATCAGCTCGGCGTGATCCACATCACTGACCTGATTGCTCACCGCCCCAGAGCCCACCCCTTCGAGCAGCGCAGCCACGCTCGAGGCGTGACACAGGCGAGTGCAATGGTCCACATTGTTCGAACCAAAGCCGGTGCGCACGAGCTTCTGGAACAAATAGGCTTCTTCGTTGCTGCCCTTTGCTGAGCCGAAACCGGCCAGAGCTTTGGGACCGAAGGTATCGCGCAAGCCGGACAACGACTCCCCGGCCAGCGCCAGTGCTTCGTCCCAAGTAGCCGGGCGAAACACACTGGCCCAATCCGACGGGTCACGCGAGACATTAACGTCCTTGAGAACGTCGCTGCGGCGGATCAAGGGTTGGGTCAGCCGGTGCGCGTGATGCACATAGTCAAAACCGAACTTGCCCTTGACGCAGAGTCGGTTGTGGTTGGCGGGACCATCGCGCCCGTCCACCGCCACGATGGTGTTGCCCCTCACCTTGTAAGTGAGCAAACAGCCCACACCACAGAACGGGCAGACCGAGTCCACCTTTTTATCCACCCCTTGCGGGCCCAGCAGGGTCTTGGGCATCAAAGCGCCGGTCGGGCAGGCTTGCACGCACTCGCCGCAAGCCACGCAGGAACTGCTGCCCATAGCATCGTGCAAGTCGAACACAATCTGGCTGTGCGCGCCACGCCCGCTGTAGCCGATGACGTCGTTCACCTGCGCCTCGCGGCAAGCGCGCACACAGCGCGTGCACTGAATGCAGGCATCCAGATGGACCGCCATGGCAGGGTGCGACAGGTCCACCTTGGGCTGCGCGCGACGCAAGGCCTTGAGCTCGGGGCGCACCGACACATTCATGCGCTGCACCCACTCGCTTAACTCACCGTGCTGTAGCGTCTCATCGTCCTCATTCCATTTGTAGCCCGCATCGGGCAGGTCCGAGAGCAGCATCTCCAGCACCATCTTCTGACTCTGGAGGGCTCTGGGGCTTTGCGTTTGCACCTCCATGCCCTCGGTCACATTGCGGCAGCAACTCGGTGCCAATGCGTTCTCGCCGCCAATTTCCACCACGCAGGCGCGGCAATTGCCGTCCGGACGAAGGCCCTCTGTATGGCAAAGGTGCGGAATCTCGACACCAAGACGCCGCGCCGCAATCAGGATGCTCTCGCCCTCGTCAGCCTGTGCCGCTTTGCCGTTGAGATTGAAACCCACGGCGTTCATAACGCGCTCCCGTCGATCTCGTGCGCGAAATACCTCTGCACGCAGCGCACCGGGTTGGGCGCGGCCTGTCCTAGGCCGCAAATCGAGGCATCGGCCATCACGGCGCTCAGGTCTTCGAGCGTGGCGTTATCCCACACTGCAGACTCCATCAAGACGGCAGTCTTAGCCGTGCCCACGCGGCACGGGGTGCACTGGCCGCAGCTCTCGGCAGCAAAAAAGCGCATGGCATTGAGCGCCGCATCGCGGGCCCGGTCATGCTGGCTGAGCACCACCACCGCGGCCGAGCCAATGAAGCAACCATGCGGCTGCAAGGTGTCAAAGTCCAGCGGAATGTCGGCCATGCTGGCCGGCAAAATTCCGCCGGAAGCGCCGCCCGGCAAATAGGCATACAGGGTGTGGCCGTCCTGCATGCCGCCGCAATGCTCGTCGACAAGTTCGAGCAGTGTGATACCCGCCGGCGCAAGCTTGACGCCGGGCCGCGTTACCCGTCCGCTGACGCTGAATGAACGCAACCCCTTGCGGCCGTTGCGCCCGGCATCGCTGAACCAGTTCGGGCCTTTTTCAAGAATGTCGCGCACCCAGTACAGGGTTTCAAAGTTGTGCTCCAGTGTGGGCCGGCCAAAGAGTCCAACCTCAGCAATATAGGGCGGGCGCATGCGGGGCTCACCGCGCCTGCCTTCGATGCTCTCGATCATGGCGGACTCTTCCCCGCACACATAGGCCCCGGCACCCCGGCGCAGCTCGATGCGCGGCAGCGGGAACGGCGGGTCGGCCTGCAGGGCGGCGATCTCGCCCGCCAGCAGGTCGCGGGCCGCGTGGTACTCGTCGCGCAGGTAGATATAGCAGGACTCGACGCCCGTCACAAGGGCTGCAATGAGTGTGCCTTCCAGAAAACGATGAGGATCTCGCTCCAGGTAGGTGCGGTCCTTGAAGGTGCCGGGCTCGCCTTCGTCGATATTGACCGCCAGCAGCCGGGGCGCAGCCTGCTCGCGCACGATGCGCCACTTGCGCCCGGCTGGAAAACCCGCGCCGCCCAGGCCCCGCAAGCCTGAATCTTCCATCGTCTTAATCACGTCTTCGGCGGATCGCTCGCCAGCGGCTATGGCCGCCGCCACTGCGTAGCCGCCGCTTTCCCGATAGACCAAATATGCTATGTTTTTTATAGCTCTATCTGCTGTATCAACAAGGGCTATAGGCTGATTTTCCTTAAACTTTTCCAGCGCTGCTGTGCAGACCTCGGCAACACGCTCCGCGCTCGCGGGGGCAATCGCCGCCTGCCCCACCAGCACGGCGGGCGCCTGCTCGCAGCGTCCGATGCAGGGCGCTGCCACCACCCGCACCTCGGTGCCCAAAAGCGTAGGCAACCGAGCCAGAAGTTCTTCAGCGCCAACCATGGCGCAACTCTGACCCGTGCAAATTCGCACAGTGAGCGCAGGCGCACTCTGATCGTCACGCAGGATGTCAAAGTGATGGTAGAAACTGGCGACTTCAAACACCTCGGCCATGGGCAGCTTCATGTCGCTGGCCAGCGCCACCAGGTGCCGCTCGAACAGGGCGAGGTAGTGGTCGTTGAGCCGGTGCAGGTGCTCGATCAGCAGGTCATTGCGGTGCCCGCCCTGGGGCGGCGCGCCGATAAGCGCTCGCAATTCCTGCAGGGCTTGCGGGTCAGGCTGACGGCCCTTGAGCTGCGAGCGGCGCCGCCCAGCAGGGGCTTGTGGCCGCGATGCCGATGCCATGACGGCACCACCGAACTCGGCGGGAAGAGAAGCTACAGGGATCATCGCTGACAACCTTTCCCGCCAAGATACCGCCTATGGACCTGTCACCTTTGACAATTGGCAACCCATACTCAAGTATCTTTTGAGATCTTGATCGACGGGAATTTGGAGGAGAAATCCTTCGCCTTGGCCGCAATCGACACCGCAACCTTGCGCGCCACAGCCCGGTACAGGTCCGCCACTTCGCTCTGGGGATCTGACACCACGGTGGGCTTGCCGCTGTCGGACTGCACGCGAATCTGCATTTTTAGCGGCAGGGCGCCCAGGTAATCCATGTTGTACTCGGCCGCCATTTTCTTGCCACCGTCCGCGCCAAAAATATGCTCCACATGGCCACAGTTGGTGCACACATGCACTGCCATGTTCTCCACAATGCCCAGGATAGGAACATCGACTTTCTCGAACATCTTGATGCCCTTGCGAGCGTCGAGCAGGGCGATGTCCTGCGGCGTAGTCACCACCACGGCGCCGGTCATGGGTACGCGCTGCGCCAGGGTGAGCTGAATGTCCCCCGTGCCGGGGGGCATGTCCACTATCAGATAGTCCAGATCGCGCCAGTTGGTCTGGCGCAGCAATTGCTCGAGTGCCTGGGTGGCCATCGGACCACGCCAGATCATGGCTTCGTCGCCAGGCACCAGGAACCCGATCGACATGACTTGCACGCCGTAATTCTCCAGCGGGTCCATGGTCTTGCCGTCTGCGCTCTCGGGACGGCCATCGATGCCCATCATCATGGGAATGCTCGGACCGTAGATGTCGGCATCGAGCAGGCCCACGCTGGCACCCTCGGCCGCCAGCGCCAGCGCCAGGTTGACGGCGGTGGTGCTCTTGCCCACACCGCCCTTGGCCGAAGCCACGCCGACGACATTCTTCACGCCGGGCAGCAGTTGCACCCCGCGCTGCACGGCATGCGCAACGACCTTCGTGCTCGCATTAACGGACACGTTTCCAACCCCCGCAACGCTCTGCGCCGCGGCGATCAGCGCCGTACGAAAGCCCGGAATCTGGGTTTTGGCCGGATAGGCCAGCTCCAGGTCAAACGACACGTCCGCGCCGGTGATTGCCAAGTTCTTGACGCACTTGGAGGACACGAAATCGTGCCCGGTATTGGGATCGATCACACCCTTGAGTGCGTCCATGATCATTGCTTCTGTTACTGCCATTAAATTACTCCTGAAGGGCGATAGTCTAGCGAACACGGTTGTCCCCTCTGGCACCCAGGGTAAACACGGGTTTACCCTGCTCAAGAGCAAAGACGTTGGTTTAGGCTGGCCTTGAAGCGAGCAGACGCAGATAATCAATTCATGCTGCAGTCTGACCCTGCGCCCCCCTCGACCGCGCTCATGCTCACCGGGGGTGGTGCGCGCGCCGCATACCAGGTGGGGGTGCTCCAGGCCATCGCCGATGTCCGCAAGGCCGCTGGCGCGCTGGACCAACCCAATCCATTTCCCATCATCACCGGCACCTCGGCGGGTGCCATCAACGCGGCGGCGCTGGCCTGTGGGGCCGACAACTTTGATGACGCAGTGCGCCGCGTGGCGGATGTCTGGGCCAATTTTCAGGCGCGCCAGGTCTACCGAAGCGATGCCCTGGGGACGCTGCACTCGGGCGCGGGCTGGATGCGCCTGCTGTCGCTGGGCTGGCTCATGGCCAAATGGCACCGGGCCAAGCCCCGCTCCTTGCTCGACAACTCGCCCCTGGGCGAGTTGCTCACCCGAATGGTTCCGTTGCAGCGCTTGCCCTATCTGGTTCGCAAAGGTCATCTGCAGGCCCTGGCCGTCAGTGCATCTAGCTACAGCTCGGGCGACCACGTGACCTTCTACCAGGGCGACCAGCGCCTGGTGCCCTGGGTACGCAGCCGTCGCATCGGGTTACAACAGAACATCACCCATGCCCATTTGCTCGCCTCCTCGGCCATTCCCTTTGTGTTTCCTGCGACCCAGTTGCACATCAAGGACCAGGGCGAATATTTTGGCGATGGCTCGATGCGCCAATCCTCGCCACTGGCTGCTGCGATTCATCTGGGCGCCCGCCAGATTCTGGTGGTGGGCGCGGGGCGAACGTTCGATCCTCAAGGTGAGGCACCACTTGCAACGCCCGCCAGCTACCCCTCCATGGCGCAGATCGCCGGCCACGCGCTGACCAGCATCTTTCTTGACGCACTGACCGTGGACATCGAGCGGGTGCGCCGCATCAACCAGACGCTCTCGCTGGTGCCGCCAGAGGCCCGCAGCGCCAGCGCGTTGCGCGAGGTGCAACTGCTCGTCATCGCGCCCTCGCAGCGGATCGACCTGATCGCCGCACGCCATGCTCAAAACCTGCCAATACCAGTGCGCGCCCTGCTCGGTGGTGTGGGCGACGCATCGGACAGCGCAGACCAGGTCAAGGGCGCCACTCTGGCGAGTTACCTGCTGTTCGAGACCGGGTTCACCTCGGAGCTGATGGCCCTGGGGCACGCAGATGCCATGAACCAGCAAGCCGAAATCTGCCAGTTTTTTGGCTGGACTGATCCCCGTCCGGTCGAGGCCATCGCAGCGGCCAGCGGCCAGCCAAAAGTGGACCGCCGACGCGACCCACTGCGCCTGCGGCACTGACTGGCCTGAGTACCCACTCACGCAATGCTGCTACCGAGTTGCCTTTCGAGTTGAGTGCGCGAGATCAAACCGCGAATTCGCGCCGGTCCCTGCACGCTGGCGGCCTGAACTACGAGCAGGTGACTGCGCCCGGTCTGCTTAAAGGTAGCAATCACGTTGCGAATCGTTCCTTTTTTGAGTTCGTCGTAATCCAGGGCATCTAGGTTGGGCAGAGCGGTCATCACGTCGGCCGCGCAGAGGTCTTCGTGCAGCACATGGCGCTCGCTGACCAGGCGCATCGGCAAGTCACCGTGCAGGTCCGAGGCAGTGACCAGACCATCGACGCAGGGAAAATTGCTGATCACCAACAAAGACCGAACCCCCTGATTGATCATCGTCTTTTCAGCCTTGGCAAGCGTCGTGCCCGGTTCGGTAGTGGCAGCCCGAACCTTGGCCAAATCGGTCATGACCTCAATTCCAGGCGACTCCAACGTCACCGGACCCATGGCCTTGGGTTGAGCCCAGGGGATGCAGGTATGGGCGTCAAACCGGAAGGTTGCAAGGGCGGAATCACTCATGGGGCAGTCTCCTGAAGAAGTTTTTTTGGTCAATATTCATTCAATGGATCATCGCTGGCCAGGGGACGGCCAGGCAAGCAAGGACTGGTCGGCTTGGCCACTTCAGTCTATCTCACCCGGCCCGAAACTGCCGTCCGGTCTCACCCCGACTTAGGCCAGAGCGAAAAATCGCCGGTTTATGACCTGCGCCACCCTGAGCCGGTGGGCCGTCTAAAATCAAACGCTTCTCCTGAAAGCCAACGCCCTCATGTCACGCCAACTCTTCGTCACCACCGCCCTGCCCTACGCCAATGGCAATTTCCATATCGGCCACATCATGGAATACATCCAGGCCGACATCTGGGTGCGCTACCAGCGCATGATGGGCAACGAGGTGCATTTTGTCTGCGCCGACGATGCCCACGGCGCGCCCATTATGATTGCGGCCGAGAAAGCGGGCAAAACGCCACAGCAGTTTGTGGCGGACATCGCCAGCGGGCGCAAGCCGTACCTGGACGGCTTTCATATCGGTTTTGACAACTGGCACTCCACCGACGGCGTGGAAAACCACGAGCTGGCACAGCAGATTTACCGCGACCTCAAGGCCGCCGGGCTCATTTTCACGCGCGTCATCGAGCAATTCTTTGATCCAGAAAAGAACATGTTCCTGCCCGACCGCTTCATCAAGGGTGAGTGCCCCAAGTGCGGCGCCAAGGACCAGTACGGCGACAACTGCGAGGTTTGCGGCGCCGTTTACAGCCCGACCAATCTGAAGAACCCGTATTCGGCCTTAACCGGTGCCACGCCCGAGCTGCGCGACTCCGAGCATTATTTTTTCAAGCTTTCCGACCCGCGCTGCGTGGCCTTTCTGGAGCAATGGACACAGGAGAATGGTCACCTGCAAAGCGAGGTGTACAACAAGATCAAGGAGTGGCTTACGCCGAACGAGGAGGGCAAGCGCGATCTGGGTGACTGGGACATCTCCCGTGACGCGCCCTATTTCGGTATCGAGATCCCGGATGCGCCGGGCAAGTACTTTTACGTCTGGCTGGATGCGCCGATTGGTTACCTGGCCTCGTTGAAAAACCGCTTCGTCAAGCTCGCGGGCGACACCACACTGGGCGGTCAGCACTACGACGCCTTCATGGCCGACCCCGCCACCGAGCAGTACCACTTCATTGGCAAGGACATCATCACCTTTCACACCCTGTTCTGGCCCGCCATGCTGCATTTCAGTGGCCGCAAGACACCCAACGCGATCTTTGTGCATGGGTTCCTGACGGTCAACAGCGAGAAGATGAGCAAAAGCAGGGGCACCGGACTGGACCCGCTCAAGTACCTCAAGCTGGGCATGAACCCCGAATGGCTGCGCTATTACATTGCCGCCAAACTCAACGCGCGCAATGAGGACGTGGAGTTCAGCCCCGAGGATTTCATGGCGCGGGTCAACAGCGATCTGGTGGGCAAGTTCATCAACATCGCGAGCCGGGCCACCGGCTTCATTGGCAAACGCTTTGGCGGCAAGCTCGGTGAGGTGTCCGCCGATGGCCAAGCTCTCCTGAGCCAACTGCGCTTGGAGCGCACCAGCATTGAGCAGCTCTACGAAAGCCGCGAATTTGCCAAAGCCCTGCGCGAGACCATGCTGCTGGCCGACCGCGTGAACGAGTATGTCGATGCCAACAAACCCTGGGAGCTGGCCAAGCAAGAAGGCATGGAGACCCGTTTGCACGATGTCTGCACGGTGTGTATCGAAGCCTTTTACGTGCTCACGACCTACCTCAAGCCCGTGCTGCCCACGCTTGCGACGCAGGTTGAAGCTTTCCTGAACATCGCTCCCATGTCGTTTGCCAGTGCGAGCCACGCGCTGGGCGCAGGCCACGGCATTGGCGACTACAAGCACTTGATGCAACGCGTGGACATCAAGCAACTTGAAGCACTTTTTGAGGCTCCAGCCCCCGTCGAATCTATACAAGCAGCTATAAAAATGGAAGCAACTTCTGACACCGGAAACTCTCCCGCAGGGGTGGAGGCGGTGGCGCCCACCATCAGCATTGACGATTTCAGCAAGATTGACCTGCGCATTGCCAAAATTTTGAACTGCGAAGCCGTTGAGGGTTCAACCAAGCTGCTGCGCCTGACGCTCGATGCCGGGGACGGTCTGGATGCAAATGGCAATCCCGTCACCCGCAACGTGTTCAGCGGCATCGCCAGTGCCTATCAGCCCACTCACCTGATCGGCAAGTTCACCGTGATGGTGGCCAACCTGGCACCGCGCAAGATGAAGTTCGGCATCAGCGAAGGCATGGTGCTCGCGGCCAGCCATGCCGACGACAAGACCCATCCGGGCCTGTACATCCTCGAACCCATGCCCGGCGCGTTGCCCGGGATGCGGGTGCGTTGATCGGCGTAAAATCGTGCACCGTATGAGCACGCTTAACAGCTTGAATGCACCGCAGCTCCTCTGGCCGCTATCCAAGCGCCGGCGCGTCTGCATGCGCTTGCGACATTGCGGGCCACCAGCATTGATTTGAACCCCCTGGTTTTCAAATCGTTTGCAGTGTCCCTATGTTGCCCCTATCAAACCTGTTTCCCTGTTTCGTCAACCCTGCGGCATTTAAGCGCGTCCCGGCGCCATGAATCAACTCATCTTGGCAGCTCTGGTTCTGCTGCTGGGCGGCGCGCTGTGCCTGCTGCCAGTCGATAACAAGCTGCGCGCAAGCGTCGGACTCGCCTCTCAGGCAATTGCCACTCTATTGACGTGGTGGGCCGTGATTCCAGTGCTTTTTGGTGCGCCTGATCTGACGCTGGAAATACCCTGGGGCTATCCGCAGGGCGCACTGCACTTTCGGCTGGACGCGCTCGGTGCCTTTTTCTTGAGCTGGTCATTGCCCATGACGCTGCTGGGCAGTGTGTATGCCATGGGCTACATGAAGAAGTACTTCGACGGACCGCGCCATATCGGCGTGCACTTTGCTCTGCTCAACATGGTCTCTCTGTCGTTCATTCTGGTTTACACCGGTGAACATGCGATGACCTTTCTGCTGGGCTGGGAAATCGCCGCCCTGTCGGCTTGGCTGCTGGTAATCTGGGACCACACCAACCAGAAGGTGCGCTTTGCCGGTTTCAATTACCTGGTGTCCACGCACATCGGCCTGGTATTTTTGGTGGCAGCGTTGATGATTCTCTACACCCAGACCCAGTCGTGGTACCTGGACGACTATGGTGACTGGATGAGCCTGAACCCGGGCACCGTGCGCAATACGGTGTTTCTGCTACTGGTGACCAGTTTTGGCCTGAAATCAGCGTTTTTCCCGTTTCACTCATGGCTTCCACGAGCCCATGCCGCTGCACCCGCCCATGTCTCGGCACTGATGTCCGGAGTCATTCACAAAGCAGGCCTGTACGCGCTGGTTCGTTTCCTGATGATTTCGGGCACACCCGATGAATGGATGGGCTGGTTTTTGATCGCGTTTTCAATCACGTCCGCCTTGGTCGGTGCCCTATACACTGTCGGCCAGCGCGACCTCAAACGGTTGCTGGGCTATTCATCCACAGAGAACGTAGGCATTGCCGGCATCGGATTTGGTGTGGGCTGTCTCGGTTTAAGTTGGAATGCTCCAGCTTTGATAGCCTTGGGGTTTGGCGGCGGATTGTTGCATGTGATCAATCACGCATTTTTTAAATGCCAGCTGTTTTATGCCGCCGGCTGCGTCTATCAGGTCAAGCACGTGGTTGACATTGAGCGCCTGGGGGGCCTGTTCAAATTCATGCCGATCACCGCGGTGAGCTTCATCATCGGTGGCGTCGCAATTTCGGCGCTGCCCCCGTTCAATGGATTTGCCAGTGAGTTCATGATCTACTCGGGCCTGTTCAGCAATGCCCCTGTCAACATCTGGGCCAAGTTGGCGCTGGCCCTGGCCGCAGCGGCGCTGGCCTTTGTCGGCGCCGTGTCCGCCCTGAGCATCACGCGCGCTTTCGGCGTGATCTTTCTGGGCAATGCGCGCGACACCAGCTTGCCCGAAGCCCAGGAAACCAGCCGGTGGATGGTGGTCCCCATGGGCATCCACGCATTGGGGACGGTGTTGCTGGGTGTCGTCCCCACTCTGGGTTTTTCCCTGGTAGCAGCGCCCACCTCGCTGTTTTTGCACAGCGTGCCCGACGCCTTTGCGCTCGACGCCCTGCAATCGGTGGTATCCACCCTGACCCGCATCGGAGCCATCTCGGCCGCCCTGGTGCTCACGCTCGTGTTAGTCCTATTCCTGAGGTACCGGTTTTCTCGCCCCAATCCCCAACGCAACGCCACTTGGGGCTGTGGCTATAGCGCACCGACGGCGCGGATGCAATACACCGGGGCAAGTTTCTCAAGTGACTTCTCAAAGCCATTCAAGAACATCATGGTGTTGCTCAAGCGCCAGAAAGCGCCAAAAGGCTATTTCCCCACGGACGCCTATGTCATCACTGATTGTGTGGATGCGGTGGAACGGCGTTTGTTTGCCGTGATCGGTCATGGCGACGACTCAGCCAACGATCTGGCCAACAGTTTGCATGAAGATGATCCACGCCTGGCCTTTGCCGCAGCGCTGGTCGGCATAGTGATCATGGCCGCCCTGGTGGTCCTGGCCGAAGGGGCTCTGCCATGACTTCCGCACTTTTTGTGGGGTTGAGCCTGACTCACTGTTTGCTGGTTTTGGTAATGCCGATCCTACTGATCGGGGTGGTCAATCGCACCAAATCGTGGTGGGCCGCACGAAAGGGTCCACGCCTCCTGCAGTCAGCCTCGGATTTGCGCCGACTTCTGCGCAAGCGCCCGGTCATCAGCGACGTGACCAGTCCGCTGTTTCGCGCTGGTGCTTACGTCGTACTAATTTGTGGATTGTTCGCTGCCAGCATGGCACCGCTGCTGGGCCAGTTTGCGCCGCTGCAGTTTTCGCATGATTTCATTGTGGTGGCGTACACCTTGGGCTTGGCGCGCGTTGCACTGATGGTCTCCGCCATGGAGGTGGGAAGCGCGTTTGAAGGCATGGGCGCGGCGCGTGAAGCCTCGTTTTCGGCCTGCGCCGAGCCCGTGTTTTTTTTACTGCTGGGAAGTGTCAGCGCGGCCACCGGATTGAACAGTTTTGCCGACCTGATCGGGCACCTGCACAACATTTCTCACTACATTCTGCTGGTGCTGCCACTGACCCTGACCCTGCTGATTTTGCTGCAAACCGAAGCGGCCCGGGTGCCAGTGGATGATCCACTCACCCACCTGGAGTTGACCATGATCCATGAGGTCATGATTCTGGACCACAGTGGTCCCGAGCTGGCCGCCATGCAATACGCCGCGGGACTGAAGATGACGCTCTACGCCGGCTTGATCGCCACATTGGTCAACCCAATTGATCCGCTATCGGCGCCGACGCTCGCGGTGATCGTCTCGGTCGCATTAATGCTTTTCGTGGCCGTTGTCATAGGTTGCGTGGAGTCTCTTACCGCCCGACTTCCCATGCGTTGGGTTCCACGATATGTGTTACTTGCCGGTGGCACGGCGCTGTTCAGCATGGTGGTGGTTGGCCTCGGAGGCAACGGCTCATGAGCACCAATCTGCCTTTGATATTGTGCTTGGTTGCTACCGTGATTCCGGTGTTTTTTGGCAAGATCGGTTCCGCCCCAGGCTGGCTGAGCTTGCAAGCGCTGGCATTGGGCTGGATCAGCCTGACGCGTCATCACGAGTTGGACGCCCACGTTCTTGCGGGCGGCCTGGAAGTGCTTTTGGTGCGCGCCTGGCTGGTGCCTGGCCTGCTGCGCCGGGCGATTGCGAAACAGGCTGCCAGGAACGACGACCTGATGCCGTCGAACCTGTTCGCCTGGGGTGTTGCCGTTGCGCTGATTGTTTTGGCCTTCAAATTTGGAGACGGGGCGCGCGCCGACGTGCGGGCCTTGACACTGGGGGTCGTCGCAGCCACGGCCATGATTTCCTTTTTGGTGCTGGCAACCAACCGCGAAGCGGCCGCGCAGCTCGTGGCACTGCTGTTCATGGAAAATGCGCTGGCGTTGTTTGAGTCGCTCATGCCAGAGCCTTGGCCGCTGCCCGTGCACATGGCCGTCAGCGGGGTGTATATCGGCACCGTGGCGGTAGGCGGCTGGCTGGTCCGTGGAGCGGCAATCCCTCTAAAAACCAACGATGCCGCCATGAAGAGGCAAGCATGAACACAGTCCTTGTCCCGGCGCCGGAGATCCCCAGTGCCTGCCTGACCCCCGTTGACGTCACGCCCGAACACCGCTGGGTTTCACATGCACTGGTGGGCATCGCGATCGTGGTGTGGTTGATTTCTGTGCAGGTATTCATGACCCATCCGCTGGAGCAGTTGCCGTTGTATTTTGCCGAGCACTTTCTGGTACTTGACGCCACCTCCATGCTGTTCATCACAGTCGTCAACACGGTTTTTTTGGGCGTCAGCGTTTATATGTATTCACGCGAACGCAGCTCGGCCATTCTGACGCACGACATCCGCTCCCGGGCCGCGCTGGTGCTGCTGTTCATGGTGGTGATCAACGTCGGCATCCTGAGCAATAACCTGATCTTGCTGTGGACTTTGATCGAAATTAGCACACTTTGTGCGGCGCCGCTGGTCGCGCGCGGCGATGCGCCCTCGCCTAAAGGTGTGGCATGGCGCTATATGCTCTTTTCGGCCATCACTCTGTCCATGACCTTTTTGGGCTTTATGTGCTTGAGCCAATCGGCCCAACTTCGCGGCATCGAAATCAGCTTTGCAGTGGATGAGCTCAGCGCGGCCCTGACGGTGGGCGGGGACGGCTGGCAACGCCTGGGACTGTCGTTCATGCTCTTTGGTCTGGGCGGCAAGCTCGGGCTGGCACCGCTTTACAGCTGGATGCCCGAAACCTACGAGGCCGCACCCACCAGCACCAGCGCCCTGTTGGCGGCGGTGCAATTCAACATCACCGTGGTGGCAGTGTTTCGCATCTTGCAGGTTTTCTCAGGTCTGGAGGTTGACTTTGTCTCGCAGGAGCTTTTGATCATGGGCTATTTGTCCCTGGCGGTAGCTGCCGTTCAGGTGATGGTCACGCGCAACTACAAACGCCTGATCGCCTACGCTTGCGTGAGTTCATCGGGCGTGATGGCGCTTGGGCTCTCGGTAGGCAAAGCGGCCGCGTATGGCGTGGTGCTGTATGCAGTGAGCAATGCGTTTGTTAAATCACTGCTATTTTTAACTGCCGGGCGACTGCGCTCGGTCTACGGCACCAATCAGGTGGCCGCCTTGACCGGGATCATCCGGGTGATGCCGTTTACCGGCTTGGTATTTACCGTGGGTGTTTTTGCCCTGTTGGGGTTTCCGCCTTTTGCCAGTTTTTTGGCCGAAATGCTGATTCTCTCGGGTATTGTTCAGGCCGGCAACCTGATGGCATTCACCCTCATGTGTTCAATGCTAACCATTGTCTTCGTGGCTACGGGGCGCACGCTTTTCCCGATGCTGTGGGGTCCGCCCCAACACGAAGTCCGACCATCGCCCGAGGCGCTGGTCACGCGGCTTCCCAAACTCGGGTTCGTCGCGATCCTAGTTATGTTGGGCACCTACACGCCTGAGTCCATCACCCGGGTTCTGCACTCGGTCGCCCAATCGATCGGCGGCTGACATCATGACCATCGACCGACATTTGGCCCCCTTGCTGCTGCTGTCTTTGAGGAATTGTCCGTCGCTCGCTTTGAGTGAGTTTGCGGCGTCCTGTCAACGGCGGCTCAACGCCGGCGAGCGACTGCTCACGCTGTTTGGACGCCCCGATCCCGCCACCAGCGCCAACGCCCTGGTCACAACCGCTGTTTTTCTGCCGCCCGATGGCTCATTGGCCGTCTTGCGCGGGTGGGCACGGCGCGGCGACCACTACCTCAGTCTGACCCCGCGACACCCGGGGACCCAGATCTTTGAACGGGAACTGTGGGAACAGACCGGCTTGTTTCCAGATGGCCACCCTTGGCTCAAGGCAGTGCGTTTTGAAGGCGAGCGTCAGCAGCAGTTCGACTCCTATCCCTTCTTCAAGGTGCGCGGGCAAGAGGTGCATGAAGTTGCGGTCGGCCCGATCCATGCCGGGGTTATTGAACCAGGTCACTTCCGTTTTATGTGTCTGGGTGAAGCAGTGCATCACCTGGAAATTCAGCTGGGCTACCAGCACCGCGGCGTCGAAGCCCTGCTGCTGCGCCGCCCGGCGTGGCAGCTCACGCCGCTGGTGGAGTCGATCAGCGGCGACTCGGCGGTGGCTTACGCCTGGGCTCATTGCGCCGCGCTGGAATTTATGTCAAATCAGCCTGTAGCCCCCGTTGTACAAGCATCACGTGCTATCGCTTTAGAGATGGAGCGAGTCGCCATGCATGTCTCGACCTTGGGCGGCATGGCCACTGACATTGCCTTTCTGCAGGGTGGCGCCACCTATGGGCGGCTGCGCACAGCCATCATTAACGCCAGCCAACGAGTCTGCGGCAACCGTTTCGGCCGCGGCTGGATCCGCCCCGGGCGCGCCGTCAACCTGACCGACTCACTGCGCCATGACCTGCAACAAACCTTGCGGGCTTTCACAACCGACTTTGCCGAGGTCAACCAACTGATGCTGAGCTCGCGCAGCGTCAAGGCGCGGGTCGTGGGCACCGGCATCCTCAGCCCGCAAGCGGCGCTGGACCTGGGCCTAACGGGTGTGGTGGCCCGCGCCAGCGACGTAGCGCTGGATCTGCGCAGCCGCTTGCCCGGCATGACTTACCGTCACACGGTCCCGCCTTTGCTGACCGAGCCCGATGGCGACTGCTGGGCCCGTATGCGGCTGCGCATGCGCGAGGCTGAAGCTTCGGTAAGCTGGATGCTGGCCGTTTTGCAGGACGGCACACTGGACTGGAAAACCGCCGCAACAGCTGCCTGCATCGAGCCCAAGCCACTCCAACCCGATGCGCTGTGCGTGTCGCTGGTGGAAGGCACGCGCGGCCCGGTGCTGCAGGTGCTTGAAACCTCTGCCACCGGCGCGCTGCTGCACTACAAAGTTCAAGACGCGTCATTGGCAAACTGGTATGGCCTGGCTTTTGCCATGCGCGACAACGCCATTTCTGACTTTCCCATCTGCAACAAGAGTTTTGACCTCTCCTACTGCGGCAACGATCTGTAGGATGCACCATGTTTAGATCCATCGCCGTCCGCAAATCCCAGGGCACGCAATACATCGCTGATCTGCGGGCGGCGCAGCCGATGGGCTTTCGCGGCAAGCCACTGATTGCCAACAGCGCCTGCGGCGACGGCTGTCAGGCCTGTTTGCAGACCTGCCCCAGCCACGCTATCACGCTTGCACCGACGCAGCTTGACCCGGTGCGCATTGATTTGGGCCGTTGCGTGATGTGCGGCGACTGCGAGAGCGTTTGCCCCCCTCACAAACTGAGCTTCAGCAATGACGTCAAGCTGTCTGCCACCAGCCGCGAAGCGCTCACCGTCAGCGCAGTGCACCCCAATCTTGATCCGATCCAGGTATCGAAGGAGCTTCGCAAACGCTTTGGTCGCTCTCTGAAACTGCGCTCGGTGTCAGCCGGGGGCTGCAATGGCTGTGAAATGGAAATCAATGCCTGGGGCAATGTCAACTTTGACATCGGCCGCTACGGCATCGACATCGTCGCCAGCCCGCGTCATGCCGACGGCTTGGTCCTCTCCGGCCCCATCACCCGCAACATGGCGCAAGCGCTGCAGGCATGCTGGGAAGCCATTCCCGAGCCCAAACTGGTGATTTCGGTGGGCGCCTGCGCTATTTCAGGCGGCGTATTCGCTGACAGTGAGGCGCTCGACCGGGAATTTCTCGATAAATTCAACCCTTCGCTGTATGTACCAGGCTGTCCGGCGCATCCGCTCACGTTTATCTCGGGCATCATGGATTTGCTGGGGATCAAGCTCTGAACCATTTTTACCAACGATTTAGGGCTGCATCGACTGTCCTTAATGCGTAGGCAGCTACTTAAACAGTAGCAAAAAATAGTCTGGCGAAATTCTTCAGATTGCCAGTCAAGCGCGCCAGGCGGTAGTCAACCCGCAGCGGCACCCCGCCGCCGCACCGCGCTCAGGATGCCGCGCAAAATCTCAAGCGGCGGTGGCGGGCAACCGGGGATCACCCAATCCACCGGAATGACGTTGGACACGCGGCCACAGCTGGCATAACTCTCGCCAAAGATGCCGCCATCGCAGCCGCAGTCGCCAACCGCCACGACCAGCTTCGGATCGGGCGTAGCGTCAAAGGTTCGTTTGAGCGCGGTCGCCATATTCCGCGACACCGGGCCAGTCACCAGCAGCAGGTCGGCGTGACGCGGGCTGGCGACGAACTTGATCCCAAGGCCCTCAATGTTGTAGTAGGGGTTGCCCAAGGCCGCGATCTCGAGTTCACATCCGTTGCACGAGCCGGCATCGACCATCCGAATGTTGAGCGCCTGACCCAAAATCTCAAGCACCTCGATCTGTAGTCGCCCAATCTCGGCTTGTACGGCATCCCCGACATCGGGCATAGGCTCGGTGCGAATGCCGTTCTTGGTAATTTGCCGGACGATCTTCCAAATCATAAATCCTGCCCCGAATAGCTCAGGTTGAACGACTTGTTGATCAGCGGAAAGTCGGGAACGATGTTACCGATCACCGCATGCTCCAGCACCGGCCAGTTCTGCCAGGAAGGGTCATGAAGATGACAACGAAGGATGCGATGCTCGCCGGACGCGGCGTCAAGTTCGAGCGCCACCCAGATCTCGCCCCGCCAGCCCTCGACCCAGCCCGCGCCGTGGCTCGGGTACTCCGGCAAAAAGAGCTCTTGACGGACCGGACCGGCTGGGAGATCCACCAGGATGGCCCTCATCAGGCGCAGCGACTCAAACAGCTCTTCGAACCGAACGGTGACCCGAGCAGCAACATCGCCATTGCGGTGTGTGGCCATCTTGACATTGAGCCCGTCATACGGTGGCCAAGCGTGATCACACCGCACATCCCAAGCCTGGCCACTGGCCCGACCGGCCAGTCCGGTCAGGCCCAGTTGGGCCGCCAACGCCGGACTCACGCGTCCGGTGGTCATGAACCGATCCTGCAAGCCAGCGTGATCTTCAAAGATTGAGCGCAGGTTCTGCACTTCGCGTTCAATGGCGTCGCACTGCCGGCGCAAGAGGTCAATGTGCGCATGATCGACATCACAGGCCACGCCACCCGGCACGATGCAATCCATCATCAGGCGATGTCCGAATGCGCCATGGGACAGTCTCAGCCAGTCTTCGCGCAAGCGCGAGAACTGGGCCAGACCAAAGGCAAATGCGGCGTCATTGCCCAGGGCGCCGAGATCCCCCAAATGATTGGCGACCCGCTCGCGCTCGAGCATCAGCCCCCGCAGGCCTGCCGATCTAGGCGCCAGTGTGCAGCCAGCCGCCGCTTCCAGCGCCATGCAATAAGCCCAACCATAAGCCACCGTTGAGTCACCCGACACTCGTCCCGCCAGGCGGTGCGCCTGCATCGAGGGAAATTGAGTCATGCGTTGCTCGGTTCCCTTGTGGGTGTAACCCAGCCGCTGTTCGAGCCGCAACACCTTTTCACCCACCACAGAAAAACGAAAGTGACCGGGTTCGATCACGCCAGCATGCACCGGGCCGACCGCAATCTCATGCACGCCATCGCCTTCGACGCGAACGAACGCGTAGTCGATCAAGGCTGCATCAGGAAGTGCTTGCGGGACATTCAATTGCATCCGCAAGGGAAAATGATCCACGGGCCAGGCACCATGGTTTAGCCACGCTCGCTTGTCTGCGGTGGCAGGGATGCGAATACCAGACAATTCGGCTGCTGCGCGCTGCATCCGGCTTGCCGCCGGGAAATGCGGCGCCAAGTCAGGGTAGGTACTGTCCTCGCCCGATAGCGGCAACTCCAGCCAGGCTACACCGCCCAGCGTCACATAAGCGACACAAACCGTGGCGTCTTCAGTCTGAGGTCCGCCCCACAAAGCAAGCAGCCGCCCCCCCGCTTCGCGCACCGCACCCGCCGCGGTCCGCCAATCATCCGCCGTAACGCGCGCATGCCAGATCGGAACCGGGGCAGCGACTCGTTGCCAGCTAACGTTCAAACCCGAAATCTGCATTGACTCATCCTCCCAACAGCCCTGCGGCCTGGACATACCAGGTATTAAGGTAAGAGGGAATATACAAACCCAATACCAGACCCAGACCGATATGAACAAACACCGGCAGCAATGCAGGTTGATGGGCCAGCGGCTTGTGCACGGTCTCGCCAAACACCATGGGAAGAACCCGTATCAACACCGAAGCAAAGGCCACACCGAGCGCAAGAAAGAGGAATGGAGCCGCCCAGGGTTGTTCACGCATCGCCGTGGTCAATATCAGAAACTCGCTGGCAAAGATCCCAAACGGCGGCATGCCCAGAATCGCCATCGTTCCCAGCATCATGCCCCAGCCGATTGTCGGGTTGACCTTGATCAGACCGCGTATCTCGCTCATGACCTGGGTGCCAGCCTTTTGCGTCGCGTGGCCGACCGTAAAGAAGATGGCCGATTTGATAAGTGAATGCACCGTCATGTGCAGCAGGCCAGCGAAGTTGGCAATCGGCCCGCCCATACCAAACGCAAACGTAATCAAGCCCATGTGCTCAATCGACGAATAGGAAAACATGCGCTTGACATCTTTCTGACGCGACAGAAAGAATGCAGCCACCACCACCGAGAGCAGGCCAAAACCCATCATAAGTTGCCCCGCCAGCGGCCGTTGCAACGAACCGTCAGTGAGCACCTTGCAGCGCAGAACGGCGTACATGGCCATGTTGAGCAACAGTCCGGAGAGGACGGCGGACACCGGCGTGGGCCCCTCAGCGTGCGCGTCGGGCAACCAGCTGTGCAAGGGCACCATTCCGACCTTGGTTCCATAGCCGATGAGCAAGAAAGCGAAGGCGATTGTGATGATGGCCGGGTCCAGCTGCCCCTTGACCGCATCAAGACTGGTCCATAGCAGGGTGGCACTCTGGGGGCCCAGAACCTTCTCCGCCGCCATGTACAGCAACACCGTCCCGAACAGCGCTTGCGCAATACCGACTCCGCACAGAATGAAATATTTCCACGCCGCCTCCAGACTGGCCGCGGTGCGGTAGACGCTGACCAGCAGCACGGTGGTCAGCGTGGCAGCTTCCATGGAAACCCACAGGATGCCCAGATTGTTGGTTGTGAGCCCCAGCAGCATGGTAAAGCTGAACAACTGGTACATGCCGTGATAAAGACGCATGCGCGGCGAAGTCATCTTGCCGTGGTCCTGCTCGACCCGCATATAGGGTCTTGAAAAGATGGCCGTGGTGAGCCCCACAAAGGCGGTCAGAGTCACCAGGAACACGTTCAGCGGATCAATGAAAAACTGATCGTGCCACACAAGAACCGGGCCGTCAGCAATGATTTGCGCCGTCAGAAGGCAAGCTGCCACAAAAGTGCCCAGGCTGAATGCGACATTGATGTTCCGAGCGAAATCACGATGACCGAAGAGCGCGAGAATCCCGCTGCCAAGCAGCGGAATACCAAGGACCAGAAACAGCATGGACACGATCAGTCTTCCTTGAGGGTTTCAAGGTTGTGAATATCCAGGCTGTCGAATTTCTCACGAATCTGGAACATGAACACGCCCAAAATCAGCACACCCACCAAGACGTCCAGCGCAATGCCGAACTCAACAATCATGGGCATGCCGTTCGTGACCGTCGTCGCGGCAAAGATCAGGCCGTTTTCCATGGAAAGAAAGCCGATGACCTGCGGCACAGCCTTGGAACGCATGATCATCATCATGAACGACAGCAGCACACACGCCAGTGCGATACCCAGTGATCCGCCGGCCATGGAGTGCGACAGCCGCGAGATGGGCAAGGCCAGGCTGAACGAAAAGATGACCAACGCGATTCCAACCAGCATCATGGTCGGAATATTGATGAGTGTCTCGACGTCCCAGCGCACGTTCAGACGCCGGATGACGCGGTGTAAGAGCCAGGGGATAAATAACACTTTGAGCAGCAACGTCAACGCGGCCGACACGTAAAGATCCACTTGTTTCGTGACATACCCCAGCAGGATGGACACAACAACCAGAGCTGCCCCCTGCATGGCAAATAGGTTGATCAACGAGACGATGCGTCGCTGCGAGATCATGGCAAAGGACAACATCAGGATCAGGGTTGCCAGCAGGTTGCTTAGTTGGGGGGCATACTCGATCATCAAACCCCCAGCAAGATGTTGACCAGCAGACCGATCACGGCCAGCAAGAATGCGGTCGCGAGAAATTCAGGCACGCGAAAGATGCGCATCTTTGCACTAATGGTCTCGATGAAGGCCATCAGCATCCCACCCACTGCCAGCTTGCCAACGAGTACTGGCAACGCCAGTATCAGGGCCATGGGCTCGCCGGCCTGGGCGACGCCCCACGGAAAGAACAACGCCAACCCGATGCAGGAATAGGCAAACAGCTTCAAGCTGGCCGCCCATTCGAGCAGCGCCAGATGCCGCCCCGAATACTCCAGAACCAAGGCCTCGTGAATCATGGTGAGTTCCAGATGGGTTTCCGGGTTATCAACCGGCACCCGGGCGTTTTCCGCCAGTGACACCATGGTGAAAGCCACGCCTGCCACCAGAAAACTTGGGTAGATTGTCAGTTCCCGATGGCCCAGTGTTTCGACGATCGTCGTCAGCGAGGTTGAGTGCGAAATCATGGAGGCACAAAACAACACCATCAACAAAGCGGGCTCGGCCAGAAAACCCACCAGCATTTCGCGCCTGGCGCCCAAGGTGCCAAATGCCGTTCCGATATCCATGGCTGCCAGAGAGATGAACACCCGAGCCAAGGCGAACAGGCCCACCAGTGCAATCGCATCAGCCACAGGCGACAAGGGCAAGTCTGTCGAGAGCGTCGGAATAATGGCGCTGGCCAGAAGAACGCAGCCAAAGACCACGTAGGGCGCCATGCGAAACAGCGGTGAAGCATGCTCGGCCAACACGGATTCCTTGTTGAACAGTTTGTGCAGGACGCGGTAAGGCTGCAGCAGGCCAGGAGCCGACTTATTTTGCAGACGAGCTCGCCACTGGTTCACCCAGCCCGTGAGCAGCGGCGCCAGCGCCAGCGCCATTGCGATCGCCATCAATTGCGACAGCAGTCCGAGCCAACTCATTGTTTGACCGCCATCAGCACCACAATCAATGTGACGAAGCTGTACATCAGATAGACGGCAATGCGGCCCTGCTGCAACCGGCCGATCAATTTTGAAACACGTTCGACGGTAGCGGCCACCGGCAGGTACAGCCAGCGCCACAGCGGGTCCTCCACCGTCACGCCGTAGCGCGGCCGCGCATCAAAGGGCGTAGGCAATTCCCGCGTGATGTGAAACATCGGCTCAAAAATTTGCCGGATAGGTTGCCCAAAACCTTCCGCTGTGTCCTGCATGCGCGCTGTCTGCCAGGGATAGCCACAGTCCCATGCCGGCGCGCGCCGGGTGCGGCCGTTGTACAACCTGCGAACAAGCAGGTAGGCCAAACCGAAGCTGGCGAGCACGCCAAGCAGGAAGATAGCCGGTGCGTAGCTTGCACGCTCAATGCTCACGGGAACCAGCAACCACCCGTTGACCGCGACCGACTGTGCCAGACCGGTCTGGACCATCATTTGTGTGACGGGATCGATCAAGGCGATCACCTGATTCGGAAACAGCCCAAGCGCCACGCAACCAACCACCAGCCAGAGCATGCCAGCGCGCTCCCAGGGGCCTGCGTCCCTCGCGCGCAACAATTTCTCCTCACGCGGCTGCCCCAAAAAAATGACGCCAAAGTACTTGACCATGGTGAAGCCTGACAGTGCGGCAATCAGCGCGATCAACGCCGCCAGCACGGGAACCAGCATATTCAGAAAAGAACTGGGTAAGCCGGTGGTAAACAAGAAGCTCTGCAACAACAGCCACTCCGCCACGAAACCCCCCAGGGGCGGCAAGCCGGCACAGGCTAGGACACCGATCAGGGTGGGCCAGGCCACCCAGGGCATGTAACGGATCAGGCCGCCCAACTTGCCCAGGCTGCGCTCTCCAGTGGCATGCAAGACCGCCCCGGTGCTGCAAAACAGGAGGCTCTTGAAAAAAGCATGGCTCACCAAGTGGTATAGCGCAGCCGTTAGCGACAAGGCCGCCAGCGCATTCATGCCATAGGATGAGAACAACAGGGACAGGCCAAAACCCGCGCACATCAGGCCCACGTTCTCAATCGAGGAGTAGGCCAGCAGACGCTTCATTTCGACTTGCACGGTGGAGAAGACGACCCCGAAGAGAGCGGTGGCCAATCCGATCGCCATCAGCAACACGCCCCACCACCAAATCCGGGTTTGCAGCAAATCGAATGACACCCGCAGCATGCCGTATAGCGCGATCTTGAGCATCACACCGCTCATCAAGGCCGACATGGGCGATGGCGCCGCCGGATGGGCCTCTGGCAGCCAGATGTGCAATGGCAACAATCCAGCCTTGGCGCCAAAGCCGAACAGAGCCAGAACAAATGCTACCGAAGCCCAGAACGGTGACAGGTGCTGGGCGCGCATATTGGCAAAAGTGTAGTCACCGGTATTGGCCTGCAAGACACCAAAAGAAAGCAAAATACCCAACGCGCCGATGTGCGCGACCAGCATGTAGAGATAGGCAGCGTTTCGAATTTCAGGAATGCGGTGATTGGCCATGACCAGAAAGAATGACGAGAACGCCATGGTCTCCCAGACCACCATGAAGGCATAGGCATCATCGGCGAGCACAACCATGACCATGCTGGACAAAAAAATGTGGTACTCCAAACAGATCAGGCCCGGTGGCGTCCCCTCGCCCTTGCGAAAATAACCCGCCGCAAAGACGGACACCCCCGCCGACACACCGCCAATGACCATCAGGAAGAAGCTTGAAAGACTGTCCAGGCGCAGGTGAAATGGCAGTTGGGGAAGCCCGATGGGCAGCACGGCCACCTCGGGCCTACTGCCCAGGGCGCTCAGCCCCAACCCGAGCAACAAGAGGGAAAAGGCGCCACTTATCGGGAACAGCACCACAGCCACAAACCGGAAGCGTCGAAGCGCAGCAATGCCCATTACTCCTACCAGGAGCCAGGCGACAACCACCAGCAACGCCCAGTCCAGACGAACCCATGCCGAAGGATGAAGAAGTTCGTTCATTGGACGACGGTCGAAAAGCACAATTGAATGTACATAGGACTCATGGTACATGTAGACGTTGAGGATCAATGGCAAAACGACGGGTTAAAATACACAAAAAGGTTTTGTTCATGCATATCTTCTACCGCCCCATGTACTACTCTGAAGCGACCAAATTCATTGACCAGCTCAAGGTCACGAACCCGCAGATGAGTGCCGGACAACTCGACGGCCGCGCCCAAATGTGGAAAAAATCCGTGGACGCCGCCACCTCTGACGAATTTCAAGCCGCCCGGGTCAAGCAAAAGCCCTACGTCTACCAGACCAATATCGATCAGGCATAAAACGGCTGTTAGCCGTTATCTGTATTGAGTTTGCGGCTATTTTTTCAATAGCACATCGAGGTCTGGCATGGTAGAGGATTCCGCTCTGACCGAGCGCAACCCGTCCGATTCGACGCACCTGCCGGACGTGGTGGACAACATCGCCGTGGCCAGGCTCTATGGCGAGCCACTGTTCGCCATGCCGCAGGATCTATACATCCCGCCCGATGCGCTTGAAGTCTTTCTGGAGGCTTTTGAGGGTCCGCTGGACTTGCTGCTGTACCTGATCCGCAAGCAAAACTTCAATATTCTCGATATTCCCATGGCCGGGGTCACTCGCCAGTACCTCGTCTATGTCGAAGAAATCCGTGGCCGCAACCTCGAGCTTGCAGCCGAGTACCTGCTCATGGCGGCCATGCTGATCGAAATCAAGTCCCGCATGCTGCTCCCGCCCAAGAAGGCGGCGCCCGGGCAGGAACCCGAAGACCCACGCGCCGAACTGGTACGCCGCCTGCTGGAATACGAGCAAATGAAACTCGCTGGTGCCAAGCTCAATGCGCTGCCGCAGCATGGGCGGGACTTCCTGCGGGCGCAGGTCTACATTGAACAGTCGCTGCAGCCGCGTTTTCCCGATGTCAATGTGGTAGACCTGCAAGAGGCCTGGGCCGGCATACTGCAACGCGCCACACTGGTGCAGCACCACCGAATTACCCGCGAGGAGCTGTCGGTGCGCGAGCACATGAGCATGGTTCTCAGAAAGCTGCAGGGTCGCCGTTTCGTTGAATTTGAGGACCTGTTCGACCCCGTCAAAGGCATCCCGGTACTGGTGGTCACTTTCATTGCTCTGCTCGAACTGGCCAAGGAAACCCTGGTCGAAATCACCCAGGCCGAGGTGTATGCTCCCATCTACGTTCGCCTGGCCTATTTACCCACTTGAGCCCACCTTCCGTGACCCCTTCTCCTACCCATCATTTCGACGTCCTGATCGTTGGCAGCGGCCTGGCTGGGCTTAATTCGGCACTGCTTCTGGCGCCGACCCACAAAGTGGCGATCATTACCAAACGCGGAATGATGGAGGGTTCGAGTGGTTGGGCCCAGGGCGGCATTGCCGTCGTGTGGGCCAAGGACGACAGTTTTGAGGCCCACGTGCAGGACACGCAGATTGCGGGCGTGGGCCTTTGCGACCTGGAGGCCACACGCTTTGTGGTCGAACGCGCGCCCGAATCGATTCAATGGTTGCAGAAAATGGGCGTTCCCTTCTCTGAGGAAGATGACCATTTGCACCTCACCCGCGAAGGCGGTCACAGTGCTCGGCGCATCGTGCATGTCACCGACGCCACAGGCGCAGCGGTGCAAAGCACGCTGATCGAGCGGGTGCGTCAGACGCCCAACATCACCCTGTTTGAAAACCATACCCTGGTTGACTTGATTACCAGCGAGAAGTTGCCTGGCGCGGGCAACCCGGCAGGCGCCCGGCGCTGCCTCGGGCTGTATGCGCTCGATGAGGCCACGGACGAAGTACTCACTTTTGAGGCACCTCACACCATCGTGGCCACGGGGGGTGCGGGCAAGGTTTACCTCTACACTACCAATCCCGACACCACCACTGGCGACGGCATCGCCGCGGCCTGGCGCGCCGGGTGCCGTGTCGAGAACATGGAATTCATCCAGTTCCACCCGACCTGTCTTTACCACCCGCACGCCAAGTCGTTCCTCATCAGCGAAGCGGTACGGGGCGAGGGTGGACGCCTGCTGCTGCCCGATGGCACACGTTTCATGCCACAACACGACGCGCGCGCCGAGCTGGCCCCACGTGATGTGGTGGCCCGCGCCATTGACTTCGAGATGAAAAAAGGCGGGCTTGACTGCGTCTATCTCGACATCTCCCACCAACCCCTGAGCTTTCTCAAGGAACACTTTCCCAACATCTATGCCCGCTGCCTGGAACTGGGCATCGACATCTCCAAAGAGCCCATACCGGTGGTGCCTGCCGCCCACTACACCTGCGGTGGCGTCAAGGCCGACCTGGCCGGGCGAACCGATGTGCCGGGCTTGTACGCCATTGGAGAGACCGCCTGCAGTGGCCTGCATGGCGCCAACCGGCTGGCCAGCAATTCGCTGCTGGAGTGCATGGTGTTTGCCCGCGCCGCGGTGCAGGACATCGTGCAAAACCCCGCAAAACCCACGCCTTCCCTGCCCGCCTGGGACGACAGCCGCGTCAGCGATGCCGACGAAGCGGTGGTGATCTCGCACAACTGGGACGAGCTGCGCCGCTTCATGTGGGACTACGTGGGCATTGTGCGCACCAACAAGCGACTTGATCGTGCCGCACACCGTATTGCGCTGTTGCAAGGTGAAATTGCAGAGTTTTACGCCCACTTTCATGTCACCCGCGACCTGCTGGAGCTGCGCAACCTGGTCCAGGTGGCCGACCTGATTGTGCGCAGCGCCCAGGCGCGCCACGAAAGCCGCGGTCTGCACTTCAGCCGCGACTACCCACAAACTGACGGGGTGGCACTGCCCACCATTTTGACGCCCTGACCGACGCGCCCGGGCCCCAGATTTGCCCGGCTGCGCCACTTTTCCGGAGCACCGAATGAACCCTCCCACCCCACAAGCCGACACGCCCTACGGAACGCTGCCCTCGCACGCCAGCCCGCCCACGCGCAAGCCCATCAGCCTGCCGCGCCTGCTGGAGATGCACAGCCGGGGCGAAAAGATCACCATGCTCACCGCCTACGACGCGACATTCGCAGCGGTGGCCGACGCCGCTGGCGTCGAGAGCATTCTGGTAGGCGACTCGCTGGGCATGGTCTGCCAGGGCCGCTCTAGCACGGTGGGCGTGTCGATGGAAACCATGTGCTACCACGTGGAGAGCGTGGCACGCGGTCTGCGTCGGGCTCAGGCCACGGCCTGGCTGCTCGGCGATCTGCCCTTTGGCAGCTACCAGGAGTCCCGAGAGCAGGCCATTAGCAACGCCTCGCTGCTGATGCACGCTGGCGCGCACATGGTCAAGCTCGAAGGCGGCGGCTGGACCGCGGAAATCGTGCATTTTCTGGTGCAACGCGGCATTCCAGTCTGCGCGCATCTGGGCCTGACGCCGCAGACCGTGCACTCACTGGGCGGCTACCGGGTGCAGGGCAAGACGACAGAATCGGCCGCCCTGCTCAAGTGCCAGGCCCATGAGTTACAGGACGCCGGTGCCACACTCATGGTGCTGGAGATGGTGCCGGCCAGCCTATCGGCCGAGCTCACCACCGAACTGACCCATTGCGCCACCATTGGCATTGGCGCGGGCAAAGACACGGCCGGCCAGGTGCTGGTGCTGCACGACATGCTGGGCATCAACCTGGGCAAGATGCCCAAATTTGTTCGCAACTTCATGACCGGCGCGCCCGGCGTGCGCGAGGCCATGCAGGCGTATGTTGCTGCCGTGAAGGACGGCACCTTCCCGGACAATGCCCAACACGCTTGGTAAGTTTATTTAAATCGTTGAAGGCGGCACAGCATATTGGCCAACGCTGCCCGCAGAGCAAGCCATGAAAATCATCCACACCATTGCCGAACTGCGCGAACACCTCGCTTGCTTCAATCGCACTGCCTTTGTGCCCACCATGGGCAATCTGCACGAAGGCCATCTGGCACTGGTGCGTCAGGCACGACCGCTGGGCGATATCACGGTGGCCAGCATTTTTGTGAACCGCCTTCAGTTCTTGCCACACGAAGACTTTGACACCTACCCCCGCACCTGGGAATCTGACTGTGAAAAACTGCAAGCGGCGGGTTGTGATGTGGTCTTTGCACCCAGCGAGAAGGAACTGTACCCTGAACCGCAAACCTTCAAGGTTCATCCCCCCACCGACCTCTGCGACGTTCTGGAAGGCCACTTCCGGCCTGGTTTTTTTGTGGGCGTGTGCACAGTCGTGATGAAGCTCTTTGGCTGTGTCCAGCCCGGCGTGGCGGTGTTTGGGCAAAAGGACTACCAGCAACTTATGGCCATCCGGCGCATGGTGCAACAGTTCGCCCTGCCCATCGAAATCATCGGTGCGCCCACCCTTCGCGCATCCGACGGCCTGGCGCTGTCTTCACGCAACGGGTACTTGAGCGAACCCGAGCGCATGGAAGCAGTGCAACTGTCGCAGACCCTCAAATCCATGGCGGCCGCCCTGCGCACCGGCACCACTGACATTGCCACCATCGAAGCGCAGGCCATGCACGCCCTCACAGCCCGCGGCTGGCAGCCCGACTACCTGACCGTGCGCCGCCGCAGCGACCTGCAACTCCCCCTGCCCGGCGACCCGCTGGTGGTTCTGGGTGCGGCCAAGCTGGGAAAAACTCGTTTGATCGACAACCTGGAAGTTTGATCGACCTATTTCAGCTTGTAGGTCCCAGTCTGGTGGTTGCAGTTCTGATAGATTCCAGTCTTGATGACAGGGAACGGCCCAAGCCGCGTGTAGCTGCTGCTTTCGACCAGACCCTCGTATTTCCCGGTTCCCTCAACCGTCATCCGGGTCACCTTCCCATCGCTGCCGTAAGAAAAATCGGTCAGGCGTTTATCGCCGTCTGGATCAGTCGCCTCGCAGACCGAACGTCCCGAACTTTTCCCATCGAATGTGGAATCCATGCCCACGCAATGAAAGGTACTTTTGTCAAACATGCCTCCGGGTGGATTGCTGAGTACGGTTCCTGAATGCTCAAAGGTGCTCGCAAAATTTGCCTTGGAGAAGGTGATCCGATTCGCCGTCCCGGAGTAGCAGTTTGTGATGTCGAAGCTGCCCTCCTTGGGCAAGGCTTGGGCGAGAGCAACCGTGGAGAGCGTCAACAACATGGTAAGGCCGACTTTTGTGAACAGCCGCGGCGGACTGATTCTGGTTTTCATGATATCTCCATCAAAAGGTAATGAACCAAGTGCACGGGATATCGGGCCACGGACTGAACGATGGAAGTGGCCCACTGACTCAGCCCCTAGCCTCAACCCGCATGCCGAGCCATCCTAGGCGTCTGCAAGCCCCGTTCGTTGAGAAATCGCAAGACAGGATCCAAGAAGAAAGAATATCAAAGGCGCTTCAAACACCGACAAACCCTTGGGGCACCGCGCAGGCACTGCCTAGCCCTCGTGGGTCTTCAATCGCCAAAAATGAAATTTTGTTGGACCTTCAGGCCGCGCCAATTCCCGGCACCAAGGTCCCCGCATCCTGACCACCCTTGGCCGCCGCGGTAAATGCCAGCATGCGGTCAATCGGCACACGGGCGCGCAGGCCCAGGGCCGGGTCCACGTGGACTTCATTGGCACCGGTCTCCAGCACCCGGGCCACATCAGCCAGGCCGTTCATGGCCATCCAGGGGCAGTGGGCGCAGCTCTTGCAGGTGGCACTGTTGCCGGCGGTGGGTGCTTCAAAAAACACCTTGCCGGGGTTGAGTGTGCGCAGCTTGTGCATCATGCCGTTGTCGGTGGCCACGATGAACTCTTTGGCCTGCATCTCCTGAGCCGCCTTGAGAATGCCCGAGGTGGAACCCACGGCGTCAGCCAGCGCAATCACGTCCCTGGGTGACTCCGGGTGCACCAGTACCTTGGCGCCAGGATGCTCCTTGATCAAGTCCTGCAGCTCAAAGGCCTTGAACTCGTCGTGAACGATGCACGAGCCGCCCCACATCACCATGTCGGCGCCGGTTTCGCGCTGGATATAGCCACCCAGATGCCGATCAGGCGCCCACAAAATCTTGTGGCCCTTGGCCTTGAGTGCGCTCACAATGTCCAGCGCGCAACTTGAGGTGACCAGCCAGTCGGAGCGGGCTTTGACCGCCGCGCTGGTGTTGGCGTAGACCACCACGGTGCGATCCGGGTGAGCGTCACAAAACGCACTGAAGTCATCAATGGGGCAGCCCAGATCGAGTGAGCAATTAGCGTCCAGATCGGGCATGAGCACCGTCTTGTGAGGCGATAGAATTTTGGAAGTCTCCCCCATGAAGCGCACGCCTGAGACCACCAGCGTGGTGGCCGCATGGTCGCGCCCGAAACGCGCCATTTCCAGGGAATCACTGACAATGCCGCCGGTTTCTTCGGCCAGATCCTGCAGGTCAGGGTGCACGTAATAGTGCGACACCATCACCGCGTTGCGCTCCTTGAGCAAGCGGCGAATTTTGTCCTTCAGAGCGGCACGCTCGGCGGCAGCAGGCTCGGCAGGAACCCGGGCCCAGGCGTGCTTGGTGGCACACACCCCTGCGTTGTGCGCGGCGTCCTGCTGAGGTTGCTCATATTCGACGTCCTTGATCGTGGCTTCATTCACACTCATTACTCACCCTATTCATCAAAATTGCAGCTTGAATCGACCCGAGCTCAGGCCGGTTGTTCCCCAAAACGCATGGAAAAATCGGTGGCCTTGACGTCCTTGGTCAAGGCGCCAATCGAGATGCGGTCCACGCCGGTGGCGGCGATATCGCACACCGTGGAGAGATTCACCCCGCCAGAGACTTCCAGAATCGCTCGACCGGCATTGATTTCAACAGCCTCGCGCAGAATGGCCAGGCTCATGTTGTCGAGCAACACCATCTTGACCCCGGCGTCCAACGCCTGCGCCAGCTGTGTCAGAGTTTCAACCTCGATCTCGATGAAACTGGCCTTTTGCGCGACCTTGCGCGCCTGCTCCAGAGCGGCGACCACACCACCGGCCGCGGCAATGTGGTTCTCCTTGATCAGCACGGCGTCGTACAAACCGATGCGGTGGTTGGTGCCGCCTCCAGTGCGCACCGCGTACTTTTGCGCCAGCCGCATTCCCGGCAGCGTCTTGCGGGTATCGACGATCTGGGCCCGATTTCCCGGCACGCTGTTGACAGCGGCCACATACTCGGCGGTTTTGGTCGCCACGCCGCTGAGCAATTGCAAAAAATTGAGCGCTGTACGCTCCGCCGTGAGCAGGCTGCGCGCCATGCCCTTCATCTCCAGAACCACCTGGTCACTCTTGCAGCGCTGGCCCTCCGGCACATGCCACACGATTTGAACCGATGGGTCGAGTTGCTCAAACGCCGCCTGCACCCAGGGCGCTCCGCAGATCACCGCTGACTCACGCGCCAAAATGCGCGCGGCACAGCGGGTATGGGGGTCAATCAGGCTGGCGGTGAGGTCGCCGGAGCCAACATCCTCATCCAATGCTCGCGCCACATCCGACTGAGCCAGCGCGACCAGGCTCTCGGAGGAAAAATTAAAATTTGTTGTCATGACGGTGAGCATAACGGCAACCCGGCGGTCAGCGTGGGGCCGCCCTGGTGCCAAAGACCGGCAGGTCCGCCGTTCGCTACATTATTCATAGCTATTTATACAATGATGACAAGGGCAAGAACCCGATTTCTTATAAGAATCGGTCCAGAATCCTGCGACTCTCCTTGCTCAGCTTGTCCTTGTCGCGAATCAGGAACTGAATGCCGTGCGAGTCCGTGATCAGCAAAATGGTCGGTCCAACGCGGCGAATGTTCTCATCCCCGCGCAGCACGAAGCGGGTCTCGCCCCGGTCGGTCTGAACCTGCCAGGTACAGGGTGTCGAAAAGCTCGTCACGCTGTCGATGTTCAGAATCTCTGGCATGAACTCACGCGTTTCAAGCTCCTCGCGTATCAGTTGGGCGACAGACGGCGGGGCGTCAGACAAATGCTCCAGCCAGGCCACTTCATGGCCGTCGGTGTGCACCATGCCAATGCCGTCCTGCGGCGACTGGATCGGAAAAGCGCGAACCGGCACCACGCCCTCAAACACCTGGCCGTGGGCAGTGGTCAGCACCAGCGTGCCGAACGGGTTGCGGGTCAGTTCAAAATTGGTGCTGCTCATGGCAGGCCTTCCATCGGTTCGCTGCTCTGCGGTGCGTCATCCATGTCAACGTCCATGTTGCGGGCCTGGGCCTGATACAGGTTGTAGTAAGCACCCTGGGAAGCCATCAGGGCATCGTGCGTCCCCACTTCCACCACCTGGCCGCGGTCCAGCACGACCAGGCGGTCGGCGCGGTGCAGCGTGGAGAGGCGGTGGGCAATGGCAATGGTGGTGCGGCCCTGCACCAGGTTCTCAAGCGCTTTCTGGATTTCCTTCTCGGTTTCCGAATCGACAGAGGAAGTGGCTTCGTCCAGAATCAGTATGCGCGGGTCAATCAACAAGGCGCGGGCAATCGAGATGCGCTGGCGCTCACCACCGGACAAGCCCTGCCCCCGCTCACCGACCATCGAGTCGTAGCCCTGCGGCAGTCGCAAAATGAACTCATGAGCATGGGCCGCGCGCGCCGCCGCGATGATTTCGGCCTGGTTGGCGTGGGGTTTGCCGTAAGCGATGTTCTCGGCAACGGTGCCGAAAAACAGGAAGGGCTCTTGCAACACTAACCCGATGTTGCGGCGGAAGTCAGCCACGGAAAACGAGCGGATGTCCACGCCGTCCACCCGGATCGAGCCCTCCGAGACGTCGTAAAAGCGGCAAATCAGGTTGACCAGCGTGCTTTTCCCCGAGCCGCTGTGCCCGACCAGCCCAATCATCTCGCCAGGCTCAATGTGCAGGTTGATGCCCCGGTTGACCTCCCGGTTGCCGTAACGGAAGCTCACGTCAATCAGATCGATGCGGCCCTGGACGCTGTCCACCCGCACCGGCTGGGTCGGCTCGGGCACGCTGGAGACGTGATCGAGGATGTCAAAAATACGCTTGGCCGCCGAGGCAGACTTTTCGGTCACGGAGACAATGCGGCTCATGGAGTCCAGCCGCCCATAGAAGCGGCTGATGTAGGCAATGAAGGCCATCAGCACACCCACCGTGATCTCACTGCGGGACACCAGCCAGATGCCAAAACCCCACACCACCAGCAAGCCCAGTTCCGTCATGAACGAGACGCTGGGGGAAAAAAGCGCCCAGACTTTGTTCAGCCGGTCGTTGACCGCCAGGTTGTGCTTGTTGGCCTCGCGAAAACGAGCCGCCTCGCGGTGCTCCTGGGCAAATGCCTTGACCACCCGCACCCCAGGGATGGTGTCGGCCAGCACACTGGTCACCTCCGACCAGACACGGTCGATTTTTTCAAACCCGGTCTGCAGGCGAAACCGCACCGCGCGGATCATCCACACAATAAAGGGCAGCGGCACCAGCGTGACCAGCGCCAGCCACGGGTTGATCGAGATCAGGATGACTGCCGTCATGATGAGCATCAGGATGTCGGAGGCAAAGTCCAGCAGGTGCAGAGACAGAAAGACGCAGATACGGTCGCTCTCGCTGCCGATGCGCGACATCAGGTCGCCGGTGCGTTTGCCGCCAAAGTACTCCAGCGACATGCGCATCAGGTGCTCGTAGGTAGTGGTTCGCAAATCCGCTCCAATGCGCTCGGACACCAGGGCCAGGATGTAGGACTTGGCCCAGGACAGCGCCCATGCCAGCGCCGCCGAGCCCAGCAAGCCCGATAGGTACATCGCCACCAGCATGGGATCTATGTGCTGGCCGTTTTGAAACGGAATCAGGACCTTGTCCATCAAGGGCATGGACAGGTAGGGCGGCACCATGCTCGCGGCGGTGCCGAGCAGGGTCAGCCCCAAACCGGCCAGCAATTGCCCTTTGTACGGTTTGGCAAAGCGCCAGAGGCGAAACAGCGTCCAGGTCGAGGGCGGGGTGTGGATCACCTTGGTACAAATCGGGCATTCGTCCTGGTCGGGCTCCAGAGGCGCCTTGCAGCTCGGGCAGCGATGCCCTTCGGGCAAGGCAGGCGGCTGGCCGGTCACATGGCTCTGAAGCTGGACCTGGAATTGGTCGAACAACCGGATCGCGTGCAGGTTGCGCCCCAGCGTGAAGCGCCAGCTTGCCAGCCGTTCCCGGGCATCATGGAGTTCAAGATGCGCCACGCCGGCATGGTCGTGGTGCCGAAGGGATAAACCGTCCCGATAGGGCCAGTCCAACCACCCCGTATCGGCAGAACAGCTCAGAATGCGCTGGTTGGTGACCAGAATCAGACCTTTGACAAAACAAAGTTTGGTGTCAAGGTCAACCTCCAGCGTGGCCAGAACGTTTTCTTCTTTGTGCAGTTGTGCCAGCACGTCGGCCCGCCAATCAGGCGGGATTTCATCGATCACCAGGGGGGCGGAGGCAAGGATTTGGTTTGTCATTGGAGCCAGGTTATCTCGGATTTCAATGCGGACACGGGGCGATATTTTGACCGGGTGCGGGCCTGACCCGCAGGCGGCAAGGCGCACCAAGCATTAGGCGCAATACCTTAACGGATGAAACCTGATTGCGATGACCATTATCATTGACAGCTCCATCATTTTGTTCCGCAACGTCACATCAACCAGGAACCAGGGCCACGGGCGCAGTGTTTGAGTGCTCAGCTTGCCGAGATTCATGACAACCAAAACAATTCAATTGCTGCGGGTAACGCATCTGCACGGTCCCAATATCTGGACCTATCGTCCGGTCATCGAAGCGTGGGTTGATATTGGCGTGCTGGAAGACCACCCCTCCCACACAATTCCCGGATTCTACGAACGATTGACCCAATGGTTGCCCGGGTTGGCAGCCCACCGCTGCGGTGTGGGAGAGCCCGGCGGATTCCTCCTGCGACTGCGCGAGGGCACCTGGGCGGGACACATTTTGGAGCACGTCGTGCTTGAGATGCAAAACCTCGCTGGCATGCAAACCGGTTTTGGCAAAGCCCGCCAGACTCCCCAGCGAGGTATTTACAAGGTTGCCTTTCGCACCCGCAACGAACAAGTCGGTCGCGCGGCGCTTGCCGCTGGCCTGGAGTTGCTCATGGCGGCCATCAATGACCAGCCTCACGACGTAACATCGAGCATAGCGCGGTTGCACGAAATGGTGGACTCGCTGTGCCTGGGGCCCAGCACCGCGCACATCGTCAACGCCGCCACCGAGCGTGGCATCCCGCACATCCGCCTCAACGAGGGCAATCTGGTGCAACTCGGGTACGGAGCCAGTCAGCACCGCATCTGGACTGCCGAGACCGACCAGACCAGCGCCATCGCCGAATCGATCGCCAGTGACAAGGACTTGACCAAGTCGCTCCTGAGTTCCTGCGGCGTGCCGATCCCCGAGGGACGTGTGGTCCAGAATGCCCTCGATGCTTGGGAGGCCGCCCAGGAGATCGGGCTGCCGGTGGTGATCAAGCCTTATGACGGCAACCACGGTCGTGGCGTTTCCCTGGACTTGAAGAACCAACATGAAATCGACGCCGCTTTTGCCCTGGCACAGCGCAAAGGCGGCAGCAGCGTGATCGTCGAGCAATTCATCGTCGGCAACGAGCATCGCCTTCTCGTGGTCGGCAAGCGGGTGGTTGCCGCCGCGCGCGGTGAAGCAGCCTGGGTCACAGGCGACGGCAAGTCGAGCATCATCGAACTGGTGGACAGCCAGATCAACTCCGATCCCCGGCGGGGCACCGCCGAGGATTCCCCGCTCAATGCTCTCGCGCCAGAAAACGGCGCAGAAATCATCCTTGAGCTCGAACGCCAGGGCTTGACCGCCTACGACGTTCCTTTCCCGGGCCAGGCCGTATTGATTCAGCGCAATGGCAACGTTGCTTTTGACGTGACGGATGCCATCCACCCCAGCGTTGCGGCGGCGGCTGCCCTGGCCGCGCGCGTCGTGGGACTGGACATCGCCGGGGTGGACATGGTGCTCGAAGACATCCGTCGCCCTTTGTCCGAGCAACGTGGTGCCGTGATCGAAGTCAATGCCAGCCCGGGGCTGCTCTCTCACCTCAAGCCCGCCGACGGAAAGCCTCGCCCCATTGGCAAAGCCATCATCGAGCACCTGTTCGGTTCCGAAAATAATGGGCGCATTCCGATCGTAGGCATCACCGGCACGCAAGACACCACCCGCATCGCCCGGCTGGTGGCCTGGCTGATTCAGATCAGTGGCAAACAGGTGGGAACAACCTGCCGGGACGGGTTTTTCATCGGGTCCCGGCAGGTTGATTCAATGGATTGCGTCAACTGGCAGGCAGGGCAACGTCTGCTGATCAACAGGTCGGTTCAGGCCGCGGTGTTTGAGTCAAGCAACCGGATGATTCTGAGTGAAGGCCTGGCCTACGATAAATGTTCAGTTGGCATCGTCACGGACATGGGCAGCCTGGACGAACTCGGCGAGTACTACATCGATAACATGGACAAGCTGTTCAACGTCGTACGCACCCAGATCGACGTGATCCTGCCCCACGGCACTGCGGTGCTCAATGCCGACGATCCGTTGGTTTGCTCCTTGGCAGAGTTGTGTGACGGCTCGGTCATTCTCTATGGTCATGACGCCCTGCTGCCTTCGCTGTCAGACCATCGGGCCGACGGCGGGCGGGTGCTGTTCGTGCGCGACAACCAGATCGTTCTGGCCCAGGGCGGCGATGAGATTGCACAGATCGCTCTGGGTTCGCTCAAACCCAGCAAGGCGAACAATCCCAAGATGGTCATGGCCGCAGTGGCGGCAGCCTGGTCCCTGGAGATCGCCCCGGAACTGATCGGTGCGGGTCTGCGGTCCTTTGAATCAACCTCCAGAATAGGCCATTGAGTCCATGAACGTCTCACGCATACGCGCCCTTCGAGGCCCCAATTTGTGGACCCACCAGACTGCCATTGAGGCCATCGTTACCTGCTCCACACAAGAATGCGCGATCACCGAACTCGATGGTTTTGAAGCACGCCTTCGGTCGCGATTCCCGGCCATCAGTCCGCTACAGCCCACGGGGCACGACGACCGGATCACCCTGGCCCATGTCATGGGCGTCGCCGCGCTGGACCTGCAAGCCCAGGCCGGTTGCCCGGTTACCTTCCGGCGCACGACGCCGACCCTGGATCCAGGCGTGCATCAGGTCATCATCGGGTACTCGCAGGAGGCTGTGGGGCGGTTGGCCCTTGAACTGGCCCAGGCCCTTTGCGAGGCGGCCAAAAAAGATACCGAATTCGACCTGGAGCAAGCGTTGACCCAGCTGCGCGATCTTGACGAGGACGTGCGCCTGGGTCCAAGCACCGGTGCCATCGTTGATGCTGCGCTGGCGCGTGGCATCCCGTTCCGACGAATGACCGAGGGCAGCATGGTTATGTTTGGATGGGGCAGCAAACAGCGCCGCATCCAGGCCGCCGAGATGGACGTGACCAGCGCTATCGCCGAAGCCATTGCACAGGACAAGCAACTGACCAAAAAACTGCTGGCGGCAGCGGGTGTGCCTGTGCCACATGGGCGCGAGGTGGACAGCGTGGAAGATGCCTGGGCCGCAGCCAACGAGATCGGCATGCCCGTGGTTCTCAAACCCAAAGATGGCAATCAGGGCAAGGGCGTCACCGTCAACATCACCTCGCAGGAACAGTTAGAGACGGCCTGGGTCGCGGCGGCGGAGTTTGGTCGGTCTATTCTTGTGGAGCGCTTTTTGCCCGGCCATGACTTCAGGCTGCTGGTGGTGGGAGACAAACTCGTTGCCGCTTCGCACCGTGCGGCGCCCTACGTGGTCGGAGACGCAGTGCACAGCATTCGCGAACTTGTGGAACAGGTCAACAGCGATCCGCGCCGGGGTACGGGCCACGCCACCTCCCTGACCAAAATCAAGTTCGACGATATCGCCATAACCTGCCTGGCTAACCAGGGATTTGATGCCGGCTCGGTGCTGGCACACGGACAACGGGTGGCGTTGCGACACAACGCCAATCTTTCCACGGGCGGTTCGGCCACCGATGTCACCGACGATGTCCACCCGGCCATTGCCGAGAGGGCGGTAGCTGCAGCCCAAATGGTGGGTCTGGATATCTGCGGCGTGGACGTGGTTTGTGACAGCATCCTGCATCCCCTGGAGGCGCAGGGCGGTGGCGTGGTTGAGGTCAATGCCGCCCCCGGGTTGCGAATGCACCTGTCTCCGTCCTATGGAAAGACCCGACCGGTGGGCGAAGCCATCATCGCCAACATGTTTGGCGAGCATGAGAACGGCCGCATTCCGGTGGTTGCCGTGACAGGGACCAATGGCAAGACCACCACGGTGCGGTTGATTGCGCACCTTCTGGGCCAAAGCGGCCTGCGCGTGGGCATGACCAGCACTGACGGGGTTTATGTGGCCGGCCAGCGCATCGACACCGGTGACTGCAGTGGTCCCAAGAGTGCCCGCAATGTGCTGCAGCACCCGGACGTGGACGCGGCCGTGCTGGAAACCGCCCGTGGCGGCATGTTGCGCGAAGGCTTGGCATTTGACCGCTGCGATGTGGCGGTGGTGACCAACATCGGCAGCGGTGATCACCTGGGCCTGAACTACATCACCACGGTGAACGATCTGGCCGTGCTCAAGCGGGTCATCGTGCAGAACATCGCAGAGACGGGCGTTGCGGTCCTCAACGCGACCGATCCCAACGTGGTGGCCATGGCCGCCCATTGCCGCGGCTCGGTGACCTATTTCGCTCTGGACCGCAATCACCCGGTGATGGCCACTCAACTGGCTCAGGGGCGGCGTGCCATTTACCTGGAAGACGGCCACCTGGTGGCGGCCGAGGGCCCGGGCCGGCACACCCTTGACCTGGCACGGGTTCCGCTGACCCATGGCGGAACCATTGGTTTCCAGATCGAAAACGTCATGGCCGCGGTTGCCGCCGTCTGGGGCCTGGGGCTCGATTGGGACGGCATACAGAGAGGCTTGTCCAGCTTTGTCAACGACACCAACAATGCCCTGGGGCGCTTCAATCTGTTCAACTACCGCGGAGCCACCGTCATTGCCGATTACGGCCACAACCCCGACGCCATTACGGCGCTGGTCCAGGCTGTGCAGGGTATGCCCGCAACCCTTCGGCGCGTGGTGATCAGCGGTGCGGGCGACCGGCGCGATGAAGACATCCGGCAGCAGACCCAAATCCTGGGCGATGCGTTTGACGAAGTGGTGCTCTACCAGGATCAGTGCCAGCGCGGACGCGCCGACGGCGAAGTGCTGGCGCTCCTGCGCGCAGGCCTGGGGCAAGCCAAGCGCACCCGGACCATTCACGAGATTCAGGGCGAGTTTCGCGCCATTGACGCCGCCTTGGATGGTTTGGGCGAAGGCGCTCTGTGCCTGATCCTGGTAGACCAGGTGGAAGAGGCGCTGGCCCACATCAAGGCCCGTATCGCCCAGGACACCTGACCAAAACGGGCCCACTCAGGCCGGTTCACTGGCAGGGTCGCGGCCCATAAGCGCGGCCACCGCCTGCTCCGGCCGGATCACACCGTCCAGCAAAGCAACCACGTGCTGTGCAATGGGCATTTCGACGCCCAGGCTGTGGGCTCTTTGCACCACGGTGCGGGCGCTGTACACCCCTTCGGCAACGTGCCCAAGCGAATCAATGGCCTGCTGCAGCGTTTGGCCTTGTGCCAGTTGCTGACCGATGCTGCGGTTGCGACTCAAATCGCCAGTGGCCGTGAGCACCAGATCACCCAGTCCCGACAGGCCCATGAAAGTTTCCGACCGCGCGCCCAGAGCGATCCCCAAGCGGGTCATTTCCGCCAGTCCCCGGGTGATGAGCGCAGCCCTGGCGTTGAGACCAAGGCCCATGCCATCACACAGGCCCGTGGCAATGGCCAGCACATTCTTGACCGCACCGCCGACCTCGGCACCGATGATGTCGTCATTGGCATAGACCCGCAGCACGGGACCGTGAAAGGCCTTCACCAGAGCGCCCCTCACGCAGGCGTGAACGCTGGCTGCCACCAAGGCGCTTGGCTGGCTGCGCGCCACTTCCAGCGCAAAACTGGGGCCACTGAGTACGCCAGCGCTCAATCCGGGCGCCACCTGCGCCTGGACCTCATGGGCCAACAGCCCAAAGTGGGTCCCATCGCCAGCCTCAAACCCCTTGCACAACCAGGCTACCGGAACGGTGCATGCTGCCAACCGGGACAGCATGGCACGCAGGCCATGCATCGGTGTCGCCACCACGACCAATTCAGCGCCGCGCAACAGGTTGGCATCCCAGTGACCGGGATCAATGGAGCTCAACTCAAGACCGCCTGGCAGCGCGATGCCGGGCAGGTAGCGCCGGTTCTCGCGCTGGGTCAGCATTTGCTGCACCTGCGCAGCATCGCGGGCCCATAGCGTCACCGCGTTGTCTGCCATTGGGTTGGTGCTGGCACTGACGGCCAGCGCCGTGCCCCAGGCACCGCCTCCAATCACTACTATTTTCATAGCTAGCTATGCCCGTCATACATGGGCTAGAGGCCTAAAACTTCAATACTTTTACTGTGTAACGATGCGCGGTGCCTCTTCGGGCGCGCCAGCAGCGGCCTGTTGCTGCTGTTGCTGCTCGAACATGGCCTGGAAATTGATTTCCGACAGATGCACCGGCGGGAAGCCGCCGCGTTGAATCAAGTCCGCCACATTGCCGCGCAGGTAAGGGTAGACGATCTGCGGGCAGGCAATGCCCATGATCTGACTCATCTGCTCTTGCGGCAGGTTGCGCACCTCAAAGATGCCCGCTTGCGTGGCCTCGACCAGAAAAACGGTTTTGTCCTTGATCTTGGTCTGCACCGTGGCGGTGACACTGACTTCGAAGATACCCTCGGCAACATTCGTTGCATTGACACCGAGCTGGATGTCCACAGTAGGCGTTTCCTGCTCCAGGAGGATGGCCGGGGAATTGGGTTGCTCCAGCGACGCTTCCTTGAGGTACACGCGTTGAATCTGGAAAACTGGATCTTGCTGCTCGGCCATGGTATTTCTTTCAGGTTAAAAAAAGGCCCGCATTGCTTTACGTGATCGCGGGCGATTGACAGGATAAGTGTGAATTATCTCAGGTGACAGGCGCAGCGGGTCTGCGACAAATCAAACGGCACCCAGTAGCGGCACCAGGCCGCCTTGCCCGTCCAGAGCCTCAAGATCATCACAGCCACCCACATGGGTTTGTCCAATGAAAATTTGGGGCACGGTACGTCGCCCGGTAACCTCCATCATTCTGGCGCGCTCCTGAGGATCAGTGTCCACACGCACTTCCCGGATGTCTTGCACACCTCTTGCCTTGAGAATTTGTTTGGCGCGCACGCAATAGGGGCAGGTTCCGGTGGTGTACATCGTGACGGTTTGCATAAATCTCTCTTCTCGTAGGTTGAAAGCAGCGGTTCAGCTCTTTTCAATAGGCAAATTGGCGGCTTGCCATCCTGCCATACCGCCCGCCAGTGACTGCACGTTGTCGTAGCCCAGTTTCTTGGTGGTTGCCACGGCACGGCTTGACCGGGCGCCAGAGCGGCACACCAGAATCACGGGCACGGCCTTGTTCTTCACGGCGATGGGCAGCTTTTCGGTGAGTTGCTCCAGCGGAATGTTCCTTGCCCCACCCACGTGCCCGGTCGCGAATTCTGCAGCGGAGCAGACATCAATGACCACTGCCTTTTCACGGTTAATGAGCTGTACCGCTGCCGCGGCTGTCAGGGAGCCACCAGTCGCGCCCTGCAGAACCGGCCAGAACAACATCGCCCCGGAGGCCAGCGCTACGGAGATAATCATCCAGTTGTCGAGAATGAATTTCACTTTTTTCCTTACGATAAACCTGTCATTTTAGAATGAGGGAGTCAAGGTTCCCTTGGCCCCCATTTTGCCAACCCCATTCCTGTTCAAAAAACATGCACCAACTCGTTCTCATTCGCCATGGCGAATCGACCTGGAATCTCGACAACCGGTTCACCGGGTGGACCGACGTGGACCTGACCCCTTTGGGCATTGAGCAGGCGAAAAACGCTGGAAAGTTGCTCAAATCTGAGCGCTATGAATTTGACGTGGCTTACACCAGTGTGCTCAAGCGGGCCACCCGCACGTTGTGGCATGTGCTCGACGAAATGGACCGCACCTGGCTGCCGGTGGTCAACAGCTGGCGACTCAACGAGCGTCATTACGGCGCGCTGCAGGGCCTGAACAAGGCCGAAACGGCCAAAAAGTTTGGTGACGCCCAGGTATTGCAGTGGCGCCGCAGCTATGACACCCCTCCGCCGGCCCTGGAGCCGACCGATCCCCGTTGTGAGCGTGGCGACCTGCGCTATGCCAAACTTCAACCTGACCAGGTTCCCCTGACGGAATGCCTCAAGGATACGGTGGCCAGGGTCATGCCGTTCTGGAACGAGACCCTGGCACCTGCCATAAGGGCGGGCCAGCGCGTGGTCATTGCCGCCCATGGCAACTCGATTCGCGCGCTGGTGAAGTACCTCGATAACATTTCGGATGACGACATCGTGGGGCTCAACATACCAAATGGCATCCCGTTGGTCTATGAGCTCGATCAGGACCTGCGTCCCCTGCGACACTACTACCTTGGCGACGCGCAAGCAGCAGCCCAGGCCGCCGCAGCCGTGGCGTCCCAGGGGAAAGCTTGATTTTCTGGGGAACCCCCCAAGCTGCCGGGTGTCCAATCGGTTGAATTGAATGGCGTTGAGACTTCGCGCGACAAGGTAGGCGCAGGTGTTTGTCTTGTTTTGCACAAATCGGAAATATTTATGGCACAGAGATTGAAAACAGCAGGTTGGATTCTGGTTGGCGTTGTCGCTGGCGCCATGACGACCGTCTCGCTGCAAACGGTGGCGCGCAACGCCATGGCCCCTCTTCCACTGGAAGAATTGCAACAACTTGCAACCGTCTTTGGCATGATCAAGCGCAATTACGTCGAGCCGGTCAGCGACAAGAAGCTCATCACGGACGCGATTGTGGGCATGGTTTCCAGCCTAGACCCGCACTCCCAGTACCTGGACCAAAAAACACTCAAGGAATTTAACGAGGGCACCACGGGCAAGTTCGTCGGCGTTGGCATTGAAATTTCACAGGAAGACGGACTGATCCTGGTGATCTCGCCCATTGAAGGCTCCCCGGCTTTTCGGGCCGGCATCAAACCCGGCGACCTGATCACCAAGATTGATGACACGCCCGTCAAGGGCCTGGCCCTCAGCGAGGGCGTCAAGCGCATGCGCGGCGAACCCAACACCAAGGTTTTGCTCACCATCTTCCGCAAGTCCGAGAATCGCAGTTTTCCGGTGACCATCATCCGTGAAGAGATACGCACCCAGTCCGTGCGCAGCAAGGTGATCGAGCCGGGATATGCCTGGATTCGGTTAAGCCAGTTCCAGGAGCGAACGGTTGAGGACTTCTCCCGCAAGATCGAAGAGATCTACAAACAGGAGCCCCAGCTCAAGGGTCTGGTTCTGGACTTGCGCAACGACCCCGGCGGCTATCTGGATGCCGCGGTGGCCATATCGGCCGCGTTCCTGCCGGAAAACGTCACCGTGGTGTCGGCAGATGGCCAACTGGCCGAGAGCAAGTCGGTCTTCAAGGCCGCACCCGAGTTTTACTTGCGCCGGGGCGGAGCGGACCCGCTGGCCCGACTGCAAAAGGTGACGCAGGGAGCACTCAAGAAGGTGCCGCTTGTGGTGCTGGTCAATGAAGGTTCAGCCTCAGCCAGCGAGATCGTGGCGGGCGCGCTGCAAGACCATAAGCGTGCCACGCTGCTGGGTAATCAGACCTTCGGCAAGGGATCGGTGCAAACAGCGGTGTGCCTTGACCCGTCATTCAGGATCGACAAATGCCCCACCACGGGCCTCAAGTTGACCACCAGCCGCTACTACACGCCCAGTGGTCGCTCGATCCAGGCGCGCGGCATTGTTCCCGATGTCATGATTGACGAAACCGAAGAAGGCAACCTTTTTGCAGCTTTGCGCACCCGCGAAGCGGATCTGGAAAAACACCTGAACAACGGTCAGGGCACCGAGAAAATCGATGACGCGCTGCAAAAAGCCCAGGAGCAAGCCCGGGAAGAGGCACGCAAGCGGCTGGAGGAAGAATTGAAGAAGCCACCGGCCGAGCGCAGACTGCCTGAATTCGGGTCCGACAAGGATTTCCAGCTCAAACAGGCGATCAACCAGCTCAAGGGCCTGCCGGTTCTGGTCAGCAAGACACTTGTGGAGCGTCAGGAAGAGAAGAAAGAAAATTGAACATCCCATGCGAGATGACCAGCTTCTGCGTTATTCACGCCACATCCTGCTCGACGAGATAGGAATTGAGGGGCAGGAGCGTATATTGGGCAGCCACGCCCTGGTCGTGGGCGCTGGCGGCCTTGGCTGTGCGGCGGCGCTTTACCTGGGCTCGGCTGGGGTTGGGCGAATCACCATGGTCGACCACGACAGGGTGGACCTGACCAACCTGCAACGGCAAATCGCCCACACCATGGGCCGTGTGGGTCAGCCCAAGGTGGAATCGCTTGCACAAGCGATCCAGGATATCAACCCGCAAGTGCAGATCACGACACTGCAGATTCGGGCCGATGTCAATCTGCTGGACCAGGTGGTTCCGCAGGTTGACGTGGTTCTGGACTGCACCGACAACTTCAGCACACGCCAGGCCATCAACGCGGCCAGCGTCAGGCACCGAAAACCACTGGTATCCGGAGCGGCCATTCGTTTTGACGGCCAGGTTTGCGTTTACGATCCGCGCCAGCCTGACTCCCCTTGCTATGCGTGCATCTTCCCGCCCGACGCCACACTGGAAGAAACCCGTTGCGCGACACTGGGCGTGTTTGCGCCCCTGGTGGGCGTCGTGGGCTCCATGCAGGCCGCCGAAACGCTCAAACTGCTCAGCGGCGCCGGCCAACCCCTCACCGGTCGCCTGCTGATGATCGACGGACGATCCATGGAATTCGCGCAGGTACGCATGGGGCGGCAACCGGCCTGTTCGGTCTGCGGTTTATCGCCCTGACTTACAGCATCGGGCTGGCTTGAGTGGCACTGGACCTGCCAACCGGTCCGAGCGGCGAAGACTGCGATCACCCCGCATCCGACACGCCTTGAACCCTTCCCGCCCACGTGCGTCAAGATGATGAACTGGCATGCAAAAGCAGACGATTTTCCCGGTACCGCAAAACCGTTCCTGTTAGACTCAATTTGCCCTCTACCCGAACATGACGTGACCGCCCCCACTTCATCCCCTCTGATTGATCTGCGTGATCTTCGCCTGGACGACGCACGCGCCCTGATCGAGCACGACCCCTCGGCCACGCTAAGCGCTGCAGAAGAATCCCCCCTGGCATATTTGCAGAGTGTGATTGACAACCTGTGCGAGCTGTCTCAGAAAGACCCGCTCACTGGCTTGTCCAACCGGCGCCATTTCCGCAATGTCTTGAACCGCGAAATTGATTCTGTGGCCCGCACGGGGGAATCAGCCCTGTTCCTGTTGCTCGACATTGACCACTTTAAAAAGGTCAACGATACCCACGGTCATTTAGCCGGTGATCAGGTTCTGCAAGCCGTTGCCAAATGCCTTGCCACATGCGTTCGCCCCATGGATACGGTGGCGCGCTATGGTGGCGAGGAGTTTGGTGTCATCCTGCCCAATTGCCACGGCACTATCGGGCGCATCGTTGCCGAGCGAATTCGCGCGGCCGTTGAGTCCCTCTCTATCGCCATCACGCCCATACAACAGATCAAAGTGACCATCAGCGTCGGCGGCGCTTACGCCCCGGAATGGGTGCGCTCCACAGCCGACCTCTGGGCAGACCGCGCCGACGTCCAGCTTTACAAGGCCAAGACCCATGGTCGCAACCAGGTGTTCATTGAGCCCCAGCCTGAAATTTCAGTGAGCGCAGAGGAAAAGAGCATGCTGTTCGGTCATAGCGGTGTGGGCGAGCCCGCGTGGGCCGGAAACCTTTCCGGCGGCACCGGCGTGGCGCAATAGGCAGCGCAATTAACAGGGTGAATTTGATAATGAGCGATGTCCAGAAATCTCCCCAAGACGAAGCGGCTGCGGTGCCCTTGCCGCTCAAGCCGCTGGGCAAGGTGCTTGCTGTTACCAGCGGCAAAGGCGGTGTTGGAAAAACCTTTGTATCGGCCAATCTGGCGGCAGCGCTGGCCAAGCTCGGACACAAGGTTCTGGTGCTCGATGCCGACCTTGGACTGGCCAACCTGGACGTGGTCCTGAACCTGTACCCCAAGATCACCCTGCACGACGTGTTCACCGGGAAAGCCAAGCTCGAAGAGGCCATCGTGCGCGCGCCGGGCGGCTTTTCGGTATTGCTGGCGGGCTCGGGTATGGTGGAATACTCGCGCCTCACGCCTGCCGTGCGGGATGACTTCCTGCGCATCATGGAAGGATTGATACCCCATTACGACATTGTGCTGCTCGACACCGGCGCGGGCATCTCCGATGTGGTTCTCTTTGCCGTCTCCCTTGCCTCTGAAGTCATCGTGGTTGCCACGCCTGAGCCCACCTCACTGACCGATGCTTACGCGACCGTGAAGGTTTTGGTCGGACAGCAAAAGCGACAAGTCATCCGAATGGTGATCAACCAGACCGCACGCGTGGGCGACGGCCGTGCCATTACAGCCCAGTTGCAACAAGTTCTGGACCGCTTTGTGGTGAGCGAGCCCGGGCGCCCGGTACGCCTGATCCATCAGGGCGACATTCCGTCAGATCCGTCTGTGCGCCAGGCCGTGATGCGCCGTCAGCTGCTCCTGCAATCAACACCGGGTTGTCCGGCTGCTCTGGCAATTTCCCAGCTCGCCCTCAAACTCGAAGACACCCTCGTCAAGAAAGCCTGAGGTATCGGGCAATCTGGGATAACCGCCCGGGACCGCAACCCAAGTGACAGCGGCGTGCACCCGACTTATGCGCGCCCAATGATGCAAGCGGTGGCCATGAGCTCTTCAAGCAGAGCCAGGGACACACTGCCCGAGACCGCGTAGGGATCGAGCTCGGGCATCTCTGCGTACTTGAGCAGAATTGATGAATTGATTTTGGATGTGTTGACCTGCCCCATGGTCCAGCCACCGAAACGGCGCTCGGCGATTTCTTCATAGTGCAGCAGTTCCACGTCCTTGTGGCGAGGGTCTCGCTGTATGTGGCCATACAACTCGCTGACGGCGGTGCGTCCGCCCTCGATGGCCTGAAGAAAAATACCACCGCCATAACAAAGAATGCCCGTGATGCCGCACACCGGATTGTGCTGGCGAGACTGGGCCAAAATAGCCTCAATGGCATCCGGACTGATGTCCAGTGCGCGGCTGGCGTAGAGCAAACGTACCAACATAATCAGTCCCTCCTGGGAATCAGTGACAAAAACTCACGGCGCAGGTTGGAATCCTTGAGAAAAGTCCCGCGCATCACGGAATTGATCATCTTGCTGTCCAAATCCTTCACACCGCGCCACCCCATGCAAAAGTGAGTCGCCTCCATCACGATTGCCAAGCCGTCGGGATGGGTTTTTTGCTGGATCAGGTCAGCAAGTTGCACAACGGCCTCTTCCTGAATCTGGGGTCGACCCATGACCCATTCGGCCAGACGTGCGTATTTGGACAGACCAATCACATTGGTGTGCTCATTGGGCAAAATTCCGATCCAGACCTTGCCTATGACCGGGCATAAATGATGACTGCAGGCGCTGCGCACGGTAATTGGTCCCACGATCATCAATTCATTGAGATGCTCGGCGTTGGGGAACTCGGTGATGCTCGGCGCCTCGATGTAGCGACCACGAAACACTTCGTTGAGGTACATCTTCGCCACCCGGCGGGCCGTCGTCTCGGTATTGTGATCGCGTTCGGTGTCGATGACCAGGCTGCTGAGCACGCCTTGCATCTTGACCTCCACCTCGTCGAGCAGGTGCTCCAGCTCACCGGGTTGGATAAATTCGGCGATGTTGTCATTGGCATTGAAACGCTTGCGCGCTGCGACCAGACGCTCGCGGATCTTGATTGATACGGGGGTGCCCTCGTCGGATTCAACTGGGTTCATGGGACTGTTATTTTTCATTGACAGGCAAGAATGGTAACAGCGTTTTATTCAAAGTGTTTTTGGCCACCAGCCCTCTTCAGACGGGCGTGAATGGCTATAAAATCAATAGCGCTTCCCACTGAGAAACAGCAGCACACGCATTAACCCGAATGCAAGCCAGTCCAGAAAGCGCAACCGCCAGGGTCGGCTGGCGTAGGTTTGCGGATCAACCCGCACGCCGCCCTGATCGATGGCCTGCTCCAGCCGCGCGCCCAATTGGTGGGCAAATGCGCGGTCGTTGACCACAACATTGGCTTCGCGCGCCAGCAGCAGGCTCAAAGGATCAAGATTGGAAGAGCCGACCGTGACCCAATGACCGTCAATCACTGCCACCTTGGCATGCAAAAAACTGACCGAGTATTCATAGATTTCCACGCCCGCCGACAGCAGCGCGTCATACACCGGTCGCGTCGCGTGGTACTGCATGAAATACTCATAGCGCCCCTGCAGCAGCAACCGAACCCGCACACCTCGCCGCGCCGCGTGGATCAGGCCTTGGCGCAACTTGCGCCCGGGCACAAAATAGGCGTTGGCGATGATGATTTCATCGACAGCTTCTCCAATGGCTTTGCGATAGCTGCGCTCAATTCGCGAACGGTTGCGCCAGTTGTCGCGAAGCAGCAGGCCCGCACGGGTTGTCCCGGCCGGCGCTCTGACCCGTGCGCTGGCCTCGCCCTGCTCCGACTCGCCTACAGAGCCGAGTTCAATCACCTGCACAGCGGCCTCCTGCAACGCGCGCCAGGCAGTCTGGAAATCGTGCTGACGCACTGTCGTGGCGGCCTCGAAGCGCCACCAGAACTGGGTTGTGGCCTGATGCACCTCCTGAACCAGCGGACCGCTCACGCGCACGGCAAAATCAAATCGGGGGAACTTCAGATTTCCGTGGTTGGGATCATAAAAATCATCCAGAACGTTGATCCCACCGCAAAATGCGACCCGGCCATCAACCACGCACAGCTTGCGATGCAGCCGTCGCCAACCGCTCGGCAGCATCAGCCCCAGGCGTCCCAGAGGGGAAAAAATACGCCAACGCACCCCGGCCTCGTCAAAACGCTGCGCCCACTGCGGTGGAAACCCTGGCGTTCCCACGCCATCCATCACCAGATACACCGCCACCCCACGCCGCGCGGCCCGCTCCAGGGCCTGTGCCACCTGCTCGCCAGCCTTCTTGAGGGAAAAGATGTAGGTCTCCATGCGGATCTCGTGCGTGCTGCGGTCGATCGCGTGCACCAAAGCGGGGAAGAATTCCTGCCCGCCCTGCAACAGCTGCACGTGATGCCCGGGCTTCAGCGTCTGCATGGAGTCGTTTTCATTTGCGCAGGCCAAATTCGGCAATCAGGGGCAAATGATCGGACATGCGCCACCACAAGCGTCCCCGGGGCACCTGCACCCCGATCGGCTTGAGCCCGCGGGCATAGACATAGTCCAGTTGAACCAGCGGCAAGCGGGCTGGAAAGGTGGACTGGCGCGGCCCCTTGAATGCAAGCAGATCGCTGGTCGTCAGGGCATGCTGCACTTCATCCCCCCAGTCATTGAAGTCACCCGCCACCAGCAGCGGGGCCTGGGGCGGAACCTCTCGCGCAATGAACCGTTGCAGCTGGGCCACCTGACGGGCGCGACTGGCCCTGATCAACCCCAGATGGACCACCACCACGTGTAGCGGGCGGTTATGCACGGCCACTTCCACGTGCAGAAGTCCGCGTTGCTCAAATCGGTGATCGGAGATATCTTCATGCTGATGGGTGACCACGGGCCAGCGCGTGAGCATGGCGTTTCCATGCTCCCCGTGGCGGGTGAACGCGTTGGTGCGGTACACCGCCTCGTACCCGTCGGGTGCCAGGAAATCGGCTTGCGGCATGTCCGGCCAGCGCGTGAAGTACTCTTCCTCGCGCCGATGCACCTTGCGCACCTCCTGCAGACACACAATATCTGCGTCAAGCTGCTCAACGGCATGAGCCAGGTTGTGAATTTCCAGGCGACGCTGTGGCCCGAGTCCCTGAACGCCCTTGTGGATGTTATAGGTAGCCACGCGCACGATATTCACGCCAACTCCCCTGACGCCAGAAACCGCGGCAGCATCAGGCATGCCTGCGCGTTAGAGGGAGAAAAACAAGCCTGCGCCGCCGCCTGGTAGGGAAGCCACTGGTAGGCCGTGTGCTCGTGAGGGCTTAATCGCACGGGCGTCCCTGTCGGCACCCTCAGTCCATACAGATGCTCTGTATTGCGGGTGACCCCCGGCGCATAGCGGTGGCGCCACTGCGGATAGATGTCATAGACGTTCTCGATCTGCCAATCAGTCAGCTCCGCCGACAAAGGCGAGCCCGGAGCGCAGTCAATACCGGTTTCTTCCTGAACCTCGCGCGCCGCAGTGTGCCGGAAATCCTCATCGGCCGTGTCCCTGCTGCCCGTCACCGATTGCCAGAAGTCGCTGGCATCGGCGCGCTTGATCAGCAGTACATCAAGCGCTGCGGTGTAAATAACCACGAGCACGGAGTGGGGTATTTTGAAAATCTTTGGCATGAAAAAGGGCGCTCAGGTGACGCCCTTCATTCTGCCTCAAGCCCGCGCTGCGGGATTGATCAAACCGACTTGGCAAGCTCCACACTGCGCAGCTTGATGTGCAATTCACGCAACTGCTTCTCATCCACCATGGATGGTGCCTGCGTCAGCAGACATTGGGCGCGCTGGGTCTTGGGGAACGCGATCACATCACGGATGGACTCAGCGCCCGTCATCAAGGTGATGATGCGGTCCAGGCCAAACGCAATGCCGCCGTGGGGCGGTGCACCATACTGGAGTGCATCGAGCAGGAACCCAAATTTGTTCTGCGCTTCTTCAGGTGTAATCTTGAGCGCGTCAAACACCTTTTGCTGAACATCAGCGCGGTGAATACGGACCGACCCGCCACCCATTTCCCAACCGTTGAGCACCATGTCGTAGCCCTGCGAGATGCATTGATCGGGATCGCTGACCATCCGGTCTTCGTGGCCAGGTTTGGGTGCCGTGAAGGGGTGATGAACCGCCGTGTAGCGCTGCGCTTCCTCGTCGAATTCAAACATCGGAAAATCAACCACCCACAGCGGACGCCAGCCAGCCTCAAACAAGCCGTTCTTTTTACCAAAATCGCTGTGCCCGATTTTGATCCGCAAGGCACCCAACGCATCGTTCACGATCTTTGCCTTGTCAGCGCCAAAAAAGATCAGATCACCGTTCTGGGCACCGGTGCGCTCAAGCACTTGGGCAATGGCCTTGTCGTGGATATTCTTGACCACGGGCGACTGCAGCCCGTCACGGCCCTTGGCCAGGTCGTTCACCTTGATATAGGCCAGGCCTTTGGCCCCGTAGATTTTGACGAACTCGCCGTAGGCGTCAATCTCGCCCCGTGTCAACCCACCACTCTCACGAGCGCCACCGGGGATGCGAAGAGCGGCAACACGGCCACCCTTCGTGGTGGCCGCGCCCGAGAACACTTTGAAATCGACGTCGGTCATGACATCGGTGATCTCGGTGAACTCCAGTTTCACGCGCAGGTCGGGTTTGTCCGAACCGAAGCGATGCATGGCCTCGCTGTATGGCATTACGGGGAATTCGCCAAGATCGACATTCATCGTGCTCATGAAGACCGTGCTGATCATGCCTTGCATCATCTCGCGGATGTCCTGCTCGGTCAAAAACGAAGTTTCGATGTCGATCTGCGTGAACTCGGGCTGGCGATCAGCCCGCAGGTCCTCGTCGCGGAAGCACTTGGTGATCTGGTAATAGCGATCGTAGCCAGCCACCATGAGCAACTGTTTAAATAACTGCGGGCTTTGCGGCAGCGCAAAAAAATGTCCGTCGTGCACACGGCTGGGCACCAGGTAGTCACGCGCGCCCTCGGGCGTGGACTTGCCCAGCATCGGGGTCTCGATGTCGATAAAACCGTTGGCGTCGAGAAACTTGCGCACTTCCATGGCCACGCGGTAGCGCAGCATCAGGTTGTTCTGCATGTAGGGGCGACGCAAATCAAGCACCCGGTGGGTCAGGCGCGTGGTCTCGCTGAGGTTCTCATCGTCAAGCTGGAATGGAGGCGTCACCGACGGGTTGAGCACCGTCAGTTCGTGGCACAACACCTCGATTTTTCCGCTCTTGAGGTTGTCATTGATCGTGCCATCAGGCCTGCCCCGGACCAGACCCTTGACCTGGATGCAGAACTCGTTTCGGATTCCTTCGGCCACCTTGAACATGTCGGCGCGGTCAGGGTCACAGACCACCTGCACAAAACCTTCACGATCGCGCACATCCACAAAAATCACCCCGCCGTGGTCACGACGGCGATTAACCCATCCGCACAGGGTTACGGTTTGGCCCAAAAGGGCTTCGGTCACCAGACCGCAATAGTGAGAGCGCATAGCCATAAAAAACTTTCAAAACCCGCCCACAGGGCGGCACACAGGTTGCCAGATAAATTATTACGCAATCTTTTGCGCAGGTAGACTGCGCCCGACCGACGGCGAAACCGACCCCATGGAAATCACATAGGTCAGTGCTTCATCGATGCTCATGTTGAGCTCGATGACATCGGTGCGGGCCAGCATCAGGAAAAAGCCGCTGGTCGGATTGGGAGTGGTGGGCACATAGACGCTGACGATATCCGACCCCAGCCGGTCCGCGATCTCGCCCCCGGGTGTGCCGGTCTGAAACGCAATCGTCCAGGCCCCCTCACGGGGATACTGAACCAGCATCACCTTACGAAAGGCGTTGCCGTTGCTGGAGAAAAGGGTGTCCGACACCTTTTTCACGCTGTTGTAAATCGATTTAAAAACAGGAATCTTGTTAAACAGCCGGTCCCACTGGGCCAGCCACCAGCGTCCCGCCACATTGGACACCAGCGCACCCGTGAGCAGCAAGGCCGTGAACACCAGCACGACGCCCAGTCCGGGAATGTGCCGCAACTGGTCTATCACCAAACTGGTTGAGCCCGACGTCACGGTAGCCAGTGCGTTGAGCAAACTGGCGAAGATTGAGTCGAGCAGTCCGACCAGCCACAACAGCACCCAGATGGTGATGGCCAGCGGCAGCCAGACCAGCAGGCCCGTGAGCAGGTATTTCTTGTAGGGCACGATAGTTCCGCAGGTAACCGAAAGCAATCAGTGGCAGGCGCAGCCGCCTGAGCAAGCCCCGCTCGCACCCGCAGCCACAGGCGCGGCCTCTGCTTTGGCAGCAGCGCAGCCAGAGGCTTCAGCCGAATCGGTTGAAGAGGCTGCGCACGCCGGTCCAGCGCCTTTGAAATCGGTCGCGTACCAGCCCGAGCCCTTGAGCTGGAACCCCGCCGCCGTAAGCTGTTTTTTAAAGCTCGAAGCACCGCATTGCGGGCAATCGGTTAACGGGGCATCCGAAATTTTTTGCAATGCATCCTTGGCAAAGCCGCAGGACTCGCATTTATAGGCGTAAATTGGCATGATCAATAGACTCGGCGTTCAGGTTGCAAAGCCTTTAATTATAAAGCGCCGACCCTGATCGCGCCGCCACGCCAGGAATGTGCTTCAGAAAAACCGGATTCCGATGATCACCTGCATGGCCACCAGACCCAGCACAAACCCCAGCCCACCGTAGGTCAGCCCACGCAGCAACCGATTGGTGCGTTTTTGCTCGACTAGCAGCTCTTGCAGTGCCCGATTGGAACCCTTTGGGCTGCTCCGCAAAAAATCGACCAACAAACGCGGCAACTCGGGGATCAGCTTGGCGTAGGCCGGCGCTTCCTTGCTGAGCTGATCGAGAAACTTCTTGGGACCGAGCTGCTCGACCATCCATTTCTCAAGAAACGGCTTGGCCGTGCTCCAAAGATCGAGGTCCGGATCAAGCTGGCGCCCCAAGCCTTCAATGTTGAGCAGCGTTTTTTGCAGGAGCACCAACTGCGGCTGGATTTCGACCGAAAACCGGCGGGACGCCTGAAACAGTCGCATGAGCACCAGGCCGAGCGAGAAATCCTTCAGTGGCCGATCAAAATAGGGCTCGCACACCGCCCGAATCGCGGATTCCAGCTCATCAACCCGTGTCGCTGCGGGCACCCAGCCTGACTCGATATGCAGCTCGGCCACCCGTTTGTAGTCGCGCCTGAAGAACGCAGTGAAATTCTGTGCCAGATACTCCTTGTCGGGGCCGCTCAGGGTCCCCACAATTCCGAAATCGAGCGAGATATAGCGACCAAAAGTATCGGGGGCGATGCTGACCTGGATGTTTCCCGGATGCATGTCGGCGTGAAAGAACCCGTCACAAAACACTTGCGTGAAGAAAATCGTCACGCCGTCGCGGGCCAGCTTGGGGATATCCACCCCTGCCTGCCTCAGGCGAGCGACCTGGCTGATGGGCACGCCGTGCATGCGCTCCATGACGATCACATCGGTGGCACAAAAATCCCAGTACATCTCGGGAACCATCACCAGATCAAGCCCGGCCATATTGCGCCGCAGTTGCGCCGCGCAGGAGGCTTCTCGCACCAGGTCCAGCTCGTCATGCAGGTATTTGTCGAACTCCGCCACCACCTCGCGCGGCTTGAGTCGCCTGGCCATGGTCGACAGGCCTCCGAGCCAGCCCGCCATCATGCGCAGCAGCTTCAGGTCCTTCTCGATGGCCTGCAGCATACCCGGGCGCAAGACCTTGACGGCCACCTCGCGATGGAGTCCCTCACGGTCCTTGAGCACGGCAAAGTGCACCTGGGCGATGGAGGCGCTGGCCACGGGTTCGCGCTCAAAGGAGACAAAGATATCGTCGATTTTTCTCTTGAATGCGCGTTCGATGGTGGCGATGGCCACATCACTGTCAAACGGTGGCACGCGGTCCTGCAAGCGGGCCAATTCCTCGGCCACGTCCATGGGAAGCAGATCAGGGCGGGTCGAGAGCACTTGTCCGAACTTGACAAAAATCGGCCCCAGGCGCTCCAGTGCCTCTCTGATTCGCTGCCCGCGGGGCGCATCGAGCTTGCGCCCGACCGTGATCACCCGAATGAGCCCTTGCAGCCAGGGTTTTTGCAGACTTGTCAGGAACAGTTCATCCAACCCAAACCGAAAAACCACCCATCCAATGAAAACGCCGCGAGACAGGCGCCTCATGTCGATGCCTTGCCAGACTCGGGGGCTGCACCTGGTGCAAGGAATTGCCGCAAGGCCTGCGCCATGCCATGTGCAACCTGACCCATGGCATGGGCGGGGGCATCCCCGAACACTCGGGCCAGGTCTTCCTCCAGATCCCAGCGCACATGGTCCGCCAGCCAGTTAACCTCCGCGGCCAATTGCACATCACCGGCGATGCGCACGGCCGGCTTTTCCCCACGCAAGGCCGCATGGGCCAGTGCCAGGGCCGACTCTTCGGTGACGGCCAGCACCAGGTCGGCACTGGGCGCATCGGGGGCAAGGTCGAGCAGGCCAGCCGGAGTGGCCATCAGTTTGAGGGAAAAGCTGCGCCAGTGCAGGTGAATGACACGGCCCTTCTGCCGAGCCAGTCTTTCGGTCGCCTGCGGCTCCTGCATCAGAATGTGATTGAGCAGCAAAACGATGCGGCGCTGAGCCTCGTCGATAGCCCAGCCGGGAACAATCGGTAAGTTGGGAAGAGGAAGGTTCTTGAACAAACCTTCGAACAAAAAAGAGGGGGACTGTGTTGCCATAGCCTCCGATTATTCCCTGTTTATGAGCAATGTTCCGATCCGGTCACGCCAAACCGGCTGCCACCGGTCTATTGCAGGGCCTGCACCCCAGCCACCAACCAGCCGCTGCCATCGTTTTTGGACTTGGTCATGTTCCACACTTCCCGGAACGGGCTGGCACCCGCCGAGGGCTCCTCACGGATCATGCCCGAGAACTCCACGCTGGCCATGTAATCGGTTCCTGTGTCTTCAATACCCAGCAAATGGGCCTCGACCATGAGCACTTCCGTCAAATTGGAAGGGCGGGCGGACAAAGCATCGCGCTCAGCAAGCTGCGAGCGGATCTCGGTAAGCATGGCGTCGGTCGTCATCAGGCGCAGCGCTTCAAAGTCGGCCCGGTCCCAGGCCGCTTGCAGGGTCACAAAATTGGCCTTGGCCGACGTTACGAAGCCAGCGCTGTCGAACCCAGCCGGAATGCCCCAGGTTTGGGTCCCAGACAACGCCGAACCGATCATCGAACCCGACGCCGATGAAGCACCGTTGAGGGCGTCAAAGGAGGTTATGCGCTCCCAGGGCCGCGCCGAAGCGTCGTTGCCCACGTTTTCCGGCCGATAAGCGGTCGGCACAGGTTGAGCGTCCACCGGTTTGAGGCCGTCAAAGGCGTAAGGGGTCACGCCGGGTTGCCCCGGTCGTCTTTGTGCGGCCTGGGCCTGGGAACTGCGCTTGAACCAGCCAATGGCCATCATGACCGCCAGGGCCAACAGGCCGAACAGAATCAGTTGACCAAATTCAGCCCCCAACCCAAGTGAACTGGCCAACCAGGCCAACCCCAACCCTGCGGCCAGACCGCCGAACATGGCACCCCACGGTCGCTTGGGCGCAGTCGCGCCGGGGGCCGTGGCGGGGGCAGGCGCCCTGGCCGGCGCCACCTGGCGTTGGGTCACATTGCTTGATTGTCGGCCGAATGAGCGTCCACCCCCAAATCGCGCAGCCTCGGCACTGACGCTTGCCAGCACCATGAACACGGCCAGAAGAAAGGACCACAACTTCATTCGATTCTCCAAAAAAACACCCCAAAGGCAGCCGGTTTGCTTCAGCAAACCGGCATCAGCACTTGATGCCAACGTGCAAGGCTACCAGACCACCGGTGAGGTTGTGATAGTCCACGTGGCCAAAGCCATTACCGCGCATCAGGGCTTTGAGCTCTTCCTGGCTTGGGTGCATGCGGATCGACTCAGCCAGGTAACGGTAGCTGGCGTCGTCACCGGCCACCAGCTTGCCAAGTTTGGGCAATACTTTGAAGGAATACCAGTCGTAGGCCTTCTCCAGCGGTGGGGCCACCTTGGAGAACTCCAGCACCAGCAGCTTGCCGCCCGGTTTGAGTACCCGGTTCATCTGGGCCAGCGCCACATCCTTGTGGGTCATGTTGCGCAAACCAAAAGCGACGCTCACCACATCAAAGTGATTGTCCGGAAAGGGCAGCTTCTCGGCGTCGCACACCAGCGTGGGCAGCGCCACGCCCGCGTCGAGCAGCCGGTCGCGCCCGGTGCGCAGCATGGCCTCGTTGATGTCGGTGTGCACCACGCGCCCGCTCCTGCCCACCTTTTTGGCAAACGCCAGCGCCAGATCGCCGGTGCCACCGGCGATATCGAGCACTTGGTAGCCCTCGCGTATATCGGCCACCAACACGGTGTAGGCCTTCCAGGCGCGGTGCAGGCCCATCGACATCAGATCATTCATCAGGTCGTATTTGGGCGCCACGGAGTCAAACACGCCGCGCACATGCTTTGCCTTTTCGGCCTCTTCAACCGACTGAAAACCAAAATGGGTTGTTGTCATATATAAATAGGGATCTAGCCCCCGTGTGCATTGCCTATACAGCTATCAATTTTAAGTAAATTCACCTTTGCAGCCAGCCATGGCCAGGCTCAGCCGGGCCGATTGACGCAGCTTGCCGCCGCCTTGCCCGGCATGGGCGCATTGCGCGGTACCCCCGCGCTGGTCAGGCGTGCCTCGTAGTCGGCCCAGAGCTTGTCCTGTTCGGAACCCAAAAAGTAAAGGTAGTCCCAGGAAAAAAGACCCGAGTCATGCCCATCGGAAAATGTGGGCTGCACCGCATAATTTCCGATCGATTCCAGGGAAACCAGTGTCACGTCGCCCTTGCCGGTCTGCAGCACTTCCTGCCCCGGCCCGTGGCCCTTGACCTCGGCCGAGGGCGAGTACACCCGCATCAACTCAAACGGAATACGAAACTGAGCGCCGTCAGAAAAAACGATTTCCAACACCCGGGACTGCGCGTGCGCTGTGATGGATTGGGGCGTGGGAGCGCCTGATGAATGACCTGCCATGAAAAACCATCCTTATTGACTGTCAAATAACCGTTAAAAATATCACAGAGCGCAGCTCAGCAGCGCCACGGCGCTGCGAACCTTGACATCAAGCGAACCGAGTTGGCTCTCAATGCCTGCCAGCGCAGCCTGATCACCGGGCCTTTGGGGTGGAGCCCAAACGGGCGCGGGAAAATGGCTGTCCCAGTCAAACCGCGCGATCACATGCCAGTGCAGATGCGGCACCATGTTGCCTAAAGCAGCCAAGTTGATCTTGGTGGGGGCCAGGTGTTCGCGCAAGGCGAGTTCAACCGCGCACACCACCGCCATGCACAAGGCGCGTTCTTGGGTGCCAAGATCGGAAAACTCGGCCACATGCGCGCTCCAGACCACCCGGTAAAACGCCGGAAATCCGGCCTCGGCGGCCCGAATCACGCGAAACTTCTCCCCCTGAAACACCAGCACACCGCCAGCGTCCACACACAAAGGGCAACGGGGAGTGGTCATGGCCTACACCAGCACCCGTTCAATGCCGCCAGCATTGGCCTGGCGAACATATTCCGGCAGCCACTGCTCACCGAGAATCTGGCGCGCCATCTCGACCACGATGTAATCAGCCTCCAGCAAGCCGGTCTGCAGATCCTCGCCAAAGCGGCTCAAACCCTGCAAGCACGCCGGGCAGGAGGTCAGGATCTTGACGTTGGCCCTGGGAGCGAGCTGGCCCTGGGCACGCAGCGTGGCCTCGCCCTTGCGGATTTCTTCCTCCTTGCGAAAGCGAACCTGGGTTGAAATATCAGGTCGGTTCATGGCCAGCGTGCCGGACTCGCCGCAGCAGCGATCAGACTGGATGACATGTTGACCGAGCAAGGCTTTGACCGTCTTGATGGGCTCTTGCAACTTCATCGGGCTGTGGCAGGGGTCATGGAAGAGGAAGGAGCCCGCGTTGTCCAGAGTGATGCCCTTTTCCAGCAGATATTCATGAATGTCGATGATGCGGCTGCCCGGAAAGATCTGGTCAAACTCATACCCTTGCAACTGGTCGTAGCAGGTGCCGCAACTCACCACCACAGTCTTGATGTCCAGATAGTTGAGCGTATTGGCCACCCGGTGAAAAAGCACCCGGTTGTCGGTGATCATCTTCTCGGCCTTGTCGAACTGCCCGGCACCGCGCTGCGGATAGCCGCAGCACAGGTAGCCCGGCGGCAGCACAGTCTGCACCCCGGCGTGCCAGAGCATAGCCTGGGTGGCCAGACCGACCTGACTGAAGAGGCGCTCGGAGCCACACCCCGGAAAATAAAACACCGCCTCGGTCTCGCCACTGGTCGTCTTGGGATCGCGAATGATGGGAACGTAGTCTTTGTCCTCGATGTCAAGCAGCGCCCGGGCCGTTTTTTTGGGCAAACCGCCAGGCATCTTCTTGTTCACGAAATGAATCACCTGCTCCCGTAGCGGCGCGGCGCCCACGGTGGCCGGGGGAGCTTTGGTTTGGCGCCGGGCAACGAGCTTGAGGACATCGTGCGCGAGATGCTGCGCCTTCATCGCCACTCCGACCAGAACCGCGCGCACCATCCGGATAGTCTCCGGGCTGGTGGCATTGAGCATGAACATGGCCGCGCTGCCACCTGGTCGAAAGGTCTTCTTACCCATTTTTCGCAGGAGATTGCGCATATTCATGGTGACATCGCCAAAATCGATCTTCACCGGACACGGGGAGAGGCACTTGTGGCACACCGTGCAGTGATCGGCCACGTCTTCGAACTCCTGCCAGTGCCGGATGCTCACGCCCCGACGCGTCTGTTCTTCGTATAGAAACGCCTCAATCAACAGGGAGGTGGCCAGAATCTTGTCGCGCGGGCTGTAGAGCAGATTGGCGCGCGGCACGTGGGTCGAGCACACCGGCTTGCACTTGCCGCAGCGCAGGCAGTCCTTCACGCTGTCGGCAATGGCACCAATATCGCTTTGCTGCATGATCAGCGACTCGTGCTCCATCAGGCCAAAGCTGGGGGTGTAGGCATTGCTCAGGTCCGCATGCATCAAATCATGCTCAAGCCCTCGTCCTGTCTTGACAGGCAGCTCGTTATTTCGCAGCAATTTGCCTTTGTTAAAGTGGCCGTTGGGATCGACCCTGGCCTTGTACTGTGCGAAGGGCAGCAACTCTTCATCGCTCAGGTATTCGAGCTTGGTGATGCCAATGCCGTGTTCGCCGGAGATCACCCCACCGAGCGAGCGCGCCAGCGCCATGATCCGCCTGACTGCGCCGTGCGCGGCTTGCAGCATCGCATAGTCATCACTGTTGACCGGGATGTTGGTGTGCACATTGCCATCACCGGCGTGCATGTGCAGGGCCACCCAGACCCGACCCTTGAGCACGTGCTGGTGAATGGCACCACACTCGCGCAAAATCGCCTCGAACGCGCCACCCGTGAAAAGACTGCGCAGCGGCGCGCGAATCTGTGCTTTCCAACTGGCGCGCAGGCTGTGATCTTGCAGCTGAGGGAACAGCGCATCGACGTCCCGCAGCCACAGCGCCCACTGGGCGCGCACTTCGCTGATCAGGATCAGCGCCTGCGTCACGCGGTCGGCCAGCATTTCTGGCGACGCCGTCTGGCTCGTGTCTTCGAGTTTGCCCCGCGGCAAATCGCCGCTGGTAAAGAACTCTTCGAGCGCATCGCACAGGGCAATCTTGTTGCGCAGGCTCAATTCGATGTTGATGCGTTCGATGCCATCGGTGTACTCGGCCATGCGCGGCAACGGAATCACCACGTCCTCGTTGATCTTGAAGGCGTTCGTGTGCCGGGAGATCGCCGCCGTGCGCTTTCGGTCCAGCCAGAACTTCTTGCGGGCCTCGGGGCTGATGGCGACAAAGCCCTCGCCATTGCGCGAGTTGGCGATGCGCACCACCTCGGAGGTGGCCCGCGCCACCGCATCGGCATCGTCGCCCGCAATGTCCCCGAACAAGACCATCTTGGGCCGGCCACCGCGCTTGGACTTGGTGGCGTAACCCACGGCCTTGAGGTAACGCTCGTCGAGGTGTTCGAGCCCGGCCAGCAGCACCCGCGAGGTGTCGGGCTCACCCGAGGCAACCGCGCTGCCCTGCAACGAGAACATGTAGTCCTTGATCTCAACAATGCTGGGCACGGCATCTCTGGCGTGGCCAAAAAACTCCAGGCACACCGTGCGGGTGTGCGTGGGCATGCGGTGCACCACCCAGCGCGCACTGGTGATCAAGCCATCACAGCCTTCTTTCTGAATGCCGGGCAGCCCACTCAAGAACTTGTCGGTCACGTCCTTGCCCAGGCCCTCCTTGCGAAACGACTTGCCCGGAATGTCGAGCCGCTCGGTGCGCAGTGGCGTTTTTCCGTCGGCCTTGAAATAATGCAGCTTGAAACTGGCCACCTCGGCGTCGTGGATCTTGCCCAGGTTGTGATTGAGCCGCACCACTTCCAGCCACTCGGCATCCGGGGTGACCATGCGCCAGGAGGCCAGATTGTCGAGAGCCGTGCCCCACAGAACGGCCTTCTTACCGCCCGCGTTCATGGCAATATTGCCGCCCACGCAGGACGCTTCGGCCGAAGTCGGATCCACCGCAAATACATAGCCCGCGCGCTCGGCCGCTTCAGCCACGCGCTGGGTCACCACCCCCGCCTCGGTCCAGATCGTGGCCACTTCCTTGCTCAGACCGGGCAACTGGACCAGTTCGACTTCAGTCATGGCCTGGAGTTTTTCGGTGTTGATCACCACGCTCTTCCAGGTCAGCGCTATCGCCCCGCCGGTGTAGCCCGTTCCGCCACCACGCGGGATGATGGTCAGTCCCAGGTCGATGCATCCCTTGACCAGAGCAGCCATTTCGGCCTGCGTATCGGGGGCAAGCACCACAAAGGGGTATTCAACCCGCCAGTCGGTCGCATCGGTAACATGCGAGGCCCGGCTCATGCCATCGAACTTGATGTTGTCCGTGCGCGTCAGGCGGCCCAGCACCCTCTGGGCCTTGCGCCGCAGGGTGGCCGCCTCGACAAAAAAAGCGTCGAAGGCCTGCACGGCCTGGTTGGCCGCGGCAAGCAACTCACCTACCAGCGCATCGCGCTGCGGGTCAGAATCAGGGGTGCGACGCTTTTGTACTTCACCCAGACGGTGGTGCAGGGCCTGGACCAGTTGCTCCCGTCGCTTGGGATTGTCCAGCAGGTCATCTTGCAGATAGGGGTTGCGCTGGACCACCCAGATATCGCCCAACACCTCATAAAGCATGCGGGCCGAACGGCCCGAGCGGCGCTGATCACGCAACTGGTTGAGTACGTCCCAGGCCGAGTCTCCCAGCAGGCGGATGACGATTTCCCGGTCGGAAAACGAGGTGTAGTTGTAGGGAATCTCGCGAATTCGCTCGTGCTCAGGGCTACGCACCTCGGGCAAGGGATTCGGCAAAAGGATCGGGTTGGAAGCGTTCATGGATTTCTGGGATGCCCGCCTGAGGGCGATTGGGGGCGGTTGGACCGTAGCCTTAGCGGACCTAAGATGTTACCGCAGCGCCGCATTCACCTGTGAAGTCAATGGAAACCCGTATTTATTCCAGGCAAAAATGCGCTTTTAATGAACCAAGTCAAATCAATGACTTATGTTTGCCGACAAATTGTCACAATTCGCGGCTATGCTCACTTCTTTTCTGTCAAGGAGACTTTTCAATGAAATACAAAATTGCTGCCGTTGCACTTGCTGCGGCTTTTTCCGTTTCGGCGCACGCAACGACCGAAATCCAGTGGTGGCACTCAATGGGCGGCGCACTGGGCGAGTGGGTCAACGACCTGACCAAGGATTTCAACGCCAGCCAAAAAGACTACAAGGTTACCCCCGTCTTCAAGGGCAGTTATGACCAGTCCATGACCGCTGGAATCGCAGCCTTTCGCGCTGGCCAGGCCCCCAACATCATTCAGGTATTCGAGGTCGGCACCGCCACCATGATGGCCTCCAAGGGCGCCATCAAGCCCGTGGGCGAAGTGATGAAAGAGGCGGGGCAAAAGTTCGATCAAAACGCCTATGTGCCTGCGGTGGCTGGCTACTACACGGCCCCCAACGGCCAGATGCTGAGCTTCCCGTTCAACAGTTCGACCCCCGTGTTGCACTACAACAAGGATGCCTTCAAGGCCGCTGGACTCAACCCCGAGAAACCACCAACAACCTGGCCAGAAGTGGCGCTGGCAGCGGCCAAGCTCAAGGCTTCGGGCCACAAATGTCCGTTCACCACCAGCTGGATCAGCTGGACCCAGCTCGAGAGCTTCTCGGCCTGGCACAACGTTGAGTTCGCCACCAAGGGCAACGGCATGAAAGGCATCGATGCCCGCCTGACCTTCAATTCGCCGCTGCATGTACGTCACATCGAGAACCTGGCCAACATGGCCAACCAGGGGCTGTTTATCTACAAGGGTCGCGGCAACGCCGCTGATGCGACCTTCGTTTCGGGCGAATGCGCCATGGCCACCGCGTCGTCGGCCCTGTATGGCAGCGTCAAACGCAACTCCAAGTTTGCCGCGGGCATCGGCACCCTGCCTTACTACCCGGACGTCCCAGGTGCACCGCAAAACACGGTGATTGGCGGCGCCAGCCTGTGGGTGATGGCGGGCAAGACAGCGCCTGAGTACAAGGCAGTTGCGGCCTTCTTCAGCTACCTCTCCAAGCCTGAAGTGGCCGCGGCGAGCCACCAGCGTACAGGCTACCTGCCCGTGACCAAGGCCGCGTTCGAGCTGACCGACAAGTCCGGTTACTACAAGGAGAATCCGGGTACCGACGTGTCGGTCACCCAGATGATCCGCAAGACCACCGACAAGTCACGCGGCATCCGCCTGGGCAACTTCGTGCAGATTCGCACCATCATTGACGAGCAACTCGAAGGTGTGTGGGGCGGCAAGCAAACGCCCAAGGAAGGCCTGGACATGGCTGTCAAGCTCGGCAACGAGCAGTTGGAGCGCTTCCAGAAGGCCAACTCCGGCAAGTAATCCAAAGTGGAAAAACGCGTTCGCTTCAAATCGGCATGGTTGCCCTGGGTGCTGGTTGCACCCCAGATGGCAATCGTGCTGGTTTTCTTTTTTTGGCCCGCTGCTCAGGCGCTCTACCAGAGCGTCCTGACGGAGGACCCTTTCGGCATGTCCCGCGAATTCGTCGGAATGGAAAATTTCAACCGGCTCTTCTCTGACCCCGGTTATCTCAATTCTTTCAAGACCACCGCATTGTTCTCCTCGCTGGTGGCCGTCTGCGGCCTGACACTCTCCCTGTTGCTCGCCGTCATGGCCAACCGCGTCATCCGCGGTGCCAATTTTTACAAGACGCTGCTGATCTGGCCCTACGCAGTGGCGCCGGTGGTCGCCGGCGTGCTGTGGCTGTTCATGTTCGCTTCGCCCATGGGCATCATCGCCTTCACGCTGCGCCGGTTTGGTCTGGACTGGAACCACCTTCTCAACGGCAACCACGCGATGGCGCTCATTGTCATGGCGGCGGTCTGGAAGCAGATCTCCTATAACTTCCTGTTCTTCCTGGCGGGACTGCAATCGATCCCGAAGTCGCTCATTGAAGCCGCCGCCATTGACGGCGCGAGCCCCTGGAAACGGTTTTGGACCATCGTGTTCCCGCTCCTGTCACCCACCGCATTCTTTCTGCTGGTCATCAACGTCATCTATTCGTTCTTTGACACCTTCGCCATCATTGACGCGGTCACGCATGGCGGACCGGGCAAGGAAACCTCCATTCTCGTCTACAAGGTTTACTACGATGGCTTCAAGGCGCTGGACATGGGCGGCTCGGCCGCACAGTCCGTCATCCTGATGTCGATCGTCATCACGCTCACGGTCCTTCAGTTTCGATTTGTGGAAAAACGGGTGCAGTATTGACCATTTCGGGGTGACGCAAGGCCTCAGCCCGGCGCACCCGCCCTTTACCGATTCAGATTCCTTCCATGATTGAACGCCGCCCCGCCCTTACCTTTGTGTCACACCTGATCGTCATCATCGGGGTCCTGATTGTGGCCTTTCCGGTGCTTATCACGCTGATCGCCGCGTCGCAAACCTCCCAGCAAATTGCTCAAAATATACCGTTCTCGCTGTGGCCAGGGGACAATTTTCTGAACAGCTTCCGCCTGGCGCTGTTCGGCGGTGAAACCAGTGCTGGCAGCACCATTCCGCCAGTTGCCCCCATGTTGTGGGTCAGTCTGGTAACGGCCCTGACCATCTCGCTGGGCAAGATGTCGATTTCGATGCTTTCGGCCTTTGCCATCGTGTATTTCCGCTTTCCGTTTCGCAATCTCGTGTTCTGGATGATTTTTGTAACGCTGATGCTGCCGGTGGAGGTCCGTATTGGACCCACTTACAAGGTCGTTGCGGAGCTCGGAATGCTCAACACCTATGCCGGTCTGACCGTGCCCCTGATTGCCTCCGCCACGGCGACCTTCCTGTTCCGTCAGTTCTTCCTGACGGTGCCCGATGAGTTGGTTGAAGCGGCCCGGGTGGATGGCGCCGGACCCATGCGGTTTTTCAAGGACATCCTGTTTCCTCTGTCCACGACGTCGATGGCTGCCCTGTTCGTGATCCAGTTCATTTACGGCTGGAACCAGTACCTGTGGCCACTGCTGGTCACCACCGATGAATCCATGTACCCCGTGGTGCTGGGCATCAACCGGCTCATCGCCGGGGAGTCGTACACCGAGTGGAACGTGGTCATGGCCACGGCGCTGCTGGCCATGATTCCACCAGCCGCCGTCGTGATGCTGATGCAGAAATGGTTCGTCAAGGGGTTGGTGGACACCGAGAAATAGGCAAACGCGATTGCGGGAGAGCCCGCCGCCAGACGAAGCGGGGCACACTGTGCTCCAAAAAACCAGTAATTTAGGTAACTATGGCTTCCATCACACTCAAAAACATCATCAAGCGCTACGGCTCGGGAAAGTCAGCCAACCAGGTGATCCACGGCGTCAGCGCGGACATTCACGACGGAGAATTTGTCGTCATCGTCGGGCCTTCAGGTTGTGGCAAATCAACGCTGCTGCGCATGGTGGCCGGTCTCGAAGAGATCACCGAAGGCGAAATCTCGATCGGCGAGCGCGTTGTCAACGAGCTGGAGCCGTCCGAGCGCGATATCGCCATGGTGTTCCAGAACTACGCCCTGTATCCCCACATGAGCGTGTTCGACAACATGGCCTACGGTCTCAAAATTGCCAAAGTCCCCATGGACGAGATCAAGGCCCGCGTGGACAAGGCAGCCAAGATTCTGGAGATCGGCGGCTACCTGACCCGCAAACCACGCGAGCTCTCCGGTGGCCAACGCCAGCGCGTGGCCATGGGGCGAGCCATTGTGCGCCAGCCCCAAGTGTTCTTGTTTGACGAGCCGCTCTCCAACCTGGACGCCAAATTGCGCGCCCAGACCCGTCTTGAAATCCAGAAGCTGCACCGCGAACTGGGGATCACCTCCCTGTTCGTCACGCACGACCAAGTCGAGGCCATGACACTGGCCCAGCGCATGCTGGTCATGAACGGTGGCGTGATGGAGCAGTTTGGCACTCCCGAAGACGTCTACAACAAACCAGAGACTACGTTCGTGGCCAGCTTTATCGGCTCTCCGCCCATGAACCTGCTCAAGAACGCACCGGGCGGCAAGGCGGGGGAAATTCTGGGCATTCGCCCCGAGCATCTTGATGTTTCCGAATCCGGCTGGGAGCTTGCAGTCGAGGCCGTCGAGCTGCTCGGTGCCGAGCGCCTGATCTACTGCCTGCTCGGCGAGGAGCGCGTGATCATCCGCACCGATGAGCACCACACCGCGCCCCGGCCCGGTCAGGTGATTTTTGCAACACCCTGGTCCGACCGCATTCACCGCTTCAGCGCGGCCACGGGCAAGCGCATCTGACCCATCCGCGAACGCCGGTTTTCGAGCCGCTGTCCGCCCTTTCCCACGAAATCCGCACCAGGCCCCACCATGCAAGTGACTTCAGAAAACTGGCCCTACCCGCGCTGGGTGGCCCACCGCGGCGCGGGCAAACTGGCCCCGGAGAACACACTGGCAGCCTTCGCGCTGGGCGCCAGCCACGGTTATCGCATGTTTGAATGCGACGTCAAGCTCAGCTCGGACGGCGTTCCCTTCCTGATGCACGATGCCACCTTGCAACGCACCACCAATGCCCGGGCTCATCTGGGCCCTGGTCTGAGCGCCGTGGGGGGTGACTACCCCTGGGGCACTCTGGCCCAGCTGGACGCGGGCAGCTGGCACTCACGTCGCTACGCCGGCGAGCCCCTGCCCAGCCTGGACAACATTGCCCGTTTTTGCCTGCACAACAGCTTTTTCCTCAATATTGAGATCAAACCCACGCCGGGTCTGGAGCGCGAAACCGGCCAGGTCGTCGCCGATCATGCCGCCCGGCTTTGGCAAGACGCGGCCGTGCCGCCGCTGTTGACCTCCTTCGAGCCCGATGCTCTGGAGGCCGCGGGCCAGGCCCAGCCGCACCTGCCGCGCGGCCTGCTGCTCGACACCCTGTGGACCGGCTGGGTTGAAACCGCCCTGCGACTGGGCTGCGTGGCCGTGGTGTGCAACCACAGCCTTTGGGACCGCTCCAGCCTGACCCAAGCCAACAATGCCGGATTTCGGACCCTGAGCTACACCGTCAACGATGAATGGGCGGCGCAGCGCCTGTTTGACCTGGGCACGGATGCTGTCATCACCGACCGCGTGGATTTATTCCCCCCGGCTGATCAGCCCGCTTGATTTATCTTCGCCAAAGACCTTGCATCCACCACTGGCTGCTGGCGCACAACATGGCCATGCCGGCATAGGTGGCCATTTTGCCGTCATGACCAAAAAACCACAGCCCGAGCACCAGGGTGAATCCGGATACTATGAAATTAATAGCTACTTGTGCCCATGCAGAAAGGGCTCCCGCCTGTTTTTTCATAAACAATCGGGCGAACCAGTGCATCAGCACGGCCATCCAGAGGGCCGGTGCCAGGAAGTTCAGCAAGTGATTCAGAAAATCGAGTGGGCCCATTGTTGGCAAAAATCAAACCTTGTCGGCGGTCAAGTTCGGCTGATTTTATAATCACGCTATGGCAGTCTGGGCTTTAGGCATCAATCACACCACCGCACCGCTCGATTTGCGCGGGCGGTTCGCGTTCGCCATCGATCAAGTGGAGCCCGTTTTGAGTGGCCTGCGCGACTCGCTGCCCCGACGTCCGGAAGCGGCGCTGATCTCCACCTGCAACCGCACCGAGATCTACTGCGCCGGGGACGACCCGCAGCTCGAACATACCCTGGACTGGCTGGCCCACCGCGGCGGCGTCTCCCCGACATTGCTCAAATCGCATTCCTACGCGATGGAAAACAGTCTGGCGGCCCGTCACGCCTTTCGGGTGGCCAGCGGCCTCGATTCGATGGTGCTGGGCGAACCCCAGATTCTGGGCCAGATCAAGGATGCCGTGCGCGCTGCCGAGGCGGCCGGGGCACTGGGTACCACGCTCAGCCAGCTGTTTCAGCGCTCCTTCGCCGTGGCCAAAGAAGTGCGCACCTCCACCGAAATCGGCGCCCATTCCATCAGCATGGCCGCTGCCGCCGTGCGGCTGTCCGGACAACTGTTTGAGGATCTGAGCAAGGTCAAGGTTCTGTTTGTGGGTGCGGGCGAGATGATCGAGCTGTGCGCCACGCACTTTGCCGCGAAAAACCCTCAGTCCATGGCGATTGCCAACCGCTCGCTTGAGCGCGGCGAAAAACTCGCCAGCCGCTTTGGCGCCGAGGTCATGCGCCTGGCCGACCTGCCCGACCGCCTGCACGAGTTTGATGCGGTCGTGAGCTGCACCGGCAGCACCCTGCCCCTGATCGGTCTGGGCGCGGTGGAGCGGGCCCTCAAGCGGCGCAAGCACCGCCCCATGTTCATGGTCGATCTGGCCGTGCCGCGCGACATCGAGCTCGAAGTCAAGGCGCTGCAGGATGTCTACCTCTATACCGTCGATGACCTGGCCAGCGTGGTGCAAACCGCGCAAGCGAGCCGACAGGCCGCCGTGGCGCAGGCCGAGGCCATCGTCGATGCTGGCGTGCAAAGTTTCATGCACTGGGTTGACCAGCGCGGCACCGTGCCCCTGATCCAGCAACTCAACAGCCAGGCCGACGAATGGCGGGCCATGGAAATCGCCCGGGCCCGCAAGCTGCTCGCCAAGGGCGAGAACGTGGAAGCCGTGCTTGAAGCCCTCTCGCGCGGACTCACCCAGAAGATGCTGCATGGCGCCATGGCCGAGCTGCGCGCTGGCGACGCCAATGCCCGCGAGCGTGCCACCACGGCCGTGCAACACTTCTTTTTGCGCAAAGAACGGTAGCGACCCTCTCGCCACCGCATGATCCCGGGTGCTGTCATCGCCATCGGGTTCGCACAATCCGGGTGCAAATCGGGCCCCGGTTGCCCCTGTTTCCATCTTGTTGCCGCCCCGCTGAGACCACTCTCACATCCCGTCATCCTCCTGCACTGCGCCATGAAACCGTTTCTCCGCCAACAACTTGACCGCTACGCCGACCGGCTCGGCGAGCTCGAATTCCTGCTCTCGCGCGAGGACATCATGCAGGACATGACCCAGTTTTTGGCGCTCTCGCGCGAGCACACGGAGGTGGCCGCAGTGGCGGGCCGCTGGGCCCGCTACCGCCAGCGCGAGGCCGATCTGGCCGCCGGGCGGGATTTGCTGGCCAGCGCGGCCGACGATGCCGACATGAGCGCCATGGCGCAAGAAGAAATCGACGAATCCCGCATCGAGCTCGAACAGCTGGACGGTGAACTGCAACGCATGCTGCTGCCCAAGGATCCCGACGATGCCCGCAACGCCTTCATGGAAATTCGCGCTGGCACCGGTGGCGACGAATCGGCGCTGTTTGCGGGCGATTTGCTGCGCATGTACACCCGTTTTTGCGAGCGCCAAAGCTGGAAGGCCGAAATCCTCAGCGAATCGGTCAGCGAGTTGGGCGGTTACAAGGAAGTGGTGCTGCGCATCGAGGGCAGTGACGTCTACGGCACTCTCAAGTTCGAATCAGGCGGCCACCGGGTCCAACGGGTGCCCGCGACCGAAACCCAGGGCCGCATTCACACCAGCGCCTGCACTGTGGCGGTGATGCCCGAGCCCGACGAGGCGGTGGCCATTCAGATCAACCCGGCCGACCTGCGCATCGACACCTACCGCGCCAGCGGAGCAGGGGGCCAGCACATCAACAAGACCGACTCGGCCGTGCGCATCACGCACCTTCCCACCGGCATCGTGGCCGAGTGCCAGGACGGGCGCAGCCAGCACAGCAACAAGGCCCAGGCGCTCAAGGTGCTCACCGCCCGCATTCATGAAAAAGACCGCTCCGAGCGCGCCGCCAAGGACGCCGCCGAGCGCAAGAGTTTGATTGGCACGGGCGACCGCAGCGACCGCATCCGCACCTACAATTTTCCGCAGGGGCGGCTGACCGATCACCGCATCAACCTCACGCTCTACAAGCTGCTCACCATCATGGAAGGTGACCTGGGCGAAGTGGTGCAAGCCTTGCAGGCTTTTGAGGCGGCCCAGCAATTGGCCGCGCTGGAAGTCGGCGCGCTGGCGTGATCGTGTTTTGTATAAGAAATTGGCATTAATCCCCCGTCCAGTATGCACAGTCAGCTATATTTAGCATAGCATTTTGAGTATCATGACGACGTCCGGTGTCCCGCTCACGATCGCCAGCACACTGCGCCGCCTGCAGGCGCAAGGGCTGGATCGCCTCGATGCGCAACTGCTGTTGCTGCACGCTTTGGACCGCGATCCGCACGACCGGGCCTGGCTGCTGGCACATGACACCGACCCCTTTGACGCATCGGTTTGGCAACGCCTGAAGGGGCTGGCGCAGCGCCGGGCGCAGGGTGAACCGGTGGCCTACCTCATCGGGCATCAGGAGTTCTTTGGTCTGGACTTGATCGTGGACCCCTGCGTTCTGGTGCCCCGGCCCGACACCGAAACCCTGGTCGAGTGGGCCCTGGAGGTGCTGCCTGACCCGCCGGGTGCCGCGCCCGCTGTGCTCGACCTGGGCACGGGCAGCGGCGCCATTGCGCTGGCCCTCAAGCACTCGCGCCCCAACCTTCAGGTCAGCGCCACCGATTTCAGCGAAGAGGCCCTGGCCGTGGCCAACTCCAATGCCAGACGCCTCGGTTTGGCCGTGCGCTTCTTGCAGGGAAGTTGGTTTGACGCGCTGGAACACGGCACCGAGTGCTTTTACGCCATCGTGTCCAACCCACCGTACATCGCAGCGGCCGACCCGCACCTCGTTGCGCTGGGCCACGAACCGCTGCAGGCGCTGGTCGGTGGCGGTGACGGTCTGGACGACCTGCGCCACATCATCAGCAGCGCCGTGGGGCATTTGCACCCCGGCGGATGGCTGCTGCTTGAGCACGGCTACGACCAGGCGGCGCTGGTGCGTGGCCTGCTGGGCGTTGCCGGATTGACATGCGTGCAGTCACGCCGCGATCTTGGCGGCATTGAGCGCTGTAGCGCCGGCCAGTGGCTGCCCAAGAGCTGATCTCGGATCAGTTCCAAGGCTCTTCCTTCCCGACAGCGCAGCCATTGCGCTTCGAAGGAATTGGCGCCCCACCCGAAATCAGCCTAGAAATCTTCCCATTCGGCGTTTGCGGCCGCCTTGCGCCTGGGCGGTTTGCCGCGCCACAGGTGAGTCAGACGGAATTTGTTTGATGGGTCCGTGGCCACGAGCGGCGGCACCTCGAGGGATGCCACCAGAGCGACGGTCCACGCCCTGGTAAGGCGGCGCGTCGGGGTCACGCGCACGCACGGCCGTGCCTGCATGAGCGCTGGCCTGGCGGTCCTGCGGGTCCTGCCAGTCGATCAGCTTGAACACCGCCACGGTCCCAACCAACTCGTCGGCCTGGGTCTTGAGGCTTGAGGCGGCTGCCGCCATCTGTTCGACCAGGGCGGCGTTTTGCTGGGTGCTCTGGTCCATCCGGGCCACGGCCTGACCCACCTGGGCCACGCCCGCGCTTTGCGCGTTGCTCGCTTCGCTGATCTCGCCCACCAATTCGGTCACGCGCGTGATGGCGTTCACCACCTCGGTCATGGTCACTCCGGCCTGATCCACTAGCCTGGTGCCCTGCCCGACCCGCTCCACACTGGTGTTGATCAGGGTCTTGATTTCTTTGGCGGCATCGGCCGATCGGCCCGCCAGGGAGCGCACTTCTGAGGCCACCACGGCAAAGCCTCGGCCTTGTTCGCCCGCTCTGGCCGCTTCGACGGCGGCGTTCAGGGCCAGGATGTTGGTCTGAAAGGCGATGCCGTCGATGACGCTAATGATGTCGGAGATTTTTTTGGAGGCATCGTTGATGCCTTTCATGGTGTCCACGACCTGGGCGACGATCTGACCGCCCTTGATGGCCACGCTTGAGGCGCTTTGCGCCAGTTCGTTGGCCTGAGCGGCGCTGTCGGCGTTTTGCTTGACGGTGATGCGCAGTTCATCCATGGAGGCCGCAGTCTCTTGCAGGGCATGGGCCTGTTCTTCGGTGCGCTCGGAGAGGTCCTGGTTGCCCTGGGCAATCTCGGCGCTCGCCGTGGCCACGCTCTCCGAGCCCTCGCGCACTTGGGTGACCACACTGGCCAGACTGGTTTGCATGTCCTTGAGGGCGTGCAGAAGTTGGGCCGGCTCGTTGTTCCCCAGCACTTCAAAGACCAGGCTCAAATCGCCAGAAGCGACCGCACGCGACACTTCCACAGCGCGGTTGATGGGGTGGGTGATCGAACGGATGATCCAAAGCGACATCGACACGCCCGCGAGCAGGGCTGCAATGATCACAATCCCGATCACGCGCTGCATATCATCCGCGGCGTCATGGGTAGCCTGTCCGTTGTCAGCAACCACCTTGCTTTGAAATCGGAACAACTCATCAAGCGCATTCACATAGGCCTGCTGGAGCGGACCGATATCGAGTTGCACGGCAGCCTTGGCCTCGGAAACCTGGCCATTGGTGGCCAGCACCGCCGTTTCGCTCAGCAGGTCTTCATACTTGGCACGGGCGGCAAGCACTGCCACCAGGGCGGCTTTGCCCTCCTCCTGACCCACCCGCTTTTGCAGGCTTTCCAGCCGTTTGGCGGTACTGAGCTTGGCCGCCTCAATGACTTGCAATTCCTTGGCAATCAGCGACTTGTCGAACAGGATCACCATGTTGCGAACCGCAATGGCCGTGATGTTGATGTCGTTCTTGATGTCGCCAATAGTGACTATCTTGGGGAAGTTGTCGTCCTCCAGTTGGGAAAAACTGCGGTTCATCGCATCAACCTTGACCACGGCGGTGACGCCCAGAAGCACCACCAGCAGGACCAACACTCCAAAGCCCAGAATCAACCGGCTGGAAATCTTCATATATTTAAGATTCATGATCGATGGTCGTTCAAGCAAAAAATTGAGAATGTGGTGCGTGGGGTTGCCATCTTCTCGCAAAACAGAAAGACGCGCTCAGTTTCCCCGGTGGGTTGACGCTTCCCGTTCGAAATAATTTTTCCGTCGGTTTCACATGTGGATGACTCGCAGCCCCGTCAAGGGTCAGGTCAGGCAGCGCGGTGCGATGGAGCATGGTGGCGTGGCAGCAAGGGCTAAGTGGGAAGATCAAGACCATTTATAGCCCAGGCATGCGGGGACCGATCGGCCGAAAAGGCAGGCAATGAGCCCGTACCGTGTTGCTTTTCATGACAATCTGGGCAATCTGACAGTTTCCCAAATCTGCCAACCGCCACCACGCGCCAGTGTTGGACGGTGGGCCCGGCGGGGCGAACCGTAGCCGTAGCCGTAGCCGTAGCCGAAATATATACAATATTCTCCACTTGCCCTTGCTAGTTATGGATACCTAGCTATATATTTGGTAGCGTTTGAGTTCCAACCCTGTGCGGCGCAAGGTTACCCGGCGACGCGCGCAGGAGGAAGGTGAAATAATCGCGGCATTTAATCCCGAGGGTTTTTTGACATGAGTGACGTACAACAGCGCATTGCCGAACTGGTGAAATCCAACGAGGTCGTGCTTTTCATGAAAGGCAACGCCAGTTTCCCGATGTGCGGCTTTTCGGGCCGGGCCATCAAGATACTGGAAGCCTGCGGAGTGAAGCCGGACTCGCTCAAGACCGTCAATGTGCTTGAGGACGAAGAAATTCGCCAGGGCATCAAGGAATTCAGCAGCTGGCCCACGATTCCACAGCTCTATGTTCGCGGTGAGTTCATCGGCGGCTCGGACATCATGATGGAGATGGCAGAAAACGGCGAGCTGCAACGCTCACTCGCAGGCCAGGCCAGCTAAGCTGGTTGCTCGGCCACCGACAGTGCAGGCAGTGTCGGTGGCTGAAACAATCAGTGCACATTGTTTTGCCTTGCGGCCCCGGGCAGCCCTGGCCTCAGTGCCGGTCTGTGTATTCCCATTTTCTTTGGGCCCCAAACACCGCATGGGGGTATGGCGACTGGCCCCGCGAGCCGTTGTAGCGCCCCAGCGCCATGAACAAATCGCCTTTTTCACGGTCCAGGTAGTGGCGCAGGATCACGCAGCCAAACCGTAAATTGGTCTGCATGTGAAACAGCTTGCCCGCATCGCCATCGCCGATCACCCGGGTCCAGAACGGCATCACCTGCATGTAGCCGCGTGCGCCCACCCGTGACACCGCGAACTTGCGGAAATTGCTCTCCACCTGCACCAGCCCCAGCACCAGCGAGGGCTCCAACCCGGCACGTCTGCTCTCGTACCAAAGGGTTTGAAGAAATTCCTTGCGAACATTCCAATCGGGTTTCTTGCTGCGCAGGCGGTCCCCCACACTGCCAAGCCAGCGCAGATACGCGAGGCGCGATTCGGTGTCGGGAAACTCGGGAACCGGGGGCGCATGGTTGGCAATGGCGGACGTCAAAGCGGTGCGAACGGAGTCCATCAAAGGCTCCTCGACCTGACTGCCGGCCTGCGCCTCACCCGTCACACACCACAAGCCAAGGCCAGGAATCAGGGACGCGATGGCCTGGCGCCTTGAAACCCCGATGCTGACCACAGGCAAGTTCACCCTGCCAGTTTGGAAGTGATGAGACTGAAAATTTCAGCCACGGGCACGGCTGTGGCCGCTGCATCACGGCGGTGCTGGTATTCCACTTCGCCCGCTTTCAGACCCCGGTCGCCCAAAGTCACACGGTGCGGCACGCCGATTAACTCCCAGTCGGCGAACATGGCCCCGGGGCGCTCACCGCGGTCATCCAGAATCACATCCACCCCCGCGGTCATCAGCTCGGTATAAAGCTTGTCGGCGGCCGCCTTGACGTCGGGGAAACGCTCCGGACTGATCGGGCACAGCACCACGGTAAAAGGGGCCAACGCGTCGGGCCAGATGATGCCGCGCTCGTCATGGTTCTGCTCAATGGCGGCGGCCGGCAGGCGCGTGATGCCGATCCCGTAGCAACCCATTTCCATGAACTGGGGCTTGCCGTTGACATCAAGAAACGTCGCGTTCATGGCCTGGCTGTATTTGGTGCCCAGGTAAAACACATGGCCCACTTCAATGCCGCGCTCAATCGCGAGCACCCCCTTGCCGTCGGGCGAGGCGTCGCCTGCCACCACGTTGCGCAAATCCGCCACCAAAGTGGATTCGGGCAAGTCGCGCCCCCAGTTGACGCCGGTGATGTGAAAGTCGGGCTCGTTGGCGCCGCAGATCCAGTCGCTCATCACGGCCACTTCGCGGTCCACGATCAGTTTGACCGGTAATTTCAGGCCGATCGGACCCAGGTAGCCCGGCAGGCAACCGAAATGAGCTTCGATTTCGGGAATCGTTGCAAAGCGAAAACCCACATCGAGCCCAGGAACCTTGTTGACCTTGACCTCATTCATGTCATGGTCGCCGCGCAGCAACAGCAGCCAAATCTGGGTTTTAACGATTTCACCCTGCTCGTTCACGGGATCGGTGGCCAGCACCAGTGACTTGACGGTGGTCGCCAAGGGTACCCCCAGCAACTCGGCCACATCGGCGCAGGTCGCCTTTCCCGGAGTGGGTGTTTTGGTCATGGGCTGCGACGCGGCCGGACGTGCTCCCTGAGGCGCCAGAGCCTCGGCCTTTTCCATGTTGGCGGCGTAGTCGCTGTCGGGACAATACACGATGGCGTCTTCGCCGGTGGCGGCAATCACCTGGAATTCCTCGCTCAAATCACCACCGATGGCACCACTGTCGGCCGATACAGCGCGGTAGGTGAGCCCGAAACGGTCAAAAATCTTGCGATAAGCCGCGCTCATGACCTGGTAGCTGGCCTTGGCCGCTTGCGGATCGCGATCAAAACTGTAGGCGTCCTTCATGATGAATTCACGCCCACGCATCAGGCCAAAACGGGGACGGCGCTCGTCACGGAACTTGGTTTGAATCTGATAGAGATTCTTGGGCAATTGCTTGTAGCTCTTGATTTCGTGGCGGGCGATGTCGGTGACCACTTCCTCGCTGGTGGGTTGGACCACGAAATCGCGCTCATGGCGGTCTTTGATGCGCAGCAATTCGGGGCCCATCTTGGCAAAGCGGCCCGTTTCCTGCCAAAGCTCGGCCGGCTGCACCACCGGCATGCTCAGCTCAACGGCACCGGCGCGGTTCATTTCTTCGCGCACGATGGCCTCAACCTTGCGCACCACGCGCAGGCCCATGGGCATGAGGCTGTAAATACCAGCGCCCAATTTTTTGATCATGCCCGCACGCGTCATCAGCTTGTGGCTGATCACCTCGGCGTCGGCGGGCGCTTCTTTGAGTGTGGTAATGAGGAACTGAGAGGCTTTCATGGCGAGAATCCGGGGTTATTCAAGGGTTGTCTGCATTGATCCACAGCCGTTGGTGTGCATAATGGACACAGTTTAAAAATTGGGGTTTGATTATGCTTGACCGGGACGGCTTTCGGCCGAACGTCGGCATCATCCTGCTCAACCAGAAGAATCAGGTGTTCTGGGGCAAGCGAATTCGGACACACTCGTGGCAGTTTCCACAGGGTGGCATTGACCGGGGCGAGACCCCGGAACAAGCCATGGTACGCGAACTGCACGAGGAGGTGGGGCTCTTGCGTGAGCACATTCGCATCGTGGCCCGCACCCGAGACTGGTTGCGCTATGAGGTGCCGGATCGATACATCCGCCGCGATGCGCGCGGCCATTACAAGGGACAAAAGCAGATATGGTTTCTGCTTCAGCTGCTCGGTCAGGACTGGGATTTGAACCTGCGCGCCACGAACCATCCGGAGTTTGATGCCTGGCGCTGGAACGACTACTGGGTGCCCCTGGACGCGGTGGTGGAATTCAAACGCGGGGTCTACGAAAATGCGCTGACCGAATTGGCTCGGTTTCTGCCCAGAAACGACCACAAGAACCGCTACTTGCGACAAGGCGCGCGATCCAGGGAGCAGGAATATACCCCCTTGAACATGGTGGGCGACCAGGAACCACAAGGTGGCCGCCGCGCCGACGACTGGATCGTCCACAAGCCTGGAAATAACGGCGAACTCTGACGACAATCGCTGGCGCAACCCGGGGCTGCGCCCAAGGCTCAGCCGAGTAGCACCAGGTTGTCCCGATGCACCATTTCAGGCTCGGCAACATAACCGAGCAATTTTTCAAATTCACTTGATGGCTTGCGACAGATCAGCCGCGCCTCGCCACTGGCGTAATTGGCCAGCCCGCGCGCCATCTCGACACCCTGGGCATCGCGAACGGCGATCACTTCACCACGCGAAAAGTGACCCGCTACGGCGGTCATTCCAATGGGTAGCAGGCTCTTGCCCTCCTCCCGAAGCTTGCGGGCCGCACCATCGTCCACTGTGACAGAGCCCCTCAGCTGAAGATGATCGATGATCCACTGCTTGCGTGCCGCCTTTTTGCGGGTCTGGGCCACCAGCAGCGTGCCAAGCGCCTCGCCTTGGGTCAAGCGCAGCAGGGCATCGGGCTCGCGACCCCAAGCGATCACCGTGGAGGCGCCCGAGCCTGCAGCCCGCTTGGCCGCCAGGATCTTGGTCAGCATTCCACCACGCCCAATGCTCGAACCGGCACCACCGGCCATGGCCTCCAGCGCGGGATCACCCGCCTTGGCCTGGCCGACAAACTTCGCGTTGGCATGGCGGCGTGGATCAGCGGTGTAAAGCCCCTGCTGGTCGGTCAGGATCACCAGGGCATCGGCCTCAACCAGATTGGCAACCAGAGCCCCCAGGGTATCGTTGTCGCCGAATTTGATTTCGTCGTTGACCACGGTGTCGTTCTCGTTGATCACCGGCACGACGCCGAGTTTGAGCAGAGTCAGCAGCGTGGAGCGCGCGTTGAGGTAGCGCTCGCGGTCGGCCAGGTCGGCATGAGTCAACAAGACCTGGGCACTGCGCAGCCCGTTCTCGCGCAGCTTGGTCTCGTACATCTGTACCAGGCCCATCTGGCCCACGGCAGCGGCGGCCTGGAGTTCATGAATTTCGTGGGGTCGCTTCATCCAACCCAGCCGTTTCATGCCCTCGGCAATAGCGCCGCTGGAAACCATGATGACCTCGCGGCCCGCCTGCACCAGCACCGTCATCTGACGACACCATTCGCCGATGGCAGCCTCGTCGAGCCCGCGCCCGTCGTTGGTGACCAAGCTGGAGCCGACCTTGATCACGATGCGCCTGGCATCGTGCAGCACCGCTGAACCTTTTTCCAGAGTCATTTTGGCCTTTATCCCCCGTCAGTTATGCACAGTATGCTGCAAAAAGAATAGCAAGAAGGTTTTACTCGGAATCCCCGGCGAAACGGGGGTCCACTGCTTCAGGGGTCTGCTCGGCCTTTTGCTGCGCATTCACTTGCTGGTAGACCGCCCTGATCAGAGCTTCGCACCCTTCACGCGTGAGCGCGGAGATTTCAAACACCGGCCCCTTGAATTTGAGGCGCTTGACCACGTCCTTGACCAGCGCAGCGCGCTGGTCAAGCGCAATCATGTCAAGCTTGTTGAGCACCAGCCAGCGCGGTTTCTCGTACAAAGCCTGATCGTACTTTTTAAGCTCACCGACAATCGCCTTGGCTTGGGCGACGATGTCCACGGCCTCGTCAAACGGTGCCATGTCGATCACATGCAGAAGCAGCCGGGTGCGCTGCAAGTGGCGCAGAAACAAATGCCCCAGACCTGCGCCTTCTGAAGCGCCCTCGATCAGACCGGGCAGGTCAGCCACCACAAAACTCTGCTCAGGCCCGACGCGCACCACGCCCAAATTGGGGTGCAAGGTGGTAAACGGGTAGTCCGCGATGCGTGGACGGGCGTTGGAGACGGCTGTGATCAGGGTCGATTTGCCCGCGTTGGGCATGCCCAGCAAGCCCACATCGGCCAGCACTTTGAGTTCGAGCTTGAGATTGCGCTTCTCACCTGGCCAGCCCGGCGTCTTTTGCCGGGGCGCACGGTTGATGGCGCTCTTGAAACGCATATTGCCAAAACCACCGTCACCGCCTTTGGCGATGGTGATCACTTCACCAGGCGAGAGCAGTTCAAACAGCATCTCACCGGTCTCGGCGTCCGAAATGATGGTGCCAACGGGCATTTTCAGCGTGATGTCGGCGCCGGCAGCTCCAAACATATCGGAGCCCATGCCATGTTCGCCGCGTTTGGCGTCGTGCCGGCGCGAGAAGCGAAAATCCACCAGGGTATTGAGGTTGGAATCCGCCACCGCAAACACGTGACCGCCGCGGCCACCGTCGCCGCCATTGGGGCCGCCAAATTCCTTGTATTTTTCATGCCGAAACGAGACGCACCCCGCGCCCCCATCTCCGGCCGAGATGTCGATGTAGGCTTCGTCAACGAATTTCATGATTTCAGGCTTTATAAACGAAAAACCCCGCGCAGCGCGCAGGGTCTCAATCGGAGCATTGCAGCGACTCAGGCCGGGGTGATGCTCACCGTGGCTTTGCTCAGTGCACCCTTGGTGCCAAAGGTAACGTGGCCATCAGCCAGCGCATACAGCGTGTGGTCCTTGCCCAGACCGACATTGACGCCGGGATGGAACTTGGTGCCACGCTGGCGAACAATGATGCCACCGGCGTTGATCAACTGACCACCGAAGACCTTCACACCGAGCATTTTGGGCTTGGAATCGCGCCCGTTTCGCGTAGAGCCGCCGCCTTTTTTCTGTGCCATGACTCTTTCCCCTTAAGCGGTGATCGCACCAACGAGCAGTTCTGTGAACTGCTGGCGATGTCCTTGACGTTTCTGATAGTGCTTGCGACGGCGCATTTTGAAAATGCTGACCTTGTCGTGCTTGCCGTGTGCCACGACCGTGACACTCACTGTTGCGCCGGACACCAAGGGAGTACCAACCTTCAGATCTGCGCCGTTGCCGACTGCCAGAACCTGGTCGAACACAATCTCTTGGCCTACGTCCGCAGCAATCTGTTCTACTTTAATTTTTTCGCCGGCAGCAACCCGATATTGCTTGCCGCCGGTTTTTATGACCGCGTACATGATGACCTCTTTTGTTTGCTCTGTGAACGAATTTTCGCAGAGCCCAGCACTATAACACAGAGACACGTTTACAGCACCCGCAAGGCGGCGTTCAAGCAAGTGTCCCGGCTGCTTTCTATAATCCCAGCAATTAACCGGTTTATTGTTTTGCAAGTTCATCCAACCAGCCCCGCCAACCCGCTTTCGGTCATCGCGCAGGACATGCGCGAGGTCGACCGGGTCATTGCCCACCGCCTTGAATCGGGGGTTCCCCTGGTGGGCCAGGTGTCTCGCTACATCATTGCTGCCGGGGGCAAGCGCCTGCGCCCGGCCCTGCTGCTGCTGACCTGCGGCGCGTTGGGCTTTCAGGGCGAGCAGCGATTCAACCTGGCCGCCGTGGTCGAATTCATCCACACCGCCACCCTGTTGCACGACGACGTGGTGGACGACTCCACCCTGCGCCGCGGCAACGCCACCGCCAACGAAACGTTCGGCAACCCCGCCAGTGTGCTGGTCGGCGATTTTCTGTACTCGCGCGCCTTCCAGATGATGGTGGACGCCCAAAGTATGCGGGTGATGGAAGTGTTGGCCGACGCCACCAACGTCATTGCCGAGGGCGAAGTGATGCAATTGATGAACATGCACAACGCCGCCCTTGACGAATCGGGGTACCTGCAGGTGATTCGATCAAAAACAGCCAAGCTGTTTGAGGCCAGCGCGCGCGTTGGCGCCATTTTGGCGGGCAGTTCCCGTGAGATGGAGGAGATATGCGCCAATTACGGTCAGGCCCTGGGGACAGCATTTCAAGTCATCGATGACGTGCTCGACTACGCCGGTGAGGCAGAGGTCATGGGCAAAAGCATTGGTGATGACTTGCGCGAAGGCAAGACCACCCTGCCCCTGATTACGGCCATGCAGCGTGGCACCGCCGATCAAAAGCGCATCATCAAGACCGCCATCGAGTCGGGTGGCCTGTCCATGCTCGATCAGGTCGTTGACATCGTCAAAACCACCGGCGCACTGGACGTGGCCCGCGCCGCAGCCACGCAGGAAGCGCAGCGCGCCATCACTGCGGCCAAGCAACTTCCATCGGGGCTGCACACCGAGTGTTTGATACAATTGGCGGCTGATTTGCTCGATCGCAAGTATTGAATCTGCGTGAGAGCCAAGGGCAAGATTTTCGGAATGTGGCGCAGCCTGGTAGCGCACTTCGTTCGGGACGAAGGGGTCGGAGGTTCGAATCCTCTCATTCCGACCAAGAGGTTGTAAAAAGCCGCCAAGAGCACATCTTGGCGGCTTTTTTACTTGACCGCCCGGTTTGCCAAGCAAAGTGATCCCACTCCGCCTGCCGTCGATTTGTCAAAACTGCGGCTCCGCTTGAGCAATCGCAAACCCCTTTCTGCTCTGCAAAGGCACTCTTGAATGCAAGGGCCCAAGGCGTGCTTTGGGCGGATCGGCATTTTCCGCAGGGGGCAGAAATTGAACATCACACAGGAAGTGCTGCGTATTCTTGACGAAGTCTTGAGTTTGAGCGGGCGCACCACATCATTCACGCGCGAGACACCGTTGCTCGGCGCCATACCGGAACTCGATTCCATGGCTGTGGTCTCACTGATCACCTCGCTGGAAGAACAGTTTGGCGTGGTCGTGGACGACGATGACATCGATGGTGCCACTTTCGCAACCGTTGGCTCGCTGGCTGACTTTGTCAGCGACAAGCTCGCCCTTTGACGGTTTATGGCGGATCAACTCCAGGCCTTCTTTCTGCCTTGCGAGGGTGGTCAGAGATTTTGTCTGTATCACCCGCCGCGCTGCACTCCGGTCAGGGGCTTGGTGCTCTACGTCCACCCTTTTGCCGAAGAGATGAACAAGGTGCGTCGCATGGCCGCGCTGCAGGCCAGGGCTCTGTCTGCGGTGGGGCTTGCCGTCCTGCAGATCGACCTGGCTGGCTGTGGTGACAGTTCAGGTGACTTTGGCGATGCAACCTGGGACGGTTGGGTCAATGATGTTGTACTAGGGTGCCAGTGGCTGCGAGGCCAAGCCGGCGCCAGCGGTATGACGCAATCCGACGCACCGCTGTGGCTCTGGGGCCTGCGGGCCGGCTGCCTGCTTGCAGTTGAGGCCGCAAAGCATCTCCAGGAGTCGTGCAATTTCCTGTTCTGGCAGCCACAGGCTTCCGGCAAACCTGTGCTGCAACAATTTTTGCGCCTCAAAGTGGCGAGCGACATATTGACTGGCGAATCCCGGGGGTTGATGCAATCCATGCGCGCCAAACTGGCCAACGGATCAGCCGTCGAAGTCGCCGGCTACGAGTTGTCCGCTGAATTGGCCAGTGGCCTAGAGCAGTCGCTGCTGAAACCGCCAGCCAGCGGGGGGCCGCCCCAACGCCTGCACTTGTTTGAGGTTTCGGCCCGCGAAGAAGCCGCCTTGAGCCCCGCGTCATCGCAGACCGTGACTCAGTGGGAGCATGCAGGCTACAGCGTTGCCAGCCAGGTCGTACGCGGTTCGGCGTTTTGGCAAACCACAGAGATCGAAGAAGCACCGGCATTGATCGCAGCCACCACCAATGAACTTGGAGCCTGGTGCACATGAAGTACACCGAAGAGGCCACCATTTTTGACTGCGATGGCCAGAAGTTGCTTGGCATCGTGACCATTCCAGAGACACCCTCTGATACCGCTGTGGTGATCGTGGTTGGCGGGCCCCAATACCGCATTGGCAGCCACAGGCAGTTCGTACTGATGGCGCGCACACTTGCCAGCGAAGGCTACGCAGTGCTGCGCTTTGATACCCGTGGCATGGGTGACAGTGAGGGTCTTGCGAGAAGTTTTGAGGCCATCAGTGCCGACATTTCCGCTGCCCTTGATGCACTGCAAATTGCCCTGCCCTGCGCCAGACGAATCGTCCTGTGGGGACTGTGCGACGGCGCTTCGGCGGCATTGCTTTACATCCATGAAACCCGCGATCCGAGGGTCACTGGGTTGTGTCTGGCCAACCCGTGGGTACGGTCCGAGACCAGTTTGGCTCGCACCCAGGTCAAGCACTACTATCGGCAGCGGGTGATGCAAAAGGAATTTTGGTCCAAGTTGCTCAGGGGCGACATCGCCTTGAAGGCCATTGCTGGGCTGGCACAGAATATTCAGGTCGTACTCAGGGGCGAACCTAAGATACGGACGAATGCACAAGAGCATGAGCAGACCTCGCGAGCAACCACCCCATTTCAGCACCGCATGGCGGACGGCTGGAACCGTTTCCCCGGTCGAATCGTGCTGCTCTTAAGTGACGATGACTACACTGCCAAAGAGTTTCTCGAATACACCCGGACCAACCCCGCCTGGCAAGGTTGTCTGGGCCTTGACAATTTGCTTCGCCACGACCTGGTTGGGGCCGACCACACCTTCTCCACCCCAAGTTCTCGCAAGCTGGCCGAGGAAGCCACACTGATCTGGCTGGCCAGTGAACGTGAGCCCTTGAACGCCGATAGCTGCCCGTCCACAGTTAAGCCGCTATTGCAGGAGCAACCACTTTGAGACCGCCTGCGACTGAATCGCGCCGTTCAACGCCGCATGAAGCCAACACCGGCAGGGGCAGACTCGTTGAAGTTGATGCCCTGCGCGGACTGGCCGCGATCGCGGTTGTGCTCTACCACTTCACCACCCGATTCGGCGAAATATACAGAGATAACCCCAGCGCCTCGGCATCGTTCCCCGAGGGATATTACGGAGTCAACCTGTTTTTCATCATCAGCGGGTTTGTCATCTTCATGACGCTGGAGCGAACCAAACAACCTATGGATTTTGTCGTTTCACGATTCAGCCGGCTGTTCCCCGCCTATTGGTTCGCCATCTTCCTGACTTTTTCCATCACCCATTTGCTGGGCCTGCCGGGGAAGCTTGTGAGTATCGACTCAGCTCTTGCGAACATGATTATGGTTCACGGTTTGTTCTGGGTACCCGCTGTACTTGGTACACGAAAACATCGGCTGGTCAATCATGTTGAGGCTGCTTGCAGCCAATGTGTCCATGGATGCAGCAATTATCGTCACCTTGGGAATCATTCTCCTGCTGGCTACTGCGGTGACGCGCTGGGTCGAGCAACCGGCAATGCATTGGATTCGGAAAAGCTATAAGAGCAGAAAGAGGCTGGGTGTGATATGAATTTGAATCAGATTTTCTTTTCTTCTGTCGCCCCATTCGCGGGTAACCGACCTAGCGCGTCATACCAGTTGAGTCTAATTGGCCGGATCATGGGATCGCAAATCCCACGCCTGAGCCTGAAACCAAAATTCGTGCTCCTGATTGTCAGTTTGTTCGCCTTCCTGTTCGCCGTCGAGTCAGCTTATGCGCAGAGCGCAAACTCGGGTTGCGGTCCACTGGGGAACGCCTTTGGGCCATTCGATTACCGCGTTGAACGCGGCAATGCGCTATTCCTGGTGGAGAGCACCCACTTTTTACCCTACATCGAAGCAGTAGTGCGCGGTCACACCTCCACAACACCGGGCCCGGATATTGATTACACACTCAGGGCCTTCCCCAATCATCACCGAGCACTGATTTCAATGGTGCGGCTCGGTGAGAAAGAAAAAACCACAAAACCGATTGGTTCTCGTTATTCGATTGACTGCTGGTTCGAGCGGGCTCTGCGGTTTCGACCCGATGACACCACAGTGCGAATGATATTTGCGTCCTACCTAAGCGATACCCATCGGGCGTCTGCCGCAGAAGACCAACTCGAACAAGCCGCAATTCTCGCCAAGGAGAACCCGTTTACGCAGTACAACATCGGTCTGGTTTACTTTGACATGAAACTCTATGACAAGGCACTTTTTCAGGCCCATCGCGCGCTTGCACTTGGGTTTGAGAGAACTCAGTTGCGGGACATGCTTGAAAAGGCTGGCAAATGGCAGCCACCAGCGGTCGAGCCTCCGGGTGCCTCGATCTCAGCGCCGAAATAGCCACTGCGCGAATTGAAGATGCTCCAATCGATTCCGCGCCTTCCCGTGTTCGACTGGGGAACATTTGCCGGCGCCAAAAAATCCGCCACGCCCTGCGTGCTCTCCCAACCCACAGCTCGCTATACGGTTGGTGGCCGCGCCGCCATCTTACTGGCCCTTGAATTGCTGGAAGTCGGCCCGGGCGACGAGGTGCTGGTCCCCACCTACCATTGCCCCACAATGATTGCGCCGATTGTGGCCAGGCGCGCCGAAGTCGTCTTTTACCCCATTGACAGTACGGGGGCGCCCGATCTGATGTGGCTGCACAAACATGCGACCGGGCGCACCCGCGCCATTCTGGCCGCGCACTATTTTGGATTGCCACAACCAATGGCGGGCCTGCGCGCCTGGTGCGACCAGAAAGGTGTGAGATTGATAGAAGACTGCGCGCACGCGCTATTTGGCCGCAGCGATGGACGCGCTGTGGGTCAGTGGGGGGACCTCGCTATTGCCAGTTTGACCAAGTTTCTGCCCGTTCCAGAAGGGGGTTGTCTTGTGGAGAACTTGACACTGAGCCCACTGCCCCCTCTAAAACGCCCGGGCGTCAAGGCGCAAATAAGAGCCGCTTTTAACGTTTTCCATGCGGGCGCGAGTGCGGGTCGCCTGGTCGGGTTACGACCCTTGATCAACGCTGCAAATGGGTTACGACGAGTATTTAAACCAAAATCAACCAGCCCGCCCCAGTCTGCCGACCCGCGCGGAGACAGTTTCACCATTGACGTCCCACAATCTCACCTGGCGTTGACCGCGGCATGCCGCTGGATCGCTGTTCATGCTGCGCGGGAGCGAATTGTTGCACGGCGTCGCGAAAACTATTTGTATTTCGCACAGCATTTGTCTGGCCTCCCGGGCCTGCACGTATTGCACATGGAACTGCCGGACGATTGCGCTCCCTACGTATTCGCCCTCTGGGTTGATCATCCCGACCCTGGGTATGCAGAACTGCGGCGGCTGAATTTTCCGGTATCACGTTGGGACAGGCTCTGGCCAACAGTAGCGACCATCCATGGCGACTTTGGCATCCAGTGGTCGCACCACGTGCTTCAGCTTGCCTGCCATCAAGAACTGACTCCCCGTGAACGCAATCAAATGGTCGAAACAGTGGCGCGTGTCTATGCCCGAAGCGAGATACCACCGCAGGCCATAAAGGGGCTCTTATGAGACGCGTTTTGATGGTGGCCTACCACTTTCCACCGCTGTCAGGCAGTAGCGGTATTCAGCGCACTTTGCGGTTTTGTCAGGACCTGCCTTTCTTTGGCTGGCAGCCTTCTGTGTTGAGCACACACCCCAGGGCTTATGAGAACACCAGCGCCGACCTGCTGCCGGAGATTCCTGTTGAGGTTGACGTTGCTCGCGCGTTTGCTTTGGACGCCCGCCGTCATCTGTCCATATATAACCGTTACCCCGGATGGATTGCGCGCCCCGACCGCTGGCTGAGCTGGTTGCCAGGTGGGATATTTGCAGGCCTCCGGTTGATCCGCAAGCACCGGCCCGATGTGATTTGGAGTACCTATCCCATTCCCTCAGCCCATTTGATTGGCTATTGGCTCTCCAGACTCAGTGGCTTGCCATGGGTAGCGGACTTCCGTGACCCAATGGCACACGAAGGCTACCCCACTGACGCTGCCACCTGGCGCAGCTATCTTAAGGTCGAACAGAAAGTATTCGCCAGAGCCCGGCGCATGGTGTTCACCACACCTGGCGCCGCCCGGTTGTACCAGAATCGCTACCCGGCGCAGGCCCGGCAAGTTCAGGTCATTGAGAACGGTTACGACGAGTCATCGTTTCAGGAGCTTGAACCTGACGGCAGATCAAGACCAATCAACGCTGGCAAGATTACTTTGTTGCATAGCGGCATTGTGTATCCACAATGGCGCAATCCGCAGGCCCTGTTTGCTGCGCTGCGTGAACTCATCGATACGCACCGTCTGAATGTGGCCACTTTTCGTCTGCGATTCAGGGCAAGCCAGCACTCGCAGTTTCTGGCGACGCTGACAACCCGGTATGGCCTGGATGACGTGGTGCAAGTCCTGCCAGCCCTTGACTATAAGGCTGCGCTGACTGAAATGAGCGCTGCGGACGGTCTGCTTGTACTGCAGGCCGCCGATTGCAATGATCAGATTCCGGCCAAAGTTTACGAATACATCCGTGCCCGCAGGCCAATTTTGGGCTTGTGCGGTGAGGGCAGCGATACAGAAGCCGTACTGAAGCGCACCGGGGTCGCGCAGCTCGCTCCGCTTGAATCTTCGGTGCTCATCAGCATTGCGTTGGAGGACTTTTTGACAGCACTGCAAAGCGGCGCTCCCTGCCAGAGTGACGACCTGTCACACGAAGCTTTCTCGCGTCGCACGAAGGCCGGCGAGTTGGCGCAGCTTCTGGACCAAATCCAGATTGAGCATCTGGCGCTTGCCACCGTTTCCCCGTAAAAGAGAACACAGCATGACCTGGACCCTGCACCCGATTGAACAACTCCCCGTGTTTGCCAGCCAATGGGACAAACTGGTCATGGCACGCGTTGGTACACCGTTTTTGGAGATGGCTTTCCTGCAACCGGCACTGGCGATTTTCGGCACTGGACGTGAGCTGCTGTGCCTTGACCACGTGGACGGCGCGCTGGCGGCGGCTGCCATTGTGCAACGTGGCCCCAAAGGAATGTGGCAAACCTTTCAACCATCACAACTGCCGCTGGGCGCCTGGACGGCAGCCCAAGGCGTTGACCTGACAGCACAAGCCAGCACGCTTCTGGCGAAGCTGCCAGGATTGAGCCTGGGCCTGGGTTTGTCTCAGTTGGACTCGCGACTCCATCCCCGGCCACCAGACAGCGCCACATTGCGCACACAGGATTACATTCAAACCGCCTGGGTTGACATTGAAGGCAGTTTTGAAGCTTACTGGGATGGGCGTGGCAAGAATCTCAGGCAAAACACCCGAAAACAGCGCAACAAGCTGGTAGCTGAAGGCACTGCCACCCGGCTGGAATGCATCACCGCCGCTGCCGATGTAGGCAAGGCAATTGGGGACTATGGTCTGCTGGAAAGCGCTGGCTGGAAGACCACCGACGGCACCGCCGTACATCCAGATAACGACCAGGGCAGGTTTTACCAACAAATGCTGGAGAACTTCTGCAATTTGGGGCGAGGTCGAGTCTATCGCTACTGGTTTGGCGACAAAGTGGTTGCCATGGATTTATGCATTGACGACAGCAAAACCATCGTGATTCTGAAAACCACTTACGACGAATCGTACAGAACCATCTCACCGTCCACCCTGATGCGCCAAGACCAGTTTCAGCGTCTCTTTGAAGAAGCCGAATTTGAGCGCATTGAGTTTTTCGGCAAGGTTATGGAGTGGCACACTCGCTGGACAAGCTGCAGCCGCAATCTGTACCACGCCACCGCCTACCGGTGGGCGTTGCTGAAGTCACTGCAGGCCAGCGCAGCTGCCACCCACGTCTGATACGCCAATGAATACGCCATCCATCGCTGTCATCATCCCGTTTTTTCAGCGCGAGTCCGGAATACTGGGCAAGGCGCTGGCGTCGATCGCCCGCCAGAAATATCCTCTGGGCGCCCTTTATGTCATCCTGGTAGACGACTGCTCTCCGATTCCCGCCGCAATCGAATTGAAAACCTGCCAACCGCCCCCCAGCCTGCGCATCAAAGTCGTCCAACAGGCTACCAATTCTGGGCCCAATGAAGCGCGCAATACCGGGTTGCAACATCTCGAATCGGGCACTCAGATAGTTGCCTATCTTGACTCGGACGACGAGTGGGTTGGCGACCATTTGGCACGGGCTGTACGCGTGCTGACCAGTGGCTACAGTGCCTACTTTGCCAACCTGTTCCATTTGGGCGATACGGTCAACGAGTTTGAGAAAGCAAAGCGGGTTCAGCCCTCGGACCACCCCATGATTGGGAATGACCCGACACTGCGCGCCTACCAGGGCGACATGGTGCATCAAATAGCCACCGCCAACATCATCTTTATGCCCTCCCTGGCAATTGACGTGGCTGCATTAGGCCAGGCCCGCTTTCCCCTGGCGCACCGCCACGGCGGCGGCGACTACCTGTACTGGATGGACTTGATTGAGCACGGCGCCAAATTCGCGTTCTCGACGGAACCGGAAGTGCGCTGTGGCAGCGGCATCAACATGTGGTACGGCAGCGGCTGGGGCACCGATGGACTGGCGATGCGCATCGTGGATGAGGCACGCTTTCGCAAAACGGTGCTGAACAAGTACGCCAAAACTGAGGCCACCAAAGACAGCCTGAGAAACCGCCTAGCCGAATTGCAGGTTGGCATGATTCAGGATATGGTGCACCGCTTGCGGCGGCGGAAGAAAATCAACTGGAGGGTAATTCGAATGCTTTTCTCGGAGAATCGGATTGACTCGTTGCTGCGCAAGAAATTATTCAGCCACCTCCTGAGAAGGCGGTCTCGTGACTGATTGCGTCCCCATTGGACCGTGAAGATAAGGCTCAATAGCTAACCATGCGCATTGCCTACATCTTGGACAGTTTTCCAAACACCACTGAGACTTTCATCTCCGATGAAATTCATGGGGTGATTACCTCCGGTAGGATTGCATGCGATGTATACGTACTAAAACGTCCCGACGTCAACACTGTCAATACTCGAGCGCAGTTCGTTTTGAATGAATGCGCGATCAGTTATCACGTAAACAGAAGCATTTTCCGCGATTTGATTGACTTTGCAATTATTTCAATCTTGCGGCCTCGGGCCTCGACAAGTTCAATATTCCAATTATTCGTCTCTAAAAATCAGCGTTGGCTCGCACGGAAGTCAATACAAATCTCACGCGCTGTGCTCGAACGAAAAACAACACACATCCATGCCCATTTTGCTGATCAAGCCGCGGAAGTTGCAATGTGGGTGAGCCGATTTACCGGCGTGCCGTTCACATTCACGACCCATGGGTACGATATTTTTTTTGAACCACCGGACAACTTCCCAGAATTGGCAGTGCACGCCAAGAGTGTGATCTGCGTTTCCCACTTTAATAAAGCCTATGTTTCCTCCCACTTTGGGGTTTCAGAATCCAAACTGGTGGTTATTCGGTGCGGCATCTATCTAGCGGATTTTCCATTTGCACAATCATTGCATCGGAAGAATTCGAGCCTCGAAACCACTCGCATTTTGGCAATCGGCCGATTGGTCCCCGAAAAGGGGCAACGCTACCTTTTGGATGCAGTCGCATCCTTGGTATCCAAACAAGTCTCCATTCGACTGGTGATAGTTGGCGATGGTCCGCTTGCCGAGGAACTAAACAACCATGCAGCTAGTCTGGGCATCGCGACGTCCGTTGATTTTGTCGGTGCCCGGTCCAGCGCCCAGGTTCGCCAACACCTCAGGGAGGCAGACATTTTTGTAATGCCCAGTATTTCAGAATCTATGGGCGTTGCCACAATGGAGGCGATGGCTTCTGGGGTTCCGGCAATTGCGACATCGGTGAGGGGTGTCCCCGAACTAGTGGAGCATGGGGTATCCGGTCTTTTATGTCCGCCATCTGATGCACAAGCGCTAGCGGAATCTATTGCTTTGATCGTGCGCAATCCAGAACTTGCCGATCGGATTCGTGTAGAAGCACGCTCCAAAATCGACCGATACTTTAATCGAGATTTATGCACAATTGAATTGATCAAGATGTGGCGAGAATCGTCAACTTTGTAAATCTGATTTGGAGCCCTTGTCAGTTTAAATATTTATTGAAAAAACAATGTCAATTGCAACAGTCATGAAAACTCTTCGCGTTGAGCTGATGCGACGCTTTGGTGTAGCACTTACAGGATTCTCAGGCTCAGAAGCCTACTGGAAGAGTCGCTACAAGTCACACGGTAACTCAGGAGCAGGTTCATACAATCGACTTGCTGAATTCAAGGCCGATGTTCTGAACGATTTTGTTGCAAGTCATCAGATGCGCACAGTTATTGAGTATGGATGCGGCGATGGAAATCAACTCAAACTAGCCCAGTATCCGAGCTATGTCGGATTCGACGTTAGTCCGGACGCTATTGACATTTGTCAGTCAATTTTTTTGAAAGATTCAACGAAACTCTTCAAGCTTGTGAATCAATATGCAGGGGAAAAGGCGGAGCTAACTCTGTCGCTGGACGTCATTTACCACCTGGTAGAAGATTCTGTATTTAGCACATATATGTCACGACTGTTTGACTCCTCCACAAGATATGTTGTTATTTATGCGTCTAATACCGATCAACAACAACCAGATCAATCACCGCATGTTCGTCATCGTTGCTTTTCAAATTGGGTGGAGACCCATAGAGGCAAGTGGAGGCTCATCCAACACATTCCTAACAAGTACCCTTTTTCGGGTGATGAGAAGTCAGGCTCCTTTGCCGATTTTTTCATCTATGAAAAACAAGTCAACGGTGAAACCCGCAAGAGTTGACATCCAGGCCTTACGTGGTCTGGCCGTGACCATGGTGGTGCTGTACCACACCGGCATTGGTGGCCTGCAATCGGGGTATTTGGGTGTCGATGTTTTTTTCGTGATATCCGGTTTTCTTATCACTACACTGGTTGCCACAGGGATTCACCGTGGGACGTTTCGTCTGTCAGAGTTTTACTTCAGGCGCGCCAAGCGCCTATTGCCTGCAGCCTATGTGACATTTGCTGCCACGGCGGCATGCGCACCGTGGTTTCTGAACCAGCAGGAACTGGGCGATTTTGCCGGCCAGGTTGCGGGTGCCGTCACCTTTACCGGCAACATCTTGCTGTGGCAACAAACCGGGTATTTCGAAGGTGCAGGTGACCTCAAGCCGCTATTGCATGTTTGGTCACTCGCCATTGAAGAACAATACTACTTCATGCTTCCCGCAGCGATGTTGTTTACGCGGCCTTCACGCTGGCTGATAGGTGCTGCTGCAGTGGTTCTGGTCAGCCTTGGGGCGTGTATTGTCGGCGACTACTTCAAACCAGTTGCCACCTTCTATCTGCTGCCAACACGGGCGTGGGAACTTTTGTTGGGCTCTTTGGGCGCGCTGTGGGTTCTGCGCCCGCCCGACGACACACACCAGGTCGTACGCAGAGCCGTGGGATTGCTGTTTATACCGGGACTTGTTTGCTTGCTCGTCCTTCCATTTGTGCCGATGCTGGGAATGCATCCCGGATTCAATGCATTGTTGGCCTGCGTGGCCACACTCATAGTCATTTTGAGAAATAGCAATTGGCTAAACTTAGCATGGCCTGCCAAGATGCTCGCGGGCATTGGCGATATCTCGTACTCCCTTTACTTAGTTCACTGGCCGATTGTTGCACTCATGAAAAACGCATGGATTGGCGGTGACCGTGAGCTACCGCTTGAACATCGTCTGCTGGCTCTGACGTTGTCTTTTGGACTGGCCTATTTGCTTTTCCGTCTGGTGGAAGACCCGGTGAGACGCAGTCACCTCAAGTTAACACGACAACTGTTGGCAAAAATCGCGTTTTCATCAGTGGCTCTCGTGTCAATCACGCCAATCGCCATACAGGCTATGCCATCCCACGGGGACTTCAAAGAAATGCGCAGAGTCAACTATGGGTTTTCCCAAAATTGTGAATACACCTCAAATTTCAAGCCCCGACGCGAGTGCCAAAGCAGCAAGAAACCCAACTTGCTCGTTTGGGGAGATTCATTTGCAATGCACCTTGTGCCCGGCTTGCAGCAGGAGTGGCAGCATGGTGGCGTACTGCAAGCCACCATGAGTTCCTGTGGGCCGTTTCTGGATCTGGCACCACGCCAGCTGGTTCACCCAGGCAGCGGCACCGTCATGAATCAAACCTGGGCGCAGGACTGTATTGCATTCAACCAATCTGTGATTGATTTCTTGCGAACCGCCGATGCCATTGAGACTGTGGTTCTATCAAGTCCGTTCACCGCGTACGTCACTGATGCGAATTATGAACATGTGGTACGCACAGGTCGGTCGTATTCATCAGTTCCGGTCAACCCTGTGGCCGCACAGGCCGGTTTGGGACGCACCATCGAAGCCATCCGGGCACTGGGCAAAAGGGTCGTGCTGATAGCACCACCACCATCCACCGGGTTTGATATTGGCGGCTGCCTGGAACGACAACTGAGCGGCAGGATTGCACTGGGCGGCCGCAAGGGTTGTACCGTTAGCCGAGCCGATTACCAAACGATGCGGGCCAATGTGCTTGATTTGTTGAACGCCGTTTCGGTCAATTCCAAGGTAGCGGTCATTCGATTTGACCCCTACCTGTGCCACGCCAACATTTGTGAAACCCTGATCGAGGGTACGCTCGTCTATCGTGATTCTGGACACTTCTCGCATTCGGGATCGAAATTGTTGGCCAACCAGATGCAGTTGGACAAGCTCATCAGTGAGCAGGCGCGATAACGTCCTTGGCGTGAGGCCACGATCCGCTCATGGTCAATCCGACTGGCGTGTAATCTTTTTCCACAGGGTCACCAGTTCCTCTTGAAGGGGATGTTTGAACACAACTACACCAACCAGGAACCCCACCAGTCCGCCACCACCACCAAGAACCAGCGGCATCACAATCTCTTTAGGATAGGCCCCGTAGAGCCAGAATGCTGCAACGGGCCCGACGGCCGACAAAAGTGCAACCGCGCCGCTCAGACGTGACACAGGCAGCAGACTCGACAGCGGCATGCCAATGCGCTGGGATGTTGCCCGCAACCAGATTGCTGCCGTAAGCGCCGCCGACACAATCATGGCGGCACCAAGCGTGGACAAGTCCTGGGAGGCTCCAATCGCCACCAATACGATGTTTTGTATAGCGGCGAAAATAGTTGCCCGGGCAATGGTTGTAGCGTTGCCAGAAGATAGCAAAGCCACACTGCACAATGAGGACGGAACAGTAAATATCATGGCAACCGCCAGCAACCGCGCCAAATCCACCGCCTGATCCCACTGGCCGCCATAAAGCAGACGAACAATAGGGTGGGCGAGGAAAATCACGGCCAAACAAAAAGACCACCCCAACGCCGTGACGTAAGAAGTTGCCTTGAGAAAGGGGTCCAAAAAGCCACCCTCCTCGCGGGATTTTTTTGCAAACCATGGCAAACAGACCGCGCCCACCGCATCCACAAAAAGACGGTGAAACATTTGAACCAAACCGAAAGACCTCGAATACAAGCCAGCGGAAGAAAGGCCCTGAAGTTTCCCAAGAAACAACTCGGGAGCACCTGTCGAGAGGTCGTGAATAAGCGTGCTGGCAGTGAGCTTCGAGCCAAACGCCAGAACTCGCTTTACTTCCCGCAGTCCCGGAAGCCATGGGAAGGAACGTGGACGAAAGTAGACGGCAACCAGCGCATTGACCACCGTCGAGGCAAGGGAACCAAACGCGAGGCTGATGGGCCCGTAATGCTGCCAGGCCAGCCAGGTAGAAATCAAAGCACCGCACAACACCGATGAGAATCTCATGATCGCAATTTTTTCAAATCGCATTTCCCGAACCAACCAAACAAAGGTGAGTGATCCAAAGGGATTGACCGCGTAATTCAAAGCCACCACCAGCATAATGTTGCGCATGCGGGGTTCGGCATAAAAAACTGCCACCGGATAACTCGCCAGCAACACCAAAAGGGCCACACTCAGACCTAAGCCTAGTTGCACCGCCCATACCGCCCGAATTCGCTCGGTAGTAAGGTCCTTTTCTTGGACCATGTACTGGCCAGCGCCCATGTCCCGAATTGTCGAGACAAAGGTTAAGAGAACTACCGTAACTGAGAACACACCGATCTCGGCTGGGGTGAGCAATCGGGCAACCACCATTGACGAGACGATGTTGACCAACAAACTCGCGTAGCGGTCAAGAAAGGAGTAAAAAAGCGATTTGCGTGTTGACATGAACGTGATCCGGCCTGCGAACTGTAAACGATGCGGTCCGATTCGCCCGCCATCAACATTCTGGCTATGAAAAGATGGTATGTTCCCACTTCAAGATTGCCCACCAAAAATTACAAATGTATGCCCGCTAACGACACACCTCGGTCAACTGCCCCTCCAGGATCGTCGGCGTCGCCGCTCCCATACGGGACCTTTTTATCGGGCGACTTGGCGGTGGACCGATTCGCCATTGAATCCTTATGCTACCGCGTCGAAAATGGTCAATTACGCGTTGCGGCGCGGGCTGACGAGTTGGCTGACGCCAGCACCGAGATTGATCCACAGGCGATTTTCGACTACCTGTACTTTCACGTCATCCCCTCGCCGCGCACCATCTACAAGGGCATCTATCGGCTGCCGCCCGGGCACTCTGCCGCCATGCACAACGGTCAGGTCAAGGTGATTCCGTACTGGGTTCCCGAGTTTGAGGAGCAGCGCGACCCGTCTTTTGACGGGCTCAAGCGCGAGTTCCGGCAGCTGCTGCAAGACTCGGTGGACACCCAGCTTGACGACAGTAAGCCGGCTTGTTTTTTAAGCGGCGGCACCGACAGTTCCACGGTAGCGGGCATGATCGGTCGGGCAAGCGGCAAGGTGGCATCTACCTACTCCATTGGCTTTGATGCGCAGGGCTACGACGAGATGGAATACGCCCGCCTGGCTTCCAAACACTTCAAGACCGAGCACCATGAGTATTACGTCACCCCGGATGACCTGGTGCGTGGCATTGCCAAGGTGGCGGCATACTATGACCAGCCATTTGGCAACTCGTCCGCCCTGCCCGCCTACTACTGCGCCAAGATGGCCAGAGAAGATGGCGTGAGCAAACTGCTGGCGGGCGACGGTGGCGACGAGCTTTTTGGAGGCAATAGCCGCTATGCCAAGCAGCGGGTGTTTGGCTGGTATCAGCACGTGCCAGGTTTTTTGCAAAAAGGCTTGATGGAGCCTGTGTTGAGTACGCGCGCGGCTGCAGCCTTTGCCCTGACCCGCAAGGCCGGCAGCTATGTGGAACAAGCCCGAACGCCCATGCCCGATCGGCTCCAGATGTACAACCTGATCATGCGGCTGGGGCCGAGCGAAGTACTCACGCCCCAGTTCATGGCGCAAATCGACACTGCTGCCCCACTCCAACTCGAACGCGCGGTGTGGCAAGCGCCGCAAAACTGCAGTCACTTGAACAGGGAGCTGGCTTATGACTGGCGCTTTACGCTGGCGGAAAGCGACTTGCCCAAGGTACTCGGCGCGACCCGTTGTGCCGGGGTGGAGGTCGGTTTCCCGATGCTCGACGAGCGGTTGCTGGCGTTCTCACTCAAACTACCGACCTCCTACAAGCTCAAAGGGTTACAGCTGCGCTGGTTCTTCAAAGAAGCGCTGCGCGGTTTTTTGCCGGACGAGATCATTGCCAAAAAGAAGCAGGGCTTTGGTCTGCCCTTCGGGGTGTGGGCCAACACGCATCCGGCCCTGAAAGCACTGGCCACGGAATCGCTGCACAGCCTGGCGAAGCGCGGTGTGGTGCGCGCGGATTTCATTGAACCGCTGCTGACGAAACGGCTACCCGAACACCCAGGGTACTTTGGTGAGATGGTGTGGATATTGCTGATGCTGGAACAGTGGTTGGCAGCCAAGGCACCAGGGTTTCACATGGATTGAGTGCGTCGTCGAACACAATGCTACCATTTTTGTAGCGTAACTGTCATACTGCTCAAGGGATAGTGACAGATTTTCTATATATTTCTTGATGACATCCGATTCGTGGGTCAACGGCACCCCCTGTCCGGGCTAACCGGCGTATTTTCGGCGGCTGGCCGCGTCGCGCATGATGCGGTCACCGGCGCAGCAATGGCAGTTCGGACAGTCCAGGGCGAAGGCACGGCGGGCCGAATCACGATGCTCTGACGTGTAGAGCATTTCACGCAACCGCCGTTCATGCAAATTGCCAAGTTGATAAGTCACATAGCAAAGCTGAACGGTTCCGTCTGGACCAATCCATATCATTTCACGGGCGGTGCACGGCACTCTCATGGCCGGGCCAAGCAACAACCAATCTGGCATCGCACGAATAGCCTGTGCCGAGTGGCGGATTGTTTGCGGATGCTGGGCCTTGAGTCGCAGCAACTCATTGATCACGAGGTCAAGTGCCGGTCTGTCCTCTGGCCGGAATTGCAGGATTCGATCAGGTCCTTCGGTAAAGTAGGGCAATGAGTAGTGGATCAGATCAATTTGCAGCGTCGTGCCGTACCGCACTGCAAAGTCAAATGCTTCATGCAGAGACTTCAAATTGCACGTCTGACGACGCAGCAACCAGTTTATTTGGAGTTGAACCTGCTCCCCATATTTGCTTCGAACGGCTGCAATCCCCTCTTGCATCTTCCTGGAGCGGCCCGGCCGCTGGGTGTACTCGTCGTAATCGTCGCCGACACCATAAAACCCGATCGAGATGTCGCGCAATCCCGCACTGTACAGTTCATCAATCTTGGACGACAACGCCACCGCGTTGGTGGTGACACCGGGCACAAGCCCCAACTCCCGACAATAAGCCACCATCTTGGCCAGATCGGGATGCAGTAACGGCTCGCCGCCGTAAAGTCGAATCTTGTAGATGCCTGCCGCCTTGGCATCCTCAAGCACGCCCTTGACCAACTCCCAACTCAGTTGCTCACCAACCATGAAGTCTCGTCCATACCGACACCCCTGACAACGCAGGTTGCAGTACCCGGTGATGGCAATCATTACCAGCAACGGATGGGGGCGAATGACCGATGGCAACACCCGTGCAACCGAATGCTCCTGCCTGCGAAGCCACGTTTCTACTGAGGCGGCACTGTCGCGAAGCCTAGGATGCTCGCGAAGGGCCGCACCAACCTGCCTGCGCACCGTGTTCCACGCAATGATCGCGGCCGGGCCGATCATGACCGTGCTCTGGCAATTGTGCCGGGCGTTGAAATCAGCTCATGGGTTCGTGATGACAGTCCAAGCATGGGAACTCCAGTCGCGGTGATTGGTTGATCACACGGTCATCATGCATCAACCATGCCAACGGCTATACGCTGCTCGTTCACAGCCATAGCTTGTTGTTTTGTATAGAGTTTTTCACACAAAATGTGTTTTCTGGACTTCGCATGACGGATCATGCGTAAAGCTGGCCGACACAGACCGGTTGCCAGCCCCGTGTCCCTCAGTTGGAGGGACCGATGTATCGCCGCGCGATCACTACGTTATCGATGTACAAGGTCATATCCTGGGGCGCCGTCGTTGTGCCGCCATGATAGATATTCATCCAGATATTTTCAATTTTCAAATCTGTTGTCTTGCGAAACTCAATTGCCGTCTTCTCCAGTACCTTTCTCCCATCGATCCAGGCACGAAATACACCGTCGCGCGTCCCTGGCGTATTGAGTTTCACGTACTGCTCGACCGAATACCAGCGATTGTTCTCCAGCAACCCGGAGGGGCCCTCGTTCCATCCCCAGTAGTCACCCGATTCACCCGTATTCGCGTGATAAGCATACGACCCCAGGGAAGTCAGTCCAGCCACAGTCTTGTCCGTTGCTGGCCGCGCAGCGAAACCACCACGCACTGACCAACCGTTATATCCGTCCGATTTGCGCATGCCCCACCCGGCACGGCCATAGGTTCCAGCAATGCCCGGCATCTTGCCGCCATCAGTAAAGGGATTCCAGTCATCGGCGAACCTCAGGTAATAGCGGAAATAAACCTCTTCGGGCTCGGGCTTGCCGTCCTTGCCAAATATGTAGCGCAAATCAAGACCAAGGTTCTGTCCTTTTTCCAGACGAACGCGTAACGCTCTCCCCGCAAACGGTTCAAATCGACCGGCGGCATCCTGCGAAACCACTTCTGCGGAGCTTCTTGGGTCAAAATAATTCCACTCAGTGAGCCAAATCGAGCTCTCGAAGCCTGTTGCAAACAGAACATCCGGGTGTTTTCCAATTCCAGCGTCCTTGGCGAAATCTTTGGCCAAACCCGTGTGCGACTCGCCTGGTTGGCGCGAAAAAGACGGGGCGGCCCGGTAGATCCCAACATCGGTACCGCTCGCGTATCGCATGTCAGAAACGAGAAACAGAACCGCCTGCTTAAGGGTGCCGTTGTGCTTTTCAAAAGCAAACCGCAACAACGCGCTTTGTGATGCGCTGACCTTCATGATGGGTCTTGCCCCGAGGCTCGACAATGAAGTGCAGTCTAGAAAAGTGTCTGCAGAGGGTGATAGTTTGCTCTGGGAACCATCCGACCAAACCAACTTGAGCATTGGTCGTGCCGTCGAATCGCTCGACTCACGGGTGTGAAAATCAACCACACCGCTCTTGCCACCGGCCTTGACGCGCAACAGCAATCCGTCATTGTGAAATCGCCCGTCAATCCAGCCCTGAACCAGCTCGGTCACATCCCACTCTTCAACCTGACGCCCTTTGCCAACTGGCACGGGCCGAACTGCAAATGGCTCGTCTCCGTACAGTCTGTCTTTGCCGTCAACCCAATCTCCACCGACACGCCCCCAAGCCAAATGTCCCATGCCGGTGTAATACGCACAAGTTGGACCTGCGACGCCATCACCAAGAAGAAACGTACCGGGCACCGCCGAAGCAATCGAAGAGCCAAAAAAGCAAGCACCAAGCACAAGTAAGCGACTTGGCCGGCTCATCGCTCTAACGACTTCTATCAGCATCCGGAACAGCCTCGACATGATTGCCAATTATGCCGCCCAACCGCTAATTCCGTGAATTGCGAGGGGCACGGGTGTTTGTTGGCACCGGGCGGGAAACTATTTCATCGGGCCAATACGGCTACGCGCCCACACCAGGCCGGTTACAAATTGGGTACGTGTAACAGTGCTCTGCGTGGTGCCGCCGTTGTACCAGTTCCACCAAAGCTCCTTGATGCCCAACTCGCGCATGGGCCGGATAAATGTGCCATTGAACGCGGGCTGATAAATAGGCAGGGAGCGAAACACCATGCCAGTGCGCTCGTAAGTCAAGCGCCCGTCGATCCATGTCCTCAGCGCGCCATCGGGCGTGTAACTGTTGTCCACGGCGTTCACTGAATTGAGCGTGATCTCACATTCAACGCAGTACCAGCGACCTGCATAAATGACGGCGCCCAGACCGCCCTTCTGACCCCAGTTGTTTGCGTACTGCCCTTCTCCACCGTAGCGATAGGCGGGTGGATTGGAGCTTTGAAAGTCATAGAGATGCCAGCCCGGTATCAGCCCGCCCTCAGTTGGCCCGCCCACCCCAGCCTCGCACTCGGCCCAGGCGTGGCGCATCTGCCAGCCATACCCCCCACCAGATGATGCGCTGGTGCCCCCATACGAGGTCACATGGCTCGCTGAAATGCCCATCTTGCCAGCCATATCCGACCACCACGGAATTCCAGCCTTGAGGACTTCTCGCCGGTCAGCCGGGGTCCGAATCTGAGGCGCCCCCAGCCGGAGGTAATAGCGTACGAAGATGGTGCGAAGCAAGCCCATGTCTGCGTAGGGCATGAACAACTTCATGTTGCACCCGGCCCCTCCGTACGATCCACCTTCTTGGCCAGTCTGAATCCCGCCATCGGGCATGACCATTTTGAGCGCGCCCAGTCCTGGCGTCAGCGGTGTAAAGCCTTCGCCGTTGTAGCTGCTGGGCACCAGAGATAGCGTTCCAGTAGGCGGGTTAACCCATTTGCCAACGCAATTGTGCGGGTACTTGGTCAGGTCTTGCGCACCGCCCCACAGCGATGGGTCATACGCATTTTCTGAGGTGTGGTTTCCCGAGCCAGGCACCACAAAATCAGTCAGAGCGGAGCCATCGACATAGCGCTGCGCTCCTATCACGCCGCTGATGCTGGAGATACTCTCGTCCTTGCCACCCGACAGGCGCGCGAGCCCATCTGTACCCGTGACGGGCTCTGAATTGGGGATCGGGCTGCACAGGAAGTATTGCAGCGTCGTCGAGCCGCTCCAGTGCGACGTGACCGTCAGGTTGGTGGTGGCCGACTGCACTGCCTTGGTGGGTCGGTCAAACTCGATAAAGAAGGACACGCCAATGCGGTCTCCAGTGCAAGTTGGAACTGTGCTGCTGTTGGTGTTGGCCGAAAGTATCCTGCAAGCCAACACAGCGCTGCTTGCATCGGTGTAGGTGACATTGATCTGAGGCACCGGGCCGAGCGTGCTGAACAGACTGGCAACGTGTCTGGCACCTGTTCCGTTGCCGCGCACAATGAACGCAGCGGGCTTGTTGTTGGCTTGGCAGTGCGCCAACAGCACCGTGACATCAATGCCGGTGTAGCTGAAAACCGCCATCGAGCCTGAAGCGGAATTGGCCGGGAATGAGGCCCAGGCTACCGTGCCCTGCTGCGTGCCGTTGGCGTCTGTCCAGTCGCCGCCAGGATTGCCCCAAGGCCAGCCGCTGTAGAAATCGACGTAAGTGTAGGTTGGTCCCCATGTGTCGGCGTTGTAAGCGCCTCCTCCAAGCGTGCTGCGGTAGGTAGGAGTAGCGATGTTCTGAAAAAGATAAGACTGCCCGCTACGGTACGCGCCAGTTACAACCGGCAGCACCGGAGCAAGTCCAGATATCGGCGCCGACCCAGGGATAGGTGCAGGCGTGGATGTTTTGCCACTGGTTTCTGGCGCGGCAAGAGCGTCGGCACCGCCACCACAGGCACTAAGTATCGGTAATGCGCCCAAAACGGCACTGAACTTGATCAACTCGCGGCGACCCGGGTTTATCATTTGCAATCTCTCCATTCATTTCCCGACACGGACAACCCGATAGTCCATCCCCCTGATGGAAATGGGCAACGGGAACTGAGCATATCGGCATATGCAGAGTACTCCCAAGTTCCATTGCTCATGCTTTGCAACAAACGGCAACAATGCCCCGCACATTTGGACCTCGTGCCACTGATATCGATCAATTGCCCCGCCTCTGTTCACAAACGGGATTAATTCTGTAGTCCATGGTTCCAAGACTGTTACATATTTAGACCGGCCGACACAGGCTGACTCTACAGTGCATGACTTTACCGTCGACACTATCTCGGAGAGCACAAACATCCACTGCACTCGCATCACCCCATGGAGCAGAATCTTGAGCACGCGTGAACACATTGACCATCAAAGACGAAACATGCTGCAAAAATCAGCGGCCTTACTAGGATCATTGTCGTTCCTGAGCGGATGCGGCGGGGGCTCAAACGATGCGCAGGCGGCCACCATGTCCGGCGAAGCACCAGCCTTGACCGGATTGACTTCAATGACACCAGCAAGGACTATCGTTCAAACCCCCTCGACCTCGGCGCCGTCATGGGCTGCGGCTGTTCCAACCGACTCCTGGCATAGGTTAAGTGGCACTGCATTCAGTCCTTGGGCGAATGCGAACATTCCGACCGGGGCTTACAAGGGATCAAATCCGTTCGACGCGATTGTCAATGCGTTTTGCGAACCTGCGTTTGATGCCAATGCCGGTGCCCAGTACTTTTTCGGTGGTGGTCATGGCGATGGAACCTGCAATGCTGTTTGCAAGTTCGACCACACCACGTTGAGTTGGTCGCTGGCTGGACGTCCGACTCCACCATCGGCGTACCCTCCCAGCTACGCCAATGGCGGCACTGCATTGCAGCCTGGGCCGCTGGTCTATCCGAGCGGCCTGGACGGTCGAGGTTTCTTCCTGCCGGCCAGCCAATTGACCGATCCGGCCGACCAGCTCTATGCGACGGCGCTCGCTCGCGGGTCCAGCCATATGTATGCGGCGGCGGCCAAGCGAGGCAGTAAGGTTCACTACTTCTATGGGACCTATGCCGAGTTCGACACCGCCACCGGCACCTGGGGCGGCCAGGGCGTCGATTTGGGAGCGCAGCTGGTCACCTTCAGGCCGCAATACAACAACGTTTCACTTCAACAGGGCACTGTGGCGATCTACGATGAGGTCACAGACCGTTTTTACGTTACGCTCAACCCCGGTGACGGCGGCGGCGGTTGGCGCTCGGCCATTATGGTGTTCAACGGCGACACACGAAAAATTGAAACAATATTTGAAACCAATGAAACGGCGCCAGGCCACAACTTTGGATTGATCCTCAATTCCATCAACATCTGTCGAGTCAATCGTGATCTTTACTGTTTCACCAAGACCGGAAGCTACTACCAACCGCAAGTGATGAGCCAGGGGTTTATCTTCAACATGGACACTCATAGCTTCCGGCGTTTCGAACTGACCGGAGATACGACCGGAACCTCCTATGTCGGCTCGTCGACTCAGGAAGCGATTCCCAGCTGGTATGACGGTCTGGCCATACGACGCTGGAACTACGATACCAACAACAAGGGCAACATCTACAGCGTTGACCTCACCCCCACCGCTGGCTCAGGCACGCGGGCCGACCCCTTGCTGCTTTCGCAAACGGTTAGGGTCATTTCCGGTGTACCACCCGCCCGACCCATTTTCATTTACTCGCGCTTCGTTTTTAATCAAGATGCGCGATGTGCGCTCTTGCTTCCTGAGGCACAGGCCGACTGGATGGCACTCAAATTAAGTTGATCGGACCTGATTCAAACTGATTTTTCGTTCCCGGTCCCTACTCTACGAAGCTCTGTGTAGCGTGGGGTCTGCCTCAAGTTGAGGAGCAACCGCACGCCGAATTTGAATGACGTGCGATCCCATGGCGTGAATCGTGGCAACTGAAGAATGTCGCTTGTTTGCGAAGACACACCATGCGACGTCGAAACCGCCGCAATAAAACCAGCACGTCGAACCATGTCAACATGCCTTTGTGAATAATCGACAGCTGGCTTACCGTTGGGGTAGGCAAAAAGGGTAACCGGCTCGTCCAACAAGGATTCCAGTACAACTTTCCCATCAGAAATTTCCGTCTGAGCCTGGCTGTCAGAGATCTTGTCCAATATGGGATGAGAACATGTATGCGCACCAATTTGCATTCCTGATTGCCTCAGCTCAAGAACCTGGTCCGACCGCATCATCAAATCATTGGGCAAAGGCGCACCACTACATTCCGTAACCCAGTCAACGGCATCCTGGCGCTTGGAAGGCTCAAGGTACTTGATGCGACCCAACAATACATCTAATGTTGCTCGACGCTGGTCGTTGGAACTCATGTCAAAGGAGCCAAGACCGCACGCACTCAAATCCAGCGCATTGCCGCGGAAGGCGCGCACAGCTTCAATTACGGAATCATTCCACATTCGACCGCCATCCAGGAAGGACGTAGCCACAAAGAAGGTGGCGGTCATGCCATGGCGCTTCAATATGGGTAGCGCATTGGTGGCATTGTCAGCATAGCCGTCGTCAAAGGTAATTACTGCGGCCCGTTCTGGCAAGGTGCCAGCGCGAAGTTGCGAAACCGCCTCATCAAGTGGTAAGACTTGAAACCAGCGCGCCAACCATGACAAAGTCTGATCGAATCGAGTGGTATCTTGCTCACCGGGAAACAATGGATCGACGCGCGAAAGAACGCGATGAAAAATCAATATGGATAGACGGGCCGCTCCCCCCCGGGGAGACAGCCTGGCGGCAATGCTCTTGACAATCACAACTGGTACACCGACAGCCCGCCAGTTCCTGCTTGCTTTGTCTGTGCCTTGGTGTCAACAACACCGCGGGGACTGTCCCTCCCCTGGTACGCGCGGACCCAACGCAATGTGACAACCAGAATCACCAGAATGTTGTAAGGCAGGTCGAAGTATGCGAGGCTCAAAAAAGCACCCCCAACTGCGTACCCTACCAGTGACACCTGGCACATCCCGGCCAGATAAAAGGCCCATTGGGTTTCATCCTTCAATTTCGCTTCACGGCGAATTTTTCCCGCCATGCGAAACGTGAGCCACCAAACGAGCAGAAACAGGAACAGACCCCCATAGCCATGCTCACCAAGCACGGAGAAATAGATACTATGCGCCACGTGAAGATCAGTCGGATTTGGCGCATATCTGGCAAACACGTCACCGGTGTAGCTCGCAAACCCACCGCCAAGAAAACGATCGTTTGCCAAATTCAGTGCCATCGCCCAAGCATTGATTCTGCCCATTGCCGAACTATCCTGTTCATAGTTCTGAATGGTGCCCATTCGCTGATCCCAGGAACCGGGCATGAAGGCAATAATGCTTGTAGCGACGATGCCTATGACGACCGCACTCACCATCTTTTTAGTTGACCTCGCCCATAGCACCAGCCCCATTGCAGAAATCGCCAGAAGAGCACCGCGCGATTGGGTGCCAATCGCGGCAATCGCGGAAAGTGCCATCAACATCAAAAGAGCAAACCTGAGCAGTGGTCGAGTAGCAACAGTTCTAAGATAGTTCATCAACGGTATGGCCATCACCAAGGCGAGTGCAATTTCATTGTTGCCCTCAATAAACCCCCCAGGCGGTCCGGAAACGGTACTCCCACCACCGGTTCTTAACGTGAAAAGCCCACCCTTGAAACCAAAAAAGCCTATTGAAAGCGCATTCACCCAGATGAATAGCTCGACATGCTTGCGCTCTTTCAGGGCGGCAAGCGCCACCATCGTCATCAGTTGAATTTTCAGCACCTTCTCAAGTTGGACCCAAGAGAGCATGGGATAAAAAGAGACAGCCGTTGTCAGGCCCATCCAGGCAATAAATGCAAGCAAGACCTTGACCGGTGGCTCCCAAGGCATGCTCAGTTTGTCACGGGTAATGATCAGTGAGATCAAAGTGACACCCGCCACGATCGCGGCCCATGGCGCATCGTGTGCAAAACCAAACGTCAATCGGTGAGGATTCATGATGCTGATCCATGTCCACAGCAGCACGCCCACCCATGTGTGTCGAAAAGCGAAAGGAAGTGCACCGAGCACAATGCCGAGCATGAGCAGGTCACGCATTACTGCCCCCCTGAGGCGCACCTGATGGCCTGATGTGGCTCACCACGTAGCGATATTTTCCGGACGCTTCGTTGGGGATTTCACTCACTTGTTTAACCTGGATATCCACAGACTCACCCAATCTCAACTTGAAATCCCTGACAATTCGAGCTTCTTCCGCCTCGCCAAATGACGACCCGGCAACCACTTTAACGACGGTCTGTTTCAAAGAAATCTGTTCAATCTTGAACCGCTGGACCCCCGGCAGATCACGAACGGTATAGATCAAAGCCAGGCCATGCATGATGGTACCGTCGACCGCCACAACAAAGTCCGTGGTTCGACCCTGCACCTCCTGGAGTACAGGCAGACTGCGCCCACAAGCACACGGCTTGTTGCTCAAAACACCCATGTCGCCGGTTCGATACCGGACAAAAGGAAAGTCGGCGGTAGCCATGTGCGTCACGACGATCTCCCCGCACTCACCTGAAGAGGTAGCGGTACCGTCCGCACGAACCGTCTCGACAATGATGTCCTCGGCACTGATATGCAACCCCCCCTCCGGACACTCGTGCGCAATGAACCCGGCTTCACGGGCCCCGTAACCGTTCGCAACGGGGCAAGAAAACACCTCATTGATGAGCACGCGCTGCTCATCGTAAAGCTTCTCTGAAGTCACAAAAGCCACCTTGACGCCTGACATGTTCATCGTCAGGCCCTTGTTCCGCGCATGCTGTGCGATCAGGGACAGGCTCGATGGATAGCCAAACAGCATGGTCGGTCCAGTGCGCCGGATCACTTCCACATAGCGGTCCAAATTCGCGGGCGACATCTCAAAGGCTGGAAGAAGTCGACTTCTCAACAAGCCATCGCGCAAGCGCCGCACGCGGTCCTGGGCCCCGAGCTCCACCGGACTGCCCCACACCACCAACTCCCTGTCGCCGATATCGACACCCCACCAGCGTGTGGCTCGCCACTTGGCAGCGACGTCATGGCTCTTTCGAGATTTGCCAATGTAAAAGATAAGGGGTTCTCCCGACGAACCACCCGTGTTGTACCGCATCAAGGGGCCATGGCCTTCAGCCCTGAACTTTTCGAGGCTCTCCCGGATACCAGCCTTTGTGAGAAAGGGCAATTTCTGCAGCCCATCAACGGATTGAAGAGTCTTTGGATCGAAGCCAGTCTCAGCAAATAGCTCGCGGTAATAGGGAACGCGCAGTCCGATATCCTCCAAAAACTGCTGCAATTTTTGAATCCTATACGCTTCGAGTTGACCGGACGACCACCATTGGCTTTGCTCCAGACTCTTGCGCCGCACCACGGAGTCATGACCCTTGACGCACTCGTGAAGCGGAAACAACACGTGCGAACACATTGCGGTGTAGAGGCTCACACCACCTCCGATGCGGCAGTCCGCCTGTAGGCATTGAGCCACATGGCTCGAACCTGGGGCCAGGCACACTTCTGTGCGTCGGCCAGGCCTGCGCGTGTCAAATTTGCGGCTAATGCGGGATTCTGCAGGACTCTGCCCACTTCCCGAGCCAGGGCCTCGTCATCTCCTATGGGCACCAGCAGGCCGTTCACACCGTGCTCGATCATGTCCGGAATGCCACCCGCGCGTGTGCTCACCACCGGTACGCTGCTGGCGAAGGCTTCGAGAACCGAGTTGGGCATGTTATCCACAGTGCTTGAATTGATCATGCAATGAGCCGAAGCATACAAGTACCCAATATTGACATTGTCAATCCGGCCGGTGAAAGTAACCGCAGTATCGAGCTTAAGTTCGCACACCAAGTTCTGAAGACGGCCAAGTTCGGGGCCACTGCCGGCGATCGTCATCCTGGCGTGCACAAATGTTTTCTTGAGTCGACTGAAGGCACGAATGGCAGTAGGAATGTCGTAGATCGAATCGAGGTTGCGCGTTACAACAATATGCGGCGCATCATCCAAAGGGCGTGACTGGGCAGGCGAAAATCGTGCGAGATCGACAACATTTGGAATCACCTCCGCATTCAGGCCATGCCTTGCAAAGACCTGCTGCAAGAATACGGAAGGCGTCACCCGCATCGACGCACTTGCCAACATCTTGAGAACATACCCCGGCGTTTGCGAGAAAAAAGAATCTGCGTTTCCGCCCCGGTAATTGACGATAACCGGCGTCGCACGCATACGCGCGATGAGCATCGCAGGGGCCACAAACAGGTGCCATGCCCACCCGGAATTGGCCAGAATGTGCATCACATCGGCCCTCCCGGCGGCCTCCCAAAGTCGCACCAAGTACGGAAAAAAACGGAAACCGGCCCGCACCACGGGTACGCGCCCTATCCATTGCGGCCAGTAGGCGGCGTTGCTTTGCACCAGGTCTACCTCCAGCCCTTCAAGGCGAAGCAAGCGGACCAGTTGCTCGCACTGATTGGCCATGCCCCCGGAGGGTGGTGGTACAGGACCCACCACGCAGATCCGCGGTGCCCGGACAGTCTTCAGATCGGCATCCTGAGGTTCGCCACTGGTGCCCATCACGCGCTGCCAATCAAATAGCGCCGATGGGCAATCCACCCACCCACTATGCTGGCGATCAAACAAAATAATGACACAAGACCAACCACAGTGACGAAAATTAAATGCATGCGCAGCCGAACAAGCGCGCCAACCTGGGGCCGATTGATGGGATCGTCAAGTATGCGTATTTTCGGGTACACCCCTTCAACAATACTGCCCAACTGTGACAGCGACTGAGATATCCCTGAAAGCAGGCGAACTGACCTAGTGCGGTCATAGGTAAACACATTATTGCCCCACCACATGTACCACTGGTGCTGTCCATTTCGGTAGTAGTCCCAGGCTTTTGCCTCAATCATCCAACCCACTCGAGAGCCGGGATCAAGCGGAGCCAGTTTGAGCCCAGTGGATTTGGCACTCAAGGCCCGGTGAAAATCCAATGCCGACATTGGCATACCCGCGGTTTCAAAAAAATAATAGTTGTTAAAAATGCCCACCAATTGCCATTTGCCCAACTGCCTGTTCCATATTTCAGGCCAAACGTGACCATGGCCCCCAAACCCGTCAAACGAAAATGCCCAAGACCGCACAGGTATTCCAGCGGCAAGAGCGATGGCGGTGAACACATCAACAAAGTCACCGCAATAGCCTTCACCATTGTTCACGATGCGTAGGTAAGTGCGACGCAGATCAGCCTTGATAGCGCCACCATTCAGAGTGGGGCTACTTCCCAAAAGATGGTGACTGATGGCCAGTGCGCGCGTCCAGTCATCGGGCAACGTGGCCAGGTTGAGTCGATTCACCACATCGACGAAAAACGGATCGACAGGTCCGCGCTCAAGCATAAAAGTGCTGGGAATATTGGCGGGGGTCCAATCAGAATCGAGTGATATATCTTCTTCCACAAGCAGCGCGTTGCGCATACGCACCAGTTCGGAAGAACTGCTCATGTAGGGTGTCAGAGAGAGCACTGCAATCAAGAGCACAGACACACTGGCCCACGCCCCGCGCCGCCACCATGACAGCGCTGGCGAAGTATTGACATTCCCTGCTACCAACACAGCCCCTCCACGTCGGCGCACATGTTCTCCCTGTTGGTGAGATTGACGAGATCCAGCACATATTGATCTGGACGACATGCTGCAGCCAGCGCCTGCGCCACCTCTGGCCCGCTCAGACCAACTACCAGCACCTCTGACTGAGCAACGACCTCCGCGAGTTCAGCGCGTAAAAGTTGACCAATATGGGGAAGGTGTTTTTCAATATATCGACGATTGGCCCCCAGCAGTTGCGCCAACTGCACCTCTGGGTCGTAAATGGCAAGTTCCATGCCTTTGCCGATCAATTGCTCGGCAAGTGTGACCAAGGGGCTCTCCCGCAAATCGTCAGTGCCGGTTTTAAAAGACAAGCCGATGAACCCGATCTTGCGCTTACCCGTGGTCAGCAGTTTTTGCATTGCAAGCTCAAGGTGTTCGCGGTTCGACGGCATGATGCCCGAGAGCATGGGAATTTCGACGTCGTGTATCTTTGCCAGATAGGTGGTGGCTCGCAGGTCTTTGGGCAAACAGGAGCCACCAAAAGCAAAGCCTGGTTTGAGGTATGCGCGCGAAATGTTGAGTTGTGTGTCTTGGCACACCAAGTCCATAACCTCAAAGGCATCCACACCCAACGCCTGACAAAGTCGGGCGGTCTCGTTGGCAAAAGTAATTTTCAGCGCGTGGAAGTTATTGCAGCAGTACTTCATCATTTCGGCCGAACGCACCGAGGTTTCAATGAATTTGCATGGCAATTGGCCAAACAGAGCACGCAGGCGATCTATTGGGTACGGATGGTTGGCGCCAACGACGGTGAATGGTGGTTTGTCGTAGTCTCGAATGGAAGAGCCTTCCCGCAGAAATTCGGGCTGAAAACAAAGAAAAAAACCCTCACCGTCTTTCTTTCCTGAATGCACCTCAACAATCGGTCGCAAGACTTCTTCGACGGTACCAGGCACCAGAGTAGAACGAAATACGACCACATGTGGCTCCTTCTTTTCCCCGATGGCACGCCCCATTTCTTCAGCCAGTCTGAGAATGGCACTTTGGTCCTGGCTGCCGTTCGGGGCAGAAGGCGTGCCAACACAAATGAGCGACATCTCGCTGTTACGCACGGCAAGTGCAGCGTCCGTAGTGACGCTGACCCTGCCACTCGCGGCCACCTGCGCCATGAGATCGACCATGCCTTCCTCGACGACCGGTGTTTTCCCCGCCATGATCAGATCAAGCTTGGTGCGCTCAATGTCCACGCCAATTACCTCATGCCCGTCACGCGACAGACAGGCCAGCGATACCGCTCCAACGTAGCCCAATCCAAAAATGCTGATCTTCATGCAACAACTCCCGTATTCTTTGAAAAATTTTGAATTCCCCTATCAATGATTCCTTCAAGCCGCTTCATGGACTGGTGCCAGGCGTGGTGACTGAGCATCCGCTCACGGCCTGCAACTGCCAATCGATCGCGCTCGGAAGGGCTGTCCGCGATTCTCAAAACGGCCTGCGCTTGCTCCTGCGGGGAATCGGCAACCAAAAAATGCGCTTGCGCCTGAGCGTCTACGCCGCCAGCCGCAATAGTGCTTGTCACCACGGGCACACCCATCGCCATGGCCTCCAAAATCTTGTTTTGTGTCCCACGCGCGATGTTGAGCGGCGCCACCATCAAAGCCGACTTGCGGATGTAAGGACGAACATCGGGCACTGAGCCAGTTACGGTCACACCTGGAATCTCACCGAGTGCACGCATTGCGGGCGAAGGATCAGCGCCCACAATTATCAGTTTCATGCCAGGACGTTGGCTCTTGAGAAGGGGCCAGGTTTTCTCACAAAACCGAGCCACGCACTCCTGGTTGGGGTAATAGTCCATTCGCCCGATAAAACTGATCAGATCGGGGTCATACGGCTCATCGTCTGGGCAAAAATAGTCTGCGTCGACCCCATTGGGGAACCAATCCGTACCAGCGCCGGTTTTATAGTTATTCAGAGTTTCCCACTCGGCTCGCGTGGTGGCCGTGCACATATCAAACTTTCGGGCCAGTCGCTTTTCTGCTGCCAGCATTTTTGCACCCTCAAGGCGATAGCCAACCGACAGAGGGAACGGCTTGTAGTTGGCGTACTCCAGCCATTTCTGCGAGTCCATGTCGCCGAAATCCAGAATCTTTGGAATGTTCTGCACATCCTCCACATACTGAGCCACCGAGGAACAATGAACAAAAATGAGATCCCACTTATCGGAGGCAAGCAAGCGCTTGACGTGCCCTGCCAACTCCGGGGAAAAGAAGTAACCCATCGACGAAGGCGTAGGCACGGGTAACCTCAACACCATTCGCCCGGTTTGAACCCACTCCCTGACATGACCTATCACGAATTTGCGGCAGTGGGGCACGATGCCCTGACCTTCTTGAGCCTCCTGCGGCGACCTGACCAACGAACACACGGTCACCTGATGCCCAATACTGGAGAGGTGCCTGATCATGTTGAAGGGACGAATTTTCCCGCCACGTTTTGGGGGGTAGGGAAACCGGTGACACAAATACAAGATGTTCATGCGACATAGCCTTTGAGTTCCAACGCGACATCAAGCGGGTCACGGCCATCGAGATATATCCTGCTCCAGATCTCAAGATTCATCAGCGCCAGTAATGCATCGGTTCCGTCGATTCGATTAGCCGCATGATCAGCCATGAGACGGTGCACTACCGACTGCCGAAAAAGTCCACGCAACGCGATCACATCAGGCGCCAACAGGCGCCCGAGCAAGGGAGCAAGTTCTTTTTTTAGCCACGCTCCCATGGGCGTACCAAAACCCCTTTTTTTGCGATTGAGGATATCTTTTGGCAGCAGTTCTGCGAGCGACTCTTTGAAAATATGCTTGAGCCTGCCACCACGCACCTTGATCTCAGAGGGCATGGAAGCGGCCAGTTCCACAAGCCGATGGTCCAGCAGGGGTACGCGGCATTCAAGGGAGACGGCCATGCTCATTTTGTCGGTCAGCATCAGCAAGTCATCTGGCAACTGGGTTTGCGCGTCCACGGAAAACATGCGGTTGAGCGGATCCTGATTGCTCGCCTGTCCAAAAGCATCGCCGAGGGGATCCGACTGACCGGCATCGGGATACATGAACAGCGCTGAAATGGCCTGCCTGTCCATCACCTGCAAATAGCTTCGGTAACGTTCGTCGGCACTGAGTTCTGCGGACGAAAGGAAGCCTTTCGCCAGACGCAATGCGTTGAGCATCCCAGAGTGACGGTCAGCGGGCAGCCAGTCAGCGACTGAGGATGCGCCATGACGCAACCAGGCTGGCAGCCGACGATACTGCTGCAGATAGTGATCACCCAGGTAGCGTCGGTACCCGCCAAACAGTTCGTCGCCGCCCACGCCAGAGAGAATTACTTTGACATCGTGCCGTGCAAATTGAGACACCAGGTAGGTGGTGATGAAGGCCGTGTCTGCCATCGGTTCGTCCATGTGCCATAGAAGTTTGGGTAGCAGGGAAACAACATCGGGACGAACCACAATTTCGTGGTGCTGCGTTCCAAAAAGATCCGCCACGCGACGGGCATAGGGCAGTTCGTTGTAAAGCGCCTCCGCGTCGCCACCGCTAAAGCCAATGGCATAGGTACGGATAGGCTGCTCGGAGTGTTTTGCCATGAAGCCGACGACGGCGCTGGAGTCGACACCGCCGGACAAGAATGCCCCAATGGGAACGTCACTGACCATCTGCATGCGAACTGACTCCTCCAGTTGCGCCTGCACACGCCCGATCCACTCCGATTCCGTAAGGTTTCTGTCAATATGCCTCGGAAGCTGCCAATAGCGCCATTGGCGTACCTTGTTGTTTTCAATGGCTAACAATGTGGCCGGGGGAAGCTTTCGAATGCCCTTAAAAATACAGTCCGGCGCTGCAACATAGCCAAGGTGCAAGTAGCTGGCAACTGCACTATGGTTAAGGCCTGCCGTCACTCCCGGCAAAGCCAGCAAAGCCTTGGCCTCGGTCGAGAAGGCCAGTCGCTGCCCGTCCTGCAAAAAATAAAGCGGCTTGATCCCCAGCCGATCGCGGCCGACAAGCAACCGGTGCCGGCGGGCATCCCAAAGCGCGAATGCGAACATGCCATTGAGCCGATACACAAAGTCATCGCCTTGCGCTTCGTAGAGATGCAATAGCACCTCACTGTCAGATTCGGTCTTGAATTGGCAACCCTTAGACTGGAGTTCGATGCGCAATTCACGGTAGTTGTAAATTTCACCGTTGCAGACCAGCCATAGTGACTGATTCGCATTGGACAAGGGCTGATGACCGCCCGTCAAATCAATAATCGACAACCTGCGCATTGCAATGCCGCAGGGGCCGTCGATGTGCAACCCATCGTCGTCCGGTCCCCGATGCCGGGTGACGTTGCCCATCGCAGACAACGTCTCTGGAGCGACTCTCTGCCCATCAAAACGATAGATTCCATGAATACCACACACGTTACGGCAAGACCTCAAATTTGAATGGTTTGAGTTTGCCCATATCGACTCAGCGCACGTTGATAAACCTCACGGTAGCGTGAAACGCTGGCCGACCATGTTCGCTCGGACTCCACGAACCGGCGCGCCTGAAGGCGGATTGTTGGCCAAATTTCGCGCTTTGAGAGAATTTGCTCGAGCGCTTCTTCAAGCGCCTGCGCCTTACCCGCACTGAACAAGAATCCGGTCTCTCCGTGTCGAACAAGTTCACGATGCCCACCCACATCAGATGCAACGAACATGCCCCCTTGGGCCATCGCCTCAAGCGGTTTGAGCGGAGTGACCAGTTCCGTCAGCCGGATGGGCAATCGGGGATAGGCCAGCACATCGATGAGCCCGTAATAGCGCTGCACCCGCGCATGCGCAATTCTGCCTGTGAAGATCACTCGGTCCTGCAGCCCCAATGCGATGGCCTGAGCCTTGAGATTGGTTTCCTGCGGGCCACCTCCCACCAGCAGTACACGCAGGTTCGGGTGACGCGGCAACATTCGATGGGCCGCCTCAAGCAGCAGATCCAAACCCTCATAACCGTAGAAGGAACCAGCAAAACCGATCACGGTCGCACCGTCAAGCCCTAATGAGCGACGCAAAGTTGAATCTTCCTCAACTCCAAACCGGAACGTGGCAGCATCAACCGCATTGGGAATTACAGTCACCCGATCGCCTGCAATCCCTCGCCCGATGATGTCGCCCCGCAAGCCCTCGCAGATCGTGGTCACCTGATCGGCCTGGCGCATAGCAAAACTCTCCAACGCCCTGGACAATCGGTAGCGCCAACTGCCCTCGAATGTGGTGCCATGATCTACTGCAGCGTCTTCCCAGGAAGCCCTCATTTCATACACAACGGGCACGCGCAGGCGACGCCCCACCCACAAACTGGGCAACGCATTGAGAACGGGGGAATGGGCATGAATAATGTCCGGCATGGTCTCCTGCACCATTTCAGCGAGCCGCTTCGCCGTCAAATGCATTTGACCCACCAAACCCGTCCCAGGTGCACTTGGAGTGCGCCAAAAAGACCACCCGTCGACATCTTCATGTCCTGTGGAAGTGGCGCCCTGTTTCGGTGTGGTCAGGTGACAGGTCTCCCATCCCAGCTTGCGCTGCTCCCGCAGGATAGACAGCGTTCTGAACGTGTAACCGCTGTGCAACGGAACACTGTGGTCAAGCACGTGGAGAATACGCAAAGTCATGCTGTCACGCTTGCATTGAAGTCTTTTTGGTGCAGACAGCCACTCCAGCGTTGCCATCCACCACCTGCCGCAAAAAGGCCTCAAACATCAGCAGTGTCCACAGTGGCGCGCTGTAGTCGCGAGCACCAGACTGGTGCGCCTCCACCAGGTGAACCAAGTAGGCTGGGTTAAACCAACCAGTGGCCGCCAATCGCTCGCCAGTCACTGCGTCACGAACGCGCTGGCGCAAGGGCCCCCGAAACCAGCGCGCCAACGGTACCGCAAAACCCATTTTTTTTCGGTACAGAACGTCCTTTGGCAGGAACGGCTCCATCGCCCTTTTGAACAGGTACTTCCCCTCCTGCCCGCGAATTTTCAGATTGGACGGCAATGTTGCCAGCCATTCCACCAACTCTTGGTCCATCAGCGGTTCGCGCACCTCAAGCGAATGGGCCATGCTGGCGCGATCCACCTTGGTATTGATGTCGCCTACCAAATAGGTCTTCAGGTCCAGGTACTGAATAAGGGCCAAGGGGTCATCAGTGTCAGCCCGTGCGGCGTGACGGTTGAAGACCTCTTGGGCACCATACCCGTGCAGTTCACTCTTGAAACGCTGACTGAACAGTTCCTCGCGCATTTGACCGCGCAGGATGGAGACCGAATGAAAATAAGCCTCCACAGAACTTCGGGATAATCCTTCAAAAGTAGTTTTGGCTCTAAACATGCGCGGCGCCCAGTCGGCCTTGGGATACAAGCGGCCAAGCAGGCCAAAAACCGGTTGGCGCACACCCAGCGGCAACGCAGCGCGCAGGTGATCCTCCATCAAATGCATCCGGTAACGGCCATAACCCGCAAAAGACTCATCTCCCCCATCACCGGACAACGCCACCGTCACGTGCTTGCGGGCCAACTGGCAAACCCGGTAGGTCGGAATCGCTGAACTGTCGGCGTAGGGCTCGTCGTAAAGCCCGGCCAGGGTATCAATCAGGTCAAAGTCATCACTCTGAACGGTTTCAAGTCGGTGATTGGTGTGATATCGGTCGGCAACGGTCTGTGCAAATGCCGATTCGTTGAAAGCCAGATCATCAAAGCCGATGGAGCAGGTGTTGACTGGCTCGTTGGAGAGCCCAGCCATGATGGCCACTACGGCACTGCTGTCCACACCGCCCGACAAAAATGCTCCCAGAGGAACTTCAGAGATCATGCGCAACCGAATTGACTCCTTCAAACGATGAACCAATTCGGCCTGTGCATCATCCAGCGAAACAGGGTTGCCCAGTGTGAAACGCACGTCCCAGTATTCTCGCGGCGCTGACATCGGTTGCCCTCGCCGAATCGTAAGGGTGTGCGCAGGTGGCAGCTTGTGCGCCTGCCTGAAAATGGTACGCGGTTCCGCCACATAGCCCAAGGCGAAGTACTCTTCCACAGCCAGCGGATCAACGTCGCGGCGCAGACCCCCGTGCGCGAGAATCGACTTGAGCTCCGAGCCGAACAACAAAGTGCCATCATCAAGCAATGCGTAATACAAAGGCTTGACGCCGAGTCTGTCCCGCGCCAGAAACAGCGTCTGCTGGTTTCGATCCCAAAGAGCAAAGGCAAACATGCCCCGAAACCGCTTGACACAGTCCGCCCCCCATGACTCCCAGGCATGCACGATCACCTCGGTGTCGCTGCTGGTGTGAAACACATGACCCAATGCCTGCAACTCCGGGATCAGGCTTTGGTAGTTGTAAATTTCACCGTTGAAAACAACCACCACAGAACAATCTTCATTGAACAGTGGCTGCTGCCCAGTGGCTATATCAATGATGGACAGGCGGCGGTGGCCTAGTCCGACACCGGGTTCAATGTGCAACCGGCCATCGTCTGGGCCGCGATGATGCAAGGATTCATTCATGCGTGCGAGCGCCGCACAATCTACTTCACGTGCCTGCTGGGTATCAACAATTCCAGTGATTCCGCACATTGCTTCTAATGTTCCCGTTGGCTGGTACGCACACGATCCATTTGCTGGTCATATACCGACTGATAGGTCAACACCATGCTCTTCAAACTGAAGGTCGATAGCACCCGCCGGCGTCCGGCTTGACCCAGCGCGCTGGTCCGTGCCGGGTTGAGCGCAAATTGCATAACGCGCAGTGCGATCGCCTGGGGGCTGGCGGGCGGAACAAGGTAACCGGTTTCGGCATTGACCACCAATTCCGAATTCCCGCCGACATCGGTGGCGATCACCGGCAGCCCGCTGGCCATGGCTTCCAATATGGAATTAGAAATTCCTTCGCAGAGGGAGGGCAGGACAAATGCATGCAACCCGCGCATGATGCCGGGCACATCGCTGCGCTCACCAGCCATCCAGGCCAACGGCGCCACCCCGGCCTCCTGCAAAACAGACTGAACTTGCGCGCGCAATGGACCGTCTCCCACAATGATCAGTCGCATCCGGGAGCGAAGTTCGGGTGCCAGAACCAGGGCATGCACAAAAGCATGTGCCAGCGTGATCTGATCCTTTACGGAGCTCATTCGTCCAACCGTCCCAACCAACCAGTGTTGCGCAGGATCAAATGGGCACCCGGCAATGAACTCTGGCATCGTCTTGCTTGGAAAGAAACGTTCCGTATCAACTCCGTTACAAGCTTGCGTGATCGATTCTGGTTGGACCTTGATCTGTCCCTGCAAGTACCTCTTCAAATCAGCAGAAAGTGCAATGTAGTGGTGAACAAATGGTTTGTATGCGCGGCGCACGCGTTGTAACGCGACGTTGTTGCCATCAATATCCTCGATATCGCGCCCATGTTCTCCGTGAATGCGCACCGGCACGCCCGCGGCCCAGGCCGGGACCTGAGCCTCTAGCGCAGCGAGATTGCGGCTGTGCACAATATCGGGTCGCAAGCGGCGAAACAGTTTGAATAGTTTGGGATACTGCCAAAAGCCCTGCCCCGGCGGCTTGCCCAGCGAAAAAAACTCAACGTCTGTGCGTTCGATTCGCTTGCGGAATTCCGTCACCTCGGTCAAAGCCAGAACCGCATGACGGTAGGCCTGCGACGACATCTGATTGATCAAATTGACAACACCATTCTCCAAACCGCCCACATCAAACCGGTACACCACGTGCAGCACAAGCGGTCGGGTGTCGCGGCCCACCCGCTGCCCCTGCAAACCAAAGTTGGCAGTCACAGCCGCCAGAGTCTGTACCCTGCACCTTCTATGGCAGCGCGGTCATAGGCTGCTTTGACATCGATGAACGCGCCGCCTTTAACCAGTTTTTTGCCGATATCTTCCAATGACAGCACAGCAAATTCATTGTGCGCCACGGCGGCGACAATCGCATCGGCTCGGGGCAATTCGTCCCACGCAAGCAAAGATACACCATACTCGTGCATGGCCTCCTGCGGATCGGCCTGCGGATCGCTCACGAACACATTCACGCCATATGATTTGAGTTCCTGGATGATGTCGATCACCTTGGAGTTTCGGAGGTCGCCGCAGTTTTCCTTGAATGTGAGTCCGAGGACATTGACTTTGGCACCCTTGACATAGCTGTCAGCCGCAATCATGTGTTTGATGGTTTGCTCAGCGATGAACTTGCCCATACCGTCGTTGATTCGACGACCGGCCAGAATCACCTGGGGGTTGTACCCAATCATCTCCGCCTTGTGCGTCAGGTAGTAAGGATCCACCCCAATGCAGTGACCGCCAACAAGCCCTGGTTTAAACTTTAGAAAGTTCCACTTGGTCGCCGCGGCCTCAAGTACTTCAGTCGTGTCAATGCCAAGTTTGTCAAAAATAATCGCGAGTTCGTTCATCAGCGAAATATTGAGGTCGCGCTGGGTGTTCTCGATGACCTTGGCGGCTTCCGCAGTCTTGATGCACGATGCTCGATGCACGCCGGGAACGATGATCTTCTCGTAGAGTGCAGCGACCTTTTCCAGGGTATCTGGGGTATCGCCGGAGACTACCTTGAGGATCTTCACGAGCGTGTGCTCTTTGTCGCCCGGGTTGATGCGCTCGGGTGAATAGCCGACAAAGAAGTCCGTCTTCCATTTCAGACCGGACTCACGCTCCAGGACGGGAACGCAAACCTCCTCGGTGGCACCCGGGTAAACCGTTGACTCGTACACAACCACAGCGCCCTTTTTCATGTGTCGACCAACACTGATACTGGCACCAACAAGCGGTGTGAAGTCCGGAATGTGAGCCGTATCCACAGGTGTGGGAACGGCAACCACAATCATGTCGGCCTCGGCCAACACTGCCGGGTCAGCCGTGTACTCAGCCTGCGGTGACGCCTGCATCTCTTGGTCGGTGAGTTCTCGCGAAGGATCAACCCCGCGTCGGCAAGACTGAACCTTGGGCTCCGAGATATCAAAGCCTATGGTGCGAAAGTGTTTCCCAAACTCCACGACCAACGGCAGGCCCACATAACCTAACCCAATTACTGCAACGACAGCCATCGCCACACCTCCTTAACTTTATAACGATACCAAACGCAATACTTAACGGTGTTTTACTTCACCCCGACCAGCAAGTCATTGATGATCTCGTAGTTTGCTGACAAAAAATTCTGCAATAGTGCCTCGGAGTCTTGAGTCTGGTCCTTCAAGGCATAGACAACAATGACGGCTGACTTATCCCCGTGTCCCATTACTCTGTCCATCGCGCCATAAACCTTGGCGGCGTAGTCGCTTGCGGTCACTCTTCCGTTGAGCCAATATAACTGCCATGCAACCAACGGGCCGTCAGCCGATCGCCCAGCGAGGGTGTTTTGGTGCAGCTGAACCGCGCGCACAGTGACCTGTTCTCCGGCCAGGGTAATCAGGCGGCTACCATTCGACAACTGCGTCCACCATGGATCCTTGCTTGTCACCAACACGTTGCCAGAACTGACCATCTCATGCCCATCGTGTTGATCGCGATAGTAGCCAACATACAGACCCACAGTGCCGTTTTGTGCTGCATAACGTCTGTTAACTTGCGCAGAAGGATTCTGAAAAGCAGGTTCGAAATTGAGCCCGTCAGAGTCATCAGCCCGCCACCCCTGAGCGAGCTTGTCGGGAAGTTCCAGTTGAATGGCGGCAGTCGTCACCCGTCGCTCAAGTGTGGACAGTGCAAAGTGAGGCAGGGACACCAAAACCGCCAACCCGAGCGCGACCATCCATATGCCCGTGATGCTGGCCGCTTCATGGACTTGGGCAGGTTCCGCGCCGGATGGCACATTCATACTTTCAGGCTCGGACCATCGGGAACCTATGATGAACATCAACATGATGACCACGCCAAAAAATACCCATCCATAAATGAGGTGATCGACGCCCACCGCGAGTTTGTTTCCTGAGAGATGCCCCAACATGACGATCATGTAGGCACGCAGCCAGTTCGCAATAATCGGCACCACGATGGATACTCCCGCGAACAACAAGCGACGCTTGAGTGATTGGTAGTTCAAATACGCAAAAAGGGTGCCAACCGTCAAGGAGGCAATCAGATAGCGAACTCCGCTACACGCTTCCACTACCGACCAACTGCCCGATGGAATGACAAAACTGAGGCCTTCCCGGTAAACGGGAACGCCGCTCATCCGAAGCGCAAAAACCGTGAAATCTGCCGTCCATGCCATCAGCTGAGGAAGCAAAAATTCACCAATTGGCACCGCAAAAAACAGGAATCCAAGCGGGAAGACGATGGTGCTTGCCGCCGATCGCCCCAAGACGGCGGGCACACTCAGAACGATCAGCGCAACGAACGCCAATTGGGTCACAGCGTTGACCGCCACCAATGCGCCCAAAAACCATAACAACGCCGCACCGGCAATCACCGGGAGAACACCAAAACTCGGACGCAATGGCGCCGCAGCCAGCCATTGGCGCCGACGCCAAACAAGCCACAACGAAATGGGCAAGACCAGAAATCCGTGAGTGAAGGTTTCGGATCGGTACCAGATAGAAACCATCGCAACCATGGTGTCGCGGTACAAGAAAATAATCCACGCCAACGCCAGCAACAACGCCGCTGCAGCATGGGACCGGGCAGTGGTCCGCAACTTCACCCCAGACTCCGAACAATTGACGGACCCAACCAGTTGGCCAGCCCGATAGGCAAACGACGCCAGGTTTCAATCAACAACCTGAATTTCGCGTTGGCAGGGTTGTTTTGCGGGATACCCTCACCCTTGTACAGACAATATTCATAGTGGAGCGGCGTGGGGTCGAACCCCCAGTTTTTCTTGAAGGCAAAAGAACCAGTGCCTTGCTTGCTCCGGCCAAAATCAAAAACCTTCACCCCACGCTCACAGGCTCGGCGCATCAATTCCCAGTACTTGAAATCGTTGGCAGCCAGATCACGGGCGCATGGGTGATCGCCCGCGTAGTAAGGCAACACCTCATCGCGAAAATAGAAGCTCAGAACACTGCTTAAGGAACGCCCATCTGGAGAGTGGATGGTGAGCACTTCGCAGTCATCCTTAAATTCAGTCAACAAGGCTTTAAAGTAGCGCTTTGACAACGCGGGCGTCCCATGGCGATGGACGTTGTCCGCATACAGGGCAAAGAAGTGGTCTACATCTTTATCCACTGATCCCACGAGCCCATTTTTGATTCCCTTTCTCACCATCGCCCGCTGCTTGCGCGGAATCGCCAGCATATTGGCGTCATGGTCTGGCAATATTTCTTTGCGAAAGGTCACGTACAGGTTTTGAGTGGGCCAATCCAACCGCCGAGGTTCAATGTTTCGAAACTCCAGATGAGAGACACCCAGCCGCGTTGCAATGGCCTGAGCCTCCCGCTCCAGGGCATCTGCCGCCTCAGGGTTGATAGCAGCCACACCACCGTACACCGCAAAAGGAAGGCTGCTCAGTGAATTGCCAAACAACCAGCTGCTGACATGCCCCAATGGAAGTACGCCCACAATCTGCTCGTTGGACTTTGCAAATAAAAAATAGGTGTCGTGCCGAAAGACATCGCGCAGAATCCTTTGCCAGCCCGCGCGATGAAAAAAAGTGGCCCTGTCACAGCCCATAACAAACGCATCCCACCGTGCGGCTTGAGCAACGTCTTCGGGAAGAAGGCGATTGACGGTCAACATCGCTCAGCCAACAGGCGCCTGCCTGGATACTTCGTTCAAAAAAACATGGTCCATCCGACCCCATTTGAAATCGCACAACAGTCGGTTCAATCGCCCCTGCATGCGATGAAGGTTGACATAGTGGCGAAAGCGCGTCTTGCGGCTGATTCCAGGGATGCGCGGCTGCTCTGGATCAATTTCCCATGGATGAAAATAGAAAATACCGTGCTCGCCGTCCTTGCCGTTCACCCTCTGAAGCATCCAGCGCGACAGGGCGTAGGGTAACAACCTGAAGTAACCGCCACCGCTGGACGGCAGATTACGCCTGAGTACCCGAAGGGTCGTGATCGGCACCTCCAGCAGTCCCGGGCGAACCTCATGCGCGAATCGTGGCGCCTCGGGCATGCCGTAGTGATCGTGCCGAATCGGATAGATGCTGGAACTGTAACGGTAGCCTGCCCGAACAAGACAGTCAAATGCCCAGAGATTGTCTGATCCGATCGAAAAACTTGGGGCTCGGTAGCCCTTTATTTCACAATCCGCCACATCCTCCAAAACCACTTTAGCCAGATGGATATCGGCATAAAAGGCAGCCTGGGTTTGATCAGTGGCCCGCTCATGGCCGTAACCATGGCTGGCGATTTCGTGTCCCTCACGGACAATTTGGCGAACCAATTGCGGGTAGCGCTCCGCGATCCAGCCGAGCGTAAAAAAAGTTGCCTTGGTATCGCGAACCGCCAGCATTTCCAGGATGCGATCAATATTACGCTCAACGCGGCATTCACGCGTATTCCACTCTGATCGGGCAATATGGGGAGCAAACGCCGAGACCTGAAAATAGTCTTCAACGTCAATGGTCAGCGCATTGACAACGACATTTTCGGTCATGCTGCCTGCTCCGGTTGATGCCCCTGCATGGGCTCGGGTATGGCCTGCCGCTGCTGCAACCATTGGCTTAGATCCGCCACCATCCGCTCTGCCGCATGCCCATCCCAATATTCCGGAATGCGCCCTTTTTTTCCCTGACCACACAGAATTTTTTCAACCCCGTCCAATATTGCACCGCGATCGCATCCAACAAGGGTGTTGGTTCCCTGCTCCACAGTAATGGGCCGCTCGGTGTTCTCCCTGAGTGTCAGGCAGGGCACCCCCAGGGCTGTGGTCTCCTCCTGCAGGCCCCCCGAGTCCGTCAGAACAAGCGTGGCTGTGGCCATCAAACCCAGCATTTCAAGGTAGCCTTGCGGGGGCAGCAACACCATTGGTGCCGAATCGACCATTTTCATCAGACCAAACTGTTCAATGTTGCGTCGCGTCCTGGGATGCATGGCGAAAATCAAGGGCAGACGATCAGCCACTTCGCCGAGCGTGCTCAACATGGATTTCAAATCGTGCTCGCGGTCAACATTAGACGGCCGATGCAGGGTAACCACGCCGTAGCCGTTTGCATGATTCAACACTGAGGCATCCGCATTGCGTTCCTGCAGCGTCGTTTCTGCGCTGAGGGCCTTGGTTCGGCAAAACACCACCGAATCAATCATGACGTTGCCCACAAACACAATTCGGCCGGGGTCAACACCTTCGCGAAGCAGGTTGCTTTCGGCAGTTCGCTCCGTGGTGTAGAGACGGTGAGAAATTTGGTCCGTGAGAATGCGGTTGATCTCCTCGGGCATGGCGCGATCAAAACTACGCAATCCCGCCTCAACATGCACCACCGCAATGCCCTTTTTGACGGCCACCAGAGCACAGGCAAGGGTCGAGTTGACATCGCCAACGACCACCACGCACGAAGGATTGTGTGCCTCGACAATCGGCTCAAACCTGCGCATCACTTCGGCAGTCTGGACCGCATGTGAAGCCGAACCGACCTCCAGGTTGACGTGGGGCCAAGGCAGTCCCAGATCGACAAACAACTGGTCATTCATGCTTGCGTCATAGTGCTGACCGCTGTGAACCAATACAAAGGGCAAGCTCGGGCTGTGTGCGGCCAATGCCCGCAGTATGGGCGCCATCTTCATGAAGTTGGGCCGGGCACCCACCACGCACATGACCGGGCCTGACCCGACCGAGGACGTTGAAATCGTGGTCTTCAGACTCACGAGCCGAACTCCTGATCTGGTTTTCGGACCGCCACCACGAGCTTTTGCAGCATGACCAGCGTTTCCAGGTTGATGCGTTCGAGTCGCAGAACGCTGCGCTCAAGACGCCGCAGGCGACCGTCGTATTGCTCAATCCCGAGGCTGTCTATCTGCCGGGACAACGCGTCGGCCAGACCAGGCGTGATCTGCAATTTCTCGAGGTCAATGTCAAGCGATTCATTCGCACTGAGTGCCTGAATACCCGAGATTTCCCAGACCGGGCCTTCACCGAGCTTCTTTTCGGAGGTTGCCACAGCCTCCTCGCAAAGCTCGCCCACCACCTCGTTCACGTCCTCCACGTTGAAGGTGTACTTTTCGCTCAAAAAACCCAAAAGCAAAAGTCGATCACAGGTCACGTTGATACGCCGCGGGATACCACCTGTGGCTTTGTGAATGGCCTCATACGCCGCCGGATCAAATACGGGCCGATCAGTGGCGCCGGCGCATTTCAGCCGATGCTCGATGTAGCCCCGGGTTTCGTCATGATCCATGGGCCCGATATGGCAACTGGCCGTAACCCGCTGCCTCAACTGCTGCATGCCCGAACTTTGCAGGATAACTCGAAACTCTGGCTGCCCCACCAGAAACGTTTGCAACAACGCCTGCTGGCCGAACTGGAAGTTCGACAGCATGCGCAACTCCTCCACGGCTCGTGGCATCAAATTTTGAGCCTCATCAACAATCAGCAGACAACGCTTTCCCTGGCTGACCTGATTGACCAGATAGGCCTCCAATGCCATGAGCACATCGGCTTTGGACACGTCTCTGACGCGAACACCAAAGGCCGCGCCAACCAGCCGCAAGGTGTCTTCCGCATCGAGCTGGGTGGTGACCAGATTGGCCGCCACCACTTTGTCAGCGTCCAGACTGGCCAGCAACCCCCGAACGATGGTGGTCTTGCCCGCGCCCACCTCACCCGTAATAACGATGAAGCCTTCGTTTCGCTGAACCCCGTATTCAAGGTAAGCTTTTGCTCGCCGGTGCTGCTTGCTGCCAAAGTAGAAATTAGGATCAGGGTTGAGCTGAAAAGGCTTGCTGCTTAACCCGTAAAAGGCTTCATACATGGGTTAGAAGTAAAAGATCAATGTGCCGAAGATGGCGTTTTCAATGTAGGGTGCCGTGCTGCTGTAGATGGCGTGGCGATAACCTACAGACGCAGTTGAGCGCTTGCTGATTTTCCCGGTCAGATTGACATTGAAAGTGCGCAGCCTGGAATCCTGCCCGCCGACCGTTCCCGAAGTGTTCTGCTGAGCCACAAGAAAGCCCAGAGTTTGGTCAGGCGTGAGACGGTGCAGGTAGTTGACGCTGAAGCCACGCTGATGAATCACCGTTGTTGAAGTGAAGTCGTCCGCGATGGTGGACAACACCGTATCGAGTCGGCTGCTGTCGCTGCGAGTCGCCGTGAACGTGACCGTGTCTCGCAACCCGAGCAAAATGAAGGTCAGATTCTGCCGCCGTTGCAGGGTCAAGGCCGAGGTCAAAAACGTGCCCACAGCAACCGCGTTTGCACCTATGCCATTGGCCTGCATAAACGTGTTGACCAGCTGGGCCCTGGCCGTAGGCTCAGGCTCGCGGGAGGCAAACTGACTGTAGAGCAGGTCATAGACCGATCCCAAGCCAGCAAATCCTGCCTGATCGGGTTGCGTTACAACGTCCCTGGAATCGGTGTACCGCCACACCGTGCGTGCGGTGCGGTGTTCTAGATTGACGCTGTGTGCCGGGCCAAATGAGCGTTCGTCACGTGAGGCTGACAATTTGGTCATCTCTGACGGCGTCCAAACGACGCCCACTCCGCCGGTGTCATAGGTCTTCTTGACCAGACTGGTGAAGTTATTGGCTTCACGCCCGGCGTTCACGGAAACCCTGAGCTGTGGTGTGACCGCATAAGACAAGCCTAGCGTCAGGCGATCATCGTCGGTGGCGCGCCCCGCGCTGTAGTCCACGTTCTGCTGACTGGCGCTTGCAGTCCATCCAAGCCTCTGGAAGGCACTGGCGCTGGTGAGGCTGACGGAAACGCTGTCCGTAGCAATGTTTGACGCTGCGGCGGTTCCGCTGCGGGTATCGGAGCGGCTGTATCTGGCCTCGTAGCTGGCCACATCTCCGAGTCGCCCGCGCAGATAGGGCGATACCCGGAAAGCTGAAACCTCGGTCTGATTGTTGTTGATCGCCGCCCCGTTGCCCGTGGGGGTACCAAATGCCGAGATGGATTGCTGGGATATCGAGCCGTTGACGTCAATAAATGCCCAATTATCGATGGCCTCCAGCGTCCCAAACGTGCTCAGGGCCCTTTGCGACCGGGCAGGGGACGAATTCTGAGCATACAGGAATTCACTGACCGAGAAATCGAAATACCCCTTGATCCGGCCCCGCTCGCCGGTGATCCGCACTCCCGGCGAAATCTGGGTAATTTGTTCGGAGCGTGAAGCGGTGCTGCTCAGCTTGACGTTGTCGGTGAAGGTCTGTGTCACCGAAACCCGAGGCTCGACTAAAACCGTTCGGGCCGCGCCGCCCTCCCCATTGCCGCCCTGCTGCGCCCATGTCGCCAAGGGGAAACCAACCAGCCCGCACGCAAGCACCAAGGCGGTGCGACCGCTACGGAATCGGCGCATCGGGGTCGGGCTATGCATCATGGTGGCCGTCAAGGCGAAGCCAACGCGGTTTCCTGCTCACTCGCGTACTCATAACCATATCCGTATCCATACTCATGTTCATACCCTCCCTTGGCAATGGTTTTTGCCTGATTGAGAAGCATCAGTTTAAGCGGGCAGGTTTCAATGGTGGCAAGTGCCTGCCGCACGTCCGACTGTAGCGTCTTCTCGGCTTGCACGACGACAACCACCTGTCCCATATGTGAAGCCAACACTCGGGACTCTGTGGCCAACAATAGCGGCGGCGAATCGAAGATGATGAGGCGATCTGAATAGCGGGTGGCCATGTCCTGCACCAAGCGGGTCATTGCCTCACTGGCGAGGAGTTCGGTGGCGCGCGCATGCGGGGTACCACTGGGCAGGATCGTCAGGGTGTCAATGTTTGTCTTGAGCAACATGTCCGAGAGATCCTTGGACTCATCGACGACCAGATCGAGTAGCCCTGGTCCGTCGGAAAGTCCGAGCACCCGCATCACCGATGGTCGACCGACGTCTGCGTCCACCAGCATCACCGTGTAGTCCAGTTCTGTGGCCATGCTCATGGCCAGGTTAATGGCGGTGAAGGTCTTTCCCTCACCCGGCATGGCACTGGTCACCATGATTAGGTTCCCGTTGCCAATCACGGAGGCGCCTTTGCCCTCCACATTTCTGATCAACGTGCGTTTGATCACCCGGAACTGGTCTGATAGTCGGCTGCGCGGAGCCGCGGGGCACACAATGCCCGCCTCCGACAGGGTGTTCAAGTCAATCTCAACCCGCTGCGAGGAGGCAGTCAGCGGCTTGCTGGCCGATGTTCTTGCCTTCGTCAGCCCAGGGGCAGGACTGGCCACCGCCACCGGGGTTGGCATTTCCACCCCCGCCTGGCGGAGTTGCTCGAGCCGCTTGGCGGCCTGCTCAATCAAACTATTCATATTTGTTCATCCTCCACGCCCAAGCCACATGGAGAAAGCGATCATGCCGGCTCCGTACACAACGATCAAGCCGACTGACGCCCCCAGGAATTTTTTCAAATCCAGTTTTTCCTTCTGTGTAGCGCCATCGTCCATGACCAGCGTCACCACGCCCAGCAGTGGCAGGCCAACGGCTTCACGCAGGGATCGCGCATCAAAAAACACTGCGCGCAACTGGCTGGCAGCGAATGAAACAGCAAAACCGGCAACAAGGGCAAGGAGCAGCGCCAGCGGCAGCAGCAGCAACCGGTTGGGTGCCACCGGCTTGGGCGAGGCCCGCGGCGGATCGATCAGGCGGAAATCGGCAATGCCTGTGGCGCTGTCCAGATCACCCGACAACGCCGCCGACTCCCTGCGCGCCACCAGGTCGTTGTAATTCTTCTTGTTGATGTCGTAGTCGCGATTGAGCTGACCATACTCAGCTTCGATTTGAGGGGCAGTTTTCATCAACTCCCGGGCTCGCTTGAAACGCGACTCATACTCGGCCACACGGGCCCGCAGGGCCGCCACATTGACTTCAGAGGTGGCCAGCATGCGATTGAGTTCCTGATACGCCAAGCTGTTGGTCGACATCGACTGGGGAGCCGCCATCGCCTGCTTGCGCAGTTCCCTGACCTCCTTGGCCTTCGTCACCTCAAGTTCCTTGATCATGCGCCGTGTACCGGCCACATCGGGATGAGCCTCGGTGTAGCGCTGCAGCAGGGAATCAAGGTTTCTTTTTTGTGCCTCAATTCGGCTGTCAATCTCTGGCGTGGAAATAGACATGGCCGACTCCTGCAGCAGGCTGCGTGCCGTGATGTCCGCATTCTGCTTCTGCTCGGCCTCAATCTGCCGCTTGGCGGCTTCGCGTGCATTCTCCGCCTCACGCAGTTCCAGTCTCGCCTGGCTCAACTGGCTGTTAATTGCGCTGATCTGTCCGGCCATGTCTGTGCCGTCTGCGGTGCGAATTTCAATATTGCGGATTTTGAACTCTTTCAGCCGAGCCTCGGCCTCCTCAAGCTTGGAAAGATAAGACTTGATCTGCTCATCAATAAATTTCTTGGCGGTGTTGGAGTCCTTGCGCGTGTCGCCTAAACTGGACTCCACAAAGATGGACACCAGGGACTGAACGACCCGTTTAGCTTTGTCGGGGGTGGTGTCTCGGAAGGAGAGCACATAGAGGTTGTCGCGCCCCACATTCTTGATCTCGAGGGTTTTCATGAGTTCATCGATCAACGCATCGCGCTCCACCTTCGACTCGGTCTTCAGGTCAAGATCGGCCATGCGAATCAGCTTCTCGACATTGGGCCGGCTGATGAGCGTACGACTGAGCATGGCCACCTGCTGGTCCACGTTCGGCTGCACCGCCAACCCGGACATCAAGGGCTTCAAAATGGACTGTGTATCGACGTAAATCCGTGCGCTTGCCTCGTACTTGTCCGGCACAACCAGCACGATCGCCGCACCAATCGCGGCCAGTAGCCACGCGGCCATCACCCCGAGCCAGCGATGCTTCCACATGCCCTTGGCGACAGTCGATATTTGGCTTATCAGCTCATCCATCAGATCTATTCCCTATGTGCAAATTTCGAATGCTGCCAAGCCCTCGCAAAGCGAGAAAGGCACCGGGCGTCGCGCCGGTCCTAGAACCAGCCTTGGGGAATGATGAGAATGTCACCCGGGCGCATCTCGACGTTGGCCGAAATGTCGCCGCGCTTGATGAGGTCCTTGAGGCGGACCGAATAACGCTTGTCGCCCTCGGAGGGGCGCGTGATGGACGCGCTGTTGCCATCGGCAAAATCGGTCAGTCCGCCCACAGCGATCATCACATCAAGCAGGGTCATTTTCTGTTTGTAGGCCAGGGCCTGCGGCTTGGCCGCCTCGCCGACCACCCGAATCTGCTCACTGTACGGGCCCACAAAGCTGGTGACAACTACGGTTACCACGGGGTCACGCACCAGTTTGCTCAGAACCTTCTCCACGTCACGTGCGATTTCAACGGAGGTCTTGCCCTGCGCGACGAGTTCATCGACCAGTGGCATTGAAACTTTTCCATCGGGCCGCACTGGAACCGATGCAGAAAGCTCCGGGTTGCGCCAGACAATGATATTGAGTGAGTCACCCGCTCCCACAACGTAGTCATAGCCCGGCACAGCTGCAGAAACCGGAGCCGCCGGGTACGAGGACGACATGTTGGCGCATGCGCCAAGCAGACTGGTGGACAGCCCCAAGGCGATCCAGCGCATTGCGTTCTTGATGATCATGATGGAATTTTTCAAAGCGTATCCCCTATACAGAATGAATTGATCCGCCTGCGCCATTTGCAACGAATGCCGTGCGTTCACCCAAGCATCCAGCCGCGAATCATGCTTTGCAGTCTGCGCCGAATGCCTCCAATCGTCTTGATAAATCTCAAGAAATTGCCGGTCAAGGAAATCACCCAACGGAGCACTGCGGGTAAATCCCATGCTGATTGCGTCCTTGACGGCTAGACTACACCCGCTATGACAAAGGTCTTGATGGTCTGTTTGGGCAATATATGCCGCTCTCCGATGGCACAGGCCATCGCGGAGAGACTGGCCTGCGATGCCGGACTCACGCACATCAAATTCGACTCCGCCGGTACGCACGCCAGCCACCTCAGGGAGCGACCCGATCCCAGAGCCCAGACCCTCCTTGCAGCCCGCGGTTATCGACTTGGCAACATCCGCTCGCGTCGCGTCACGGCCAGAGATTTTCAGGAATTCGATCTGATTCTGGCCATGGATTCGCACAATCTGGCCCACCTTCGGGGTTTGTGCCCCCCTGAGGAGAAGGGTAAGCTCAAACTATTTCTGGAAATGATCGACAGTTCGACCGAAACCGAGGTACCCGATCCCTACTACGGCAACGCCGAAGGATTTGAGCGCGTACTGAGCCTGTGCGAAGCCGGGGCGAAAGGGTGGATCAGACACTGGTCCTCGACGACACAATGAGCAACCAAGGCGGAGTAAAAGCCGACACCTACACCTTGTAATAATTCCGGTACCACGCCACAAAGCGCGCAACACCCTGCTCGATGCCGGTCGCGGGAACAAAACCCACCCATTCATTGAGGGCATCGGTGTTGGCATAGGTGGCCGGTACGTCACCGGCTTGCAACGGCAGCAATATTTTTTCGGCTTTTCGCTCCAATGCATTCTCAATACAGGCAATGAAATCGAGCAGGTTCACCGGGTTGTTGTTGCCGATGTTAAAGACCCGAAACGGCGCATTGCTGGTGGCCGGGTCCGCGCTGGCAGCGTCGTAGCCAGGATCGGGCGCAGCGATGCGGTCAAGTACGCGGATCACGCCTTCAACGATGTCGTCCACATAGGTGAAGTCGCGCTGCATCTTGCCGTGGTTGAACACCTCGATAGCGCGGCCCTCCAGAATGGCCCTGGTGAACAAGAACAACGCCATGTCGGGCCGACCCCAGGGTCCATACACGGTAAAGAAGCGCAAGCCCGTGGTGGGCAAGCCATATAAGTGGCTGTAGGTGTGCGCCATCAGCTCATTGGCCTTCTTGGTGGCCGCATACAGGCTCACAGGATGGTCCACGCTGTCGTGCTCGGAAAACGGCATTTTTGTATTGCCGCCATACACGCTGGAGCTCGATGCGTACACCAGGTGCTGCACTTTGCTGTGACGGCATCCCTCCAGAATATTCGTAAAGCCCACGATATTGCTTTCAATGTAAGCGTGGGGGTTTTGCAGCGAATAGCGCACGCCCGCCTGGGCTGCAAGGTGAATGACGCGATCAAACTTTTCAGCGGCAAACAACTGCGCCATACCGGCACGGTCAGCCACGTCCAGTTTGATAAAGTGAAACCCGGAAAGCGGCGTCAGCCGTGCAAGACGGGCTTCCTTCAGGGTCACATCGTAGTAGTCATTGAGGTTGTCCAGCCCCCAGACTTCGTCCCCACGCGCCAACAAACGCAGCGCCGTGGTCATGCCGATGAAGCCGGCCGCTCCTGTGAGAAGTATTTTCATGAATCGTCCCTGATTGGCTGTGAACCCGGCTTGATCTTAATGGGGAAAGATCCCCACTCGGCATTCAACCCAGCCGTTTGCAGATTTCCAGGGTGGCCAGGCTCTGGTTCAGACTGTAGAAATGCAAGCCCGGTGCACCCCCCGCGCGCAACTGCTCGCACAGATCGGTCACCACATCAAGGCCAAACGCCTTGATCGACTCGGTATCGTCACCCAAACTTTGCAGGCGCAACCGGATCCAGCGCGGAATTTCCGCGCCGCAGGTATCGCTGAAACGCATCAGCCGGGTGGAACTGGTGATGGGCATGATCCCCGGCACGACCGGAATGCTGACTCCCAGCGCGTCGAGTTCCTCGACGAAGCGGAAATAGGCGTCGGCATTGTAAAAATATTGCGTGATGGCCGAGTTGGCACCGGCTTGCGCCTTGCTGGCAAATGCCTGCAGATCGCTGGCACAGGATCTTGCCTGCGGATGAACTTCCGGATAGGCAGCCACATCGATGTGAAAGTAGTCACCCGTTTGGTCCCGGATGAAAGCCACCAGATCGCTGGCGTAATGAAATTCACCGCCCGTGCCATAGCCGCTGGGCAAATCGCCGCGCAAGGCCACCAGGCGCTTCACCCCCATGGCCTTGAGGGTGGCCAGATGCGTGCGCACGAGGCTACGGGTCGCGCCAATGCAGGACAAATGCGAGACGGCGTTCATGCCCTCGGCAAGGATATCGCGCACGGCGGTGAAGGTGCCCTCCTGGGTCGATCCGCCCGCGCCAAACGTCACCGAGCAAAACTCGGGCTGCAGGGCGTAAAGGTGTTGTCGAACGAGCCTCAGTTTTTCCACGCCTTCGGGCGTCTTGGGCGGGAAAAACTCAATGCTTAAGGGAATTTTAGAAGTCTGGGTCATGGTATTCCTACTCAGCAGTAGCCGGCTTGCGGGCGCAAATGAAGAACTCCCGGTTGCCATCGCCACCGTCAATGGGCGAATCAATCCACGCAGTCACCGTCAAATCAAGCGCCGCACAGGCCTCGCGCAGGCGTTGCTCGATTTGCGGGTAGTAAGCGGCATCCTTGACGACCCCCCCCTTGCCCACCTGCCCCGGCTGCAGTTCGAACTGCGGCTTGACCAGCGTCAGCAACGTGCCTCCTGGCTTGAGAAAAGGAACCACCGCCGGCAACACCAGGGTCTGCGAGATGAAGGACAGGTCGCCCACAATCAGGTCAAACTCGGGGGTGAACTCGGACCTGGCTCCAGGCTCACCCTCCGTGGATATTTCAGTATAAAATTGGCCTTCAGCCCCCGTGCTAGCTGTATAGGCAGCTACTAAATCAGAAGCAGATAGGGAGCGAGCGTTGACTTTCTCCACACACAACACGCGTGGATCCTGGCGCAAACTCGGGTGCAACTGGGCGCTGCCCACATCCACTCCCACCACGGACGCGGCGCCGTGCTTGAGCAGGCAGTCCGTAAATCCACCGGTGGATTGCCCCACATCCATACAGGCCAGTCCCGTCACATCCAGGCCAACCTGTTTGAGCGCAGCCTCCAGCTTGAGTCCGCCACGGGACACATAACGCGCCTCGGAGTCGTCCAGCAACCGAATTTGCGCCTCGGTCGGCACCTCGTCCCCGTTCTTGGTCACGCGGCGCCAGGCGTCGCCCTGCAGCCACTCCACCCCATCGGCGATCAGTCGCTGGGCCTGGGAGCGGGTGCTGGCGAGCCCGCGCTGCACCAAAAGCTGGTCAATGCGCATCAGTAGCGGTAGCTGTTGGCCTTGTACGGGCCTTGCTTGGAAACGCCGATGTAAGCGGCTTGTTCGTCGGTGAGTTCGCTCAGTACTGCGCCAACCTTGTTCAGATGCAAGCGGGCCACTTTTTCATCCAGGTGCTTGGGCAAGACATACACCTTGCCCGCCTTGTACTCTTTGGACTTGGTGAACAGTTCGATCTGCGCAATGGTTTGGTTGGCAAAGCTTGACGACATCACAAAGCTGGGGTGGCCGGTGCCGCAGCCCAGGTTCACCAGGCGACCCTTGGCCAGCAGAATGATGCGTTTGGACGGTTGCTTTTTCCCTTTGGTCTTGATCTGCGGAAAGATCACATGGTCCACCTGGGGCTTGATTTCTTCCCATTGGCATTTTTCCAGCGATGCCACGTCAATTTCATTGTCAAAGTGGCCAATGTTGCAGACGATGGCCTGGTCTTTCATGGCCGCCATGTGTTTGTAAGTGATCACGTTCTTGTTGCCGGTGCAGGTCACAAAGATGTCGCACTTGTCGGCAGCGTGCTCCATGGTGACCACTTTGAAACCCTCCATCGCAGCCTGCAGGGCGTTGATGGGATCAATCTCGGTCACCCAAACCTGCGCCGACAGCGCGCGCAGGGCCTGGGCGCAGCCCTTACCCACGTCACCATAGCCAGCCACCAGCGCCACTTTGCCGGCGATCATTACGTCGGTGGCACGCTTGATGCCGTCGACCAGGGATTCACGGCAACCGTACAGATTGTCAAACTTGCTCTTGGTCACGGAGTCGTTCACATTGATAGCGCGCAGCACCAGTTCGCCCCGGGCCGACATCTCATTCAAACGCAACACGCCGGTGGTGGTTTCCTCGGTCACGCCAATGATGTTTTTCAGGCGACGGCTGTACCAGGTGGGGTCCAGCTTGAGTTTGGCTTTGATGGCGCTGAACAGGCAAAACTCTTCTTCGCTGGCCGGTTTGGCCAGCACCTTGAGGTCTTTCTCGGCCTTGGCACCCAGGTGCATCAGCAGTGTGGCGTCCCCGCCATCGTCCAGAATCATGTTCGGGCCTTCGGTCTTGCCGCCCTTTTTGCCACCAAACTCAAAAATGCGATGGGTGTAATCCCAATAATCAGTGAGGGTCTCGCCCTTGTACGCAAACACGGGGGTGCCAACGGCCACCAGCGCCGCAGCGGCATGATCCTGGGTCGAGTAGATGTTGCACGAGGCCCAGCGCACCTCGGCGCCCAGTGCTTGCAGGGTTTCGACCAGCACGCCGGTCTGGATGGTCATGTGCAACGATCCCGCGATGCGCGCGCCCTTGAGGGGCTGGGATTTAGCGAATTCGGCACGGATCGCCATCAGGCCCGGCATCTCGGTCTGGGCAATGTCAAGTTCCTTTCGGCCCCAGGCGGCCAGGCTTGGGTCGGCAATCAGGTAATCCGGGTTTTTAACGGCTTTCGATACAGCGCTCATGGTTAACTCCAAAATGAAATTGAACAAGCACGGTCGTGAAGAGAACACTTGGCCAGTTTGCCGCAGACTCACCGCACAGACCGTGGGTGAGCGCCGTTGATGCGGTGAATTCAGGGTGCAATCCACGCGGTCCGAGCCTCGTTCACCTGTCGTGAACTGCAACGCTCCTCGGAAGGTTTTAATTATATGTGGAATGCCTCGAACACACGGCCCGATCAAATTCGCGCGATTATTTGAAAATCACCCTGACAAACATACCCCGCCCAGCGTCCATCACGTAGAGCACGCCGTCCCGCCATTGAAGGCGGCCTCCGAGGCCGTCCAGTTTCTTGAATGCAACACCACGATCAAGAGAAAATAGCGCATCAGCAGTGGCTAAAAATATCTCGCCAGTGCTGGCATTGATGGCAATTCCGACAATGACACTTGCGTCCGGAAACAAAAATACCAGTGCCGGTGACTCGCCCCACTTGGCCGTGTAGAGTTGATTTCCAGAGGAAAAAAAGACTCGATCTGCAACATGAGTCACCACCCCGATGGGCTCCCCCAAACGGAGCATGGTCGCAAAGGTCAAGCCATCGTAGGAAATCAGGTACTGGTCATCGTCAGGCCCACCGTAAAGCAACAAGGTTTCATTCGGACCTGAAACAACGCGCATATTGCCAAACGGAAGCTTCGTCGTGGGCAAAAACATGCTGCGCACAATGGTGCCAAGCACATTTTCCGTAATCACCGCAACAGCACCGGCCGCTGTTCGCGCAAAAGAATGTGCAACAAAGCCCTTGGGCAATATGCTTTTGCCAGAGCCCAGATCAACAACCCGGTTGTCGCCGGAAAGCAGCCAGGCAGATTTTCCGACAACCTCAAAATCGGTGGTCGGTGACAGCCAGGCACCGGCGCCACGCACCGCCGCGGAAAGGTTTTCGACCCGAACTCCCGGCACGCTGTGAATTTCCGCCGCCGCCCATTGTGGCGCCATCCACAGCGCCAACAGCATCCCCAAGGTCAACCTGATCCGCCTCACTGCTGACCCCTCCACATATCCAGAAATTTTTTCGACATAACCGTGGATTCAACCAGCAACTTATTCGTGCCCTCGGTATCTCCTGCAAAAGGCGCCGCAAGCTCGGCAACCGAGGTCATTTGCGGCTCAACAGCATTTAAGTTAGATGACCCAAGATAGCCTGCCGCCTTGATCATGTCCTCGAGCACTGTAGTGGCCAAACTGTGCACGTTGTAATAAAGTGCGGCCACCTTGCCGATAGGACCACTGGCATCGACAACCCGCAAAGTCAGATCTTCCAGAAGCGCCTTTCCCGATTGCTTGAGTAAGTCGTAGGTGACCACCACCTTATCCTGGGTCTGTCGCCCAGGTGAGCCTTCGGATGCCGCCATGGCGCGCAAAAAATAGGGCCAGTCGTCGCAGGGAGCCACGCATGACTTTGGTCGCAGCAAGGCAACCGCGCGGCGCAAAGTTTCAGGCTCGGGCGGTTTTGCTTCCTGACGAGCGGGGGAAGGACCAATTTTCCCAAGTGGCGGTGCCACTCCCGCATTCACCACAATCTCGCAACCCTGCCCCGCAACCGGACAGGCTGGCAAGGCCGGCGGCGTGGCAGGCAGGGGGGGGGCCCACAGACAAAGGCTTCCATACGGCCGCAAACAGCGTCTCCGGGTTAGACATCCACACCCGTGCATCCTCGTCTGATGCAAATTCAGCTGTAACGGAAGGGGCTTGAGTCAGGATTTCCGTCGTTTTCTGGTTCGTTGGCTCCATCAACGCCGTCAAGCGCATGCCTGACACAGGTCGCCCGCCGCCTGCGGGGCTGCGACCCGGAACCGAGATCAGGGAGCCCATTAACTTTTGATGCCTGCTCTCTTCCTCCTTGGCGCGGGCCAGTTCGGCCAGCCGCTGGGCTTCCGCTCTTTGACGTTCCTGCTCAATTTCCTGGGGGGAGGGGCCGGGGTCACTGAAAATGCTCTCCAGCAAGGCACCCATCACCACGCCTGTAATCGTGGCCGCCGCCTGCGCTTTGGCGCTGGGGTATTTGCCTTGGGATGATCTCTGCAACGTGCCGCCGCCGCACGAGGGCGAACTGTGAGCAGAACTGCAGGAGCAACTCAAGCTTGGATTGGTCAGCTTGTAGGACTGCAAAGTCGCATAACAGTCGATCTGGAACGTCTGCGCCCAGCCAGGTAGGCCCAGCGCCACGCCGACAACAAATAGTGCCGCTGCGACAAGACTGCGATCAGGCATGTCAATGGCTTCGCCGCCGGAAAGCCACCGCCAGAACCAACGCCATTCCAACAATGGCCATCGCCTGCCAGGGATAAAGCACCGCCAGCACCAAAGGCCCCAAAAGCACCCGCACCACTGCGCGCAAACCATCGCGCTCCCTGATGAAATCAGCGGCCGGTGGCGACCAAGCGTAATAACGCTCCACCAGCCACCGCCCCGGCGCGTTGGTCAGTAAGCTTGTATCGCGAAAATGACGCAGCGCCGCCACATGCGGATCCATCGCCGAGCCATAGGCCGCGGTTGCGATAAAGCAATCACTTTGATGACCTTGCTGATTCAAGGTGGCAGACATGCCGCCTGACTGTTCCCGCCTTTCCCGCGCCGCCTGTTGCTGGCTCAGCTTGAGTTCCCACTCATAGATCTTGTCCTGACCATCGCGAGCGTTTTCGGACGTCGGCGCGAGAAGCAAAAACCGCTTCATGGATACGATGGCCTCTTCGTTCTTGCCAATCTGGCCCAATAGCAAACCCCGGTCGAAGTGCGACGATGGCCACCACGGCGCCAGCGCAATGGCCTTGTCGTACAAGGCAATTGCCTGGGTTAAATTTTTGTCCTCCACATAAACGCGCGATTGCACCAAATAGCGCCGTGCCTCTTCGGGCAAGCCGGGTTTGACTGGCAACGCAGGGTAAATCAACGCAATGCCCTCAAAAGCCTTATCTCGCGCCGACTCGGAGCCAAGCTCGGCAAAGGCGCGCACATAGGTCTGGAACGCCCCGGAGCGATCACCTCGACTCAACTGCTGCTGTGCCAGCATGAGTGATTCCTCTTCACGAGCTGCAACTTTTTCAGTTTGAGTTTTCTGTAATTTGTTCAATACCAATTGGGCTGACACGAGGTCGCCAGGCGCTATGTCGTTTCTTGCCATCAAGATATTTCGCGCTGCCATGGCACTTTCACGGGCACCTTCTGCGTCACCGGCATTTAATTTTGCAATTGCGGTGCGGGTACTGCTCCACGATTTCTTCTTTAATGCAATGGCCTCGGCCAGCATGCTGGTGTCATGGTCAGCTTCGATGGCTTTGAATAAATCGGCATCCGCGGCAGGAAAATTTCCCAGCAAAAAATTCGCAATCCCACGATTGCCGTAAATACCATAGTTGCGCATGGCCACAAAAGTCGACTTGTCAACATCAAGGGCTGCCTGAAAATCTGCCAAACCCCCTTTGGCATCACCCGCCACCGTCTTGGCCATGCCGCGCAAGATGAGCCCCATGTCGGACGGGAAAAAAACCGTATTTTCCTTGATGATGACATCTGCATCTTCTATCGCGCCACTGGTGTTTCCCAACACCAAACGAGCATACCCACGTTGGTAATGAATGTTCAGCGTTCCGGTACCTGAAAAGAGCATGAACCCCGGTCCCCTGCGCAAACTCTCGCTGGCCGCCTGATCCGCGCCGGCATAATTCCCCGCTTGGATCAACTCTGTGATTTGCTGGACGTCGTCAGTCCAATCTGCGCGCGCCGTAGATGCGCACAGGCACAAGGCAAACATCACAACCTTGAGAAGCTTCATGACGATACTCTCCCGCAACGACTGGACCTATTCAGACCTTTTCGTCCTGCAAAAGCTGGACAACCACCTGCCGCCGCTGATTCTACGTGTAACCGAAGGTATTCCCGCCGAAAAAGAATCGAAGCAATGAAGCAATGAAGCATGACAAGATGCCCCACTCCTCCACAAAATCTGCAGACTAAAATTGTCCAGGCATGCCAGTATCCCAACGGGCACCGCTCCCGCATGGCGGGCGTCAATTCCCAGGCCAGCCCAAACCCTGATTTTTGTGGATTTATATCTTGTCATTCGCTCACGAGACCCGGCGCCGCCGCACCTTTGCCATCATTTCCCACCCCGACGCTGGCAAGACCACGCTGACTGAAAAGCTGCTGCTGTTCTCGGGTGCGATCCAGATTGCCGGCTCCGTCAAGGCCCGCAAGGCCACACGCCATGCCACCAGCGACTGGATGGAGATCGAGAAGCAGCGTGGCATCTCGGTTGCCAGCTCCGTGATGCAGATGCTGTACCGGGACCACGTCATCAACCTGCTCGACACTCCGGGCCACAAGGACTTTTCCGAAGACACCTACCGCGTGCTCACTGCGGTCGACTCGGCTTTGATGGTGATTGACGCCGCCAACGGCGTGGAGGCGCAAACCCGCCGCCTGATCGAGGTTTGCCGCCAGCGCGACACGCCCATCATCACCTTTGTCAACAAGATGGACCGCGAAGTGCGCGAGCCACTGGACATTCTGGACGAGATCGAGCGCGAACTGGGCATGCCCTGCGTGCCCATGACCTGGCCGGTGGGCCAGGGCAAGGGCTTTGGCGGCATCATCAACCTGCGCACCCGAACCATGACGGTGTTTGAGCCCGGCAGTGACCGTGGGCCCAAAGACTTCACCACCATCCCGTTGAGCGAGCACGCCACGCTGCTCAAACGATTTGGCCATGAATACGAAAGTGCACTGGAGAGCATGGAACTGGCCGTGGGTGCCTCGCCCACCTGGGACCACGCCGCTTTTCTGGCGGGCAAGCAGACCCCCGTGTTCTTTGGCTCGGGCGTCAACAACTTCGGCGTGATGGAGGTTTTGGAGGCGCTAGTGGACCTGGCCCCCTCACCCAAGCTGCGCATCAGTTCGCTCGTGGTCAACAAGCAGCCGGTGATCCAGACCGTTCAACCCGAAGACGAGTCGTTCTCGGGTGTGGTGTTCAAGGTGCAGGCCAACATGGATGCCAACCACCGCGACCGCATCGCTTTTGTGCGCATGGCCTCGGGCAAGTACACGCCCGGCATGAAGCTCAAGGTCATGCGCACAAGCAAAGAACTGCGCCCCACCAGCGTGGTGACTTTCATGAGCCAGCGCCGCGAGGCCGTCAACGAAGCCTATGCCGGCGACATCGTGGGCTTTACCACCCATGGCGGTGTGCAGTTGGGCGACACCATCACCGATGGCTCGATCAACCTGCAGTTCACCGGCCTGCCCTTTTTTGCGCCCGAGCTGTTCATGACCGTGGTGCTCAAGAACCCGCTGCGCACCAAGCAGTTGCAGCAGGGCCTGGCGCAGCTCGGCGAAGAGGGTGCGATTCAGGTGTTCCGCCCCGAAGTGGGTGGCAACATGCTGCTCGGGGCCGTGGGCCAGTTGCAGTTTGAAGTGGTTCAGCACCGCCTCAAAGGGGAATACGACGCCGACATCCGGCTCGAAGGCAGCCAGTACACCGGCGCGCGCTGGATTACCGCCGATACGCCTGCTGAACTCAAGACGTTCTGCGAAGCCTACCCCATGCGCATGGCCCGCGATGCGGCCAACACGCTGGCCTACCTGTGCACCTCGCCCTACGATGTGCGCCTGGCGCAGGAACGCTTCCCCAAGATTCACTTCCATCCACTGCGCGAGCACGCCGGGCTGGCGCTGCAAACAGGCAGTTGAGAATCCCGCTTACTACACTACTATTTTTATAGCTACTAACGCTTATTGGACGATGGCTAGAGCCAATTTTCTCATATAAATGCAAGCACTTACCCAACTCCCGAATAGCGTGGCCGCTGCCGTGCACACGGTGTTCAGCGACATCGACGACACGCTCACGACTGACGGCCAGCTCACGCCGCCCGCCTATGCCGCGCTCGGCGATCTGCGCCGCGCCGGTGTGCGGGTGATTCCGATCACCGGGCGCCCCGCAGGCTGGTGCGACCACATTGCCCGCATGTGGCCGGTCGACGCCGTCATTGGCGAGAACGGTGCGTTCTATTACTGGCATGACCACGCCCGGCGCAAGCTCCGGTGCCGCCACCTATTTGATGAATCAGCCCGCCTGGCCAACAGCACCAAACTGGCTGCCGTGCGCGACACCATCCTGCGCGAAGTGCCCGGCTGCGCCGTCGCTTCCGACCAGTTTTGCCGTCTGTACGACCTGGCGATTGATTTTTGCGAGGACGTACCCGCGCTACCGCTTGCACAGGTCGAGCGCATCGTGGCGCTGATGGAACAGGCCGGCATGACGGCCAAGGTCAGTTCCATCCACGTCAACGGCTGGTTTGGCACGTATGACAAGCTCTCCATGGCGCACCTCCTGATGCGCGAGCGTTACGGTCTGGAACTCAAAAACGAGCGAGAGCACTGCCTGTTTGTCGGCGACTCTCCCAACGACGCCCCCATGTTCGCCTACCTGCCCCACGCCGTGGGCGTGGCCAACGTGGCCGACTTTGAAGGTCGAATCAGCGCCCTGCCCGCCTACATCACCTCGTCACGCGGCGGCGCTGGTTTTGCCGAAGTGGCAAGGGCCGTAATCGCCGCGCGCAACTGAATCAGGAGCCGTCCATGTTTTTTGCCGAAGATCTGTCCACGGTCACCCATGCGATCCAACTCGCCGTCGCGCCCGTCTTTCTGTTGACGGCGGTCTCCGGAATGATTGGCACCGGGGCCGGGCGCTTGAGCCGTATCATCGACCGCGCCCGCTTGCTCGAAGAGCGGATTGAGAAAGCCGCCTCCGACGATGCCATGACCGCAGCCTTTGCCGAACTGGCCCGCTTGCGCCTGCGCGGCCGCCTGGTCAACGGCTGCATTGCACTGCTGACCTTCTGCGCCATCCTGATTGGCCTGACCATCGTGGCGCTTTTTCTGGGTGAAACGGCAGAACTGCCGATCCTCCGGATTGCGACGATCTCGTTTCTATCGGGGGTCAGCTGTTTTCTGCTGGCGCTCCTGTGCTTCCTGACAGAAACCGTGCTGGCGACCCGCCTGCTCAAGTTTCGCCGACCGGCCCGGCATTGAAGCTCGCCGCTAAGAGGCGTGCTGCTCGAACCCTTCGAGCACATTGACCGCATTGACACCTACCGCATCCACCGCGTAACCCCCCTCGAATACAAACACGGTGGGCAGGTCGGCGGCTGCAAGATCAGCCCCCACACTCAAATAGTCCTGCGTTCCCAGGGTGAAGCCTGAAATCGGGTCGCCTTCGAAGGTGTCGAGCCCCAGGGACACCACCAGTGCCTGTGCGCCAAACCGGGCAATGCCTTTGAGTGCGTCGGCCAGAGCCTCTCGCCAACGCGCAAAGTCGGTGCCTCGCGGCAGCGGCAGGTTGTGGTTGAAACCCAGCCCGGCCCCTGCACCTCGTTCGTCCGCGTGGCCCAGAAAAAACGGGTACTCGGTCAAGGGGTCGCCATGAATGCTGCTGTAAAGCACATCGGGGCGTTCATAAAAAATAGCCTGGGTGCCGTTGCCGTGGTGGTAGTCAATGTCGAGCACCGCCACACGCTGTGCCCCTTGATCCCGCAAGTGTTGTGCTGCCAGCGCGGCGTTGTTCAGGAAGCAGTAACCGCCAAAGAAATCCATCCCCGCGTGGTGGCCCGGGGGCCGCGACAGCGAAAAGGCAGCCCGCGACCCAGCCGCCACATGTTGCGCTGCGCTCAGGGCGCAATGCGCGCCCGTGCGGGCTGCGATCCAAGCGCCCGATGTCAGCGGGCTGCCAGCGTCGCAGGAATACAGCCCCATCCGTGCCGAGAAGTTCTTGGGCTCCACGTCGCTTCGCAGCGTGCGGATTGGCCAGACCGAGGGCAGCGCATCGCGCCCGGCGTTGGCCGGGTCCAGTGCCACCCACTCGTCCCACGCATGGGCCAGAAAATCGAGGTAACGGGGTGAATGAACCGACGCCAGCGCCTTGTCTTCAAACGCCAGCGGTGCCTGGACGGTGCCGAACTTGCGCCGCTCCAGTTCCTTGAGCACATGATCGGCCCGGTCCGGCACTTCAAAGCACGGCACCAGTTCGCCGCGAAACATCTCGAACTTGCCCTGGTGCAGGGCGTGCAGGTGGTTGTAGAAGGTGATCATTGAAAAACGCTCCGGTACTCTGGGCAGGGCACCCCAGCCTGTTAATGGTTGTAATTGACCTAAAACCCTTGTCACATATGCATAGTACGCTACTATTTTTATAGTTATCCGGTCGAATAAATCCGCTTGTCACTGAGAGTCTGGGCAGTCGAGCGTTTTGTGCAGGTCAAAGGGGGAGGCCGCAGGCCGGAGGACACGGAGCCAAACGCTCTGCCGCCCAGGCTCCTCAGCGCGCCAGAACCTTCGCCAGCGCCACGCCGGTATGGGTGGCGAGCTTGACCACACCTTCAGGCGTGGTGGCGGCCACCACACGGCCCCCGGCATCGCCGCCTTCGGGCCCCAGGTCGATCACCCAGTCGGCTTCAGCGATTACATCGAGATCGTGCTCGATCACGACCACGCTGTGGCCGCCGTCCACCAGACGGTGCAGCACCTTGATAAGTTTTTCCACGTCAGCCATGTGCAGACCCACAGTGGGTTCATCGAGCACGTACAGGGTGTGCGGTGCCTTCTGTCCCCGGCGCGTGATGTCGTCGCGCACCTTGCTCAGTTCGGTCACCAGCTTGATGCGCTGGGCCTCGCCACCGCTCAGCGTGGGTGAGGGCTGGCCCAGCGTCAGGTACCCCAGCCCCACATCCTTGAGCAGTTGCAGGGGGTGGCTGATGGCGGGCATGGCGGCAAAAAATTCCACCGCCTCGTCCACCTCCATTTGCAGTACATCGCCAATATTCTTGCCGCGCCAGGTGACGGCCAGCGTCTCCGGGTTGAAGCGCGCGCCCTTGCAGGTCTCGCACAGCACTTTCACGTCCGGCAGAAAGCTCATGGCCACGGTGCGTATGCCCTGCCCTTCGCAACCGGCGCAGCGGCCCTGCCCGGTGTTGAAGCTAAAACGATTGGGCGCATAGCCACGCGCCTTGGCTTCCAGCGTGTCCGCAAAGAGCTTGCGGACGATGTCCCAGAACCCGATGTACGTGGTCAGGCACGAACGCGGAGTTTTGCCGATCGGAGTTTGATCGACTTCGAGCACGCGGTCCACCGCCTCGAACCCTGCAACTTGCTGGCAACCTGTCCAAGCGATGGGCTCGCCGGCCGCCAGCGCATCGCGACCGGCCTTGGTGTTGCGTTTTTGCACGGCGGTGTGCACGTTGGCCAGCAGCACATCGCGCGCCAGCGTCGATTTTCCGGAACCGGACACGCCCGTGACTGCCACCAGGCGTTTGAGCGGAACCGAAGCGGTGACGTCCTGCAGGTTGTGCAGATTCGCACCGGTCACCGTGATCCAGCTTTGATTCTCCTGGCCCGTCAATTTGGGTCCAAGGACCCCCCGCCGCGCCTGCACCGGATGCCGCATGGCATGGAGCAAATAGCGGCCCGTTTGCGAGTCTGACGTCTTCTGAACATCGGCCACAGAACCCTCCGCGACCAGTCGCCCGCCCCGCTTGCCCGCGCTCGGGCCGATGTCGATGATGTGATCGGCGTGGCGGATGGTGTCCTCGTCATGCTCAACCACCACCAAAGTGTTGCCCTTGTCGCTCAGGGTCTGCAGGGCCCCAAGCAAGATCCGGTTGTCACGCGCATGCAGCCCGATGGTGGGCTCATCGAGCACATAGCACACGCCCTGCAAATTGCTGCCTAACTGCGCCGCCAGCCGGATGCGCTGGGCCTCGCCGCCACTAAGGGTGGGCGCACCCCGGTCGAGCGTGAGGTAGCCCAGACCCACTTGCTCGAGAAACTCCAGTCGGCTTTTGATCTCGGGCACCAGATCGCGCGCAATGTCGTTCTCGCGCCGACTCATGCGGCCCGCCACCTGCAGGGTTTCAACCCACTGGCGGATGTCGGTAACGCTCATGCGCGCCAGTTCGGTGATGGTGACCGCGTCAATTGCACCAAAGGTCACCGCGCGGGCGGTGACATTGAGCCGCGTGCCCAGGCAGGCCGGGCAGGCAGCATCGGTGAGGTCCTCGACTTCTGGCTCGGCAAAGGTCTGCTCACGGCCCTTGTTGTCATCATCACGCACCGAGTCATCCAGCGCCTTGCGCTGCTCTTTGGTCAGGCGAACACCCGTGCCCACGCACTCAGGGCACCAGCCGTGCTTGCTGTTGTAGGAGAACAGACGCGGGTCGAGTTCGGCATAGCTGGTGCTGCACACGGGGCAGGCCCGCTTGGTGGAAAACGCATCGAGTCGGCCGATGGCTGCGGTGGGCATGCCCGCGAGCATGGCCTCTTGCAAGCCGCCGAGTTGGCTCAGCACATGCACCACGCCCTTGCCATGGGTCAGCGCCACGGCCAGACCGTTTCGCAAAGCGGTTTCATTTGCGGGTGACACATCCAGGCTGAGCACCGGCAATTCAATCGTGTGCTCCTTGAAGCGATCGATGCGCGGGAACGCGGTGGTGGGCAAGAATTCACCATCCACCCGCAAATGGGTAAAACCACGGGGCCTGGCCCAGTCCGCCAGTTCGGTGTAAACACCTTTGCGGTTCATCACCAGTGGCGCCAGCAAACCGATGTGTTGGCCGCGAAAGTTTCTGAGCAGTTGCGCGGCAATGCTGTCGGGCGTTTGCGGCGCCACAGGGGTGCCGTCGTGGATGCAATGCTGAGTGCCCAGCTTGACAAACAACAAGCGCAGAAAATGCCAGACCTCGGTGGTGGTTCCCACCGTGGACTTACGGCCCCCGCGCGAGAGCCGCTGCTCGATGGCCACCGTGGGCGCAATGCCATAGACGGCATCGACCTCGGGACGCCCGGCGGGCTGCACGATGGAGCGGGCGTAAGCGTTGAGTGATTCCAGATAGCGGCGCTGGCCTTCGTTGAACAGAATGTCAAACGCCAGTGTGGATTTTCCCGAACCCGAGACACCGGTGATCACGCTGAATTTTCCGTGCGGAATATTGACGCTCAGGGACTTGAGGTTGTGCTCTTTGGCGTTGACGATCTGGATCGCGTCCGGCGCCACGACTGGCCGCTTTTTAATTGGAATCTGACCCCAGTTGCCACCCGGTTCACGGGCTTGCGTCTGGCCCTGGCCCAAGGTTTGGTCATAGTCGCGCAAGGCCTTGCCGGTGTGAGAACTGGGATGCTGGCGCAGGTCATCGGGCGTGCCACAGGCCACCAGCTCGCCCCCGGCGTCGCCGCCTTCGGGACCCAAGTCAATCAGCCAGTCACTGGCGCGAATCACATCAAGGTTGTGCTCGATCACTACCAGCGAATGCCCGGCATCCATCAGCTTGCGCATCGCGCGCATGAGCTTGGCGATGTCGTCGAAATGCAGGCCGGTGGTGGGCTCGTCAAACATGAACAATGCCCCACGCTTCGCTTGAACCTGCCCGCTGCTGGTGGCGCTTTTGGCCGCAACGGCCAGATGTCCGGCCAGTTTGAGGCGCTGCGCCTCGCCACCCGAGAGCGTGGGCACGGGTTGCCCCAATTTGACGTATTCCAGACCCACATCCACGATGGGTTGCAGGGCACGCACGACATCGCGATCACCAGCGAACAGGGCCAGCGCCTCGCTCACGGTCAAGTTCAGAACGTCGGCCACGTTCAAGTGCCGGGTTATGCCTTGTCCCGAGTGGGGGTCTGACCCCCATTGCGCTGGGGTGGGATCAAGCTCGGGCTTCGCCCTGGCCCATCGCCCTGGGCGTTCGATGACAATTTCCAACACCTCGGGACGGTAGCGCTTGCCATCGCAGTCGGGGCAGCGCAGGTACACGTCGCTCAAAAACTGCATTTCCACGTGCTCAAAGCCCGAGCCGCCACAGGTGGCACAGCGCCCATCGCCCCCATTGAAGCTGAACTTGGACGCGGTGTAGCCGCGCTGGCATGCCAGGGGAGCGGCGGCAAAAATCTGACGAATGGAGTCCCAGGCGCCCACGTAGCTCGCGGGGTTGGAGCGCGCCGTCTTGCCAATGGGGGACTGGTCCACAAACACCACATCGCTGAGAAGCTCGGCGCCGAGCAGGCGCTCATGGGCACCGGGTGCCTCGGTGGCACGGCCAAAATGACGCATCAGGGCCGGAGCCAGAATATCCTGGATCAACGTGGACTTGCCCGAACCGCTGACGCCGGTCACGCACACCAGGCGTTGCAGCGGAAACTCCACGCTGATGTTCTTCAGGTTGTGGTCGCTCGCGCCTTCCAGAATCAGGCGCGGCGTGTTGGCCTGCACCAACCGCGTGAAGCCCATTCCGACCTGCTTGCGCCCGCCCAGGTAGGCGCCGGTCAATGTGTCGGCGCTGCGAAGATCGGCCGTGGATCCATCAAAGACAATTTGCCCACCCCGCTCGCCAGGGCCGGGGCCCATGTCGATCATGCGATCCGCGGCCAGCATCACGGCCGGGTCGTGCTCCACAACCACCAGCGTGTTGCCCGCATCACGCAGACGCTGCATGGCCACGATGATGCGGTGCATGTCACGCGGATGCAGACCGATGCTGGGCTCATCGAGCACAAACAGCGTGTTGACCAGCGAGGTGCCTAACGCGGTGGTGAGGTTGATGCGCTGCACCTCGCCACCAGAAAGGGTGCGACTTTGCCGGTCCAGCGTGAGGTAGCCGATCCCCACCTCGGAGAGATACTTCAAACGCGTGGTGATTTCCTCATGCAGTAACTTGAGAGCCTGGGTCTCGCCCGCTTGTCCCCCAGCGCCTGGACGCTGCATGTTCTGCGGATCCACTCCGCTCAACAGGCTGTCGAAAAAACGCCGCAAGCCGTCAATGGGCAGCAGCATCAGGTCGTGCAAACACAGACCGGGCAGGGCTTCGAGTTGCTCCCGCGTCCATTTCGTCCCCACGGGCATGAAGCGCCGACCTGGCTCCAGCACAGCATCCGCCCCCGCTTGGCTGCCAATACGCCAGAGCAGGCTTTCAGTCTTGAGGCGCGCTCCGCCACAATCGCCACAAGGCGTATAGCTGCGGTATTTGGACAGCAACACTCGGATGTGCATCTTGTAGGCCTTGGTCTCCAGGTACTCAAAGAAGCGCTTGATGCCGAACCAGTGCTGGTTCCACTTGCCGTTCCAGTGAGGCGATCCGTTGACCACCCAGTTCTGTTGTTCCGAGGTGAGCTTGTACCAGGGCGTGTCGCGTGGAATGCCGGCGGTCTCGGCATGGCGCATCAGGTCGTCCTGGCACTCCTGCCAGGCCGGCGTCTGCATGGGCTTGACGGCCCCCGCCCGCAGCGTCAGCTTTTCATTGGGAATCACCAAACCGTAATCGACCCCGATGACCCTGCCAAAGCCGCGACACGATTCGCAGGCACCCACCGCGGAATTGAACGAAAACATGGACGCACTCGGATCGGTGTAATGCCGGTCGCTGTCCGGGCAATGCAAGCCGGTGGAGAACTTCCAGATCGCATCAGGCACATCTGGGGTGGACCCAAGGGCATAAACCGTCATGCGCCCGCTGCCATGCTTGAGCGCCACCTCGATCGCCTCCAGCACCCGGGCTCGCTCGGCGGTCCCCAGCCGGAACCGGTCGGCCACCACGTCCAGAACCTTGCGGGGGCCGGTCACCGTGGCCACTTCACGCTGCGCCTGCACCTTGGTAAAGCCGCTGACCGACAGCCATTGCTCGATTTCTTCGGGCGAGGCGCTGGCGGGCAACTCGACCGGAAAAGTGATGGCCAGGCGCGGTGCGGAGTTTGTGGTTTTCGGTGCGTCGCAATCCAGCGCGCAAGGCAAACTCGAACCACCACCCACGGGCTCTAATGCCGCTTCGACCAGCGTCTGAATTTGGGTGTAAATCGTCTCGGCCGAGTCATGCCGGACCGGCTGCGCGGTGTCCGCGTCAAACAATTGCCCGGCACGCGCGAACAAGAGCTTCAAATGGTCGTTGAGCTCGGTCATGGTCCCCACGGTGGAGCGCGATGATCTGACCGGATTGGTCTGGTCGATGGCGATGGCGGGTGGCACGCCATCCACCTTGTCCACCGCTGGCTTGTCCATGCGGTCGAGAAACTGGCGGGCGTAGGCCGAAAAGGTTTCGACATAGCGTCGCTGGCCTTCGGCGTACAGGGTATCGAACACCAGACTTGACTTGCCCGATCCGCTGGGCCCCGTGACCACCGTCAACTCGCCAGTATGAATGTCAAGATTGAGGTTCTTGAGATTGTTCTGACGTGCGCCACGAATGCGAATGGTTCCTGCGGACATAATGACTATTTTGGCTGGTAAGGCAGAAGATTCTAGGGTTTGCGATGCCCTCTTCGTGGCGCAAGGTCATTTATGATTGCCCGGCCACTTGACACTCCCGCACCATTTTCAAATCCATTGATAGGTAGGTCACCATGAAACTTGTCCGATTGCTCGCTACTACCCTGATGACTCTGGTCCTCAGCGCGACCGCGCAGGCCCAGATCCTGATTGGCCAGACAGTGGGCGTGACGGGTTCCGTCGCGGCCACCGTCAAAGAGGCAGACACGGGCGCCCAGCTGTACCTCGACTCCGTCAATGCCAAAGGCGGCGTTGGCGGACAAAAGGTCGAGCTTGTCACCCTGGACGACAAGTTCGACCCCAAGCTCACGCTCAGCAACGCCCGCACGCTAATTGAGGAGCGCCAGGTGGTGGCAATGTTCATGACGCGCGGCACCCCCCACACGGAGGGAATTCTCCCTTTGCTGGAACAGCACGGCGTCCCCTTGATTGGCCCGTCCACCGGGGCCATGGTGTTTCATAAGCCGGTCAACAAGTGGGTCTTCAACGTGCGTGCGCCCTACCAACGCGAGGCCGAGCGAGCCATCGCGCACATGGTTTCCATTGGCACACGGCGCATTGGGCTTATCCACGTGGACGACAGCTTTGGCACTGACGCGCTGCAGGGCGCGCAAAAAGGCTTGCTCGCTGCCAAGCTCAAACCGGTGGCGGTGGCGAAGTTCGACCGCGCAAAACCCGATTTTTCTGCCATCATTCCCTTGATGGTTGATGCGCAAGCACAGGCCATCATGATCATCGGCTCAGGCACTGCGGTCGTGGAAGCCATCAAAGCGATCAAAGCAACCGGCAGCACGGCTCAGTTGATCACACTGTCGAACAACGCTTCGGGAGGATTTATCAAACTGCTGGGTGATCAGGGACGCGGGGTCATCGTGTCGCAGGTGCTGCCGCGGTCGTTTGGTTTTGGCTTTGTCCGCGAAGCCACCGCGTTGGCCCGCGAGCATGACATCGCGGACCTGAGCCCCGCCATGCTAGAGGGGTTTGTGTCGGCCAAGGTACTGGTTGAGGCCCTGCGCAAAACCAACGGTAAACCAACACGTGAAAATATCCGCGGCGCACTGGAGAGCTTGCAGAAATTCGACCTCGGTGGCATCGAGGTGAGTTTCAACCCGACCGACCACACGGGCATCACCTTTTCTGATCTGTCGATCATCAGCGAAGATGGCAAGTTCCGCCGCTGAGCACACCAGACGTCCTGACCACGATGAGTGACGCCGCGTTGCCACCTGTGCTTCTGGAGATCATGGCCGAGCATGCGGTATGGGGCCGCCTGGACCGCCCCAGTCGGGAGGCCCTGGCAGCCCGCTTCGAACTGGTGGATTGCAGCAGCGCAGAGGTGCTGCTCAAACAGGGCCAGCTGCACAGCGCCGTCGGGCTGATTCTGAGCGGCATGGTCGACATGCTGGACCCGGATGTCGGGCTGTCGGTCAGGCTCAAGGCCGGTTCGCTGTTTGGCTTTGGCGCCACGCCCAGCCGGCAAATCACCACCTGGCAGGCACGGGCCGCCAGCGACGGACAGATCGCCTGGCTGGCACCAGAGGCCTTGACTGCGCTTTGCGCGGCCCACAGTGAACTGGCCTACTTTTTTCCCTCACTCACGCCATCAAATTCCGACTCCACGGTGCGCAGCGACAGTTCGCATCAATTGCTCAGCATGCCCCTGCGCAGCTTGATCAAGCGCGGCCCCATCAGCGTGGGCCCTGAGGACTCCATCCACACCGCAGCGCAGTTGATGAGCACGCATGGCGTCTCGTCGGTGCTGCTGCTCGATCAGGGACAGTTGGTCGGGCTGATCACCGACCGCGATCTGCGCAATCGGGTGGTGGCTCAGGCACTGGACATCACCGGTCCGGTCTCCGCGATCGCCACGCGCGAGCCTTTGACCCTGGACGCACGCCAGCCGGCCTTTGACGCGTTGCTTTTAATGGCGCGCCAGAATATCCACCACGTGCCTATCAAGGACGAGCAGGGTATTGTTGGCATGGTCACCGCTACCGACCTGACGGAGCAGCACAGCACCTCGGCAGTGTTCCTCGCAAGCGACATCCACAAGCAGTCCACGGTGGAGGCATTGGCCCGGGTCAGTGGCAGGATCAAGCTGATGCAACAGCAGCTCGCCGCCGCCGACACCAGCGCCTACAGCACAGGCCACCTCATGACTGCCATGACAGACGCCCTGACGGTGCGGCTGATTCAGCTGGCCCTGGAGCAATTTGGCCCGGCACCAGTGGACTATGTCTGGGTCGCCGCTGGTTCGCAGGCGCGCAATGAACAAACAGCCAAATCGGACCAGGACAACTGCATGATCCTGGACGACAACTACGACGAGGCCAAGCACGGTGAGTACTTTCGTCAGTTCACCCGCTTTGTCTGCGACGGCCTGGCGGCCTGCGGTTATGTCCATTGTCCCGGTGAAATGATGGCCATGACCGACCAGTGGCGCCAGCCCCGCAGGCAATGGGCCCGGTATTTTCATCAATGGGTCAACAAACCCGAGCCCAAGGCCTTGATGCTCACCTGCGTATTCTTTGACCTGCGCGCCGTCCACGGCAAGACGGACCTGCTGGAAACACTGCGCCGTGAAGTGCTGCAAAGAACCCGGGGCAACAGTATCTTTCTGGCGTTTATGGTGGGCAACGCACTCAAGCATCGCCCGCCGCTGGGGCTGTTCGGCAACATCTCGCTCATTCGCGGCGGAGACCATGCTGGCACCCTTGATTTCAAGCACACCGGGGTGGTCCCGATCGTGGACCTGGCGCGGGTCTACGCGCTGGCAGGTGCGGAGGAAGCGGTCAACACCCAGGACCGGCTTGAAGTTGCTGCGCGCACAGGTGAGGTCAGCGAGCAAAGTGCCAGAGATTTACGCGATGCGTTTGAGTTTCTCGCCAAGCTGCGCATCGCGCATCAGGCGCGTCAGACGGCTCAGGGACTGCCCGCTGATAATTTTCTGGCGCTCGATGAACTGTCCAACTTCGAGCGCAGCCACCTCAAAGAGGCGTTCTCCGTGGTGCACACCCTGCAGGGTGTGCTGGGGAACCGCTATCGCTAGAACCCGATGGCACAAAATCGGGGTCACTGGCAGTTTTGAAAAACCTGGTCAGTACTTCAGCCGCGCGTAGTAGGTTTTTTGTGCAGCGTCACGGGCTTGCTGCAGGGTCCGAATACCCATCGCATCGAGCAGGGGGATGAGGCGCAACAGCACTTCAGCGGTTACCGTCGCGTCGCCCAAGGCCCTGTGCCGGTCCCGAATGACAATCCCCAACCGCTCGGCAATGGCTTCAAGCCGGTGCGACTCCTGATTGGGATGAACCACCGCCGACAGCAACAACGTGTCCAGAACGGGTTGATGGAAGGCCAGGCCGGTGGACACCTCCTTGAGTTGCAAAAACTTCATGTCGAAAGCGGAATTGTGGGCTACCAGCACCGTGTCCAACGCGAAAACATGGAACGCAGGCAAGACCTGTCCGATGCCGGGCTGGCCCCTGACCATTGCCTGCGTAATGCCATGAATCGGAATGGAAGCCGCGGGAATCGGTCGCCCCGGATCCACCAACTGGTCAAAGCATTCCTGGTAAAGCAACTTCCCGTTGACGATTCTGACCGCACCGATCTGGATGATCTCGTCACCCTGTGAGGGATTGAGTCCGGTCGTCTCGGTGTCAAATACCGTGTAGGCCAGAGAAGTCAGGAGTTGCTCGTCCAGGGCGCGACTTTCATCGGTCGCCTGGAACAGATCGAAATCATAGAACTCCGGTCGCCCGTCTGCGCTGACGATCCGCACGACTTCGGCTTGCTCCTGCGCGCTGGCCAGAGGCAGCACAAACCTGAAAAATGCCCGGTGCCGCACTCGCTCACGCTGAAACAGTATCTCGCCGCCGTGACGTTCAACCACGTCGCGCACACTGAGCGTGAGACTCTGCTCGCCAATTTGCATGGGCTCCATTTCCCAGCTCATCACGGTCTCTGTGCTCATGGCCCGGTCGCTCCAGATCAGGTCCAGTTGCGCCCGCCCACCAGCGGCTTGCAAACGCAGCTGCAAGAACCGGATTTCAAATTCATCCACCAGACGCCATGCCAGGTAGGTCAAGGCTTGCAGCAGGGAAAAACTGTCCACCCGCAACCACACCTCTTCAGTCGATTCATCGATGGTCACAGACCGTTTGCATTGAGTCTCAATGCGCCGCTGGGCCGCAGACAACAGATCGGCACCGAACATTTCCTCGAGCGGCCAGCGGGTCTTGAGGCCAAGTGCCGCGTCTCTGGACAACTCGGCCATGCGTTCACGCATGGTATGCACCTCCCCCTTCAACACATCAAACCAGTGCTCTTCTGACTGCAGGTCCCGATTCGGACTGGACAGTGCCTCGATGGCACCCTGCATGTTGGCCAGCGAGGCGCGACTGTTTCCCAACAGGCCGCTGAGTGTTTGATCGCGCTGTGTTTCTTCCTCATAGGTCCGGGTGACGTTGTCGAGCATCAGCACAAAGCCGTTGATCTGAGCCGCGCCCCCCGATGGCGCTTCCTCACCGCGCACGGGTGCCATCTGCACGCTCAGAAGCTGGCCTGAGCGGGTAGAGGTGACAAACTGAGCGGTCGGCGTTGCCGCGCCCCGGTCTATCCGGTGCTGCAAGGTCTCCAGCGCGTGGTCAACAAGTTGCCGGTCAAACACCGTGTAGATCGAGCGGCCAATCCCGAGCAGTTCTCCTCCGTCGGTCAATGTGGGGGCCTTCGAAAGGGCCCGAAACTGGAGGCGCGCCCGGTTGTTATAGAGAACAACGCGCCCATCGAGATTGCAAACCACCACGCTTTGGGTCAGCTCAGACACCAGTGCCGAAAGGCGATTTTTCTCCTGCTGCACGCCCTCACTGGCCTGTGCAACGCGCTGTGCCATGTCCTGGCGCAAGGCATCACGCTGCCCGGCAAGCTCGTTAATGGCCTGCGCCAGGGCTTGAAACTGCGGGGTCGCCTGGGCGCCCATCTGCTGAGGTGTTTCTGCCTTCAGGAGAATCCGCGTCTGCTCCAGGAGGCGAGCCGACCCGCCGAGATAGCGGCGAAAGACGACCCTCAAGCCTGCCCAAGCCAGGGCCACTGCCATCGCCCAGCTCATGACCGCCAGCACCATTCGAGGTGCCAGTATGGTGGCCATGATGTCACGCTGCGCCGAACTCAAAGTGGAGCCAATCAGAACTGCGGTGAACGCCATCCAGGCGGCCAATCCCAGGCCCACCAGTGCAATCACAAGCAGCAGCAGCCGGTTTCGCTTCTTCATTGGTTTACGGCTCAAATCAGTGTTTGACGCCGGTCCATTTGGCATGCGCGTGGCGAGACAGCGCAAAGCTGGCAAAAAATTTGCACCATATCGTGCTCCCGGCTATGGCGCTCCAGGTGCTGTAGTCGAGCCGACCGAGCAGCACCATGACAATGACCAGAACGAGAACCGTGCCTGCCACCAGGTTGACCACGGCCTCGTAGGGCGCGAACTTGGCAGGGTCGGGTGGTGCAGCGCCGCGCTTGAGGGCGACCTCCGAGAAGTCGCGCCGCACCACAATGCGCCAGGCCCGTCGCAACCAGAAAAAAGAGATGGGAAACAGCGCCAGGAACAAAATCCAGGTCAGCGCAACATTGACGTCAAATACCATGCGTGGCTCCCAATACTTGCCGGCGGCGTTCGCCGACGAGCCCAGTGTCATTGAAAAAGGCCCCACCAGCCATGCCGTTGGGGCCCCTGTTTTGGCCATCGCACGCTATTGCGCGCGATGCCGATCGTGTCAAAAAATTGCTGACAGATGCCCTAGTGGGCGCCGTCAACCACCTTCGAACCGCGGGGAATACGCACATTCTCCACCATGTGCTGGATGTGCTCCGGTGGCTCCTTGGTGACTTTGTCCACCAGGAAGGCCACTGCGAAGTTCACCAAGGCGCCAATCGCACCAAAGGCCTCGGGCGTGATGCCAAAGAAGCTGTTGGCGCCACCGATCATGGGCAGGAAGTCCGTACCCTTGATGAAGAACAGGCCCTTGTGCGCAAACACGTAGAACAGCGTGATAAACAGGCCTGCCAGCATGCCCGCAATCGCACCTTCCTTGTTCATCTTCTTGCTGAAAATGCCCATCATGATGGCGGGGAACAGCGAACTGGCCGCAATACCGAAGGCCAGAGCCACCGTACCGGCCGCAAACCCGGGCGGATTCAAGCCGAGATAACCCGAGATGACAATGGCCACAGCCATGGCAATCTTGCCAGCGAGCAGCTCGCCCTTTTCACTGATGTTGGGAACAAAAACGTTCTTGATCAGGTCGTGAGAAATGGCCGATGAAATTGCCATCAGCAAGCCCGCCGCCGTGGACAGCGCTGCCGCCAGTCCGCCCGCCGCCACCAGCGCAATCACCCAGTTGGGCAACAACGCGATTTCGGGGTTGGCCAGCACAATGATGTCGGCGTTGACGTCCAACTCATTGCCCTTCCAACCGGCTTGACCAGCCTTGGCCTGGAACGCTTCGTCCTTGGACTTGTCGTTGTAGTACTGGATGCGACCGTCACCGTTCTTGTCCTGGAACTTGAGCAAACCGGTCTTCTCCCAGCGCTTCATCCAGTCCGGACGGGCCTCGTACTGAATCGCCGATTCCGCGCCATAGACATCAGCATTGTTCATGATGACGCCCGGGGTGATGGTGCGAATCAGGTTGGTCTTGGCCATCGCCGCAACGGCGGGAGCCGTGGTGTAGAGAATGGCGATGAAAACCAATGCCCACCCAGCGGAAGAACGCGCATCCTTCACGGTGGGAACCGTAAAGAATCTCATGATGACGTGGGGCAGACCGGCGGTGCCGATCATCAGCGACATCGTGTAAACAAACATGTTCAGGGTGCTGCCAGCCGTGGTAGTGGTGTATTTGCCAAAGCCCAGTTCGGTGACCACCTGATCGAGCTTGGAAAGCAGCGAGATGTCCTGCCCAGTCAGATTGGAACCCAGACCCAATTGCGGAATCGGGTTGCCCGTGAGCTGCATCGAGATGAAGATCGCAGGAATGGTGTACGCCAGAATCAGCACGATGTACTGCGCCACCTGGGTGTAGGTGATGCCCTTCATGCCGCCACCCACTGCGTACAGGAACACGATGCCCATGCCGACATAGATGCCGACATCACTGGACACGCCCAGGAACCGCGAGAATGCGACGCCCACGCCCGTCATCTGGCCAATGATGTAGGTCAGCGACGCCACCAGCAGGCACAGCACCGCCACCACACTGGCTGACTTCGAGTAGAAGCGGTCGCCAATGAACTGGGGAACCGTGAACTTGCCGAACTTGCGCAGGTAGGGTGCCAGCAACATTGCCAGGAGCACATAACCGCCGGTCCAGCCCATCAGAAACAGGCCGCCGCCGTAGCCCATGTTGGAAATCAATCCCGCCATGGAAATGAATGACGCCGCTGACATCCAGTCGGCCGCCGTAGCCATCCCGTTCATGACAGGGTGAACGTTGCCACCAGCGGCGTAGAACTCACTGGTTGAGCCGGCACGGGCCCAGATAGCAATACCAATGTAGAGCGCAAAACTCAGTCCAACGCCCAGGTAAATTGTTGTTTGTAGATCCATTATTTAGTCCTCAGTCTTCGTGAACATCGAACCGTTTATCGATATCGCCCATCTTCTTGGCGTAATAGAAAATCAGCGCCACGAAAATGTACATGGAACCCTGCTGGGCAAACCAGAATCCCAGCGGATAGCCGCCGAGGTGGATGTTGTTGAGCAGGGGCGCAAACAGAATTCCCGCGCCAAACGACACCAGAAACCAGATGATGAGAATCTTGGTCAGCAGGCCGAGCGTGGCTTTCCAGTAGGCCTGACTGCTTAAGTCTTCCTTCATGAAATCTCCTCGTTATAAGTGCTTGAAACCAGCAGCTTGCGCCACTGCACGGATACACGCCGTGACCGAAGTCGCAGCATTGCAAAAGGGACTTTGGCGAGGTTTCCTTACAAATTACTGATGATTCTTCTGCCGTCCGTCCAAAGGCCGCCTAAAAAGGGAAAACACCTAGGCTGGGTGCATCAGCAACGCAACCAGTCCGCTATTGCCGGTTACCAATTACTGATTTATGCTGCGATCTGTAACCGAGTTGCGGTCTACTTGGCGATGTTCATTGGCATTCGTTTCTTGAATCTTTTTATCGGCGCACTACTCAGCGCTGTGTACGCCTTCGCGGCGATCGGGTCGGTTCGGGCTGAGGCCATCATCTCGCCACCACCGGTCAGCGAGCTTGCACCGCTGGCGGTCGGGCAGTTTTTGCCAACTGATGCTGGAGCGGTATCGCCGGAGCTCACAGTTGATCGTTCAGGCGACCTGCTCTTGATAGAGGAAAGCGTCGGAGCGCGTCAATCACTGCCGATTCTTGCTCGGGCGCAAGAGACCCGGCACACTCTGGCGGCCCAGCACTCCGCGCGTCCGACATCGCAAGGCGAGACACCCCCATCGTTGGCCGAGGCCATCCGTGAGGCCATGCGCCCCGCCTACGAAGAACTGGTCGACTTGGGTGTGTTCGATGTCCTGCACCAACTCAAAGTCGAACTCGGTCTGGACGAGACGGCCACCTTCAAGCAATTCGATCCAAGAGAGTTGGAACGCGGCTATGGACCGCAGGGTGAGCTCAATCGGGTGCAATGGGAGTCTCAAGAAGGCCAGAGAGCCATCGCACTGGCCTCACGCACGGTTCGGCAGATCGAGGAGGATCGCATCGAGGCCGAGATCATGCTGGCAGCCCTGATCAGAGACCTCAAGCAAGCGTTGTGGGTTGCCCTGGGCCTGGCCGCCCTGTTCTATTCGGTAAAATTCATTCTGGCCTATCGCCGCTATAAACTGGCTCCCCAACCGCACCGGGGACCAAGCCAGAATGGGTACCAGCGTCGCCGTATCCGCGTACGCGTGCGCAGGCACCAGAACCTGGAGCCAGTTGGGGCAAGAAAGTCTGAAAACAGCAGCCCGTCGGCGGACGCTGAAACCACCGCCCCGGGCTGACTCAGGTGCGTCGCACAATACCGCTTGCGACCCGCTCCGGCGCGTCCCAGGCAGCCTCAAACCACGGATCACCCGCCAGGTAGGCCGCAAGCGTGGGCAGGGCGTCCAACCCCCAAAACAAGTGATCGTCAACCTCAAAGCTTGGCACGCCGAACACACCGCGTGCGATGGCGTCGTCCGTATGCGACTGCAACTGGCCTTTCACCGTCGGGTCCTGCGGCGTGCGTGCAGGAGCCAACAGGCCGGTCAGAGACTCCAACCGCTCTGGATCAGTGGCTTGCGCACCCCCCTGCCAGACATGCCTGAAGATGGTCTCACACACATACCGGTTGGGCAGTCCCTGGGCCTGAGTGGCGACGGCCAGGCGCAGCAGGCCCAGGGGGTTGAACGGGTGGCTGGCAGGCAGCTGCAGATCGATGCCCAGAGAGTGTGCCAGCCACAACACCTGCCGGTAGGTCCAGTCGCGCTTGGCTGGAATTTCGGCTGGGCCCAATTGCCCGTGATGCTTGAGCAGGGCCGCAAACAGAACCGGCTTGTAGGTGACGGTGTAGCTTTGGCCCATCAAGGCCACCGGCAGGCGCTCAAACGCCAGGCAGGCGTAGGGCGAAATGAAATCGAGATAGAACGTAATGTGCTTCATGAATGGGCCCCTTTGGCGCGTTGTTCGATCAATTCCCAGACCGCCCGCTTGTCATCGCTGTCCAGACCACTCCAGCGACAAATCTCCTCAACCGTACGAAAACAGCCCTCGCACAATCCGCTGTCCTCGTCGATGCGACACACCGAAGTGCACGGAGATGGAACATTTTGACCCGTAGCCCTTGCCAATATTGATAACACCGCTTCTGATTTGGTAGCAACAAGCGGAACTTGAGCGCTCCGGGATTGCGCGACCTCGGCAAACTGCACCAAATCCACCACAGGCGCACCCGACAAGCGAACCAGATCACCGGGTCGGAGCTTGAACACACCGTGCGGATGACCGGCTGCAGCCCATATTTCCTCAAACCGGAACAAATCCCGATCGATCAGCGTGACGGGCGCTACGGCATGTGCAACCGGGGGAACCCCTCCGATGGAGTAACCCGTTTTCTCCTTGACGAACTCGGCATCGGCGCGGCCCAGCTTGCCCACCAGGGCTGCCACCTTGGTCTCATCGACCCGTCGGTCGCCCGATGTGATGACCAGCACGGCGGTGCTGTCATGCAAGCGGCGAAAGATGATGCTCTTGGCAATTTGCCCCAGTGCAACACCCAGCGCGTCGGCCGCCTGCTGCGCGGTGCGTGCAGCGTCTTGCAGCATCACCGGCGCATGCGGATGCGCCCACGCCTGCAGAGCCGCCGCAACGCGTTGCATCCCCTCTGGAAATTCGTCTGAATTCATCCTGGATTGCCGATCAGCCCACACGCTTGCCAAGCAGCGCCGTAGCCGCGCGGGAATTCGGTGCTCGCCCCAGAAATTCACTGATGAACTTGCCCGCGTCCACCAGTTTGTCCAGATCGATGCCGGTTTCGATGTCCATGCCATGCAGCATGTACACCACGTCCTCAGTGGCTACGTTGCCGGTGGCGCCTCTGGCATAGGGGCAGCCTCCCAAACCGGCCACAGAAGTGTCAAACTGCCACACGCCCATGCCCAGTGCGACCAGGGTGTTGGCCAGTGCCTGACCATAGGTGTCATGGAAGTGGCCCGAGATGTCATTCAAATCATAGTGCTGCAGTGTGGCCTCAATGGCCAGGCGCACCTTGAGCGGTGTCCCCACGCCGATGGTATCGGCCACGCCCACGTGCTGCACGCCAATGCCCTTCATTAAGCCGGCCAGGTAGGCCACACGCTCAGGCGCAACCATCCCCTCATAGGGGCAACCCACCGTGCAGGACATCGCACCGCGCACATAGATCCCTGCCGCGCGCGCCGCCTCGACCACCGGCGCAAAGCGCTCGATGCTTTGGGCAATCGAGCAATTGATGTTTTTCTGGCTGAAGGCTTCGCTTGCCGAGGCGAATACGACAATTTCGTCGGGTCTGGACTTGAGAGCGGCCTCAAAACCCTGCAGATTGGGGGTGAGCACCGAGTACCGCACCCCCTGTTTGCGCTGGATACCGGACATGACCTCGGCGTTGTCCGCCATTTGAGGCACCCATTTGGGCGACACAAAGCTGGTGACCTCAATCTCGGTCAAGCCCGCGTCCTGCAGGCGGTGCACCAGTTCAATCTTGACCGATGCAGGCACCGGTTGCTTCTCGTTTTGCAGGCCGTCTCTGGGCCCGACTTCAACCAGCTTGACGCGAGTGGGAATGCTCATGAGGGTTTCCTGGGAGAGTCCTTTGTACTGCGGTGGGTCAAGGGCATCGTTGATGACTACAGCCTGATTGTGCCGCTTCAGTAACCGCGTGCGACATCAACGACACCTTTCACATTCTCACCGCGCTCCATGGCGGCGATCTTGCCCGCAATCTGCGCGATGGATTCGTCACGCAGGGTGCGGGCCGCCGTGTGCGGTGTGATCGTGATGTTGGGAAGCTGCCAGAACGGATGTCCCTCTGGCAAGGGCTCGGTGCGGAATACATCCAGCGTGGCGCCCGCGAGGTGTCCGCCGTCGAGCAGCGCCAGCAGATCATCGTCCACCAGATGGGCGCCACGGGCGACGTTGATCACATAGCCACCAGGCTGCAGACGCGCTAGCGTGTCACGGCACAAAATGTCACGCGTGTCTGGCGTGAGCGGCAGCAGGTTGACCAGCACCCGGGTGGCCGACAAGAATTCGTTGAACTGGCCCGCACCATGAAAACACCGCACGCCGTCGATCTGTTTGGGTGAGCGGCTCCAGCCATTGACCGGAAACTCAAACATCTGCAAGGAGTGCGCCACACGGGCTCCCAAAACGCCCAAGCCCATCACCCCCACCGGAAAATCGACCCGATGGCGGGGCTTGCGGTAGGACCAGCAACCCGCCTTGACATCGGCGGCGTAGCGGTCGAACTCGCGAAAGTGACGGATCACGGCATCGCAGACATATTCGGCCATCTGAACGGCCATGCCTGCGTCGTCGAGCCGCACCACCTTGGCATGGGGCGGCAACCGGAGATTGAGCAGCGCATCGACCCCGGCGCCAATGTTAAAAACACCGCGCAACTGCGTTTGTTCATCAAAAAAGGTTTGCGATGGTGCCCACACCACGGCGTGATCAGCCGGAACCGCGCCAGGCTGCCACAGACTCACCTCGGCACCGGGCAGCGCCACTCGCAAACCGTCGAGCCAGGGGTCGGGCTTGGTGTCAAAGCAGCAAAAAGTGACTTTCATGGGATCTGAGCGTACCCCAGTTGCCCGCCAATTCCAACGCCCCAGCGAACGAACATCCGCGCCTTGTTGGTTATTGGGCCTCCAGCTTGAGCAACTCCGCCCCTTCAGCCACCTGATCACCTGGGGTGTACAGCAGTTCGGCCACCACGCCATCCACGGGGGCCGCAATGGTGTGCTCCATCTTCATCGCGTCCATCACGGCCAGCGCCTGCCCTTTGGTGACCACATCCCCGGCCTTCACGGCAAACGACACCACCTTGCCCGGCATGGGAGCGGTCAAACGGCCCCCCTCGGCCTGCGCATCTCCCGCATGGGCCAGCGCATCGATTGCTGTTATTTGCGTAGCTCCCTGTGCCGTAAATACATGGGCTACATCGCCCTTTCGATACACGCTCGTGATTTTCCTTTGCGTCCCAAAACGCACGTCAATGCCCTGCGTGACGGGTGCAAAGGAGAATGCGCCGATCTCTCCCGCCACGTCGAGTTGCAGCGCACCATCGTGCAGCGTCATCATCTGAACGGTATTCACCTCGCCGTGGAACTCGAAGTCGAAACGGCGTGTACTCGGCCCATGCGAGCGCCAGCCGTCGCGCCGGGCCCAGGGGTCGAGCCAATCATGGCGCTCAGCCACACCGGCTTCGAGCGTTTTTTCTTCCAGCAAGGTGTGGGAAATGGCACCGGCCACGGCCAGCGCCAGGCCCACTTTTTCTTGTTTGAACAAGACAGTCTCTTCTCGCGGGATCAGTGCCGTGTCCAGATCAGCCGTCACAAACGAGTGGCTTTGCACCGCGTTGCGAAGAAACTGCACATTGGTGTTGAGCCCGACGATGTGCGTCTGCGCCAGCGCGGTATCGAGCCGCGAGAGTGCCTGCTCGCGGGTGTCGCCGTGCACGATCAGTTTGGCCACCATGGAGTCATAAAACGGCGAAATCGCGTCGCCTTGTCGCACGCCCGAGTCCACCCGAACGCCGTTGTCGCAGCGCACAAAGCTCACGCAGTCCGGGAGGCCGTACACATGCAGCCTGCCGGTCGCGGGCAGAAAGTTGTTGTCCGGGTTCTCGGCGCAGATGCGCGCCTCGATGGCGTGGCCGTGGATCTTGAGTTGGTCTTGCCTGAGCGGCAGCGGCTCGCCACTGGCCACCCGCAGCTGCCACTCCACCAGGTCCTGCCCGCTGATGGCTTCGGTGACCGGGTGCTCGACCTGCAGGCGGGTGTTCATCTCCATAAAGAAGAAGGTCATTGCGCCATCGGGCTTTTGCTCGACAATAAATTCCACCGTACCCGCGCCGACATAGTTCACGGCCCGCGCCGCAGCCACCGCAGCCTCACCCATTTGCTGGCGGAACTCGGGCGTCATGCCCGGCGCTGGGGCTTCTTCGAGCACCTTTTGGTGACGGCGCTGCACGGAGCAATCGCGCTCGAACAGATAGACGTAATTGCCCTGGGTGTCGCCAAAGATCTGAATCTCAATGTGGCGCGGACGCTGCACGTATTTCTCAATCAGCACAGCGTCATCGCCAAAGCTGTTGATGGCTTCGCGCTTGCAACTGGCCAGGGCGCTGGCAAAGTCCTCGGCCCGGTCCACCGCGCGCATGCCTTTGCCCCCGCCACCGGCGCTGGCCTTGATCAGCACCGGGTAGCCAATGCTGTCGGCTTCGCGCTGCAGCAAATCGGGGTCCTGGTCGGCTCCGTGGTAGCCGGGAACCAAGGGCACACCGGCCAGGTCCATCAGGCGCTTGGATTCGGCCTTGAGCCCCATGGCCCGAATGCTTGACGGCGACGGGCCGATGAAGACCAGCCCCGCGTCAGCGCAGGCTTGGGCAAATTCCTCGTTTTCACTCAGGAAACCATAGCCGGGATGGACGGCTTGTGCACCCGTGGCCTTGGCCGCCTCCAGAATGCGCTCCCAGCGCAAGTAGCTGTCCTTGGGGGCGCTGCCTCCGATATAGACCGATTCGTCGCACGCGCTCACGTGCTTGGCGTTGGCGTCAGCGTCGGAGTAAACCGCCACGGTTTTGATGGCCATGCGGCGTGCCGTGGCCGCCACCCTGCAGGCGATCTCACCCCGGTTGGCGATCAGTATTTTGTTAAACATGCAAATGTCCTCTCGTTACATCCGGAACAAGCCAAACCGGGTCTCAGGGATGGGGGCGTTCAGCGAGGCGCTCAAGCCCAGCGCCAGCACGCGGCGGGTGTCGGCCGGGTCGATGATGCCGTCGTCCCACAAGCGGGCAGTGGCAAAGTAGGGGTGGCCTTGCACTTCGTACTGGTCGCGGATGGGAGCCTTGAAGGCTTCTTCTTCTTCCAAGCTCCAGGCACCGCCCTTGGCCTCAATGCCATCGCGCTTGACGGTGGCCAGCACGCTGGCCGCCTGCTCGCCGCCCATGACGGAAATCCGCGCGTTGGGCCACATCCACAAAAAGCGCGGACCAAAGGCGCGCCCGCACATGCCATAGTTGCCCGCGCCAAAGCTGCCGCCAATGATGATGGTGAACTTCGGGACCGAGGCAGTGGCCACGGCGGTGACCATCTTGGCACCATTGCGGGCGATGCCTTCGTTCTCGTACTTGCGCCCAACCATGAAGCCGGTGATGTTCTGCAGAAACACCAAGGGAATCTTGCGCTGGCAGCACAGCTCGATAAAGTGAGCGCCCTTGAGTGCGGACTCGCTGAACAGAATGCCGTTGTTGGCGATGATGCCCACCGGCATGCCCTCGATATGGGCAAACCCGGTGACCAAAGTGGCCCCATAGCGCGACTTGAATTCGTGAAACTCAGAGCCGTCAACAATGCGGGCGATGATTTCGCGCACATCAAAGGGCTTGCGCGTGTCGGTGGGGATCACCCCATACAACTCCTTTGCTTCAAATTTAGGAGCTATTGGTTGATGTGTGACGGTGGCTACCGCCTTGTTTTGATTCAAATTGGCGATGGCCTGGCGGGCCAGCGCCAGCGCGTGCAAATCGCTTTGCGCCAGATGGTCGGCCACCCCCGAGAGGCGCGTGTGCACATCGCCGCCGCCCAGATCTTCGGCGGTGACGACCTCGCCGGTGGCCGCCTTCACCAGCGGTGGCCCGCCCAGAAAAATGGTGCCCTGGTCCTTGACGATGATGGTTTCGTCACTCATGGCCGGCACATAGGCGCCGCCTGCGGTGCACGAACCCATGACCACCGCCACCTGCGAGAGGCCCAGCGCGCTCATGTTGGCCTGATTGAAGAAGATGCGACCAAAGTGATCGCGGTCCGGAAACACCTCATCCTGGTTGGGCAGGTTGGCGCCGCCCGAATCCACCAGATAGATGCAGGGCAGGCAGTTTTGCTGGGCAATTTCCTGCGCCCGCAAGTGTTTTTTAACTGTCATGGGGTAGTAGGTGCCACCCTTGACCGTGGCATCGTTGCACACAATCATGCAATCGACCCCGCTCACACGGCCAATGCCCGCGATCAAACCGGCGCTCGGAGCGCTGTCCGTGCCATCGCGGTCCGGGTACAGGCCCAGCGCCGCCAGCGGTGAGAGTTCCAGAAACGGCGTGCCAGGATCGAGCAACATTTGCACCCGGTCGCGCGGAAGTAACTTGCCGCGCCCGGTGTGCTTGGCGCGAGCCGCCTCACCACCGCCCAGCGCCGCTTTGGCGATCTGGACGTCCAGATCATCGACCACCGCCTGCATCGCGGCCGCGTTGGCCTGAAATTCCGCAGAGCGGGCGTTGAGTTTGGTTTCCAGAACTGCCATGGGTTTCCCTTTGTGGATCGGGCTTGAGGCGCCACGTCACCGAAAAATGCGTTGTCAGCGCCACAGCATAGTGCACCAGGACGATTTATGGGTGTCGTTATGGTTGCAAATTGCGCCAGAAATATGGATACTCCAATCGTGGCATCACGTACTCCTTTTGAATCAAAATCAAACCCTGCTCTCGGCGGTGGTCGCGCCGCCACTCCGGTAGCTTTTGTCAATGCCATTGTGCAGGCTTATACCAACCGTGGACTTAACCCCGGACGGGCCCTGAGTCTGGCACAAATCACGCCAGAAATTCTTGACAATCTCGCTGCTCGCATCACCGCCTTGCAAATGGAGCGTATCTCGGGCGCGGCCATGTTTGAGCTCGACGACGAAGGGCTGGGCTGGTTCAACCGTCGCCTGCCCTGGGGCAGCTACGGCATGCTGGCGCGCGCCTCCATCAGCGCGCCCAGCCTGGGCGTGGCCCTCAAGCGCTGGTGCCGCCACCACGCGCTCATCACCGAGGACATCACCCTCACTTTGAGCACATCCGGGCCGACGGCCACGCTGGCGATCTCCGAAAACCGGGAACTTCGATCCTTGCGCGAGTTTTGCCTGGTCTCGGTCCTGCGCAACGTGCACGGGCTGGCCTGCTGGCTGATCGACTCGCGCATCCCGCTGCACAGCGCCCAATTCCCCTTCGCCACGCCGCTTCACCGGGAGGTGTACGCCATCCTGTTCTCGGGCCCGACGTCATTTGAATCCCCCTGCGCTGCCATCCGGTTTGATGCCCGCTACCTGGAATTGCCACTGCGCCGCGACGAGGCGGCCCTCAAACACATGCTGCAACGCGCCCTGCCCCTCACGGTGCTGCCCTACCGGCGCGACCGCCTGCTGGTGCAGCGCGTGCGCCAGGCGCTGCTGACCCAGCCCGACCACACCCACAGTGCCCAGGACCTGGCCGCGCTGTTGAACCTCTCGCCGCGCACGCTGCACCGCCAGCTCAAGGAAGAAGGTGCCTCACTGCAAGGACTCAAGGATGAGGTGCGCCGGAATCGCGCATTCGAGCTTCTGGCGCGCACCACGCGCCCGATCAAGCAGGTGGCTCAGGCATGCGGGTTTCGTAACGAGAAAAGCTTTATCCGGGCGTTTCAAACCTGGGCCGGGCAGTCACCCGGCGAGTTCCGGCGCACCGGACCGACCCAGGTCGACGCGCTCGGGGCCGACTAGCCTGGGCGGCTGGGCGGCAGAGCAATCCGCGTAGGTCAAGGGGGAGGCCGCAGGCCGGAGGACACGAAGCGGAATGCTCTGCCGTCCAGCCTCTTGGAAAATCACGGGACAAGCGCTCGATACTCAGACTGCGTTCAACAACCCGGGCAATTGGCCCATATCCGCAAACACACGCGTTGCCCCGGCTTGCCGCAGGACTGCTTCCTGCTGCGATTGCGGGCAGTAGGCCCACACGGTCGCCCCCGCAGCCACGCCCGCACAGATGCCCGCCACTGAATCTTCCACCACCAGGCAACGCGAGGGCGGCGCATCAAGGTGCCTGGCCGCGGCCAGATAAACGTCCGGGGCCGGTTTGGAGCGCGCCATCTCGTGCCCGCTGAAGACCCGCCCCTCAAAAAACGCCATCAGCCCGACCTTGGTGAGTTGCATCTCGACCTTGAAGCGGTCAGCCCCCGAGGCGCAGGCGATACGCTCGCTGGTGTAACGATACGCCGCCGCCACAGCCGTCTGCGCGCCAGAGACGATCTCCAATTGGGCCTGCAGCACCTGATTGCGCCGCTCGTAAAACATTTGCAACCATTCCTGCGTCAGGGGCTGGCCCGTGTGGGCTTCAATCACCGCGCTTTCCTCGCGCAGCGTTTTCCCGAGGAACAGGGCCGTGCATTCATCCGGTGTCAGCGTCCAACCGCGCTCTTCAAGCATGTCGCGCAACACGGCGTTGGTCAACGGTTCGCTGTCCACCAGCACCCCGTCGCAATCAAACAAGACAGCTTCAAACTTCATCATCATTTTCGCCAGAACCCAGGCGTGAACAGCACCATGAACGAGAGTATTTCAAGCCGGCCCAGCAGCATGGCCAGAGTGCAAATCCACTGCTGAAACTGGCTCAACCCGGCAAAATTACCGGCGGGCCCGATGGGGCCCAGACCCGGACCCATGTTGTTGACACAGGCCATGATGGCACTTAACGACACATCAAAACTCATGTCGGTGAGCAGCAGCGCAAACGTCAGACCGATCACGGTGGTGCCATAGACCAGCATGAAGGCCAGCACCGAGAAAATCGTACCGCTACCCACCACGCTGCCACCCACCGTCACCGGATTGACCGCACGCGGGTGGATGATGCGCGTCATCTCGCGCCGGGCCTGCTTGATCAGGATCAACACGCGCGCCATCTTGATGCCCGCCCCGGTGGAGCCTGCGCTGGTGGCCATGCCCGAGAGCATGATCATGAACACCGGCGCAAACACGGGCCACAGGGTGTAGTCCGTGCTGGAATACCCGGTGGTAGAGGCCACCGAGATCACGTTGAACAGTGCCATGCGCACGGTGTCGAGTACATCGGTCGTCACGCCCTTGGCCAGCAACAGCACGGCCACCAGCAGACTGGCGCCGACCAGCAGCGCCATGCTGCCGCGCCATTCCGGATCGCGCAGCACCACCCACGCAGAACGGCGGTGCCACACCAGAAAATACAGCGCAAAGTTTCCGCTGGCAATCGACATGAAGACGATGGAGATCCACTCCAGCGTGGGCGAATGAAAATAGCCAAAACTCGCGTCATGCGATGACAAGCCGCCAAGGCTCAAGGTGGAAAACATGTGCAGCCACGCATCGAGCGGGCTCATGCCTCCGAGCCAGTAGGCCAGCACGCAAGCCAGGGAAATAAAACAGTACACGCCCCACAGACCCTTGGCCGTTTCCTTGATGCGCGGTGTGAGCTTGGCCTCCTTCATGGGCCCGGCTGTCTCGGCGCGGAACAACTGGCTGCCGCCGACGCCGAGCATCGGCAAGATCGCCACGGCCAGCACCAAAATACCCATGCCACCCAGCCACTGCAGGAAGCAGCGCCACAGGTTGATGGACGCTGGCAACTGGTCCAGCCCGCTGAGCACCGTGGCCCCGGTGGTGGTGAGCGCCGACATGGCTTCGAAATAAGCGCCCGTGAACGACATGGGCGTTGCGGTCGTGTCAAAGTACAAAAGCAGTGGCATGCTCGCTGCCAGCGGCAGCAGCGTCCAGCACAGCGATACCAGCAGCATGCCGTCGCGCAATTGCAACTCAGGCATGGTGCCGCGCAACGGCCCGAGCAGACGCAGCACCAAACCAACAACCATAGCCCCCAATAAGGCTGGCCAAAACGCACCACTCGCACCATCGCCGAGCAGGCGAGACACTCCCAGCGGCACCAGCATGGTCAGCGAAAACACCATCAAAATGGCGCCCAGCACGGGCAGCACCCGCAGCATGGTGTGGGACTGGGGTTGTGCGCTCATAGAAAGGTCGCGCTCACCTGGAACATACGCTCCACCTCGCGCACAAGCCGCTTGTGCGGGATGAAGAGGATGATGTGGTCGTCCGCCTCGATGACCGTGTCATGGTGCGGCATCAGCATCTGGCTGGCGCCGCGCACGATGGCCCCAAACCGCGCGCCTGCCGGCAGCTTGATCTGCTCGATGCGCCGCCCCACCAGTTTCGAGGTCCTGGCGTCGCCCCGCACCACGCCCTCAAGGGCCTCGGCGGCTCCACGGCGCAGGCTGTGCACCGCCGCCACGTCGCCCCGGCGCACGTGCGCCAGCAACTCTCCAATCACCGTGTGCGCCGGTGAAATAGCAATATCGATGGTGGTGCTGCCCTCCATCATGTCGGCATAGGAGCGCCGGTTGATGAGCGCGAGCACACGCCGGGCGCCCAGCCGCTTGGCCAGCATGGCCGACATGATGTTGTCCTCGTCGTCGTTGGTCAGGGCCATGAACAGGTCCACACCCCCCACGTTTTCGTCCACCATCAGGTCCTCGTCGGCAGCGTCGCCGTGCAGCACCAGGACATCACTGGAGAGCTCACCAGCGAGGTAATCGCAGCGCTTTCGGTCGGTCTCGATGATCTTGACCTGGCACTGGCCCTCCAGACTGCGGGCCAGGCGCAGGCCGACCCGCCCGCCTCCGGCGATCATGACCCGGCGCACCGGTCGGTCAAAATTGTGAATTGCGCCCAGCACCAGGCGAATCTTGTCCTTGTCGGCCAGCACAAAGACCTCGTCACCCGGCAACACACGGGTTTTGGCCTCGACCGGTATCTCGGTTTCCTGGCGGTAGATCGCCACCACCCGCATGTGAGCGTGGGGAAACAGGTCGCGAAACTCGCCGATGGTGCGGTTGGCCAGCTTGCTGCCAAGGGCTGCCCGCACCGCAATAAGGTGAGCACGCCCCTGCGAGAACTCCAGCACTTGCAGCGCCTCCGGGTAGTCGATGAGCTGGTGGATGTAGTGCATCACCGACTCCTCCGGGCAGATCACGTGGTCCACCGCAAAACCGGTCTGCCCCAGCAGTTCATCGCCTTCGTTGAACTCGGGTGAGCGCAATCGCGCGATCGTGGTCTGAATGCCAAACACGTCGTTGGCCACCTTGCAGGCCACCAGGTTGGTCTCGTCCATCGAGGCACAGGAGATGAACAAATCGGCGTCCTGCGCCCCCGCGCTGCGCAGCACCGAGGGCTGGATGCCGTTGCCCGCCACGCCGCGCAGGTCCAAGCGCTCTTCAAGCGCGCGAAGCCGCTCGGGATTGGGGTCAATGACGGTAATGTCGTTTTGCTCGGAGACCAGACTCTCAGCCACGCTCTCTCCCACGCGGCCCGCTCCCAAAATTATGATTCGCATGCATTATTCCTGTAGACCCCGGCGATGATAGCCGGGCCTGTTCGAGCCCGCCCCGGCGCTACTTCAGCAGCAGCCGGATGTCTGCAGCCAGGGCCTGGGCACCACTGCCGTAGCGGGTGAACAGACGCAGACGGCCCTGCGGGTCGTACACATAGCTGCCGGCCGAATGGTCCATGCTGTAGCTCGTGGGCGTAGGGCCTGCCACTTTTTTGTAATACACCTTGTAATCCCTGGCAACCGCCGCCAGCGATTCGGGCGTGGTCTGCAAGGCCAGAAAGCTCGGGTCAAAGGCCTGCATATACCCCTTGAGGACTTCAGCGGTGTCCCGCTCGGGATCGACGCTCACAAACAGGCCCTGCAGCCGCTCCCCATCCTTGCCCAGCAATTGCTTGGCCTGAGCCAGCTCCGTCATGGACGTGGGGCACACATCGGGACACTGCACATAACCAAAGAACATCACGACCACCTTACCGCGAAAGTCCTTGAGCGTGCGCGGCTGCCCGTTGTGGTCCGTGAGCGCAAAGTCCCGCGCGTAATCCGCGCCGGTGATGTCGATCGCGGAAAAACCGGGTGCCTCACCCGTGCATGCAGAAATAATGACTGTAGCCAGCGTCAAGTATAGAAACTTAGCTATCTTTTTAAGAATGTATTGCCAGCTCATGAGAGGGTCTGCGCCTCAGGATTTTGCGGGGTTTTTGCGGTTCTGGCGCAGCGCCTGACGCATCTGGTCCACCGAGAGCACGGTTTCAGCGCGCACGTCCAGGCGCGGGGCGGGTTTGAAGGCATGTCCGTAGATCACTTCAAAAGTGATCTGCAGCGGTGCCTGGGCCAGTGCGTCATGCAGACGATCACGCCACTTGCGACCGCGCAGTCCGGCCATGCGCTGCGGGTGCAGGTTGCGTCCGAGCCCGCGCAGCTCTTCAAGCAGTCGCTGGGGCGTCTCGAAAGTCAGGGTGATGCGCTCCATGTCCATCACCGGCTCGCCAAAACCGGCCTCCATCAGCATGTCGCCCCAGTCGTGCATGTCGGTGAACGCATGCGAGGGCTCGGGCCAGCCCAGCGCGCGGTACACAGCCCGCAATTCAAGCAGCGTATCGGGGCCCAGGCAGGAAAACATGAGAAAGCCATGCACCGCCAGCGCATCAAACCAGCGCCCGATCAGAGCCTGCGGCTCGGCGCTCATGTGCAGGCCCATGTTGGCCCACAGCATCTGCGTCATGGCCGGTTCTGGCGCGTTCACCCGGGTCGACGCCCGGCGCTTGAACACTCCCTGCCACCACGGCGGAGCCAGTATCCGGTCGGCCTGGGCAGCCTTGGCAGTGTCGCTCTCGACCACCACGCTGGGCGCCTTGGCGTATCGGTCGGCGAGCAGGGCATGGGCCTGGAGCCCGCCGCGCAGCGGCTCCCAATGGGTCCAGTTTTGCGGTTGAACGGTGATCCAGTCGAGGCGCTCTTGCATGCGCCGCGCCACCTCCTCGTGCAGCCAGGGGGAGGCACTGCAGGGCAAAAGCTGCCAGCGTCGGGCGGCAATCGGGTCGATGGTGGGGGGGCTTTGAATGGGCATGAATTTGGCTTGAGTCGCCAGAGTATATTGACTCCATGTTTTCCCGTCTGATCTCGGCCGCTTCGCAGACGCTTGCCAGCCAGTGCGAAGTCTGCCGCGCCTGGCCGAGCATAAGCATTTGCCCGGACTGCCTGGCCCGCTTTGCCCGGCCCGTGGCGCGCTGTGCCACCTGCGCACTGCCCGTGCCCGAAGGCGTGCGCCAGTGCGGCCAGTGCATCAAAACACCACCGCCGCTCGATGCCTGCCTGGCGGGCGTTGCCTATGCCTATCCCTGGTCAGACCTGATCTCGGGCTTCAAGTTTCACCGCCACTGCGGGCGTGCGGCCAGCTTTGCCCGGCTGCTGCGCAGCGCGCCCGCGGTGGCGTCGGCCCTGGAGGCGGCCCACTGGCTGGTGCCCATGCCGCTCTCGGGTCAGCGTCTCAAGGAGCGCGGCTTCAACCAGTCTTTGCTGCTGGCCCGGGCCCTGGCGCGCCACAAGAGCGAGCACGGGCTGCTGCTGCGCGTCAAGGACACCCCGCCCCAAAGCTCGCTCACCCGCGCGCAGCGACTGGCGAGCCTGCTCGATGCGTTTGCAGTGGACCCCCTGCGCGCCGCTGAGGTGAAGGGCGCCCGCTTGGTGCTGGTGGACGACGTCATGACCAGCGGCGCCTCGCTGTTCGAGGCTGCCCGGGCGCTGCGCAGCGCTGGCGCGGCCCACATCACGGGACTGGTGATCGCCCGAACGGAGTTCTAAAGGCCTGGTAATCGCCCAAACCAGATCCGAGGGCATGGGCGGCAGGGCGTTCTGCGTTGACGACGTGTTCCCGATTTTGCGTTGGCGCACTGCGACAATGGGCTATGTTCAATATCGTCCTGGTCGAGCCCGAAATTCCGCCCAACACAGGCAACGTCATCCGCCTGGCCGCCAACACCGGCTGCACCCTGCATCTGGTCGAGCCGCTGGGGTTTTCCATGGACGACAAACACATGCGCCGCGCCGGGCTGGACTACCACGAGTACGCCGAACTCAAACGTCACGCCAGTTGGCAAGCGTTTTTGCACACCGAGCAGCCAAACCCAGGCAGATTGTTCGCCCTGACCACCCGCGCCACGCAGGGCGTGCATGACATTGAGTTTCTGCCGGGCGACTGGCTGGTCTTTGGATCGGAGACACGCGGGCTGTCGGAGGCGGTTCGGCAATCCTTCGGCCCTGAGCAGGGCTTGCGCCTGCCCATGCGCGCCGGGCAGCGCAGCCTGAACCTGTCCAACGCCGTGGCGGTGACGGTTTTTGAAGCCTGGCGGCAAAACGGGTTTGCGGGCGGATTGCTCCCGTCGGAGACAGGCTGACAATTTCTGCAAGAGGCCTCAGCGCGTGATGCCTGGCGGGCGGTAAGCCGACACCTGCTCACTCAAGAACGCCAGAAAGGCCCGGGTGCGCGCCGGTATCAATTTGCGCGAAGGCACTGCGGCATAGACGGTCAACCGGCCATACAACCAATCGGGCAGCAGATGCACCAGTTCACCACGGGCCAGATGTGGCGCCACCAGCATGCCCGAGAGAATCGCAATGCCCGCGCCTTCCAGGGCGGCGCGATACAGCACATCGTGGCTGACCGAGCGAAGGGCCACTGCCATGTCCACCTCCACCGGCTGTGCGTTGCCGGTTGCAGGCCGCAAACGCAGCCGCCGCAAGCCCGACCCCCCCGCTTGTTGCCAGGAAAACTTCAGGTAGTCGTGGCCGTGCAGGTCCTGCGGCTGCAGTGGTATGCCGCGCCGGCGCAGGTACTGCGGTGAGGCGCAGACAATCCACTCGGTGTGGGCCAGCGGTTTGGCAACCACGGCGGCGTCATAGCCTTCGTCCACCGCCATCAGCGTCACGTCAAACTCCTCTACGCGGGACTGCGGAAACGGGTCGATGACGATCTCAAGCGCCACCTTGGGATACTGCTCGCGCCACTTAACCACCTGAGGCGCTAGAAAATAGGTCGCCAGCACGGGCGAAGAGAGCATGTGCACCGTACCCTGCAACTCCTGCGCGCTTGAGCCTACCGCCGACTCTGCGTCGTCGATTTCATGCAGGATGCCCCGCACCCGCAGCAAATAGGATTCACCCGCCTCGGTCAGCGCAAGCTTGCGCGTGGTGCGGTGCATCAGGCGCACGCCCAGATGCTGCTCCAGATCGCCGAACAAGCGAGTCACGGTGGCGGGCGACATGTCCAGGGTCCGTGCGGCAGCGGCAAATCCGCCTTCATCGACCACCCTTTGGAATACCCGCATCGACAAAAGCCGGTCCATAAGTGCAATAAAGAAGTTTGATTGGAATGATTATTTCATATTCTGCAACGATGAATTACTGGCCCGGTGGTTTTTAGTTTTCGCCTCTTTCCCTACAGTTGACCCCATCGATGAGTTGAAACCCCATGACAACCCAACGATGACGGGCCCGACAGAGCACATGAGCCCTCAACCGCCCGAACCGATCACTCACAGAAAGGAACTCACCATGAAAACCACATTTGCAGCCTGCGCCTTGATTCTGGCCACCGGCTTGAGCGCCGGAGCCGCCTTTGCCCAAACCCCCGGCAGCAACAGCGGGGCGCAAGAAGCCGTCCGCACCCTGCCCGCTTCTGCCGCCACATCCGCACGCGACACCGCCAATGCCGACTATCTGGCTGCCCGCAACGTCGCCGCGCAGACTCCCGCGAGCATCAGGATCGACGCTCTGACCGCAGCGCCAGCCTCGCCAGCAACGCGTACCCGGGCCGAGGTCCAGGCCGAAGCCGCTGCCAACCCACGCGTCCCCAGCTGGCCCAGCCCCTACTGATTGACCACGCGATCGAGGGTGTGCTCGCGCGCCGATCCGGCCTCATTGGGCTCTGATCGGCGCTGCGCAGTCAGGCCCACGGCAGGAACAAGGATTGGGCCACGGATCACGGCGGGCGCGGTGCCCGGTCCAATCCCCTACGGATAATGCCGCGCCAGGGACTCGGCCACGCACACCGGCTTGTCGCTGCCCTCGCGCTCGATGGTCACCAGCCAGGTCATCTGCACGCCGCCGTGGTCGATGGGCTCGCTCTGGAGCAGCTTGAGGTGAGCCCTCAGTCGGCTGCCCACGGGCACCGGAGCGGTGAAGCGAACCTTGTTGAGGCCGTAGTTGACACTCATGCGGGCTTCCTGCACGTGCAGGGACGACTCAAAAAACCGCGGAATCAGCGAGAGGGTCAGAAACCCATGCGCGATGGGGCCGCCAAAGGGCCCGGTTCTGGCCTTTTCCACGTCCACATGAATCCACTGCCGGTCCCCCGTGGCCTGGGCAAACTGGTTGATCTGCTCCTGGGTGATGGTGAGCCACTGGCTCACGGTCACCTCCTGCCCCGCCAGGGCCGAGAGCTGCGCCAGAGTCTGAAATGTTTTCATAACCCCACTGTAGCCACACCCAGGCGCGCCCGATGTCCACTGTGCGACAAACCGGAGGCTTCTGAAAATTTATAAGAAATCAGGCTGCAGCCCTCGTCCAAATTGCGTATACAGCTATGATTTTCAGAGCGTTTTACCAACGCAAGGCCAGCACGTCGAAGGCTTCGATGGGCAGCGGTTTGCTGAAAAGATAGCCCTGGCAATCGTGGCAGCCCAGCTCGGCCAGAAAGCTGCGCTGGGCCTCGGACTCCACGCCCTCGGCCAGCACCGCCAGGCCCATGGTGTCCGCCAGGGCGATGATCATGCGGGCGATGGCCGCATCGTTGGCATCAATAAGCATGTCCTGCACAAAGGCGCGGTCGATCTTGAGCTGGTCCAAAGGCAAGCGCTTGAGGTAGGTCAGCGACGAGTAGCCGGTGCCAAAGTCGTCGAGCGAAAACCCAACGCCCTTGTTCTTGAGCGCCTTCATTTTGACAATCACCTCCTCCACGTTGGTCACCAGCAAGGTCTCCGTGAGTTCGAGCTTGAGCCGACGCGGGTTGGCACCTGTGCGTGCAACGGTAGAGAGCACCTGTTCGACAAAATCGTCCTGTCGGAACTGGCGGGCACTGACGTTGACCGCCATCGTCAGGCTGGCCGTCTCGGGCCGCTCGCCCCAGCGGGCCAGCTGCTTGCAGGCGGTCTCTATCACCCAGGCCCCCAGCGGCAAAATCAATCCGGTCTCTTCGGCCAGCGGAATGAACGCGTCCGGGGAAATCATGCCCTGGCCCGGCGGCTGCCAGCGCACCAGGGCTTCGACACCGACGATCTGGTGTGCCTGCGTCACCTGGGGCTGGTAGTGCAGCACAAAGTTCCCTTGCTCCAGTGCTTCGCGCAAGCCGGCCTCCATCACCGCCCGGGCACTGACCACAGCCTGCATCTGGGGGTCGAAAAAGCGCAGGGTGTTGCGTCCGGCCTGTTTGGCCTGATGCACGGCCAGATCGGCCCGCTTCATGGGGCCATCGGTGCTTTCCTGGCCTTCCTCGCCAAACAGTGTCACGCCCACGCTCGCGGTGCAGCGGTGCGCGCCACCGGCCAGCGGATAGTGGCAGCTCAGCTCGGCCAGCACTTTCTCGCCCATCGACTTGGCCTGGGTTGCGGCCTCCATCGGGTTGCGTCCCAGGTCCTCCATGAGAATGACAAATTCATCGCTGCCCAGCCTGGCCACCGTGTCGCCCTCGCGGGCACAGGCGCTCAGGCGCTTGGCGACCAAGGTGAGCAGGCGGTCGCCATCGACATGACCGCTGGTGTCGTTGATATCCTTGAAGTTGTCCAGGTCGACCAGCAACAGTCCGCCCAGACAATCGCGCCGGGCGCTGGCGTTGAGTGCCTGTTGCAGCCGGTCCACCAGCAGGCGCCGGTTGGGCAAACCGGTCAGCGGGTCAAAAAACGCCAGTTGCTGAGCCCGGTCCTGGGCACTTTTGCGCGAGGTGACATCGCGCGAAATCACAATAAAGTGCGCATCGGCTGAGGGCTGGGCCTCTTTTCTGGAAACCGACAGCTCAAACCACAGCGTGCCCTGTGGCAGCGCCAGCTCGAATTGCTTGCCCTGCGACAAACCGGTGTCATTGGCCTCGCGCAAGGCTTCGTGAATGACTGCAACAGCGTCCTCGGGCATGACCTCGGAGATCAGCTTGCCCACCAGATCTACTTTGGGCACCACCAGCAATTCGCTGCGCGGCGCATGAACTTCGATGTAGCGGCCCTGCAGGTCCATCTCAAACAAAAGGTCGGGGATCGCGTCCAGCGTGGCCTGCAACTGACCCCGCGCCGCCTCCAGTTGACTGATCTTTTGTTCAAGTTTTCGGGCCAGCGCGGCATCATGCAGCGAGTGAAAAGCCGGCTCGTCCAGTGGCGCGGCAGCCTTGACGGCCGACTCGCTCGCATGTTCGCGCAGCACCGCCTCCAGCTCGCCGAGCAGTTCGTCCGATTCGAGCGGTTTGATCAAATAGCGCCTGGCCCCCAGCGCCAGGGCCAGCTCCTTGTCTTCGCGGTGAACGTAGGTGGCCGAGTAAAAAACAAACGGGGTTTGTTTAAGCGCACCGTCCTTCATCCAGGTCCGGCACAACTCAAAACCGTCCATTTGCGGCATCAGCACGTCCGAGACCACCAGATCGGGCTGCTCCTGGCGAGCCGCTTGCAGCGCCTCCACCCCATTGCGGGCCTCGCTGACCCGGTAGCCATGGCCTTCGAGCAGGCTGCGAAGCAGATAGCGGTTCTCAGGGATGTCTTCAACGATCAGTACATTTTTCATGGGTTCGCCTGCCTCCCCGTTCGCCCCGCGCCCGCCACAGCCTCCACGTCAGTCGTGAAAGTATCGGGATTGATGGGCTTTTCAAAATAGGCATCGCAACCGGCTGCCAGCGCCCGCGTGCGGTCGCCACTGAGGGCAAAGGATGTGACGGCCACAATGGGCACCGAACTCAGCGCAGGAATGGCGCGCAGCGCCCGCGCCACGGCGTAGCCATCCATCACCGGCAACTGGATGTCCAGCAGAATCAGGTCTGGCGGGAGCAAGCGCGCCGCCTCGATGCCCTGGACGCCGTCGATGGCCTCGCGGATGATGTGTCCGCGTGACTCCATCAGAAAGCGCACCAGGTAGCGGTTTTGCGCGTTGTCTTCGATCACCAGCACATTCATGCCATTCCCCCTGAATCAACCGTAAAACTGAACTCACTGCCCTGGCCCCGAACACTGCTGGCGCGAATGGCGCCCCCCATGGCTTCGACCAGGTGCTTGGAAATCGCCAGGCCCAGGCCCGTTCCCTCGTGCAGGTGCGCAGGACCCACATCGAACTGGCTGAACGGACGAAACAATTGTTCCATATCCCCTGGCTGGATGCCAACACCGCTGTCCTTCACGGCAATGGTGAACGTGCCCTTGTCGTGCGTGCAGCTCAGGGTCACGCCGCCCTGCGGCGTGAACTTCAGCGCGTTGGAGAGCAGGTTGTTGAGCACCTGCTCCACCCGCCGCGCATCGCCCCGAACCATGGTCGGCCCTTCATCCACCGCCAGGTCAAAGCTCAGTCCGCGTCGCCCAGCCTGGGGCGCAAACGTGCCTTCGAGCTTGACCAGCAGGGCGTGCAGATCAAAGGGCTCGCGGGCCAGATGCATCTCACCCGCCTCGATTTTGGAAATATCGAGCACATCGTTGATGAGCGCGAGCAGATGGCGACCGGCGTTGCGCACCATGCCCAGCTGCTTTTCCTGTTCGGCATTCAAAGGCCCAGGCAGCTTTTGCAGCATCAGGCCGGTAAATCCGATGATGGAATTGAGCGGCGTGCGCAGTTCATGCGACATGGTGGCCAGAAACTTCGACTTCATCTGGTCGGCCACCTCAGCGCGGGCCTTGGCCTGGGCCAGTTCCGAAGTGCGCGCCTCCACCCGTGCCTCCAACTCGGTCACATGGCGCGCAATCTCCCGGTGCAAGAGCGCGTTTTGCACGCCAGTCGAGGCCTGCTCGGCCAGGGTTTCCAGAAATGTGGCCTGGCTCTCAAAATCGCGCTCGGTGGCCGAGGCGAAGCCCAAAATCCCGATCACGTTCTCACCACTGCGAAGTGGCAGCGCGGCAAAGGAAGCAAACCCGGCCTCCTTGCATTCGTTCCAGGTGCAGCGCGGGTCGAGGTGAATGTTGCGCGAGTAGGCCGGCCGCCCCGACAAGCCCGCCTGCCCGCACAGGCATTCGCCCAGCCGGTGCAACGGGGTCGCCCCGTGACCTGTAATGCCCTCCTGCGCCGTCCATGCCACCAGCCGAAGGTTCTCGCCTTCGCGCAAAAAAAGCAAGGCGAGTTCAGCGCCGACCGCGTGCAGACTTTGCTTGACCACAGTTTGCGCCACCTGGTCCACGTCGAGCGTGGCGTTGACCTGCTTGCCCAAGGCATTGAGTGCGGCCAGTTCGATGGCGTTGCGCTCCAGCGCAGCCTCGGCACGCTTGCGCTCGGTGATGTCGCGCACGGTGGCCTGCACGACTCGTTCACCTTCAAATTCACCTAGCGTGAGCACAATATCGGCATCGAACTCGGTGCCGTCAACACGTCGGTGCACCCACTCAAACTGGCAAGACCCTTCGCGCATGGCCGTCGCAATCAGCTCGCGGGCCTTCTCACCCGAGGCTCGCCCGTCAGGCTGGAACGGTGGCGACATATTCGCTACCGTGGCTGCAATGAACGCCTGCCTGTCACGGTAACCGAACAGTTCAACCGCCGCGGGGTTGCCCCCGACAAAGCGCCCGTCTTCAGAAGTCAGCGTGATCGCATCGCGGGACGACTCAAAAAGGTCCCGATAAGCCGCATCACTCTTACGGGCCTGATCCTCGGCCTGCTTGCGCGCGGTGATGTCCATTACCGCGGCAATGAACCCGATGATTTCGCCGTTGGCATTGCGCTCAGGCGCATAGCGCACGTTCACAATCTTCTCGTACTTTGGGAACTCAAGCTCGTATTCTGTCGCCGCCCCAGCCAGCGCCGCTTCCATGCGCACCCTGACCTGCGCGTAGGCTTCCTCGCCCAAAATCTGCCGCACCGGCTTGCCCACGAGCTCCGAGGGCCGCAAGCCAAGAATCCCCGCGTAGGACTCATTGACAAACCGGTAGCACAGGTTGCGGTCAACTTGCGCAATCATCACCGGCGCATGGTCGGCCACCTTCTGCAACTGTGCGGTTACGGCAGCCACTACCTTCTGCTGCGCATACTTATCCAACGCAAAACTGATGTCTGCGGCCATATCGACCAACAGTTGGCGTTCATCTTCAGCGAAGACGTCCCGCTCGCCAACATAGAGGTTGAGCGCACCGATGACGGCCTTATTCTGATGAAGGGGCAGTGCCGCTGACGCACCCCAGCCAAATCGGGTACCGCTCGCTCGCCATGGCTCGGTTCGTGAATCTTCCTGAAAATCCTGACACCAAATCGGTCGACCTTCCCGGATGGCAGTCCCTGTCGGGCCTTGACCTTTTGGGCTGCTGGCATCGACCGAGATTTGGACTCCCTGTAAGTACCCATCAGCCTCGGTGCCAAAATTAGCAACTGGTTGAACCAATTGGGTATCAGTGTCCACCAGACCGATCCATGCCATCCGCATGCCAGCCAACTCCACTGCGATGCGGCAAATCTGCGGAAACAGTTCTTCCTCGTTGCTGCAGCGCGCCATGGCCTCGTTGCTGCGCGTGAGGGCCTCGTAAAACCGGGTTTGGCGGGCGACTTCGCGCTTGAGTCGGCGATTCCACACCACAAATGCCGCTGCACCCAGTGCACCCAGCAGCACCAGCGCCGCTGCCCAGCGCAGCGCCTGGTGCAAATTGATGCCTCCTTCGAGCGGCGCGCCGATCCAGTGGCGACGAATGTGGGCCGCTTCCTCTTGTGTGATGCTGGCCAGGGCGGTGTCAATCAGCCCATGCAGCCCCTCGATACGCGGGCTGACGGCAATGCTCAGTTTGACCGGTGCCTCCGTCAATGGCCCAGCGTAGCGCAGACCAGCAATTGCAGAATCTTCAATCGCGCGCAGCGCCGAAGTGGTTTCACCCACCAGAAAATCGGCCTGCTTGTCCAATACGGCCTGGGCACCAGCTTGCACGCTGGCGTAAGGCTGCAACTTGATTCGCGGATGCATCGGCAGCACCTGGGCAGCCATACCGCCCGCCCGGATTGCGACCCTGCGGTCAAACAGGTCGCGCAGCTCGCCCAAAAATACATCGCCCTTGCGCACAAACACGCCCAGCGACGAGACCAGATAAGGTTCACTCAACAGCCGTGCAGGCACTCCGGGGGCGGCGCCATTGACGGCCAGCACCAGATCCAGTTCACCCGCAGACAGGCGAGCGAGCAACTGCTCAATACTGGTGCCCGCAATGGTGCGAATCTTGAAACCGGCGTTCTTGACCAGCAGAGCCAGCACATCAGCTGCCAGGCCGCGGTGCCGGCCCTGGGCATCAACAAAATCAAAGGGCTTCAAGTCCTGGAGCACCCCCACCCGCAACTCGGGCAGGGCGGCGATTTTGGCACGTGAAAAGGTATCAAGGATGGCCACGGGCACCGCGACGTCTTCCACCGAGACCGGTATCCAGCGCGAAAAAATAGCCTGCATTTCCGCATCCGGGATGGCGGCGATCGCCTTTTCCAGCAAAGGCACCAGTTCGGGCCAGTCCTTTCGTACGCCGTAACGCTGGCCAAAAGCCATATCAAAGCCGGCGTTGACTTTGAGATTGGACAGGCCATTGCGGCCCGCTAAAAAAGTATTGATGCCCAGTACGCCGATATGGGCCTCGGCAGTGCCCTGTGATACTGCACTCAAGCCTTCAAGCGGCGTGGCAACCGGCAGCACCTGCATCTGGGGATAACGCTCTATGGCCTGCTCACTTGAGGAATAGCCCCTGACCAGCGCCACCCGTTGCCCGTTGAGCTGCTCCAAATCGCGCAGGCGCGGGGTCTCGTTGCGCGTCATCACCACCAGGGGTGTTGGCAGGTAAACACCTGTGAAGTTCAGGTAGGCCTCGCGATCGGACCGCTGCGCTGCCGTGACGACAAGGTCGACGTCGCGTTTGCGCGCACCGTCGAGAATTTGCGGCCAACTCAAACCCGGCACCAGTTCCAGCCGAACACCCAGGCCCTGGCCCACCAAGGCAGTGAGCTCGACGGCCACCCCGCCGGCTTGCCCCTGCTCATCGACAAAGGAGTATGGCGCGTAACCCGGGTCGACCCCGATGCGGATGACCGGATGTGCGGCCAGCCAGGCGCGCTCGACGGGGGTGAGGTTCAGGGACGATGCTGCAGACACTGACCCCGCGCAGGCCAGCGCCAATGCCATGACGCCAAAGAGATCAGCCAAGCGGCGCACGAGCATGCCAAAACCCAGCCGCGCCGATGCCGCGAGAAGCGCAAAACGCCTGGCAGCGGACGACAAACGGAGCAGATTCATAACGAACACCCTGAGAATCCCGACAAGACACGGTTGCACGATGCAGCAAGTTCAAGCTTACTGCAATTGGCCTCGCCTTTGGCAACAATTGCGGAGCGGCGTCGCCACTGAACTGCGACGCGCGACAATAGGCCCCATCATGTTTTCACCCTCGCAAGCCGACGTTCGCAAATTCTTTTGCTCAATTTACGCCAAAGCCCTTGCCAGCCAACCGCTTGAAGCTATTGAAACAATAGCAAGTTTGTGGATTGACGAGCATCCTGAATACCATGCCGATCTGGCCAATGAGGCCGCTGCGCTGGCGGCCATGGGGCAGGCGGAAGAGAGCCGCAGCAACCCGTTTTTGCACCTGTCGATGCACTTGTCCATCAGCGAGCAGTGCAGCATCGACCAGCCCCGAGGCATACGCCAGGCGGTGGAGTTGCTCACGCACAAGCGCGACTCCTTGCACCAGGCCCACCACGAAGCCATGGACTGCCTGGGCCAAATGCTGTGGGAGAGCCAGCGCGTTGGACGCCCGCCCGACGGCGAGGCCTACATCGCCTGCATCCAGCGCCGCGCCACGCAGGATTGAGTCACCCCCGGGGACGCAGGACGCCAGCCGGTGCCCTGTTAGCATCGCCAGACTACCCATTCTGGAGACATTCACGTGGCACTATCAGACATTGAGATTGCGCAGGCCGCTACCCTTAAGCCGGTTCTGCAAATGGCGCAAGACCGCCTGGGCATTCCACCCGAGGCGCTGGAGCCCTACGGTCACTACAAGGCCAAGATCGACCTTGCCTGGCTCGACCAGCAAACCGGCCCCGACGGCAAGCTGGTGCTGGTCACGGCCATCAGCCCCACCCCCGCCGGAGAAGGCAAGACCACCACCGTGGTGGGCCTGGGCGACGCGCTCAACCGCATCGGCAAGCGCACCGTGATCGCACTGCGAGAGCCGTCGCTGGGGCCGGTGTTCGGCATGAAGGGCGGTGCAGCGGGCGGCGGCTACGCCCAGGTGGTGCCCATGGAGGACATCAACCTGCACTTTACGGGCGACTTCAACGCCATTGCGCTGGCGCACAACCTGCTGGCCGCGCTCATTGACAACCACATTCACCACGGCAATACGCTGCGCTTTGATTTTCGGCGTGTCGTGTGGCGCCGCGTGATGGACATGAACGACCGCGCGCTGCGCTCGACCGTCATTTCTCTGGGCGGGCCGGGCAACGGTTTTCCGCGCGAGGACGGCTTTGACATCGTGGTCGCCTCGGAAGTCATGGCGATTTTTTGCCTGGCCACCTCGCGCAAGGACCTCAAGCAGCGCCTGGGCAACATCATCGTGGGCTACACCCGCGATCTCGCGCCCATCCGAGCCTCGGACCTGCAGGCCCAAGGCGCGATGGCGGCCCTGCTCAAGGATGCGATCAAGCCCAATCTGGTGCAGACCCTGGAAAACAACCCGGCCATCATCCACGGCGGCCCATTTGCCAACATTGCCCACGGCTGCAACACCGTGACAGCCACCAAGGCGGCCTTGAAACTGGGCGAGTACGTGGTGACCGAGGCCGGCTTTGGCGCGGACCTGGGCGCCGAAAAGTTTGTGGACATCAAGTGTCGCAAATCGGGTTTGCGCCCTGACGCGGTGGTGGTGGTAGCGACCCTGCGCGCGCTCAAACACCACGGCGGCGTGGATGCCGTGGACCTCAATGCGCCAAATTTGCCCGCGCTGGAAAAAGGATTGGCCAACCTGGAACGCCACGTCAACAACCTGCGCCAGCGCCACGGTTTACCCTGCGTGGTGGCGGTCAACCATTTTTCATCCGACACGCCCGAAGAACTCGAACTGGTGCGCCTGCGCATGGACTTGCAGGGTGTGCAGGTGGTGGTGGCACGGCACTGGGCCGATGGGTCCAAAGGCACAGAGGAACTGGCCCACGCGGTGGTCAAGCTGGCCGAATCGGGCACGGCCAACCTGCAGTTCATTTACCAGGACGAAGACAGCCTGTGGGACAAGATGAAGGCCATTGCCACCAAGATTTATGGGGCCAGCGACATCTCGGCCGACACCGCCATTCGCACCAAGATCGCCAAGCTGCAGGCCGAAGGCTTTGGCCACTACCCGGTGTGCGTGGCCAAGACGCAATATTCGTTTTCAACCGACCCCAAGCTGCGCGGCGCACCCAGCGGGCACATGGTCAACATCCGCGAGGTGCGGCTGGCCGCCGGGGCCGAGTTCGTGGTGATGATCTGCGGCGACATCATGACCATGCCGGGTCTGCCCAAGGTGCCCGCGTCCACTCGCATCGACATCGACGACCACGGGAAGATTTCCGGGCTGTTCTAAGGCAAGGTGCGTGACGGGGGCGCTGCGAGTCCCCGGCGAGGGGCTACTTGGCAGGGCCGACGCTTTGGCTGAACATGTACACCACCGCATCGCGCATTTCTGAATCGGTGATGTCGGCCAGACCGCCCCGCGCGGGCATGGCGCCACGGCCGTGGATTCCGGAGGCCACCACGGCGTTGAGCCCCCGGCTCACCCGGGCCACCCAGGCGGCCTGGTCGCCGATTCTGGGCGCACCGTCCTTGCCGGTAAGGTGACAGTCGCCACAGCGGGTCTTGACCAATTGCTCGCCGGTGCGGGCGGGCACCGGGCCCCCGGCACCGACCGGATCGGTCCAGTTGCCGCCGGACTGGTTGACCATGTAGGTGATGGCATGCTCAAGTTCACTGGCACTCAGGCCCGCGTTGCCACCATGGGCCGGCATATTGCGTATGCCTTGCAGGGCATGCTGTGTCAGGTTGGTCAGACCCTGGTTCTTGCGCGCGGACCAGGCCGCGGTGTTACCAATGACCGGCGCGCCTTTGTCCCCTTTTTGGTGACAGTGGCTGCAAACTTCGTCCACCACCGTTTTCCCGGAGCGCTCGGCGCCCTGGGCGTCGCCAAAACCCAGCGCGGCAAGCATCGCTGCGCCAAGGAGGGCCGCCAACGACGCCCCATCCCGTCGAACAAAAATCCGCCATGGTCGAGCAATTTGCATGACACCCTCCAGCACAATCAGCGCAAGACACGCCCTGTCAGTCTAGGCGTGGACCGGGGCGCAATGGATGATCAATATCAATAAGGCACTCCGGGGCAAAGCACGCTCAATCACGACGCAGGGGTTCGAGCAAATGGTTCAGCCCGTTGTGATCGATCTCGTGCATCAGCGCCAGCAGGCGACCGATTTCGCCCTTGGGCACGCCTTCACGGGCAAACCAGCGAAGGTAGTCGCCAGGCAAATCGGCCATGATGCGGCCCTTGTACTTGCCAAAGGGCATGGTGCGCGTCACCAGCAACTGCAGGTCTTCAGGCTTCACGGTCAGCCGCCCGCGCGCTTGACGACCAGGCCCTGGCCCTTGAGGATGTCGATGACCCGGTCGCAGTGATCGCCCTGCACTTCAATCACGCCGTCCTTGACCGTCCCGCCCGAGCCGCAGGCGGTTTTGAGCTGCTTGCCCAGGGCGGCGAGGGCCGCAGCGTCGAGCGCCAGGCCACGCACCAGGGTGACGCCCTTGCCGGCGCGGCCTTTGGTTTCGCGCGAGACCCGCACGATGCCGTCCGTGACCGGCTTGGCAGCACCGGCCTTGCAGGAGCACGAGGACACGGGTTTGCGGCACACCGGGCACATGCGCCCGCTGTCGGTGGAGTACACCAGGCCGCCGCTGGCAGATTTTGATTTCATGAATGAATAAGGCCGGGTAAAGTCAGACTTGATTATCCGAAGTTTTATGCGCCTCATTGGTCGCGCCGCGCAGCGCCAGCACCCACAAGGCCACGCCAGCGAGCACCCCCAGCGCATGACCGGCCGCCAGTTTGAAGGCGCTGTCAAAGACCAGCGGCGAGACCAGACCGGAAACCAGGGCGAACACGAACATCTGGACAAAACCCTGCATCGACGCGGCCAGGCCGCTCATGGATGGGAACAGTCTTAAAGCCCGCACCGACATGCCCGGCATGGACAGCGCCAGACCAAAGGTGTAGAGCAGCATCGGCAGCACCGCCCAGGGAACCCGGGCCGCAAAAAGCGCGGTGTACGCCACACTGGCGGTCACGGCCAGCAGCATCAAAACCATGCCCAGCGCAATCAGGCGATGCGCAGGCACCCGGGCCGACAGGCGGCTGCACAGGGCCGAACCCACCATCGAGCCACCAATCATGGGGATGAACAACCAGGCAAAGGCTGTTTCGGGCTGACCCAGAATGCCCATCACAAACGCCGCAGCCGAGCCGATGTACAGCGCCACGCCCGAAAACAGCAACGCAATGCTCAGCGAGATCAGGACAAACTGGCGGTGCCACATGCAGCGCAGGTAGTTGCGCGCAATGGGCGCCAGCGCCAAAGGGGCCCGCTGCGCAGGGGGAAGGGTCTCGGGCAGCAGGTGGTAGCCAATGATCAGCATCAGCACGCCAAAGCCAGCCAGAAACACGAAGATGGAACGCCAGCCCAGCGTGGTTTGCAGCCAGCCGCCCAGCACCGGCGCGATGGCCGGGGCCAGTCCGAACACCATCATCATGATGGCGGTGGCGCGCTGGGCGTCGTGGCCCTTGAAGTGGTCCTGTACCATGGCCCGGCCCACCACCCCACCGGCACCGGCCGCCAGCCCTTGCAGGGCGCGCAGAAAGATCAACACCCCAACGCTGGGAGCCCACACGGCCGCCAGCGAGGCAACAGTGAACAGGGCCGTGGAAGCCATCAGCACCGGGCGACGGCCCAGCGAATCAGACAAGGTGCCATAGAACAGCATCATCAGCGCCATGCAGGCCAGGTACACACTGAGCGTTTGCTGCACCACCACGTCGGAGACGGCAAAGGTGCTGGCAATGGCCGGAAACGACGGCAGGTAGGTGTCAATGCCCAGCGGTCCCACCATGGACAGCAGCGCCAGGACGATGATGAGCAACGAGTCTTTCATGAGGCAAAGTGGTCAGCGTCAATCAAACGCTATAAAAATAGTAGCTGAGTGCGCTTTTGGGACGGGGGCTATGTGCCAAAATGGCTTATAAGTTCTCAGGAGAAGTCACAACATGGCACGTTCAATTGTTTGGGCCACCAAAGTTTACGCGCTGATCGAAGGCGGCAACAGCAAAGCGGCGCTGGCCCAGATCAAGGTGGCGCCCACGGTGCAGGACCTCAAGGACCTGCGTGCGATGCTGCAAGCAGCCAAATTGCTGACCAAGCACGCCAACGTGGACACTGCGATCCTTGACACGATTTCGGCGCTTTCGGGCTCGCGCCTGCACCGCTCGCCCTGAGCCACGCCGGGCCTGGGTTCACCCGCTCAAGGCAGCAGATCGAGCGCGTGCATGTACTCGGGCTGCACCATCAAATCGTCCCAAGGCAGCGCCTTGCTGCGCGGCAACAGGGCCAGGCGGCGCGCCTCGCTGGCTTCCTGCGCCTGCCACTGGCCTTTGAGCAGCGCCTCGCTCAGGCCGTCAATCAGTTCATCAACCGCTGCGCCCTGCCCCAGGGACTGGTTGCACAGCAGCACCATGTCGCAGCCGGCATGCAAGGCGGCCACAGCGGCCTCGGTGTAGCTGACCGGCTTGCCGTCGATCACGCGGGCACCCGCCATGGACAGATCGTCGCTGAAAACCGCACCCCGAAAACCGAGCTGGGCGCGCAGGATGTCGTTCAACCAGCGTGACGAGAACCCGGCCGAGCGTTTGTCAATTTTGGGATAGATCACGTGGGCGGGCATCACGCTGGCCAAACTGGTGCCCAGCCAACCGTAGGGCGCGGCGTCGTCCGCCAGAATGGCCTTGAGGCTGCGCTTGTCCACCGGCATGTCGGTGTGGGAGTCGGCCTTGACGAAGCCGTGGCCGGGAAAGTGCTTGCCGCAATTGGCCATGCCGCTGGCAAGCAGGCCATGCATCAGGCTCTTGGCCAGCAGGCTGACCACGCGCGGGTCGCGGGCAAAGGCGCGGTCACCAATCACGCCGCTTTCACCAAAATCGAGATCGAGCACCGGGGTGAAGCTCAAATCCACGCCACAGGCCCGCAACTCGGCCCCCAGCACGTAGCCGCAGGCAGTGGCGGCGTTGGTGGCCTGCAGGGCACCGGTACCCGGGCCACGTTTGCCATCGTTCCGCCACATCTCGCCCAGGGCGCGCATGGGCGGCAGGTGCGTAAAACCATCGGTTTTGAAGCGCTGGACCCGCCCGCCTTCATGGTCCACGCAAATGAGCAGGTCGGCGCGAACTTTTTTGATGGCGCTGCACAATTTGGTGAGCTGGGCGCGGTCCTGCCAGTTGCGGGCAAATAAAAGGATGCCGCCCACCAAAGGATGGCGCAGGCGCTGGCGGTCGCTTGTGCTCAGGGACAGGCCGGCGATGTCGATGATCAGGGGGGCGTGCGGGGTCATGGTGGGCATGGAAGGTTGGTGAATCTGGTGGGCTGGATTGGCGTTCAGTTATGCTACCAAATAAATAGCTGACTATGCTTATTTTACGAGGGCTAGAGTCCGTTTTTATCTATAACTTCGACAACACAAAAGCTCGCGGCATAGTCGGTCTCGTCGCTCACGCTCACGTGTGCGCTCAAGGCCCGCGCCTCAAACCAGTCTTTGAGGACCCCGTGCAACACGATGGCGGGTTTGCCGCTGGGCTGGTTGGAAATTTCGCACAGGCGCCAGGTCATGGGCATCGTCATGCCCAGCCCGATGGCTTTGCTGAAGGCTTCCTTGGCGCTAAAGCGGGTGGCCAGGTAGCGAACCCCGCGCTCGGGCCAGCGCGCGCTGCGCGCCTGCCAGGTGGCGAACTCGGCCTCGCTCAGGATGCGGCGGGCAAAACGCTCGCCGTGGCGTTCCAGAGTGGCGCGGATGCGGCGCACGTCGCACACGTCGGTGCCGATGCCGTAAATCACGCCCGTCCTTCGTCAATGCAGCGCAAATAATCGCGCACCGTGGCGCTGTAGCCCAGTTCCAGCGCATCGGCGATCAGGGCATGGCCGATGGAGACTTCACTGACCCCCGGCACGCGCCCAATGAAGGCGGCCAGATTGTCACGGTTGAGGTCATGCCCGGCGTTGATGCCGAGCCCGGCATCGAGCGCGGCCTGCGCGGCCCTGGCAAAACGTTTGAGCTGCGCCTCTTGCTCGGGCGTGCCCCAAGCGGCGGCAAAAGGTTCGGTGTACAACTCCACCCGATCGGCCCCCACAGCCCTGGCTGCGGTCATGGCTTGGGGCTCAGCGTCCATGAACAGGCTCACGCGCAGACCCAGGGCCTTGGCCCGGGCAATCAGGGGGCGCAGGCGTTCGGCATCTTCGGGAAAATTCCAGCCGTGATCGCTGGTGAACTGGCCCTCGCTGTCGGGCACAAAAGTGACCTGATGCACTGGCAGTTTGCGCGCAAGCAGATCGGCAACGCAGTCCATCAGGTTGTGAAAAGGGTTTCCCTCAACGTTGAATTCCCGATCCGGCCAGTCTTTAAGCAACTCGGCCAGGTCGCGCACATCATGTGCGCGGATATGGCGCTCGTCCGGGCGCGGATGGACCGTGATGCCGTGCGCCCCAGCCTCAAGGCACACTGTGGCGGCCCGGGTCACGCTGGGAATGCCCAGATAGCGGGTGTTGCGCACCAGCGCCACTTTGTTGAGGTTGACGGAAAGAGCGGTCTGCCGCTTGCCGGGTGGGGATGAAGTGCGGATTGATCTGCATGGGTGTCATTATCGAGGAGCCTGGGCGGCAGGGCGTTCTGCGCAGGTGAATACGAAGGAGGCAGCCTGGGCGAGCAGAGTGTTCGGCGCAGGTCAACGAGGATGTCGCAGGCCGGCAGGACACGAAGCCGAGCGCCATGCCGCCCAGGCTCCTCTAGAGGTTCTGAAGGTCAATCATCAGCTGGCGGGTGCGCAGGGTGCCCACGCCGCAATGGTAATTGAGCAAGGTGCGAAGCTGCGGCTTGAGCTCCGAGGCCACCTCGGAGCACGCGCGCAGGGTTGTGGTGAACGGCGTACTGGCGTGCAGCGCCTGCTGCAGCGTCAGCCATTGCGCGCCACTCAGGCTGGCGCGGTCGCTGGCCCCGGCCTGGCGCAGGCCGCCTTCGGGCACCAGGCTGTAGCGGCCCTCAAGGTCGAGTTCGGCCAGCGTCATGGTTTGCGTGCTCAAAAGCGGCAGCAGTCCGATTTCGCGCAGCAGCAGGAGCTCGAACGCGCGCAGGGCCGACTGCAGCACTTCGCCGTGCTCGCAGGCAATCACTTCAACCACGCTGGAATAGATGTCAAACAGCCGGGAATGGGGATCGTCACGCGCAAGCAGCGTCATGACCAGCTCATTGAGGTAGTAGCCCGACAGGAGCGCCTCGCCTGTGGGCATGACGTGCCCGCCCTGCCACTCGGCGCTTTTGAGCGTGCGGATTTCGGCATCGCCCCCAAAGGCCAGGTGCAGGGGCTGCAAGGGCAGCAGAATCGGGCGAAAGCTTGAACTGGGCCGCTTGGCGCCCTTGGCCACCAGGGCGATGCGGCCGTGGTGACGGGTGAACACCTCGAGAATCAGGCTCGACTCGCTCCAGTCGTAGCGGTGCAGGACGTAGGCCGGCTCCTCAGCGATGCGTTTACTGGTAGCCAAAACTGCGCACCCGCGCCTCGTCATCGGCCCAGCCCGAGCGCACTTTGACCCAGAGCTCGATGAACACCTTGGCGTCAAGCGACCTCTCCAGTTCGACCCGGGTCTCGGTGCCAATGCGCTTGATGCGCTCGCCCTTGTCGCCGATCACCATGGCCTTGTGGGTGTCGCGCTCGACCACAATGGTGGCGGCAATCTTGAGCAGGCGCCTTTGCCCCTTGCGCGCGGGCGGCTCCTCCTCGAACTTGTCGATGACCACGGTGGAGGTGTAGGGCAACTCGTCACCAGTGAGGCGAAACAGCTTCTCACGCACGGTCTCACTGGCCAGAAACTTTTCACTGCGGTCGGTCAACTCGTCCTGGTCGTACCACCAGCCCTGCTCGGGCAGGTATTTCTCGCAAATGCCCAGCAGGCGCTCGATGTCCTTGGCGTTCTTGGCCGACATGGGCACGAATTCGGCAAAGGCGTGGCGCTGCTGCATGTCCTGCAGCCAGGGCGCAATGTCGGCGCGACGGTGCACCTGATCGAGCTTGTTGGCCACCAGCAGCGTGGGAATGCCCTTGCCCAGCACGTCGAGCACCTTGGCATCGGCCTGGTTGAAGATGCCGGCCTCGACCACGAACACAATCAGGTCCACGTCCCCCACCGCGCCCAGCACAGTCTTGTTGAGGGAACGGTTCAGGGCGTTGTTATGGCGGGTTTGAAAGCCCGGGGTATCAACAAACACAAACTGGGTCGCCCCCTGGGTGTGCATACCGGTGATGCGATGTCGTGTGGTTTGGGCCTTGCGCGAGGTGATGCTGATTTTCTGGCCCACCAGGGCGTTGAGCAGGGTGGATTTGCCCACGTTGGGCTTGCCCACAATGGCAATCAGGCCACAGCGCTGGCCCTCAACCGGCGCACCGGTGGCCGGGGCCGCCGTGCGCAGACCCTTGAGCATGCTTTCAAGGTCATTTTGGCCTTCAGCACCCGTGGAATCATCATCAGTAGCTATATTTTTAGGAGTAGTCATATTGGTTTTCCAAAGCGGGCCATGCCCCGATGTGGGTCGCGCATCGCTATTAAGGGGTCTTTGCCTTGAGCGACTGCAGCATGGCTTCTGCGGCGGCTTGCTCGCCAGCGCGGCGTGAGCTCCCGATGCCGCGCTCACAGAGCTTGAACTCGACGATTTCGCACTCGACATCAAAGGTCTGGCGGTGCGCTGCACCCAGGGTGGCCACTACGCGGTACGCGGGAAGGTTCATTTTGTGGCCCTGCAGCCACTCTTGCAACTCCGTCTTGGGGTCCTTGCCAATGGCTTTCATGTCGGCCTTGATTTCAACCTCCTTGAACAGGCGCTGGACCAGAGCCTGCGCCGCTGCAAAGCCAGCGTCCAGGTAAACCGCCCCGATCACGGCTTCGAGCGCGTCGGCCAGAATGGAGGGGCGCTTTTGTCCGCCCGAACGCACCTCGCCTTCGCCGAGCCTGATCACCGCAGGCAAGCCCAGTTCGAGGGCGAGCTGATGCAAGGTGTCCTGCTTGACCAGATTGGCGCGTACCCGGGACAAGTCGCCCTCTGGCAATTCGCTCAGACGCTCATAGAGCAAGTCAGAGACGGCCAGGCTCAGGACCGAGTCGCCCAGGAACTCAAGGCGTTCGTTGTGGTCGGATGAAAAGCTCCGGTGGGTGATGGCGCGAGTGAGCAAGCCCGGAGTTGCAAACTCATGCTGCAATCGCCCTTGCAGGGCAACAAGGCCCTCGTTCACGCGCCCACACCCTTGTCCACAATCACTTGTTGGAGCGCCCGGTGTACTTGAGCGTCAAGTAACCCGGGCCGGCCAGGTGAATCTCGCGCTGGTAAGCAAAGCTGACCACCACCTTGTCACCCTCCTTGGTAACCTCCAAATCCTTGCCCGAAATCGAGCTGATGTTGTCAATCGCGGCGGCTTTGTCAAAAATTGAGCGCACTTCCGCTACGGTATTGCCTTCGCTGGATTTTTTGGCAGCCTTCGCAATGGCCTGATACTCGATGGCCGTGGGGATGATCTGCGCGGTGATCACCCCACCCACAGCCAGCAGACCACCCACAACCAGCAACCCTAGAAAGGACATCCCGCGCTGACGGGACTTGAGCTCATGCGTCATACCACCTCCTCATCAAAAAAACTGTTGTGCGCTCAAGCGGGCGGCGCAGCGGTGTGCCTGACCCCAAAAGCGCTCCCATGGTAATGGAGATCTCAGTCAAATGAGCCGATGCGCTTGAGGTTGCCAAAGTTCATCCAGACAAAGAAGGCCTTGCCCACGATGTTCTTGTCGGGCACAAAGCCCCAATAGCGAGAATCGAGCGAGTTGTCGCGGTTGTCGCCCATCATAAAGTAATGCCCCGGGGGCACCTTGCACACCACTCCCTCGATGCTGTAGCGGCAGTTCGCCTTGAACGCAAAATCGTCGGCCCCGGGCACAAAGGCCGGGCGACTCTCGTCGTTGAGCAGATTGTGGGTGTGCGCACCCAAGGTCTCCTGGTACTGCTTGAAGTAACGCATGGTCTCGTCGTCAAAAAACTCGGGACTCGCCGTGGTGGGCATGACTTCGCCATTGATGGTCAGACGCTTGTTGATGTAAGCCACTTCGTCGCCAGGTACGCCCACCACCCGCTTGATGTAATCCAGGCTGGGCCTGGGCGGGTAACGAAACACCATGACATCACCGCGCTGGGGTGCTGTGCCCTCAGTGATCTTGAGGTTGATGACGGGCAGGCGCAGCCCGTACACAAACTTGTTGACCAGAATCAAGTCGCCAATGCGCAGCGTGGGCACCATCGAGCCCGAGGGAATCTTGAACGGTTCAAACAAAAACGAGCGCAGCAGGAACACCGCCACAATCACCGGAAACAGGCCGGCAGTCCAGTCCAGCCACCAGGGCTGCTCCAGAATGCGCGCCTTGCCCTCGGCAATGTTGTCGTCAACCTGGCTGATGCCTTTCTGGTTGAGCTCGGCGCGGCGCTTGTGGGCCTGCGCCTCAAGCTGCTCGGCTGCAGCCTGACGCTGGGGCAAAAAGTAAAAACGCTCGGCGAGCCAATAGATGCCGGTCACGAACGACGCGAGAAACAGCAGCAGCGCGAAGTTGCCTTCGACCATGCCAACGTACCAGGCTCCGCAGTAAGCGACAAAGGCGGCCAGAATGGCCGAGGTGAGAACTTGCATCAGTTGTCCACCTGCAAAATGGCCAGGAAAGCTTCCTGGGGAACCTCGACCGAACCGATCTGTTTCATGCGTTTCTTGCCTTCTTTTTGTTTGTCAAGGAGCTTGCGTTTGCGCGAAATATCACCGCCATAGCACTTGGCAATCACGTTCTTGCGCAGGGCTTTGATTGTCTCACGGGCGATGATGTTCGCTCCGATGGCAGCCTGGATGGCCACGTCGTACATCTGGCGGGAAATGATCTCGCGCATCTTGGCCACCACGGCCCGGCCCCGGTACTGCGACTGGGAGCGGTGCACAATGATCGACAGGGCATCTACCTTCTCGCCATTGAGAAGGATATCGACTTTCACGACGTCGGCAGCGCGGTACTCCTTGAACTCGTAGTCCATGGAGGCATAGCCGCGCGAGACCGACTTGAGCTTGTCAAAGAAATCGAGCACGATCTCAGCGAGCGGCATCTCGTAGGTGAGCATCACCTGGCGGCCGTGGTAGGCCATGTTCATCTGCACGCCACGCTTCTGGTTGGCCAGCGTCATCACCGCGCCCACATAGTCTTGCGGCATGTACAGGTGCACGGTGACAATGGGCTCGCGCACTTCGTCAAGCTGTCCTTGGTCGGGCATCTTGGAGGGGTTCTCCACCATTCTCACGGTGCCATCGACCTGCACCACTTGGTAGACCACGCTGGGTGCGGTGGTGATCAGGTCCTGATCGAACTCGCGCTCGAGCCGCTCCTGCACGATCTCCATGTGCAGCAGGCCAAGGAAACCGCAGCGAAAACCAAAACCCAGCGCCTGGGACACCTCGGGCTCGTAATGCAGGGACGAATCGTTGAGCTTGAGCTTCTCCAGGCTGTCGCGCAGCCCTTCATACTGGTTGGCCTCGGTCGGGTACAGCCCGGCGAACACCTGGGGCTGGATTTCCTTGAAGCCCGGCAGAGCCTTGGTCGCGGTGAAGGCCGCACCCCCTGTGCCGGACTTGATCAGGGTAATGGTGTCGCCCACCTTGGCGGCCTGCAGTTCGCGAATGCCGGCGATGATGTAGCCCACCTCGCCCGCTTCGAGCGACTCGCGTGGTTCGTCCGCGGGCGTGAAGACGCCTAGCTTGTCGGCGTTGTAAGTTGTATCGGTGGCCATCATCTTGATGCGCTCACCGCGCTCCAGTCGGCCATCGACCACGCGCACCAGCATCACCACGCCCACATAGGTGTCGAACCAGCTGTCCACAATCATGGCGCGCAGAGCGCCTTGCGGGTTGCCCTTGGGCGCGGGAATACGGGCCACCACGGCCTCAAGAATTTCATCCACGCCCATACCCGTTTTTGCCGAGCAGGCGATGGCGTCCTTGGCGTCAATGCCGATCACGTCTTCGATTTCGACTTTGGCATTGTCCGGATCGGCGTTGGGCAGATCCATCTTGTTGAGCACCGGCACCACCTCCACACCCAGATCGAGCGCGGTGTAGCAATTGGCCACCGTCTGCGCTTCAACACCCTGGCTGGCATCGACCACCAACAGCGCGCCCTCGCAGGCCGAGAGCGAACGGCTCACTTCATAGGAGAAGTCCACGTGACCAGGCGTGTCGATCAGATTGAGGTTGTAAATTTGCCCGTCAAGCGCTTTGTATTTAAGCGCAGCGGTCTGGGCCTTGATGGTTATCCCACGCTCTTTTTCAATGTCCATCGAGTCCAGAACCTGGGCTTGCATCTCTCGATCCTGCAGCCCGCCGCAGCGCTGGATCAAGCGATCGGCCAACGTCGATTTGCCGTGATCGATGTGCGCAATGATTGAAAAATTTCTGATGTGGTTCATCAAGGCAGACACTTAAGTAATTGATTTAAAAAGACGCGCAAGAAAAAAGGGCGCGTCGGATTTCTGACGCGCCCTGAACCAACAATCTATTGGCAACTGCGATAGCTGGACGTTCATTGTAGGCAAAAAGCCAAAAACAGCCAGCCCCAAAACCGCTTGCCATCAGTCGTTGCCGTTCCGCAACATAAACTTTATACACAGCTTATTAACATTTCAAACAAGTCGCCCGTTGGACAACTTGTGAGCGAACTGTGGATCACCTGTGGGGCACTTCAATTCATCCCGCATCGTGAACTCTTTTCCATCGATATGCTATTTAGCCGTCAGAATCACAGCCGATTCTAACCAAAACTGCAGCCATACCGCAGAAAAGTTAGTGAGCACACGCATTCTTGCGACGGGAAAAATCTCTGTAAATATTTTTAACGGGGGTAAAACCATCGGCCTGCCCGACGGAATTCACACCGCCGATGGCAGGCCGACGTGTTCCTGGCGCTTTACGGCGCGGGACGAATCACCACATATTGCGCCCATTCACCCCGGCGCAGCAGCACGTTGACCGGCTTGCTGCGATCGATTTTGGAGAGCGCCGCCTCAAAGTCCTTGACGTTGGAAATCTGTGCATTGGCAATGGCCACCAGTACGTCGCCTTCACGGATACCGGCGCGAGTCGCCACCTCGGTCGTGGCCTCAACCCGCACGCCACCCTTGAGGTTGAGTTCTTTCTTCTGCTCGTCCGTCAAATCACTCACGCTCAAGCCGAGCACTTGTCCCACCGTGGATGGCTTGGGTTTGTCTTCCCGGCTGGACGCTTTCCGAACCGGCTTATCGGCGGCGATTTCGCCAATGGTGACGGCAATATCGCGGTAGGCTCCGCGCCGGAAAACGGTCAATTTGCTGAGCGTCCCTGGCTTTGTCCGCCCCACCATGCGGGGCAGGTCGCTGGTCTTTTCCACGGCCTGTCCGTCAAACTTGACGATGATGTCGCCGGCCTCAACGCCCGCTTTTTCAGCCGGTGCGCCCGGCTCGACACTGCGCACCAGAGCCCCCACCGGCTTGCCCAACCCGATGGACTCTGCCACCTCTTTGGTGACCTGGTCAATCTGCACGCCGATACGCCCCCTCGTGACACGGCCGGAAACGCGCAACTGCTCGCTGACGCGGACCGCCTCGTCAATGGGGATGGCAAACGATATGCCCATGGAGCCGCCCGAGCGGGAATAGATCTGGCTGTTCACGCCCACCACCTCGCCGCGCATGTTGATCAACGGGCCGCCCGAATTGCCGGGGTTGATGGCCACGTCGGTTTGAATAAAGGGAAGGTAGTCGCCAGTGTCGCGCTGCTTGGCGCTCACAATACCCGCCGTCACGGTGTTGTCCAGTCCGAAGGGTGAACCAATTGCCATGACCCACTCGCCGACCTTGAGCCGGGCCACGTCGCCCACCCGCACCGCTGGCAAACCGGTGGCCTCGATCTTGACCACAGCGATATCGCTGCGTTTGTCCGCACCGATAATTTTGGCCTTGAATTCGCGCTTGTCGGTCAAGGTGACCAGAACCTCGTCAGCGCCGTCAACCACATGGGCATTGGTCATGATCAAGCCATCGGAGGAGAGGATGAACCCCGAGCCCACGCCGCTGGGCTGCTTCTCGCCCGGTGTGGGAATCTGCGGGTGATTCTTGGGCGGCGCCTGGCGCGGCATATTGGGAATGGGCAAACCAAAGCGACGGAAAAATTCAAGCATCTGTTCATCAACGCCCGAACTCGAGTCGGGGGCATCAGCCACTTTCTCCATGGTGCGGATGTTGACCACGGAAGGTCCGACCTGCTCGACCAGATCGGTGAAATCAGGCAATACCCGCGTCTGTGCCGCCACCGGCGTGGCAGGCACCAAAGTAATCACGACGGTGATGGCCAGTGCGGCGGCCAGCGCGATCGAGCGCGACTTTTTCAAATCGATATGAATCATCATCGACCTTTCTTATAAGAACATAGATGTAACCAATGGGGGAAATCCGAAATGCCTGACAGAGTGCCGCCAGGTCTCCACTTCAGAGTCATTTTTTTGGCTCAAGTTCCAGTGCAAATGTAGCCAGCGTGTGTGGCGGCACTTCACCCACGGCCGTCACCCAACGCTCTCCCAAACGCCAGGTCAGCGCCTGGGTGGCACCGGAACTCCAAGCCCCGCTCTGCGCATGACGCCCCGGGGACGCGGGCTCGATGAAAATCGATACCGAGGCCAGGCCGTCGGAATAAATGCATTGCAGGGCAGCCTCGGGGGAGCCTGTTCCCGCCGCGGCAACCGGGCGTTTGTAGCAGTTGACCGGTTTGAATCCGGGCACCGCGCTTTTCAGGGTCCAGCCTTCGGCGGCGGCGGTGGTGGCCACCGCCACCGGGCGCTCAATCTGGTAGCCCTCGGTGTTGCTCATCATCTGGCTCAGCTTGCTGAAGCTCACCTGTGCATCGAGCTGCAGATCGGAGAACGCCACACTCTCAAGCACGCGCCCGGAGTTGTCCAGGGTTTCAAGTCTGACCACCAACCCGGAGCTTTTTTCGGTCCAGACCCGGTAGCCATAGCGCAATTTGTCCTCTGGCGACAAAACGAGCACATCGGCCTCAACACCGGCGACCCGATCGCTTCCGGCGGGTCGACCGCGGTAATACCGCGCAATCAAGGCATCCCAGGACGGCGGCAGGCCCGAGAAAATACCCATCGATTCCCGCCGCTCCGCTACGACGACGCCGCGCTCTGGAAAAAAGGTCATGACCTCATCATTGCGCCGGAACGTGGAGCGGGCCGGGCCGGTCAGGGACTCGATCCGCTCGACCTGCTGATCGCCTTCACAGACATGCCAGATGCGTGCGCTGGACAGGCGCCCACCCCCCGAGACCACAAAGGTTCCCACGTAGGCACGCTGCTTTGCGGCCTGGTGCACGCGATTGAGCCAGTCGCTCACGCTGTTGCGTGCACCGGTGCCGACCAAGGGCGGGGAAACAGCCTGCGCCACCGCCCCTGCACCGAGCGTCAAGGCCAGCAGACCGACCACAACACCCATCAGGCGCCGACCGGATCGGGCAGGCAGGGCGGCGGCCATCAAGTTCTCCCGCAGACTCAACGCGCGGACCCCTCAAAGGTGGCGTTGCGAAGAAAACCCGTGGGCATTTGCAGCGCCGAAGCACCGCCAAACTGCTTGTGGGCGGCCAACAGTGCGTCAAGTTGGGGGTCACGGATCATGACCTGGGGTTCACCCGAAGCGATAAATTGCTGAGCCACCAACTCAGGTGGGCTGACCTGAGCCTGAACCTGGGCCAACTGAGCCCCTGCCAGCGGAGGGCCCCACTGACCAAGCACATTCCAGCCCAGCACGGCAACAGCCGCCAGCGAGGCCAGCCCGGCCACCATTTTCCATTGAAAAACGGGATCGTTGGCGCCCAATTCTTCGGGAAGGTTTTGGCCTTTAGCCACCATCAAACGGGTGTTATCAGCTACCTGTTTGATAGCAAAATCACTCCGTGGCATGCCCGCTTCCTGTAGCAGCCGGGTGCTCAGTGTTTGCATGAATCGTGCGTCGGAGCAGACCGCCAGCGTGGGACCGGCGCGCAGCACATCGCCAATCAAATGGTAAGTGCGCCAGGAGGTCTGGGCCTGCGGGTCCTGAGCCAGGACATCAAAAGCGCGGGGAATGTCCGCTGCGCCAAGTTCGCCGTCGGCCAGCGCGGAAACGAGTTCATGGTTGTGTTGAGCTGTTTGCATGATTGGGTCCAGTCTGGTTCCCCCAGCTACCAGCGTTTGCCAGTCTGGGTTGTGAGCATCGGCCTGACCTTGGCCGAGATGGCCTCGCGGGCGCGAAAAATGCGGGAGCGCACAGTCCCTATGGGGCAATTCATCATTTCCGAAATCTCCTCATAGCTCAAACCTTCCATTTCCCGCAGCGTCAAAGCCTGACGCAAATCCTCGGGTAACGCCTCCAGCGCCGCATTGACCGCCGCCGCGATTTCCTTGGCCGCCAACAGCGACTCCGGCGTCTCACCCGAGGTTGGTTCACTTCCAGACCAAGAAGTTTCATCGCCGTCATCATTTCCCTTGCCCGTGTTCTGCGGCACCGTGGGATCGCGCTTGAGTTCGAGAAGGAATTTCTTGGCTGTATTGACCGCAATCCGGTACAGCCAGGTATAGAACTGGGCCTCCCCGCGAAACTGGTGCAAGGCTCGGTATGCACGGATGAAGGTTTCCTGTGCGATGTCCTCCACCAGGTCCACGTCGCGCACCATGCGGCCAATCAGACGCTGGATCCGGCGCTGGTATTTCTCCACCAGCAGCTCAAAGGCGAGCTGATCACCGGCCACGGCCCGCTCCACCAGCACCACATCGCTGTCATGGACGTCCGTTGAGGGTGGCAAAAGAGGGGGGGTAGTGCTCACGTTGTGATGTTAGCCCAATGCGCCCAAACGCCCGGTTCGGTCCCCGGCGCGGCTGCTGTGACTGTGAACGGCCCGGCGCAGGGCGCTCCAGGTCAAAGGGTTGGTGCGGCGCTCAGGCCACAGGCTGATGCGCGATCCGTTCTCGAGTTGAACGGTCAATACAAGCGCAAACTGGAAATCGAGATCGACGGTCACCCGCGCGCCCCTCGTGGCCCCATGGCTGACCCAACTCCAGCTTCGGCCGTCCCATTGCAAGTGGCCCGGCACCTGGCGCTGCCAATGCCAGAGGGCCAGACCGAGGGTGAGCAAAAGGACGGCTGCAAACAGCCCCTGACGCCAACCCAACATAGCCGCGCCCGCGCCCCAGATCAGTCCCGTGACAATGCCCGCCAATGCGATCAGCACCGTCACCGCGGCGCGAACACGCGAATGCCCCACCGGGTAGCTCACCGCTGGGGCGCTGTGTGGGCTCAAGTGAGTCCGGGATGAGGTGTTTGGACTCGGCGGCGCGAGGAGGAATCCATCAGGGCACCCGCTTGAAGACCAGGGCGCCGTTAGTGCCCCCAAAACCGAAGTTGTTCTTCAGGGCCACGTCGATCTTCATGTCACGTGCGGTGTTGGCGCAGTAGTCGAGGTCACACTCCGGATCCTGGTTGAATATATTGATCGTCGGTGGGCTTTTCTGGTGATGCAGGGCCAGAACCGTGAACACCGACTCGATACCGCCAGCGCCACCGAGCAAATGTCCGGTCATGGACTTGGTCGAGTTGACCACCACCTTTTTTGCGTGGTCCCCCAAAGCAGCCTTGATGGCATTGGACTCATTGATGTCCCCCAGCGGGGTGGACGTACCGTGGGCGTTGAGGTAATCAACCTGGTCGGCGTTGACACCCGCATTGCGCAAGGCACTGAGCATGGCCCGGCGTGGACCGTCCAGATTGGGCGCGGTCATGTGCCCCGCGTCGGCACTCATGCCAAACCCGGCCAGTTCGGCGTAAATTCGCGCGCCACGCGCCTTGGCGTGTTCGTATTCTTCGAGCACCATAACGCCCGCACCCTCGCCCAGAACGAAGCCGTCGCGATCCCTGTCCCAGGGGCGTGAGGCGGTCTGCGGGTCATCGTTGCGGGTGCTCAGGGCGCGCATGGAGGCAAAGCCGCCCACGCCCAACGGTGAAATCGTGGCCTCCGACCCCCCGGCGAGAACGATATCGGCGTCGCCATACTCAATCATGCGTCCACCTTCGCCGATGCAGTGCAGGCCGGTGGTGCAGGCCGTCACAATGGCCAGATTGGGACCCTTGAAACCAAAGCGGATGGCCACCTGACCGGCCACCATGTTGACAATTGTGGCGGGAACAAAAAACGGAGAAATGCGACGCGCGCCGCGCTGCAAAAACTCGGCATGCGTGCTCTCAATCATGGGCAGGCCACCGATGCCCGAACCAATCACGCAGGCAATGCGAGTGGCCAGTTCATCGTCCAGTGCCTCACCCGTGGGCAACCCCGCATCTTCAACCGCCTGGGCCGCCGCCGCAATGCCGAAATGAATAAAGGTATCCATGGTCCGCGCTTCTTTGGAACCAAGATAGGACTCCAGCGCGAAGCCTTTGACTTCGCCGGCAATCTTGCAGGAAAAGCTCGAAGCATCAAACTTGGTGATCAGATCGATACCGGATTTTCCGGCAATCAGGTTGGTCCAGGCCTCACCTACGGTGTTGCCCACAGGACTGACACAACCCAAGCCAGTGACGACAACACGACGACGGGACATAGTAGTTTTCAATCTGTAGTTGGTCTAAAGAAAGCCCCCGAGCGGGGCGTGAAACCAGGCTAGTCCGCCAGGAATACCTCCCGGCGCACGCCGTCGCAGCCAGCGGCCAAGTGCACGCGAGCCGCAGGGCTGGGGAGCTTACGCTTTTTGATGTGTATTGGCGTAATCGATCGCGTTTTGGACGGTGGTGATCTTCTCGGCATCTTCGTCCGGAATTTCGATGCCAAACTCGTCTTCCAGAGCCATGACCAGCTCAACCGTGTCCAGTGAGTCAGCGCCCAAGTCGGCCACGAAAGCTTTTTCGTTGGTGACTTGTGCCTCTTCCACACCGAGTTGCTCGGCAATGATCTTCTTAACGCGTGCTTCAATATCGCTCATGGGTTCCCTCAAAGGGTTGTAAATGGATCCGTGATTTTAGCCGGGTTGGAGAGAGTTCTCCAATTTGGCAACCGAACGGATAAATCGGCTTGTTTTGTAGTAATCCCGGCAGACCCGATGTCAGCGCGAGCCGGGAGCTTTGCATTCTGCAGAGTTTAGGCCATGAACATGCCGCCGTTGACATGCAGTTCCTGGCCCGTGACATAGGCGGCTTGGGGCGAGGCCAGATAGCCCACCGCGTGGGCAATATCGGCCGGTTTACCCAACTGCCCCAGTGGAATCTGATTGATCAGTGCCGCCTTCTGTTCTTGCTGCAGGCTCGCCGTCATGTCGGTTTCGATGAAACCCGGGGCCACGCAGTTCACGGTGATGTTGCGAGAACCCAGCTCGCGCGCCAGGGCGCGGGTCATGCCCGCCACGCCGGCCTTGGCGGCGGCGTAATTGGCCTGACCCGGGTTGCCAGAGGCGCCCACCACTGAGGTAATGTTGATGATGCGCCCGTAGCGCTGCTTCATCATCGTGCGCATCACCGCACGGCTCATCCGGAACACAGACTTGAGGTTGGTGTCGAGCACGGCATCCCACTCCTCGTCCTTCATGCGCATGGACAGGTTGTCGCGTGTGATACCGGCATTGTTCACCAGCACCTGCAGGCCGCCGTGCTCCTTGACGATGTCGTCGATCAGCGACTGCGCAGCCGCGGCGTTGTTCACGTCGAGCGCCCTGCCACTGCATCCGGCGAAACCAGACAGGGTCTGGCTGATCTTCTGCGCCCCGTCCTCGGTCGTGGCGGTACCGACGACCTTGAGGCCGCGCTGTGCCAATTCCAGCGCAATGGCCGCGCCGATGCCACGCGAGGCGCCCGTCACCAGGGCGACCTGGCCTTCAAATTTGAGCTCTTGCATACCACTCCTCTTGTTGATTCATCGACCGCACCGCGCCATTGATCAGACCAGTGCGTCCCTGGCCAGCGCCAGACTGGCGGGGTCGTACATCGGCAGGCCAGTCATTTCCGGATCGATGCGCCTGACCATACCCGCGAGTACCTTGCCAGGGCCGCATTCCACCACCGCGCTCAACCCCCGGGCTTTAAGGGCACGAACACATTCCACCCAGCGCACGGGTCCAAACGCCTGCCGGTACAGGGCGTCCCGGATGCGCGCCACATCGGACTCCACGGCCACGTCAATGTTGTTGATCAGGGCCACCTGGGGCGGCAAAAACTCGACCGATTGCAATTTCTCCCGCAGACGCTCCGCCGCCGGCTTCATCAAACTGGAGTGAAATGGCGCCGAGACGGGCAGGGGCAGGCAGCGTTTGGCACCGCTGGCCTTGAGCACTTCGCAGGCTTTTTCGACCGCCGCGCGGCTCCCCGCGATCACGGTCTGGGCGTTGTCATTGAAATTGACCGCCTCCACAACTTCAGAAGATCTTTGGCCAAATCCCTCCGTCACATCTGCACAGTACGCTATTACTTTTGCAGCATCCATACCCAGAATGGCGGCCATGGCACCCGCACCCACCGGCACAGCCTCCTGCATGGCCTGGGCCCGAAAGCGCACCAGTGGTACTGCCTGGGCCAGGGTCAGAACGCCTGCGGCGACCAGGGCCGAATATTCACCGAGCGAATGGCCTGCCACTGCTGCGGGCAAGGCACCGGTCTCCCCGAGCCAGACCCGGTAGGCCGCCACCCCGGCGACCAGCATCACCGGCTGGGTGTTGGTGGTAAGGTCCAGCACCTCTTTGGGACCTTGCCGGATCAGCAGGGCCAGATCTTGACCCAGGGCCTCTGAAGCCTCCTTGAGCGCCTCCTGAACGGTTGGGTGACCACCCCAGGCGTCGAGCATGCCCACGGACTGGGAGCCCTGGCCGGGAAATACAAAGGCAAAAGGTTTCATGTGGTTGTTGTCCAATTATTTCGATTAAATATGACCGCAGCCCTTGCTGCACATGAAGATACAGCTACAGTTGCAATAGCACCGCGCCCCAGGTGAAACCACCGCCAACGCCTTCGAGCATCAGCAGTTGACCCGATTTGATCTTGCCGCCACGCACGCCAGCATCAAGTGCCAGGGGAATGGACGCTGCGGAAGTATTGCCGTGCTCATCGACCGTGACGATGACCCGGTCCAGGGGAATTTTGAGTTTTTTGGCCGTGCCTTGCATGATACGGATGTTGGCCTGGTGCGGAATCAGCCAGTCGATGTCCGCCGCTGTCTTGCCTGCTTTGGCAAGGACGGCACGCGCGGCGCGATCAAGTACGCCCACGGCCAGCTTGAACACCGCCGGCCCGTCCATCTTGAGCAAGGCTTCACCCCGAACCTGGCCGCCCGATACATTGCCCGGTACACAGAGAATTCCCACATGCCTGCCATCGGCGTGCAAATCGCTGGCCAGAATGCCCGGCGTTTCGGAGGCTTGCAGCACCACGGCGCCCGCCCCGTCGCCAAACAGGACACACGTAGTGCGGTCCTTGAAGTCGAGAATGCGGGAGAACACCTCGGCACCGATGACCAAGGCCTTTTTGGCGGTCCCGGTGCGGATCAAAGAGTCGGCCACCGTCAGGGCGTAGACAAAGCCGCTGCACACAGCCTGCACGTCAAACGCAGCGCAGCCATTGGCGCCCAGCATGTTTTGCACAATGCAGGCAGTCGAGGGGAACACCATGTCGGGGGTGGACGTGGCAACAATGATCAAATCAATCTGGGAGGCCTGCAACCCGGCTGCGTCAAGTGCCTGGCGCGCCGCCTGCACGGCCAACTCGCTGCTGCAAACCTGCGGATCGGCAAAGTGACGCGCCCGGATGCCGGTGCGCTCGACAATCCAGTCATTCGAAGTTTCAACGCCCTTGGCCGCCAGCTCCGCCACCAGTTCATCATTGCTCACCCTCCGGGGGGGGAGGTAGCTGCCAGTTCCAGTGATGCGGGAAAAAGGCTTCATGGTTCAGTGCGCTGAAAGGCCCTGTGGCGCGGCAGGCTTGTCGGGGACGCCAAACAAAGGCACGGCATGCGCGATCCGGGCCTGGACGCGCTCGAGCAGCTTATGACTGGCCGCCTCATAGGCGCGCGCCAGTGCATACTCGAACGCCAGCGCGTCGGCCGAACCGTGGCTCTTGAACACCAGGCCACGCAGGCCCAACAGGGAACCGCCGTTGTAGCGGCGGTGATCCACGCGCTTCTTGAGCGCCGACATAATGGGGTAGGCAGCCAGGGCCGCCAATTTGGTGAGGATATTGCGGGAAAACTCGATTTTCAGGAAATTGATCACCATGGTGACCAACCCTTCGCTGGCCTTGAGTGCGACATTGCCCACAAAGCCGTCACAAACAACAATATCGGCGGTGCCCTTGAATATGTCGTTGCCTTCAATGTTTCCGTAGAAATTCAAATCCCCGGCCTCGGACGCAGCGCGGAGCAACTCACCGGCTTTCTTGATGACCTCATTGCCCTTGATGGCTTCCTCGCCAATATTGAGCAAGCCCACCGTCGGGCTGTCATTGCCACTGAGGACCGACACCAAAGCCGAGCCCATGACCGCAAACTGCAGCAAGTGTTCGGCCGAACAATCCACATTGGCACCCATGTCCAGTACCGTGGTGGCTTGGCCTTTGGCATTGGGAATTTGCCCGGCGATGGCGGGTCGATCGATACCGGCCAGGGTCTTGAGAACGTACCGTGAAATGGCCATCAATGCGGCCGTATTGCCTGCTGAGACAGCGGCCTGCGCCTGGCCGCTCTTGACCTGCTCAATGGCAACGCGCATCGTGGAGTCTTTTTTGCGTCGAAGCGCAACTTCGAGCGGGTCATGCATGTCGACGACTTGACTGGCCGTAATGAGGGTCGCACGCTCGTGCGAAAAACCCGCCAGGCTTTCAGGAAGGCCCACCATGAGCAGCCGCGCCTGGGGGTGGCTGTCCAGAAAGTGTCGGCAGGCGGGCAGCGTGACCTCGGGGCCGTGGTCGCCTCCCATGCAATCAACGGCAATAGTGGTCATGGGAAACAGCTTACCAGTTTGAGCATCCGCCGGAAATCCGGGGTATCAAAACAAAAGCCCGACGCTATACAAAGTAGCCTCGGGCCTTGAACCGGAAAAAGCGGTCAATCTTCTGATTTGGTCTTGAGCACTTTGCGACCACGGTAAAAGCCCGTGGGGCTGATGTGGTGACGCAAATGAATTTCGCCCGTGGTGGGCTCAACCGCGATACCGGGGACAACCAGTGCATTGTGAGCACGGTGCATACCGCGCTTGGAAGGTGACTTCTTGTTTTGTTGGACGGCCATGATCCGCTCCTTGACGTGCATGCTGCGAAAGTCGCAACAATAGGGGTTTAGTGGAACGCGCGTGCTTCAATTTGCGCGAAGCCTTTGATTGTAGCTCAATTACCGACGAAGATCAGATCGTCAATGCGGCTTGCCTCCCTGCAACTGGGAAAGCACAGCGAACGGATTGCGCTTTTTCGCCGATTCAGACTCAAAATCCGCATCAGCCACGGCAAGTTTAACCGGAACCGGGCAGATTTCATGCCGGGGGGAGACGGGAAGCGCCATCAGCACTTCGTCTTCAATCAAGGCACCCAGATCGAACTCGCAGCTCAGAACCAGCAAATCTTCCTCACAGTCATCGTCCTGTGCCAGGGCCACTTCTTCGCTTTCGACGAAGCGAAAGGACTGCTTCACAGCCAGGGCAATGTCGGCCAGGCCCAGGCAGCGCTGGCAAACCAGGGGCAAACTGACATCGACCGTCAGATGCAACCAGACTTGGCCCGCACCGGCTTGGTCAGTTCGCAACTCCCCGCGAACCGACCAATTCAATGGGTGATCTGACCCCAGTCCATTTGTTTCCTTGATAAGTCGCTCATATTTTGATAGCGTATCGTGACCGCTGATTTCGCCTTCGGACTGTGCAAGCGCCTTCACATCGAGGTGCTGGGGAGTGATTTGATTCTTCATGGCCGCAGTGTAAGAGAATCACGGCATGTCTGAACCTGTCACCCGCCCTCTAATTTTGGGCTCCACCTCACCCTACCGCCGCGAACTGCTTGAGCGGTTGCGAATTGCATTTGACGTGATCGCCCCGCACGTTGACGAGTCATCACGGCCCGATGAAACACCGCAGCAACTGGCCTGCCGGTTGGCGCTGGCCAAGGCGCAGGCCGTTTCAGCTCAGTTTCCCAAGGCGGTGGTCATCGGATCGGACCAGGTGGCTGATCTTGATGGCCTGGCGCTGGGCAAACCCGGCAACCATGCGCGGGCCGTGGCGCAACTGCGGCAAATGCGGGGGAAAACCGTGATCTTCCAGACAGCGGTGGCCGTGGTGTGCCAGGAGAGCGGGTTCGCGCAGACGGAATTGGCCCAGGTCCGGGTCCGGTTTCGTGATCTCAGCGACACCGAAATTGAGTCTTATCTTCGTGCCGAAACCCCTTACGACTGCGCCGGGAGCGCCAAAAGCGAGGGTTTGGGAATTGCCCTGCTCTCGGCGATTGACAACGACGACCCGACCGCACTGGTGGGTTTGCCCCTGATTCGCACCTGCCGCATGATCCAGGCGGCGGGCATCAACCTGCTCAAGGCATGAACACCGTTCCCGATCATGGCGGGCAAGCCGCCAAGGGCCGACTCTTTCTGGTTCCCGCGCCGCTCGATTTCGGCTGTGCGGACCTCACCGACATCAGCGAGACCATGCCACTGGGCACACTGAGCGTGGCCGCCCGACTGCAGCACTGGATTTGCGAAAACGCCAAGTCCACCCGCGCCTACCTCAAGCGGGTCAATGATGTCGTCCCTCTGGAAAACCCGATCCAGGCCCTGCACCTGACTGAGTTGCCGCGCGAAGTGCACAAAAAAGGCGATCACGGCGGCAATTTCGATGCCCGCCCGCTGCTCCACGCGGCCCTGCAAGGACAGGATGTGGGCCTGGTCAGCGAGGCGGGTATGCCCGCCGTGGCCGATCCGGGCTCATCGGTGGTGCGTGCCGCCCATGATCTGGGCATCACGGTCATTCCTTTGGTGGGGCCGGTGTCACTGTTGTTAGCCTTGGCAGCCAGTGGCCTGAACGGCCAGAGCTTTGCCTTTGCCGGCTATCTGCCGCAGGAGGCGGGTGAGCGTGCCCAGCGAATCCGTGAACTCGAATCGGTGGCGCTCAAAAGCGGACAGGCCCAGCTTTTCATTGAGACGCCCTACCGCAACGCGGCCATGATGCAGACCCTGCTGCAGACGCTGCAGCCACAAACCCGACTGGCGGTGTGCAGCGGCCTGACGCTGAGCCGGGGCGTTTGCCTCAGCGAAACCGTCAAAAACTGGCGGCAAAGGACCGGCGGGCCGGACAACGCCACCCCGGCCGTGTTCGGATTGGGCCGCTGAGCCGGGTTATCGAACCGTCGGCGATGCGCCCATCGCATGGGCTGCACCCTCGCCAATGGACGCGCCAAAACGCTTGACCAGACGCTCGGCCACATTCTCACGGCGCGTGTAGTCAACAATATCTTCGGCTTTGACTACTTCGCGAGCGACGAAATCAAGGCTGCCCAACTGATCGGCCAGCCCGAGCTCAATGGCCTGCTGGCCGCTCCAGAACAGGCCGCTGAAGGTCTCCGGGGTTTCTTTCAGGCGCTTGCCGCGCCCGGCCTTGACCACGGCGATGAACTGCTGATGGATCTGGTCGAGCATCGCCTGGGCATAGGCTTTTTGGGTGGGGGTCTGCGGACTGAATGGGTCCAGAAAACCCTTGTTCTCACCAGCTGTCATAAGGCGGCGCTCCACGCCGAGTTTGTCCATCAGGCCGGTAAAACCAAACCCGTCCATCAGCACGCCAATGCTGCCGACAATGCTCGCCTTGTCGACAAATATCTGGTCAGCGGCCACCGCAATATAGTAGGCAGCCGAGGCGCAGGACTCCTCGACCACCGCGTACACAGGCTTGTTGTGCTTGGCCTTGAGGCGGCGGATCTCGTCGTTGATGATGCCCGCCTGCACCGGGCTGCCCCCGGGAGAATTGATCAGGAGCACAACGGCCTTGGCGCCCTCGTCTTCAAAGGCTCCGCGCAGCGCCTCGATGATCAGCTCGGCGCTGGCCTCGGCGCCCGATGCAATTTCACCCTTGATTTCCAGCACGGCGGTATGGGGCTTAGCACCGTCCTGCGGTGGGCCGCCGCGTTCCACCGCCAGCCAGGCGACGGCGACAATCACGGCCAGCCAAGCCAGGCGCACAAAATTGCGCCAGCGCCGGGCGCGCCGCTGCTCGGTCAATGCAGCAAAGGCGAGCTTTTCAAGCGTCGCGCGCTCCCATCCGAGGTTTGCGCTTGCATCCTCATTCACTCTTCTATTCATAGCGTCATTTCCTTCATGGGCGGGCATATTTTGCGGTTCTTGTGGTGAATCAGGCGCATGTTCGGAGCGCGGGTCCGGGCGCAGGGGATCAGTCATGAGGCGGCTCTGGGGGTTTGAGATTGTGCGAAGTATGCCAGTGCACCTGGCCCTGCGCCTCGAAAAGGTCAATCTTGACCAAACCACCCCGGCACGGGCCACCCCGGCAGGCCCCGGTCGCAGGGTCATACATGGCTCCATGGGTGGCGCACATCAACCATCGGCCAGTGTGATCAAAAAAGTGATTTCGCACCATGTCCATCTCCATAGGCACATGGGCGCAGCGATTGAGATAAGCGTAAACCTGACCCTCGAATCGGACCGCGAAGGCGCGGCAAGCTCGCCCGGCATAAACAACCTTGAAGGCCACTGCCTGGCCCGCATCGGCCAGATCAGATGATTCGCACAGGGCGATGGGGCAAGGCATGGACGTGTTTTCCATCCTCAAGCGTTGGCCAGCAGCCAGTCATGAAGATCCCGAACGGAATGCGCTACAAAGCGCGGGTTGAGTGCATCAAACGCGCCCCATTCATGCGCACCGTAGCTCACGCCGACGCTATGGCAGCCCGCGTTGAATGCCATTTGCAGATCGTGCGTGGTGTCGCCCACCATCAGGGTGCGCCCGGGCGCCACGCCAAACTGCTGCATCAACTCAATCAGCATGCGCGGGTCGGGCTTGCCTGCGGTCTCATCGGCGGTTCGCGAGCTGTGAAACATCGCTTTGAGTTCAACTGCGCTCAGCACATCGTCCAGCCCCTTGCGGTTTTTCCCCGTGGCCACCGTCAAATAGTGCCGACGAGACTTCAAGTCTCTCAACATGGGTAAGACGCCTTCGAACAAGCTGATGTCATCGCGATGGCTGAGGTAATGGTGGCGGTAACGCTCACCAAGTTCTGGGTATTTTTGCCTTGGCACATCGGGCGCGGCGTGAGCCAGCGCCTCCATCAAACCCATGCCAATGACATAGGAGGCTTGCTGGTCGCTGGGCACGGCACCACCGACATCGCGCACGGCCTCCTGAATACAACGGGTGATGATGGCCGTTGAGTCAAACAGTGTGCCGTCCCAGTCAAACGCGATCAGGTCGAACTGGCGCGGCGCTAAAGATTCAGGCGTGTAGGGTTGAGGCATTGTCTAGGAAATCTTGAAGATCAAAAGGAAGTTGAGCCAGCAGTTCCAGGCGCTCGCCGCTGACCGGATGGTTGAACTGCAGGCGCCAAGCATGTAGAAACATGCGCTTGAGGCCATGGCAAGCGCTGGCACGCTGGAGCTTCTTGTTCAGATCAAAGTCGCCGTATTTGTCGTCACCCACAATCGGGTGCGCCTCGCTGGCCAGATGAACCCGAATCTGGTGGGTGCGCCCGGTCTTGATGGTGACCTCCAGCAGCGTGAATCCGCCCGCCACGTGGTCTCTTACTTTCACCAACGTGACCGAATGCATCCCGTCGGGATCATCCCGCGCGACCACCTTGACCCGCCGCTCTCCGTCGGGCAGCAGATATTTGTGCAGTGGCTTGTCCAGCACTTTCTTGTTGGCAGGCCAATCACCTACGACTAGCGTCAAGTATGTTTTTCCAGTTTCACGCTCTCGAAACTGGTCTTGCAGTTTTTTCAATGCGCTGCGCTTCTTGGCGATCAGCAAAATGCCGCTGGTGTCGCGGTCCAGGCGGTGCACAAGTTCTAGAAACTTCGCTTGTGGGCGCGCCATGCGCATTTGTTCGATCACGCCAAAGCTCACCCCCGAGCCGCCATGCACGGCCACGCCGGCGGGCTTGTCGATGGCCAGCAGGGCTTCGTCCTCGAACAAAATCGAGAACTCCCGCGCGGGCACGCCTCGCGCCACCTGGTCCACCATCGCCTGGGCCTTTTCTGCCACCCGGTCCGAGATTCGTACCGGGGGCACGCGCACGGCATCGCCCGCCTGCACCCGCGTATCGGCTGCGGACCGGCCCTTGTTGACCCGCACTTCACCGCTACGGATGATGCGGTAGACGTGCGTTTTTGGCACGCCCTTGAGGTGGCGCATCAGAAAATTATCCAGCCGCTGACCCGCAGAATCCTCATCGACGACGACCATATAGACCTGAGGTCCCTGTGAGGCTGGATTGCCCCCTATAATGTGTTTCACTAGCGACGAGCTGTAAGTGGTTGATTTGTCTGGAGTTTAGTCCACACGCCATCACCAGCGCCGCCAGTAGGTCGATACCGCCGAGCGCCCAATGCACGCAAACACCAAGCCAAATGCTTGTTGTGGCCTGCAAAACGCGCGGTCAAGACGACGCATTGAAACACTGATATGGAATACCCAAAGTTTGCAGACAACCTCTGTCTGTGAACGGAATGAAGCAAGATGTCTGAGTTAATGTGCCTGATTTTCAACTGCCTGCGGCGCGTTTTCGCGCCGTTTATTGGCATGAATCAGCCATCAGCCCCCGTGCAGCGGGCGCAATTAGCTATTTATTTAATAGCGCATCCACAACTCGGCCTCCCAACTCTCCTCCACGTGCCTACGCCAAGACTGCTCTTTTGAGTCCTGGTTCTCCGGCAATTCCTCCTCACTTCAAAGCGTCAGTTCGGTATCAATTGCTCGTCAAGAGCGTGTTGGTTATTTGAATTGAAAGAACGCCACCCATGAAACGGATGCTGATCAACGCCACACAGGCCGAAGAACGCCGCCTGGCCATCGTCGATGGACAAAAACTCCTCGACTACGAAATTGAAATTGAAGGGCGCGAACAGCGCAAGGGCAACATTTACAAAGCCGTCGTAACCCGCGTCGAGCCTTCTTTGGAAGCATGCTTTGTGGATTACGGAGAAGAGCGACACGGCTTTTTGCCGTTCAAGGAAATCTCGCGCCAGTATTTCCAGCAGGGCGTGTCGGTCAACCAGGCCCGTATCCAGGACGTGGTTCGGGAAGGCCAGGAACTACTGATTCAGGTCGAGAAGGAAGAACGCGGCAACAAAGGTGCTGCACTGACGACCTTTGTCTCGCTGGCCGGACGCTATGTGGTTCTGATGCCCAATAATCCCCGCGGCGGCGGTGTCTCGCGCCGTATTGAGGGTGAGGACCGCGCCGAACTCAAAGAAGCGCTGGACCAGCTCGAATACCCCAATGGCATGAGCATCATTGCGCGCACGGCTGGCATTGGCCGCAGCGCACCCGAACTGCAGTGGGACCTGAACTATCTGCTTAAACTCTGGGACGCCATTGATGGCGCTTCCAAGGGTGGCAAAGGCGCCTTCCTGATTTACCAGGAATCGAGCCTGGTGATCCGCGCGATCCGTGACTACTTCAACCACGATATTGGCGACATCCTGATCGACACCGACGATGTGTACGAACAGGCCCAGCAGTTCATGGCCCATGTGATGCCCGAGCACGCGGCCCGCGTCAAGCGTTACCGCGACGACGCGCCGCTGTTCTCGCGCTTTCAGATCGAACACCAAATCGAATCGGCCTATGCCCGCACGGTACAGTTGCCCAGCGGTGGCGCGATTGTGATCGACCACACCGAAGCGCTGGTCTCGATCGATGTGAACTCGGCCCGCGCCATCAAGGGCGGGGATATCGAAGAAACAGCCACCCGCACCAACCTCGAAGCCGCCGATGAAGTGGCGCGCCAGATGCGTCTGCGTGACCTGGGCGGCCTGATCGTGATCGACTTTATCGACATGGAAGAGAGCCGCAACCGCCGCGACGTGGAAAACCGCCTGCGCGACGCTTTGCGCCAGGACCGCGCCCGCGTGCAGTTCGGCACCATCAGCAAATTCGGCCTGATGGAGATGAGCCGCCAAAGGCTCAAGCCAGCGCTGTCTGAAGGCGCTTCCATTCCCTGCCCGCGCTGTGGGGGTTCGGGCCATGTCCGCGATACCGAATCGAGCGCGCTTCAAATCCTACGCATCATCCAGGAAGAATCGCTCAAGGAGAACACAGCCTCGGTGATGTGCCAGGTGCCCGTGGAAGTGGCTTCGTTCCTGCTCAACGAGAAGCGTGGCGAAATCGCAAAGATTGAACTCAAGCAGCGAATCAACGTGCTGATGGTACCCAACAAGACCCTTGAAACGCCCAACTACCGGCTCGACCGCCTCAAGCACGACGACCCGCGTCTGGACAAGATCGAGGCCAGTTACAAGATGGTCGAGGAAGTTGACGATGCCACCGCGGTCACACGCCGTTCGCAGGAGCCCACCAACAGGCAAACGCCCGTCATCAAAGGTGTACTGCCCGATGCGCCGGCGCCGGCCGCCGTGCCCCGGGCCGAGGCTCCCAAGCCCGCCAGTGCGCAACGCGGCGACGCAGGGCGAACCCAGCCTGCCGCCGCTGTGGCCGAGACCGGGTTCTTTGGTTGGCTCAAGAAGCTGCTGGCACCAGCGCCCCAGGCCAAGCCACAGGTCAAACCTCCCGCCCAGACCGCAGGCGGCGACAAACCCGAGGGCCGCACGGGCCGAGATGGCGCACGTCGCAATGAACCTCGCGGCGAAGGCCGCGAAGAAGGACGCTCTGGCCGCGGCGATGGCCGAGGCGGGCGTGGCGGCCGTGGTGGTCGTGGCGGCCGTGGCGAACGCCCGGGCCAGGGCCAGGGCCAGCGGGAGCGTTTCGATGCCCAGGGCCAACCTGTCTCGACTGACGTGAACACGGGTTCGGGCCAGGATGCCTCCAGGCCTGAACAAGGCGCCGAGCGCGCCGGCCGCAATTCCGAACGCGCTCGCCGCGGCGGGCGTGGCCGTGGCGAGCGCACTGAAAATAGCGACGCGAGCCAGAGCAGCGAACGGACCACCGGGCAAGCCGAAGGTCGCGGCGAACGCAGACCAGAGCGCGATCGCAATTCCGAAAGCACCTCTCGCGAAGGCTCACAACGTGACGTCGCGCGTGATGCCGAAGCCCACGCCACTAATGACCAGGCAGAACCGGTGGATCGCACCATGGCCGGCGGCATCGAGCCTGGACGGGGTGATGGCGACACCACCCAGCGCGCCCCGCGGGAAAAGCGTTCACGTGACCGTTATGGCCGCGACCGCGGACCTCGTTCCGAGCGCGCTGAGACCGCTGAAGAACCAGTGCAAATGACACTGGAGAGCCCTCAAGGGTCCGTTGATGAAGCCCAGGAGCCACCGCGCAAGTCGTACTTTACACAAGCCGCCCAAGGCGAATCCACTGCAACCGCGGCTTTGATTTCGGAGACGCCGGCTGTCACGTTGCAGCCGGACGTTGCAGCGGTTGCGCCCGAACCCGCACGCATGCCGACTCCCAAACCCCTAGCCGCTCCAAGAGCAGCACCGACGCCGGAACCTGTGCAAGGGCCTGCAGCCATGCCTGCGCTGCGCCCCTACGTCTTGCCCGTCGCCGAGTTAGCGCAGATCGCCTCGGAATCAAGCTTGACCTGGGTGGGTTCCAACGCAGAAAAAGTGGCAGCCGCGCAGGCGGCGATCGCCGCAGAGCCCAAGCCTGCTCACGTGCCACGTGAGCGTGTACCTGTGGCGCCACTGGATTCCGGTCCACTCATTCTGGTGGAGACCAAGCGCGACCTGCGCAACATGACACTGCCCTTTGAGGCGGAAGAGACCCCGTAAAGTAACCCGGCGCCCGGTGCGGCGCATTTATGAAAAAGGGCACTTCACGTGCCCTTTTTTCATGTCGGGCACCAATTCAGCCAGGATTGGCTGCGCCGACTTTGGGAATGAGTTCGAAAAAGCCCCGGCGCACCAGCCCAAGGTGACTGCAAACCCGGTTGCCGCCGCTTCGTTGGGCAAAATTGATAGCGCCTTCGGTTTTTACCAACGTACTTACAGGAGAGTCATCGGGCAGCACTTTGGTGAAACCGCAGCTCACTGTAACGCGGCCCACGTCCGGGAAATTGAATTGGTCGACCCTGACGCGAAAACGCTCAAAAGCCGCGAGCACCAAGGCCTCGTCCGGGCAATGCAGCAATACGCCAAAATGCTCGTCCCCAAAACGATAAATTCGGTCATAGATCCGAAAGGTATTGCTCAACAAGCGAGCCACCATGACCAGCACCTCATTGGCGATTTGGTGCCCGTGCCGGTCAGTGATCCCGGCAAAATTGTCGACCGTGGCCGAACCCAGCCAGTAATTGGTCGGGACCCGGTGGCGACGCTCTTGACCCATACTTCTAGGTTTGTCGTGTGCTTTGGACTGGCTACCCACACCGTCAAGCTCTTCAAGAACCGCGTTGTAAAAAGCGTCGTCCAACGACTTGCGATTGAGCAAACCGGTCAGGGCATCACGGTCACTGTGCTCCAGCACTGAGTACATGTTGCGGTAAACCCGGCGCAGTTGGTCAAGAATCTGCATTTCAGAAGAAGAGAGCGCGACTTCGCACTGGATTTCGATGACGCCCTCATCGTCGCTGCGGGCATCGGAAAACAGCGGCAACATGAAGATGCGCGGCCCCTGCTCGTCGGCCCACGCAATTTCCACGACCTCGCGGCTCACCAGGCACCTGAGGCGATCGGGGCACTCCTGCAAGGGCACCAGCGTGGAAAACTCCGCGCGCTGGGGATTGACCACCTTACCCCCGCCGCTGGCATCCAACCTGGCGACTTCCAGCCAACGCTTCTCCCCCGCCTCAACCATGACCCGGGCAATGATGATGCTCCCGATGGGCAGCAGACCGATCAGGGCCTTGGACAACGTCAACTCAAGCAGGTCTCGATCACGGTGGTCGGTCAGCTTGATTACATGCTCAATGAAGGTCCTCATGGCTCAGAATAATAGCCCTGATTTCGGACCGGGGATCAGGTCTTGCCTGCGTTCTTCCAGGCTTGCAGACTGGCCTGCGAATCCGATCGCTGCTCCGCAAGTTCGGCCAGTGCCACCCAAGCCTTGCGCTTGAGGCCGATATGCGGCAAACGCGTTACAGCCTGCTCCAGCAATTGCTGAGCTTTGCCCCACAATTGAAGTCGCATGAACGTGACACCGGCCAGGTACTGCAGGGCGGGATCGCCCGGATTGGCCTTCTGGGCTTGCTCGACCCGGCGCAGCCACGGTGACTGCGATTGATTTGATTCAAGCACGCAACTTTTTTCAAGCGAATCAATGAGGGCGAGGCGCTGGGCGTCGGTTAGTGAGCCTGGTTGTGCCGTCATGCGCTCCCAAACCGGTAGCAACCAGTTGTCCAATACATGGGCGTCACCGCCAAGTTGGCACATCCGGTTGCTTGCGGCAATGGACACCTCCGGCAACTCACGTTCGCAGGGTTCGAGCTGATTCCAGGCTGCCTGCAGTTGATCAGGATCGTGCGAGGCGGCTATCAAATCCTGTGCCAGTCCCCGCAGCAAAGCTTGGGCTACTTCTTCCGGAAATGCCCTGTGTTTGACCAACAGACGGGCTGTCTCCAACGCCAAACGGGTATGCCCGGCCATGCGCGCCGCCTTCAGACGCAGGCGCAGGGCAACCGTGCGCCGTGCTGCGCCCTGCGCCAGTGAGTCGAGCCACTGCAAGGCCGCCTGGGGCTCGCGAACTTCAAGCGCCCACCGGGCCGCCCTCAGCAAAAGCCCTTCCCGGCTGCCCCACTCGTCTCTGACGGGAGACTGCTCAAGCGCCTGTCGGAAATGACACTCACGCGCTACGCTGTCCTGGAGAGCTTGAGCGCTCTCGGCAGCGAGCAGGTGTGCCAACACGCGCAGCCGACCTGCATGGGCGATCAACTCACCTCCATGCTGAATCGCGATCTCGCGCTCCAGTATGGCCTCGGCCCCCTTCCGGGCCCGCAAAAACCGGCCAGCGACAAAATTGGACAACGCATCAAGCAGGGCTAGCTGCATGGCGCGTTCATGGTGGCGAACCCGCCACAGGCGTGCATGCGCAGGCATCGCAAACAAGGCCGCCAGCGCCCGCAGGGCGAGGTGCAGCAACAAAAACAGTAAGGCTAGCAGCAATACCGCCAGATTGAGCGACAGGTCAATTCGGTGAGGCGGCCAAAACAATGTGATGGTGCCCGGGTTGCCACCAACAAACAGGGCGGCGGTGACCGCCATGCCAAACAGGGCCAGGAGCCAGAGCGTCGCGCGCATGGTCATCTCCCAGCTGCGGCCGCGCTCAGGGCAGCGAGCGACTCATCGACTCGGGGCAACTGCAGAGTCATCATTTGCACCTGCACCTGCTTGAGCAGGGACGAGGCGGTTTGGGTCTTGCGTGAAGCCGCATCAAAATACTTGTTGAGCATATTGAGGGCCGCCGCAACGTCAGAGCGGGATGATTCCAGTTGTCTGGCCAGCAGACCCAGGCGGGCATTGAGAAGTTTGAGCTTGAAGTTCTCCCGCAGAAAAAAAGATTGCTCAGGCGAGAGCAGCGCGGCCTCTGGCTCTTGCACCCGACTCACACGAACCAGTGAACGAAATTCGTCGAGCACTAGCTGAAAGGTCTCACGCCACCAGGCGGACGCGCCGTCCAGAGCAGGCCGGTTCAAGACTGCCAGCGGCCGGATTGGCGCCACGGCATTGGCAATGACCAGCTCGTCAGCCAGGCGGACGACTTCATCAAGCTTAACCAGCAATGCAGAGGTATCACTGAACGCGGTCGACTTGACCCGGTCTATGTCCCTGACGATGGCGCGCTGCAAGCCTGCCAGTCGCGGCTGGGCAGCTCGACCAACGCGTTGCTCAGCGCTCTTTAGCGCCGCCAGCAATGGCTCGGCACTGCCCGTCAGGCTGGCTTGCTGCTGGGCCAGCCGCAGGGCCGATTCAATGTCAACCACCAGATTCTCATCGCGCGAGCGCGCCAGGCTCTGCATGAGCTCTTCGATCTGGCCGCGCTGCACGCTGACCTCGCTCAATCGGGCCTCAAATACGGCTACCCGGGCTGCCGTTTCATGGGACAGTTCCTGCGCCTGCCTGGCCAGTGCTCTGGCCTCAACGGAGAGCGCGCCGGCATCGGCACTTTGACGCGCCAGATGTTCCTGAATGGATGAGAGCTTTTGCCACAAGAATATGCCAAGTAAAAGAGCAATCAGTGACAGCACGGCCAGGCCGATGGTGAACGCGCGCTGCCCCGCACGCGCTGGCGCAAGGGTAATTCCAGGCGTTGACGCTGCAGGTGCGACCGCCTCGGGAGGAACGGCCTGTGGTTGTCGGTCAGTTGAAACTTGGACGTCGGGGGTCGAATTCATCGCATGATTTTAAGTGCCAGCGCGCTCGGGACGCTGCGGGCTCAGTCTGGTGCCTGCGGTTCCGCCCCAAGACTGGCCACCACATCAGGCAGTGTCGGGCGCGATTCCAGGACCGTCCCAAAACCAACACTCCTGGCCACTGTTGCAATCCGCGGGTGAGTTGCCACGGCTCGGGCCTTGGACCAGTCCTGCCCGGGCAGGCAGAGGCACAGATTGTGGAGCGCCTCACTGCTGCTGAGCAGCCATACCGATCCGTCAGTGGCGCCCTGCTGGGCCACTTCGCGCTGCAAAGCATCGAGCTGCGGCGCACCGCGCTGGTAGGCCACAACAAACTGAGCCTGGCCACCGGCCAGTGCCACACGATTTGCCAACCAGTCGCGTCCCGTGCCGCTGGATTCACCGACAACTTTCGAGCCATCATCCCCGCGCACAATCAGCACCTTGGTGCCGGGACTGACCTGCGCTGCCACCACCTGCCACAGCGCTTCGGAATCAAATTGCCCTGCGTCAACCGGGGGCGAATCGATCTGGGAGGCCGACACGCGCGCGCGCAGCAAAGCCCGGGTGGTGCCCGGGCCGGTCGCCCATGCTCTAGTACTTGAAGCTGTGAACGCATCAATTCCAGCAGTTTCCACCGGTTGCAATGCAAAAAAATAGTCAACGGCGTTGCCGCTAACGAACATCACCGCAACAAACTCGTGGATGTGTCGCCATGCCCTGCGAATTGGATTGCTATCAGGCGCCGGGCCTACCGCGATTAAGGGCAACACCACCGCGTCCAACCCCAGCACCGACAGTTCCTTTGCCCATCGCTGGGCCTCGTATTGAGGGCGGGTGACGATGACCCGCATGCTCAGTCCAGACTTCCGGGCTTTTCGGCAATCAGAAGGGAACCGCCTTTGGCTAGCACACCGGCACGCAGATCGGCGGCAGCGCGCTCACCCAGCGCGGTGGCGCCGACCAGGTCGGACACCGGCGCGCTCATTTGCACGGAGACGAGTTCCAGAGCACCGTCGGGATCGCCCCATGCGGCATCAATGGTCAAAACGCCGCCTTCAAAGGTGGCATAGGCCGCGAGCGGCATCGAGCAACTCCCACCCATAGCCCGGCTCACGGCCCGTTCGGCCGAAACGGCCTGCCAGGTGAGCGCATGGGCCAGCGGGGCCAGTGCGTCGATCACCTCTTGCCGATCAGTCCGAACCTCGATACCCAGGGCCCCCTGGCCGGCCGCTGGCAACATCGAGGTGGGCTCGAACGCGTCGCGAATCCGGGAGGCCAGTTCCAGCCGTTTCAAGCCAGCGGCAGCCAGAACGATGCCGTCGTACAGACCGTCGTCGAGTTTGCGCAACCGGGTATCGAGATTGCCGCGCAACGGCTCGATTCGCAGATCCGGACGGATGGCGCGCAGCAAGGCCATGCGCCGCAGACTGGAGGTGCCTACCACGCCACCCTGGGGCACATCAGCCAGTGATGCATAGCGATTTGAGACAAAGGCATCGCGCGGATCCTCCCGCTCCATCACACAGGCCAGAACGAATCCCTCGGGCAAATCCATGGGAACGTCTTTAAGCGAATGCACTGCCAGGTCGGCGCGGCCTTCCTCCAAGGCGACCTCGAGTTCCTTGACGAACAAGCCCTTGCCTCCGACCTTGCTCAGGGAGCGGTCCAGAATCTGGTCGCCCTTGGTGGTCATGCCCAGCAGGGTGACCTGGTGGCCACGCTGCTCAAGCAGGGCCTTGACGTGTTTTGCTTGCCACATGGCAAGTCGGCTTTCTCGGGTGGCGATTGTCAAACTGCTCATACGCTGGACTCTGGGTTGTAACTGGTTGGTAATCTTCAATGAACCGGGAATGCTAGCATGATTGGTGTTTAAGAATTCATCACCGACCTGCTCAAATCATCATGCCCCACGCTGCGAAAACCACCTCTACTGCCGGTATCAAAGACAACGAGCGAGCCCTGGTGGACGATATTCGTCTGCTGGGCCGGATTTTGGGCGACGTTATCCGTGAACAAGAAGGCGGACCGGCCTTTGATTTGGTGGAGCAAATCCGACAACTCTCGGTCACTTTTCGTCGCAAAGCCGATCACAAAGCCGACAAAACCCTGCAAAAACTGCTCAAGAGCCTGAGCGGCGATCAAACCGTGAGCGTCATACGCGCGTTCACCTATTTCAGCCATCTGGCCAATCTCGCCGAGGACCGGCACCAGATTCGCCGCCGTGCCCTTGACGAACGAGCGGGCAAGGCCCAGGAGGCCAGTATCGAGCTGTCACTGGCTCGGCTGCACGAGGCCGGTGTCAGCAACACCGCGGTGGCTCAGGCCCTGGCCACCAGCTTTGTGTCACCCGTGTTGACCGCGCACCCCACCGAAGTGCAGAGAAAGAGCATTCTGGACGCCGAACGGGCCATCGCCCGGCTGCTCACCGAACGCGACGACATCAAAGCCAGGGCTGATGGCCTGAGTGCACGGGAAGACGCATTAAGCCCGCGAGAACTGGCGGCCAATGAAGCGCAGATTCGGGCCCGAGTTCTGCAGTTGTGGCAAACACGCTTGCTGCGCTACAGCAAGCTCACAGTGGCCGATGAGATTGAGAACGCGCTGAGCTACTACGAGACCACCTTCATCCGGGAAATCCCGAAGCTTTACGCCAGGCTTGAGAGCGAATTGGGTCAGAATAACCTGCACAGCTTTCTGCGCATGGGGCAGTGGATCGGTGGCGACCGCGACGGCAATCCCAACGTCAGCGCCCAGACCCTGGCACTGGCGCTGGGCCGCCAGTGCGAACTGGTCTTGCGCCATTACCTCACGGAGGTTCACCTGCTGGGCGGGGAGCTTTCGCTTTCAAGCCGACTGGCGCCATGCCTTCCCGAATTGCAGGCTCTAGCGGAACGCTCCGCGGACAGCAATGAGCATCGCAAGGACGAGTTGTACCGGCGAGCCCTCATCGGCGTGTACGCACGGCTGGCAGCCACACTCAAGACCTTGACAGGGGGCGAGGCGGCCAGGCACGCGGTCTCACCCGGCCAACCCTACCTGCATCCCAACGAGTTTCTGACCGATCTGCGTGCCGTTGAGGCCTCGCTCGAAGCCCATCACGGCGGCGCGCTCACCACGCAACGCCTGCGTCCGCTGATTCGTGCCGTTGAGGTTTTTGGCTTTCATTTGGCCACCGTCGATTTACGCCAAAGTTCAGATCAACACGAAGCAGTTGTTGCCGAATTGCTGGCGGCGGCCCGCCTTGAACCCGACTACAGCAGTCTTGATGAGCCCGCCAAGCGACGGGTACTGCTGGCATTGATCAACGATCCCAGGCCCCTGCGCGTACTGACGGCGAGCTATACGGAGCACACGCAAAAGGAACTCGCTATTTTTGAAACGGCGCGGCTGATGCGCGAGAACTTTGGTCCCCAAGCCATTCGCCACTACATCATCAGCCACACCGAAACCGTCAGCGACCTGCTTGAAGTGATGTTGCTGCAAAAGGAAGTCGGGCTAATGACCGGCCTGCTGGAAGACAGCGTCAATGGGCTGACCGCGCGCTGCGACCTGATCGTGGTGCCGCTGTTTGAGACCATCGAGGACCTTCGCAACGCCGCGCCCATCATGCGCGAGTTTTATGCCCTTCCGGGGGTCACGGAGCTCGTTCGCAGCGCCCGGCCTGACCAGTACTGCGAGCAGGACATCATGCTGGGTTACTCTGACAGCAACAAGGATGGCGGCATTTTTACCAGCAACTGGGAGTTGTACCGCGCAGAGATCGCTCTGGCAGCGCTGTTTGATGAACTCAACAGCCCGGGACCACGCATCGACGCCGCAGCAGCCACGAAAACCCCTCAAGGTGGCGTCATTGCGCTGCGAATGTTTCACGGTCGCGGCGGCACGGTCGGCCGGGGCGGTGGCCCGAGCTATCAGGCCATTCTGGCGCAGCCACCGGGCACGGTGCGCGGTCAGATTCGTCTCACAGAGCAGGGCGAGGTCATTGGATCCAAGTACGCCAACCCCGAGATCGGCCGACGCAACCTGGAAACCCTGGTGGCAGCGACGCTCGAAGCCACTCTTTTACAGACGACCCAACCAGCGACGCAGGCATTCCTTGGTGCGGCAGCCGAGCTCTCGACGCTGAGCATGGCAGCGTACCGAAAGCTAGTTTACGAGACGCCCGGATTCACCGATTATTTTTTCGACTCGACCCCGATCCGCGAGATTGCAGAACTCAACATCGGGTCGCGTCCGGCATCGCGCAAGTCCATGAATAAGATAGAAGACCTGCGTGCTATTCCGTGGGGATTTAGCTGGGGGCAATGCCGCCTGTTGCTTCCAGGCTGGTACGGATTTGGTTCAGCCATCGAATCGTTCCTGTCGGCGCAAAGACAAGGTTCCCCCAAAGCACGACTGGATCTGCTGCGGCAGATGTACCGTCAGTGGCCCTTTTTCAGCACGTTGATCTCCAACGTTGACATGGTGATCAGCAAGAGTGATCTGGCCCTGGCCTCAAGCTACGCCGAGCTTGTGTCCGACACACGTCAACGCAAGAGAATTTTCAGTGCGATTGAGTTGGAATGGCAACGCACGGTCCAGGCTTTGGGCATGATCACGGGCGACAAACAGCGCCGCACCACCAACGCCGCGCTGCAAAGCTCCATTCGTCATCGATTCCCCTACATCGATCCCCTGCACCACCTGCAGGTCGAGTTGGTGCGGCGCTATCGGGCCGGACAAACCGACGAGCGGGTGCAGCGTGGCATCCACATTTCGATCAACGGCATTGCGGCAGGTCTGCGCAATACCGGCTAGCGCAGCGCGGATTCAGGCACGAATGGGCCAGGGCAGTGAACGGCTGGTGGCACGGCGCCACCAGCCGTTCACTGCCGTTTTTGCAGTCGCTCTATCAGGGCCTGCTGACCCAAGCGCATGCGGTTGAGGGCCTCGGCTAACTTGCTGAACTCGGTTACACCACCCGATTCATAGGGATGCTGCAAATTTCCCAAACTCATGTTCTGTACTGCATCGGAAAGACTGTCAATTGTCCTGGAGACGATTTTTGGCAAGCTGACACTGAGCAGCAACGCAACGATGATGCCGATCGCAACCGTGATCATCACGCCCATCAGAACCTGGTTGAACATTTTTTCCGCCACATCGACCAGCGCCAGGGTGGCGGTGGTCTTTTCGGCATCCATTGCGGCAACCCCCTTGATCAATTCCGCAGAGAATCTGTCTTTGCCAGGCTTGATCATGTCATTGACCTCAGTTGAGCGAAATTCGGTCAACGCGATCTGCTCCGCAGGCGCAGGCGCGGAGTTCTTGAGGCCGGGCTTGGTAGCGGGTGCAGGCACGGCGGCAGCGTCCAGGTCGGCCTGAACCTTCGTTGCCCTTTGCGTCACGGTACGAAATATCTTTTCCATTTCAGCGGCGTAAAAAGTTGAAGCGTCACGCCATGCAACAACTTTTCCGATATCGCCAGGACCGAAGGCTCCATTCATGCCGGTCTTCATCCTGACCAGCGTCGCGTCAATCTTGTCCATTGCATCTCGCCATTCACCCTCGTAAGAATCACGTTTTGTCTTGTTGCCAACATAAACGAAATATTCTTTTTCATAGCGCCGAACCTGTTGCGCCAGCACCGCCAGAGAGCCAAGTTCACTGGTTGCAACCGTGTTGCGACGCGTATTCTCGACCATGGTGCCCTTTGCATGACTGGTGGCATACCAGACCAGACCACCCTGAACCAAAAAGAAAAGCACGATGAGCATCAGGCCACTGACCAGACGCGATTTGATGGATGTTGACTTCATTTTGATTTCCATAAAAAACGCTGCAATCGAAAAACTACGGCTACCCCTGCGCTTTGAGAGCAGCCGAAACTTCCTGTACTACCCGGTTCGCGTCCACGTTGGAGGGCAACTGACGCTTGAGGGCGTCCACAAAGACATCTGCGATCAGTGTTTCATTGGTAGCTGCAATGAGCGCGCGCTCGGCGCGCACATCATCAAGCACGAATCCCGCTGCGATACCAATGTGTCTTTTAAGGACTTCCTGCGCCACAGCGCACATCTGGTCAAAACTAATTTCCACCAGCGGGCGTCCTGGATCAGATGAAACCGGCGAAAGCGGCTGACTGACCATTTGCTCCATCATTTCCAGCACCATTGACCACCGAAATGGGCGTCTGATTCTGCGGATCGCATGCAAGTGCGCTGGCGGATCAATCCAAATGGTGTTTGGCGCCAAGTGACTGTGTGATCTTTCAAACTCGAGAGCCTGTGGATTGGTCCCGTCGAATATGAAGATATTCGATTTTTCCAGAGCGGACTCCAACATGAAAACCGTACCGTGACGTTCGGCAAGGTGAATCATTCCGCCGAAAATCTTTCTTTCGGTCGGATTCATGCCTTCGACGTGAACACGGTAGGTCTTCTTCGCGTTGGCGCTCATGGGTATGGCCAGATCGTGGGTTGACCTGGTAAGAATGACGATGCCATGTTGGGTTTCACTGGGGCAGCAAGGGTTTTGCAACAGGTATTTCTGTAGCATCGATTCTCACCCAAGGCAACGAATCAGCAATGTTCCTGAAGTGACGTGGATCAAGGTTTGCGCACATTGAGCAGAATGACTCAGTTCCGTGGCGAAGACGCTCCCGGCGAACCGTCCGGGCTCTCTACGCCGGATCGGGAGTTACCCTCGTTCCTGCCGAACTTACATGTCAAAACGGGTTTGGCTTGGCCAATGCCATTACGATATCAAAGTCGGACGCCGGAGCCGCCATTTCTTCCAACTATTTGATTTTTCAGGTGTTTTTATGTCCAAGTTCGCTTTGTCGGTGTTTTTCGCAGCAGCTCTGGTGCTTAGCCAGGGCGCCATTGCCAGGAGCAACGCCGCAGCGGTGAAGGTCGCCGACGATTTTCAATCGAAAGCCGCCGCGTTGTCGACGTCGGCCGCCAATCTCGTCTCGATGCAGGCCGACGCCTCGCCCCACGACGGGGAATTGCTCGCACTCATCAACAGCCAGATGGCGCTGGTGGGTGTCAATGTTGATGGCATCGTTGCGCTGTCGCAGCTCACTGCACAGATGCGCGATTCCAGAGACTTGAAATTGACCCGCAAGTACCTCGCGGCCCACTGCGATGTGCTGCGCCAAGTCACCGACCCCACGGTGACTTACGTCAAGAGCGTGGCGTATGGCGTGGCAGCGGTGGCCATCAATGCCGAGCTTGAAAAGATCACGGAGTTGGCCGGTGATCTTGAGCAGCATGCGGTGTGCACCGACAAGAGCTTCAACCCGCTGGCACGCGGCGTCTGAGAGCTCTTGACGCCTGGTAGCCCCGGGCGTTGTCGCAGATTTGGTTTTTCCGTCCACGATCGTCCAGAGACCTCACCATGCGTAACCCACTACTGCTCTGCATCACCGGCGCCTGCATTTCGCTCACGCTGGCCGCCAGCGCCATGGCCGGCGGACCGGCCAAGCCAGCCACTCAGGTTCGCGCCGAAATCGCCGCCGAGTACCGCTGGGACTTCACGCCCATCTATGCCAACTGGGAGGCCTGGGAAGCCGGCATGAAGACGCTCGAAAACGGCATCGCAACCTTTGCCGCGCTCAAGGGCACGCTCGAAAGCGGTCCCGACTCGGTGCTCAAAGCCTACAGGGCTTTCGATGAAATCGGCATGCTGCAATACAAGGTCTATGGCTATACCTCACTGCAGCGGGATGTGGACACGCGCAATCAGGACGTCTCGGGCAAGTACCAACGTGTTCTGGGCCTTTTTGCCAGGCTTGGCACGGCCACCTCGTGGTTCAGCCCGGAACTGTTGGCCATTCCACAGGCGCGCATGCAAGAGTGGATTGCCGCCACGCCGGGGCTTGAACCCTATCGGTTCACCATCATGGAGGAATACCGCCAGCAGCAGCACGTTCTTGACGAAAAGGGCGAGCGCTTGCTGTCCTTCGCTTCGCAACTGAGCGCGGCTCCCAAATCCGCATTTGAGGAGTTGTCAACTTCGGACATCAAGTTCCCGTTGGTGACCCTGTCCGACCGCAAGGAAATCCGCCTCACGCCGGGAACCTACCGTTCACTGCTCGATACCAATCCAAAGCAGGCCGACCGAGCCCTGGCGTTCGAGGCCTTCCTGAAGACCTATGCCGCGACCACCAACACGTACGCGGCTATCTACAACGGGGTGTTGCAACGCGGATGGTTCCATGCGCAGGCGCGCAATTTTCCCACCACCCTGGAGGCGGCCCTCGATCGCAATGCCATTCCAACCTCGGTGGTCACAACCCTTGTCGATACGGTTCGCAAGGGTGTCGCGCCATTGCGGCGCTACATGACGCTTCGCAAACGGTTGCTGGGGCTGGACACCTATCACCTGTACGACGGGGCGGTTGCTCTCTATCAGACTGACAGGGTGTACTCGTACGCCGATTCGCGTCAAGCGGTGCTGGCAGCGGTGGCACCTCTGGGAACCGACTACACCGGAAAGTATCGAAATTTCCTGGACAGCAAGAGAATCGATGTCTATGAGAGCGAGGGCAAGCGCAGCGGCGCGTATGTCAGTGGCATTTATGGGGTGGGGCCGTACATGCTGCTCAATCACAATGACACTCAGGACGCGCTGTTCACACTGGCCCATGAAGGGGGCCACGCCATGCATTCCCTGCTCTCCAACGAAAACCAACCGTTCGTGACTTCAGACTACACCATCTTCGTGGCCGAAGTGGCTTCCACCACCAATGAGCGGTTCCTGCTCAAGCATCTGCTCGAAGCCACAAGTGACCCCAAGGAGCGCTTCCTGCTGCTGCAAAACGCGGTCGATTCGATCGTCGGCACCTTCTACACGCAGGTCATGTTTGCCGACTTTGAATTGCAGGCGCACGCCCTGGCCGAGCAGGGCCAGCCAGTGACCTCCGAAGCCCTGAGCAACATTTATCTCAAGTTGCTCACTACCTACTACGGCGATACGGTCACGATCGATGACCTTTACAAATACACGTGGTCACGCATCCCTCATTTCTTCAATTCTCCCTACTACGTGTACCAATACGCAACCTGTTACGCGTCATCTGCCAAGCTCTTCAAGGACATGACCACCGGCGATGCGGCCTCGCGCTCGGCCGCGACCGAGCGCTACCTCACGCTACTCAAGAGCGGCGGCAACGACCATCCAATGCAACAACTGCAAAAAGCAGGCGTTGACCTCTCCAAAGCGGAAACTGTGCAGGCGCTGGTCGATCAAATGGAAGAATTGGTGGCGCAGATGGAACTCGAGGCCTCAAAAATCCATTGAGGGTATTTTTGCCATTTGTCCCGCATGGGGCAATGATAGATAGCTACGAAATTTGTAGCTGTTGATTTATGAACTCACCAGTTCCCGCACCGCCGGGAGTTGACGGCGAGAGACCTGCAGCAATTCCTCAATGCCGTCCAGGCGCACGGCCCAGCCGTCGCCCTCGCCCTCCAAAAGGTCGGTCTGCCTCTCCAGCGCCCGCACCGCACGCCTTGCGACCAGCGCATTGCGGTGAATCCGCAGGAAATCAGCACCGTACCTTTCTTCCAACTCGCTCAGCGAGCCCTCCAGAATGTGGCTGCGCTGCGCGGTGCGCACCGTGATGTATTTGAGCTCGGCTTTGAGATACAGCACCTGTGACAGGGGAACGCGCTCGGTTCGGCCACGTTCCTGAATCACCAGACATTCTTCAGGCAAATCAGGCTCAACCCCTCGTCCATGCTCAATCAATCGCTGCACTTTTTGTAGCGCAGCCTGAAGTCGCTCCAACCGCACAGGTTTGGTCAAATAGTCCACCGCTTCAAGCTCGAACGCCTGCACAGCGTGTTCCGCGTGCGCGGTGACGAACACCACGGCAGGGGGCCGCACCAGCGCTCGCAGTTCCCTGGCGAGCGTGAGCCCGTCGGCACCGGGCATATGTATATCAAGCAGCGCAACATCCACCGGCCCCCGTTTGAGCAGTTCCAGGGCCTGCGTGGCGTTGGCTGCTTCGCCTTCGACGCGGGCAGAGGGGGTGGTGCAGTCTCCCAGAAGGGTTCGTAGCCGCGAGCGTGCCAGGACTTCATCGTCGACGATCAGAACCCTTAAAGACATTGGTAGCTCCCGTTGATGTTCACACCGGGACCTCAATGCGAACCTGAAAAACCCCATCCTTGAGCCCACAGTGAAATTGGCCCTGCACGTCATGGAGCAAACTCAGCCGGTCACGCACATTGGCCAGCGCCACGCCATTGCCACGCTTGCCGTGACCCGCCGGTACCGTGTTGGTGACCTTGATGACCACCGTCGATCTGCGCCGCTGGGTGGAAATTTTCACTTGCGCCCCGCTCGGGCTGGGCTCCACGCCATGCAGAACCGCGTTCTCCACCAGCGGCTGCAGCAGGAGGGGCGGTAACTTCGCAGCGGCGGCATCGGGGTCCAGCGCCCACTCGACCTGAAGCCGGTCACCAAAACGCACTTGTTCGATGGCCAGGTAGCGCTGCGCCAGGGCAATTTCGTCAGCCAGGTTGCTCGACTCGCCCTGCTCCACCAGGGCCTGCCGAAACAGATCACTCAGGTCTTCGAGCATGGCCTCGGCCTTGGCCGGTTCCGCGCGTACCAGGGCAATGGCACTGTTTAGGGTATTAAACAGGAAATGAGGCCGGATGCGTGCCTGAAGCTCGCTCAGGCGCGCTGTCGTGGCCGCCGGTGTTTTGCCACGCGCCCGAAGCACGAGTGCAGCCACCAAAGCCGCCGACATCAAAGCCCCGCTGAAGGCGCTTGCCAGCCAGGGCGCGCGATCAACCAAGCCCACCAAGGCCATCACGGTGCACCCATAAAGACCGGCAAGCGCACCCAGCCCAATCCCCGCCGCCTGTTGCAGAACCGGGCTTAAACGGGCCAGCAGCCTCTTGAGACTGCATGCGGCGATCAGCCAGACCAGCGTGGCAGGCAGGGCACCACCCGTCACCAGAGCTACGCGAGTCAGCCAGTCAAAAAAAGTCGACGGGCCAAACATGGCGCCCACGCCGACAGTGACTTCCACAAATAGAACGGCGCGCAGCACCACCCCCAACTGGCAGGCGTCAAACACCAGAACCCGTGGGGCTGCAGCCCCACCTGAAGGTGGAGTCAGCTCCTGAAAGGTCGATAAAATTTGAGAGTCTTTCATCAGGAATTGAAGGCTATAGTCTGATCATGCCGCACGCGGTCTGCGTTGGCATCCCATTATTCATGATCTGTTGTTGCAATTCCACCCTCACCCCCAGCGCCGCAGACGGTCGCCACGGGTCCGAACCCACCACCATGTCACACAATCAATTCGACCAAAAATCGCAAGCCTGGTCAGCCCTGTTCTCCGAACCCATGAGCGATCTGGTCAAGCGCTATACCGCCAGCGTGTTCTTCGACAAACGCCTGTGGCAGGCCGACATCACCGGCTCCCTGGCCCACGCGGAGATGCTTGCGGCCCAGAACATCATCTCGCAGTCCGACCATCAGGCCATCCAGAGCGGCCTGGCCACCATCGCCGCCGAGATTGAGACAGACCAATTCGACTGGAAACTCGATTTGGAGGACGTGCACCTCAACCTCGAGGCCCGCCTGACCGAACTGGTGGGCAATGCCGGCAAGCGCCTGCACACCGGCCGCAGTCGCAACGACCAGGTCGCCACCGATGTGCGCCTTTGGCTGCGCAGCGAGATTGACCTGATTGGTGGCTTGCTCACTGAACTGCAAATTGCCCTGATTGACGTGGCGGAACAAAACGCAGAGGTCATTCTGCCCGGCTTCACCCACCTGCAAGTGGCACAACCCATCAGCTTTGGCCACCACATGCTGGCCTACGTCGAGATGTTCAGCCGCGACGCCGAGCGCCTGCAGGACGTTCGCCGACGCACCAACAGCCTGCCACTGGGCGCTGCGGCGCTGGCAGGCACCAGCTACCCGCTGGACCGTGAGCGCGTCGCCATCACCCTGGGCATGGTCGATGACCAGGGTAAGCCTTGCGTCTGCCAAAACTCACTGGACGCCGTGAGCGACCGCGACTTTGCCATTGAATTCACCGCCGCCGCCGCACTGTGCATGGTGCACATCAGCCGCTTCAGCGAAGAGCTGATCTTGTGGATGAGCCAGAACTTTGGTTTCATCAGGATTGCTGACCGCTTCACCACCGGCAGTTCCATCATGCCGCAGAAGAAGAACCCGGATGTACCGGAACTGGCGCGCGGCAAAACCGGGCGCGTGGTCGGACATCTGATGGGTTTGATTACCTTGATGAAAGGCCAGCCCCTGGCCTACAACAAGGACAATCAGGAAGACAAAGAGCCGCTGTTCGACACCGTGGACACCCTCAAGGACACGCTGCGCATTTTTGCTGAAATGGTGGGCGGCCAGCTCAATCCCGGCACCGGGGTCAAGGAAGGCGGCATCACCGTCAACCCGCAAGCCATGGAGAGTGCCGCACTCAAAGGCTACGCCACCGCCACCGATCTGGCCGACTACCTCGTCAAGAAGGGCCTGCCCTTTCGCGACGCTCACGAAACCGTGGCCCATGCCGTCAAGGCGGCCATCACGCACCAGGTCGATTTGTCCGAGCTGCCGTTGAAAGTGCTGCAGGAGTTCAACCCCAGCATTGAGAAAGACGTGTACGAGGTGCTGAGTCTGCGCGGCTCGCTCAACGCCCGCAACATCCTGGGGGGAACAGCACCTGAGCAGGTTCGCGGCCAGATTGCACGCCATCGGGCACGCCTGGGGTCATCGTTCAAGACCTGAGGCCCGCAGTCCCAATCCCCGGCGCGAGTTGAGCGACTCAACTTGCGCATACTGCTGCATCGAACTGTCAAAACGGAAGAAATATTGGTGAATTGACACAATTTGAGTACTTTTGTGTGGCACGCCTGTGCGGAACAATATCGCATTGCTGCCCGCCGGGCTGGCATTCTCCAATCACTCAGATCACCATGCCACCCATTCGCTCTGTCCAAGCCCCTGGCGCAGTCGTCATGATTCGTCCGCATTCGTTCTCGCCCAACCCCGAAACCGCAGCCGACAACAGCTTTCAGCGCAGCGCAGCGCCCGACTCTGCGGTTACCACAGCGAGCGCCGCATACGCCGAAGTCAGCACCATGGCGGCCACGCTCCAAAATGAGGGAGTTCAAGTCCACCTGTTTGACGACCAGAACGACAATCGCACACCGGACTCCGTGTTTCCGAACAACTGGTTTTCAACTCACGCGGGCGGGCATATTGCGCTGTACCCCATGTACTCCCCCAGCCGCCGCCGTGAGCGCCGCTCGGATGTCATCGAGATGCTTAAAGCGCGCTACCGCGTACAGGATGTGATTGACTATTCAGGGCTGGAGTACGACAACCTTTTTCTCGAAGGCACGGGTGCCATGGTGCTCGACCATCTGGATCGCGTGGCCTATACCGTGCGCTCAAACCGGGCCAATGCGGTAGCACTGGAGCGTTTTTGCACCCACTTCAACTTTGAACCCATGGCGTTCGACGCCGCCGATGCATCCGGACAGGCGGTGTACCACACCAACGTGATCATGTGCGTGGCCAGCGAGTTTGCCATGGTGGGTTTTGAAATGATTTCTGATCCCCTGCGGCGCGAGGAAATCCGTTCTCGCCTGGGTGAATCCGGGCGCGATATCATCGAATTGAGCAGCGCTCAGATCGCAGAGTTTGCGGGCAACGCCATGGAACTGACCAGCGCCCAAGGCCGCCTGCTTGCCATCTCGACGCGGGCGCAGGCCAGCCTCAGGTCCGACCAAATCGCCGTGATCGAGCGTTCGGCACGAATTTTGCCACTATCGGTTCCCACCATTGAACTTGCCGGCGGCTCGGTGCGCTGCATGCTCGCGGGCATTCATCTGTCCAACCGCACCTGATCCCAACTAATTTCACATCGCAAACGGCAAATTTCAATCGGGGTCCGGCGCGCAGCCCTTAATATCCAGGGAAATCCAATTAATTCAGATTCCTGGAGACCCCCATGTCCGTAATCACCAATATCGAAGACCTGCGCATTCTGGCCCAAAAGCGCGTTCCACGCATGTTCTACGACTATGCCGATTCGGGCTCGTGGACCGAAACCACCTACCGCTCTAATGAGGCTGATTTCCAGAAGATCAAGTTGCGTCAGCGCGTGGCGATCAACATGGAGAACCGCAACACAGCCAGCACCATGGTTGGCCAGCCGGTATCCATGCCCGTGGCGCTGGCGCCGGTGGGTCTCACCGGCATGCAACACGCCGATGGGGAAATCCTAGCGGCTCGCGCCGCCAAGGCCTTTGGCGTGCCGTTCACGCTGTCGACCATGAGCATTTGCTCGATTGAAGACGTGGCCGCGGGCACCGGCAACCATCCCTTCTGGTTTCAGGTGTACGTGATTCGAGATCGTGGCTTCATCGAGCGCCTGATCGAGCGCGCCAAAGCAGCCCACTGCTCGGCCCTGGTCCTGACACTGGATTTGCAGATCATCGGTCAACGGCATAAGGATCTGAAAAACGGCCTGAGTGCGCCGCCCAAGCTCACACTGCGCAACCTCATCAATATGGCCACCAAGCCACGCTGGGGCATGGGCATGCTGGGCACCCCGCGGCGCGCCTTTGGAAATATCGTGGGCCATGTCACTGGCGTGGAGGACATGGGTTCGCTGTCCGAGTGGTCCACCAAGCAGTTCGATCCGACGCTGAATTGGGACGATGTCGAATGGATCAAGAAGCTTTGGGGTGGCAAACTGATTCTCAAGGGCATTCAGGACGCAGAAGACGCACGGCTGGCCGTCAACTCCGGTGCCGATGCCTTGATTGTCTCCAACCACGGTGGGCGTCAACTCGATGGCGCAGAAAGCAGCATTCGCGCCCTGCCCGCTATTGTGGATGCGGTGGGCGACGAGATTGAAGTGCACATGGACGGCGGCATTCGCTCCGGCCAGGACGTGCTCAAAGCCCGGGCCTTGGGTGCGCGTGGCACCTACATCGGGCGACCGTACATTTATGGTCTGGGTGCTATGGGCGAAGCCGGCGTGACCAAGGCCCTGGAAATCATCCACAAGGAACTTGACATCACGATGGCGCTGTGTGGTCGCACCGACATCAACACGATCGACAAGACCGTCTTGCTCCCGGGCACCTGCTGACGCGTCGCCCAGGCTGGCATCAATCGATCAGGCCATCCGACGCTGAGCCAAGCGCCACGGGCTCAGATTGGAACAAACGTCAGAGGGATTGCGACACGAGCTTGAAATCGGCGTCTTCCGCGAAGGCCTTGACCGTGAAACCAAGGCTGCGCATGAGCTTGAGCATATTGGGATTGTTGGCCAGCACCAGTCCCTCGATTTCGGAGAGCCCTTTCTGGCGGGCATCCTCCATGATGGCGAGCATCAGGCGGGAACCCAGGCCCCTCCCCTTGAAGTCGTCGGCCACCACAAGCGAGAACTCGCAACTGTCCCGGTCCGGGTTGGTGATGTAGCGCGAAACACCCACAATGCGCGGCTCATCCGTGGTCTGGCCTTTGGCATCGACGCGGCGTTCGCGGTGCACCGCCACCAGCGCCATCTCACGGTCATAGTCGATAAGAGTAAAGCGCGAGAGCATGTTGGCTGGCAGCTCCTGAATGCTGGAGACAAACCGGAAATAGCGGCTCTCGGGTGAGAGAGAGCGCACAAACGCCTGGAGCATGGTGGCGTCGTCCGGATGAATCGGCCGCACCGTGTACTCGCCTCCGCCTTGCAATGGCCACACCTGCTCATGGTGCGACGGATAGGGCAGAATCGCCAGATGGTTGTGAGGCCGCGCCGAGGGGGGAACGCTCTCAACCACAATGCGGGCATCAACCGCCAAAGCCCCCGACTCGTCCACGATGATGGGGTTGATGTCCATCTCGCGCAGCTGAGGCAGCTCGCATACCATCTCCGAGACCCGCAGCAAAACCCGCTCCAGCGCCTCCCGATCGACGGGAGCAGCGCCCCGCCAATCGCCCAAGGTCGCGGCCACGCGCGAACGGTCAATCAGGCACCGTGCCAGAAACTGATTCAACGGGGGCAACTCCATGGCACGGTCATTCATCATCTCGATCATGGTGCCACCGGCGCCAAACGCTATCACCGGGCCAAATGGCTCGTCTGTGACCATACCCACGTAGATCTCTCGGCCACGCTTGAGATTGGCCATGTTTTGAACGGTCACGCCATTGATGCGGGCATCGGGCCGCAGCTTGGCCACCGTTTGCACCATTTCAAGGTAGGTGTCACGTACCCCCACCGCGTTGAGCACATTGAGCGCCACGCCCTGAACGTCCGACTTGTGCGTGATGTCAATGGAATCAATCTTGAGCGCGACCGGAAAACCCAGCTGGGTGGCAATGATGATGGCCTCGTTGACGTTGCGCGCCAAAATGGTCTTGGTCACTGGAATATGAAATGCCGCCAGCAGGGCTTTGGACTCCATCTCGGTGAGCACCTTGCGGCGCTCGGCCAGCACGTTTTCAATCAGGATGCGGGCGCCCTCCACATCGGGCTCTGCCAGCTCGGACAAGGGCGGCGGCGTTTGCAGCAGCAGTTGCTGGTTTTGATAGAACGAGGCGATATTGCCAAAGGCGCCCACGGCCGCCTCGGGTGTGCGAAAGGTCGGAATGGCCGCGTCATTGAGAATCTGGCGAGCGGGCCCAACACTTGAATCGCCCATGAGGCAAGTGAGCAACGGCTTGCCAAGTTTTTTGTTGCTCGCTGCCAGCGCCGCTGAGATAGCTTCGCTGTCGCCATCGACTTTGGGCGAATAGATGGCCAGCACACCGTCAACCTGGCGCGCCTTGCCCGCCGCTTCAATGGCAGCTTTGAAGTGCTCGGCGCCAGCGTCTTCCGAAACGTCGATCAAATCGCACAGCGAGGCCATCGGGGGAAGCTGGGATTGCAGGCCTTGCGCCTGCTCCGGCGTCAAACACGCCAGCTCCAGATTGATTTCATTGATCCAGTCGGCCGCCAGCACGCCCGGGCCACCGCCGTTGGTCACGATGGCCAAACGACGACCCACCGGACGGTATCGTGATGCCAGACATTTGGCAGCAGAAAAGAGTTGCACAAACGAGCGCACCCGCACCGCTCCGGCACGGCGCAAGGCCGAGTCGAACACATCGTCACTGCCGACGATGGAGCCCGAATGGGTCAACGCGGCCCTGTTGCCGGCCGGTTTGCGCCCGGACTTGAGCACCACCACCGGCTTGGCATTGGCAGCGGCCCGAAGCGCACTCATGAAACGGCGGGCGTCGGTAATACCTTCAAGATAAACAACGATGCTGTGCGTCTTGGCGTCGCTGGCCAAAAAGTCGAGCACCTGCGCCATGTCAACCGCCGTATTGGGTCCGAGCGAGACCACGGTCGAGAAACCGACACCATTCTTCTTGGCCCAATCCAGAATCGACGAGGTCAGGGCACCAGACTGCGAGATCAGCGCCAGGGGACCGCTGGCGGCCAGCGGGCCCGCCACACTGGCATTGAGCTGCAAATGCGGGCGCTGAAAACCCATGCAATTGGGGCCGAGCAGGTACAGACCGTCGCGCAGCGCAATTTTTTGCAACTCAAGCGCCGTAGCGGCTTCAATACCACTGGAGATGACCAGCGCAGCCCGGCATTTGATGCGCCCGGCCATTTCCAGCGCTGCGGCCACTTCCTCTTGGGGCAAGGCGATCACGGCCAGATCGGCCTGAACATGGGCCAGGTCCGCCAGGGTCCCGCTGGCGTGGATATCGAGAAACAGCAGAGTGCCGGTGAAGCGCTGCGCCTTGAGCGCGCGATGCAAAATAACCGCTTGCGGCGTCTTCAGTGCCGAGTCCGCATCTGCGCCGGCAAATACAACAATAGACTCCGGCGAAAAAAGTGGCGAAAGAAAGTGCTTGTCCATGCCTGTTCCAAGTGGAAAAATAACTGCTGCGTCGCAGCATACTGCTTTTGAGCGAGCTCAACATTGACCTGAGACAGACTCAGCAACCGCTATCCTAACGGCATGCACCGATATTTCCTACGGCTGGGCCCGGCCCGTCCTCCTTTTCTGGCACTCACACCAGCCTGCGTGGTGCTGGCCCTGGCCTGCGTCCGCTGGACCGAAGGCGGCCTCGACCTGAGTGAAGCGCTGACGGTGCTGCTCGGAGCCCTGGCCGCCAACGTCAGCGTGAACGCTTTCAACGAATATCAGGACTTTCGCAGCGGTCTGGATGCCCAGACGACTCGCACCCCCTTCAGCGGCGGCAGTGGTGTCTTGCCCGCCCACCCTGAACTCGCCTCAGGCACACTGGCGATGGCCATTGCCAGCCTTTGCCTGAGCATGGTTGTGGGTCTTTATTTTGTGGCGAATCGGGGCGCGGCCCTGTGGCCAATCGGCCTGGCTGGCCTGGCTTTGATACTGACCTACACCCAGTGGGTCACGCGCCACCCCGCCGTTTGCCTGCTGGCACCGGGTTTTGGCATGGGCCCCTTGATGATTCTGGGCACCCAGGTGGCACTCACAGGGCATTACTCGCTCGCAGCCCTCGCAGCGTCCATGGTGCCCTTTTTCCTGGTCAACAACCTGCTCTTGCTCAACCAGTTTCCAGACGCGCAGGCCGACCAACTGGTGGGGCGGCGCCACTTGCTGATCACCGCCGGGCCGAGAGTGGCTGCCCGCTGGTACGCGGCCTTCACCGTGCTGGCGTATGTCAGCCTGCTGGTGGGCGTGGTCGCCAGCTGGCTGCCCAAAGGGGCTTTGCTCGGACTTTTCACGGCTCCGCTGGCGGCCATCACGGCGCGTGAGGTACTGACTCACGCCAACGACATCGAGCGGCTGCTGCCCGCCATGGGGCGCAATGTCGTCATCAACCTGGCAACTCCGGTACTGATGGCCCTCGGAATAATAATTTTGTGAGCACGCAGCCGCCACGCCGCATTGCCCACCTCGACATGGACGCCTTCTACGCGTCGGTGGAGCTGCTGCGCTACCCCCAGCTCAAAGGGCTGCCCGTGGTGATCGGCGGGGGCCGCAGGCCAGCCGACTCCGAATTTGATCAATCCCAGGGTGAACGACCTCTGCACCGCATTCCCGTGGCCGAGTTCCCCCGCCTGCAGGGTTACACCGGTCGCGGCGTCATCACCACCGCCACCTATGCCGCGCGCCAGTTCGGCGTGGGCTCGGCTTTGGGACTGATGAAGGCGGCCAAGCTGTGCCCGCAAGCGATTCTGTTGCCGGTGGACTTTGCCGAATACCGCAAGTACTCCAAAGCCTTCAAGGCGATCATCACCGACATTGCACCGCTAATGGAAGACCGCGGCGTGGACGAGGTCTACATTGACTTCACCCAGGTGCCCGGCGGCCAGCGCGAAGGTGGGCGAGTGCTGGCCAGGCTCATCCAGAAAGCGATTTTTGACCAGACCGGGCTGACCTGCTCGGTGGGAGTGGCGCCCAACAAGCTGCTGGCCAAGATGGCCAGCGAGTTCGACAAACCCAACGGCATCTCCATCGTGCAACCGCAAGATCTGGAGCAGGCGATCTGGCCGCTGACCTGCCGCAAGATCAATGGCATTGGCCCCAAAGCCGACGAAAAGCTGAAAAAACTGGGAATTGAAACCATTGGCGAGCTCGCCGCCAGGGAAATTGACTGGCTCATCGACCGGTTCGGTCAAAAAACTGGCGCATGGCTGTTTGACGCCGCCCACGGACGCGACGAACGCCCGGTGGTGACCGAAAGCGAGCCCGTCTCCATGAGCCGGGAAACTACATTTGAGCGCGACCTGCATGCGGTGCGCGACAAAGCCGAGCTCGGCGCTCTGTTCACCCGGCTGTGCCAGAGCGTGGCCGATGACCTGCAGCACAAAGGCTATGTGGGCAAGACCATCGGCATCAAGCTGCGTTTTGACGATTTCAAAAGCGTCACGCGCGATCAGACGCTGGAGGGCTACACCGCCGACGCACAAGTCATCCGCCACACCGCGGGCCTTTGCCTCAAGCGCGTGCCCCTGAACAAACGGCTGCGCCTGCTGGGCGTGCGCGTGGGCTCACTGGCCAAACTGGGCTCCGAGAAAAGTTTGGAACAAAATACGAGTGTAGCCAACGACCCTATTGGAGACTACGCTACGAACATTGAAGCGACTGGCGGCCAGTTGTTTTGATGGTGGCAAGATTTCTGCCTTTCGCATCGGACGACAACAATGAGTGTCCGGTAGCGTCAAAGCGGCCGCACACCCAGACTGCGATACCAGCCGACGCTATCGGGGCCGCTGGATGCGCATTGGGGGAAATGGTAGGGCGTGTAGGACTTGAACCTACGACCAAAGGATTATGAGTCCTCTGCTCTAACCAACTGAGCTAACGCCCCGACCGAAGCGCCGATTGTACGGGCCTACCTGGGGTGACTGAGTGCGTTACTGACCAATTTGGAGGTAATGTCCACGATCTGGATCATCCGGTCGTAGGCCATGCGGGTCGGGCCAATGACGCCCAGGGTACCCACAATCTGCCCGTCCACCTCGTACGGGGCGCTGACGATGGACAGGTCCTCGAACGGCACCACTTGGCTCTCGCCGCCAATGAAGATTCGCACCCCGGTTGCCTGCCCTGCGATGTCGAGCAGGCGCATCAATTGCGCCTTTTTCTCGAACAACTCAAAGGCGCGCCTGAGGTGCCCCATGTCATGGGAAAAATCGCTGACGGACAGCAGGTTTCTCTCACCGGACAGTACCACATCATCCTGATCTTCAGAGATGGCGTCCGAGCTGGCGACCACGGCCGCCTGCATCAGGCTGGCAATCTCCGAGCGCAGTGATTCGACTTCGTTTTGCAATCGCTCACGCACCTGCTCAATGGCCATGCCCACGTAATGGGTGTTCAAAAAATTGGCCGCCTCGACCAACTGCGACTGGGAATAGTCGACCTCGGTGAAGATCACCCGGTTTTGAACGTCGCCATCGGGGGCGACGATGATCACCAGCAGGCGCCGCTCGGAGAGGCGCAAAAATTCGATGTGCCGAAAGACCGAGGACCGCCGTGGTGCCACCACAACGCCAACAAACTGCGACAGACTCGAAAGCAGGTTCGCAGCCTTGGAGATCACCTTTTGTGGCTGATCCGGAGCCAGGCTGTGGGCGCTGATTTGCCCCCGTTGAACGGTCAGCATGGTGTCCACAAACAGGCGGTAGCCGCGCGCCGTCGGGATCCGTCCGGCCGAAGTGTGGGGACTGACAATCAGGCCCAGGTCCTCCAGATCGGACATAACATTGCGGATGGTGGCGGGCGACAGGTCCATCCCGGGCGCGCGTGAGAGTGTGCGCGAGCCCACGGGTTGCCCGTCGGCAATGTAGCGCTCAACTAGCGCTTTTAATAACAACTTGGCACGGTCGTCGAGCATACGAACATTTTAGTGATGTAATTTGATGATGAAATCAAAATTCAGGCATGTTGCGCTTATCGGCAAATATCAGACCGTGGCATCAGGTGGTGCCAGCGCTGCCTCGCGCAGCACGCTTGAAGAGGTTGCCCACTTTTTGCACGACCAGGGGTGCGACGTTGTTTTTGAGCAGGAAACCGCACGCAATATGGATATCTCGGGGTATCCGGCCCTGAGTGTCGAAGAAATCGGTACCCTGTGTGACCTGGGTCTGGTCGTGGGCGGGGACGGCACCATGCTGGGCATCGGTCGCCAGCTTGCCAAGTACGGCGTGCCGCTGATCGGCATCAACCAGGGGCGCCTGGGCTTCATCACCGACATTCCCCTGGAGAGTTTTGCCGCCACGCTGGCCCCGATGCTTGAGGGCGAGTACGAGGAAGATCATCGCAGCCTGATCCACGCCAGGGTCATGCGCCAAGGGCACTGCGTTTACGACGCGCTGGCCATGAACGATGTGGTGGTCAACCGCGCCGCCACTTCGGGCATGGTGGAATTGCGGGTTGAGGTTGATGGGCATTTCGTGGCCAACCAGCGAGCTGACGGCCTCATCATCGCCACGCCCACCGGTTCGACTGCCTACGCGCTGTCGGCTGGCGGGCCCCTGCTCCACCCTTCGATTCCGGGTTGGGTTTTGGTCCCGATTGCACCACATACATTGTCAAACAGGCCGATAGTCCTTGCCAACATTACAGAAATTGCTATCAAAATAGTATCAGGGAGGGATGCCAGCGCCAGCTTTGACACCCAATCACTGGCCTCGCTGTTGCACGGTGACAGCATTGTGGTGACGCGCTCGGCCCACCACGTGCGCTTTTTGCACCCCAAAGGCTGGTCTTACTTCGACACGCTTCGCCAGAAGCTGCACTGGAACGAAGGGGTGACCTTGCCGTGAGTCTGAAACGCATCGTCCTGCGCGATTTTGTCATCGTCAGCGAGCTCGATCTCGATCTTGCGGACGGGTTTACCGTGCTCACGGGAGAAACTGGCGCCGGCAAGTCGATTCTGATCGATGCCCTGCAGTTGGCAACCGGCGGACGGGCTGATGCGACCGCCATCCGCGAGGGCGCAGTGCGAACCGAAGTCAGCGCCGAGTTTGACAGTTCGGCAGCGGTCAGCCACTGGCTGGGAAAGGCCGGGTTTGAGGACAACGGCAGCCTGTTGCTGCGGCGCACGCTCGACACTCAGGGACGCAGCCGCGCGTGGATCAACGGCAGCCCGGCCACCGCAACCCAATTGCGCGACATCGGTGAGCAACTGCTCGACATTCATGGTCAACACGCCTGGCAAAGCCTGACCCGCCCGGACGCGGTCAGAGCCCTGCTTGACGCTTATTCGGGCACCTCGACGGCGGCGCTAACTCTCTGCTGGCAACACTGGCGCACCGCGCAGAACGTGCTGGCGCAGGCACAGGCGGCACAGGAAACACTCCAGGGCGAGCGCGAACGCCTGGCCTGGCAAATCGGCGAGGTCGAAAAGCTTGCCCCCGTGGCGCATGAGTGGGACACACTGAACACCGAGCACAGTCGACTGGCCCACGCGCAAACCCTGCTGGAGGCGGCGCAAACCGCGCTGCAAACCCTGGACGACGACGACACCAGCGTGATGGCGGCCCTTGGAAAAACCCAGATATTGCTACAACAAAGTGAGCATATTGAACCCGATTTCAAAGGGCTTTCGGATGTTTTGTTGTCCAGTCTGGCGCAGGCGCAGGACGCGGTGCACACCCTGCGCGCCTACCTTCGCAAAACCGAGCCCGATCCCCAACGCCTGGCACGGCTCGACGAGCGCGTCGCGCAGTGGCTGTCGTTAAGTCGCCGATACAAGCGTCTCCCTGAGGATCTGCCCGACTTATTGGCAGCCTGGAAAATCGAACTTGCAAGACTGGACGCCGCAGCCGACCTGGCCGGTCTGCAAGCCAGTGAAGATGCGGCCAGCGCGGCCTACCAGCGCGAGGCAAAGGTGGTGTCAAAGGCCCGCGCCAAAAGCGCCCCTCTTCTATCTGCCGCGATCACGCAGGCCATGCAAGGGCTGGGCATGCAGGGTGGCAAGTTCGAGGTGGAACTTCAAAAATCGGCCCAGCCGATGCAAAGCGGGTTCGAAGACGTGGCCTTTCTTGTGGCCGGGCATGCCGGTAGCACCCCCAGAGCCGTCAACAAAGTGGCCTCAGGCGGTGAGTTATCGCGCATCGCCTTGGCCATTGCAGTCACCACGAGCCAGCTGGGCACCGCCCAAACCCTCATTTTTGACGAAATTGACGCTGGCGTGGGTGGTGCTGTGGCGCAAACAGTGGGCCGTCTCATGCATCAATTGGGCAAGGACCGACAAGTTCTGGCGGTTACCCACTTGCCCCAAGTCGCGGCCTGCGCCGACCATCATCTGGTGGTGGCCAAGCAGATGCTGGGTGCCTCAACGGTGAGCTCGGTTGCCACTGTCCAGGGCGAGCAACGCACCCAGGAAGTGGCGCGCATGCTCGGGGGCAAGCACCTCTCGAGCACCACGCTGGCCCACGCCACGGAAATGCTGCAAACCAGGGACACACAGCCATGACTGACAAAGCGCCAGAGTTGCAGATCGTTTTGATCACCGGCATGTCGGGCTCGGGGAAATCGGTGGCGCTGCACGCGCTCGAGGATGCAGGGTTTTACTGCGTGGACAATCTCCCGCCCGAACTCCTGATCCCCTTCGTCGCACTGCAAATAAAGGCGGACGCAAGCCGAGTCGCCATTGCGGTGGACATCCGAAGCGCCAAGTCGCTGCCGCTGCTGCCCGAGCAACTGGCGGCTCTGAAAAAGCAAGGCCTGATCGTGAAGTCCCTGTTTCTCGATGCCACCACCGGCACACTGGTGCGGCGCTATTCGGAGACCCGGCGCAAGCATCCGCTGTCTCAAACCACGACCGAGCATCTGGCAGTCAACCAGCGGCACGCTCTGGTTGAAGCCATTGAACTTGAGCGCGAACTGCTGGCCGACCTGCGCGAACAGGCCCATGTCATCGACACCAGCATCATCAGGCCCTCGCAGTTGCAGGCCTATGTCAAGTCCCTGATTGCGACGCCGGGCGAGCAGCTCACGCTGGTGTTCGAGTCTTTCGCTTTCAAACACGGTGTTCCCGGCGATGCCGATTTTGTGTTTGATGTGCGCATGCTTGCCAACCCGCACTACGAACCCGAACTGCGCCATCTGACTGGCCTGGACGCCCCCGTGGCCGCTTTTTTGCGCGACCAGGAGGAAGTACCCCGCATGCTCGAACACATCCAGAGTTTTCTGGACCGGTGGCTTGACGCCCTCGCCCGCGATCACCGCAGCTACGTCACAGTGGGCATCGGCTGCACCGGCGGGCAACATCGCTCTGTCTATCTGGTTGAACAACTGGTAAAGTCATTCGAAGTCAAATGGGTCACCCTCAAACGGCATCGGGAACTCGATGCCCGGTGATCCGCCCGCTGGCCGCCGATGAATCCACCGCTTCATCGATCAGCCCTTTTCCAACCTCACCTCAAGAAAGAAAGTGGCCACTACTTCGAAGAATTTCGGAGCATTGCACCGCAACACCATGAACTTCGAACTGATCACCGTGCGCACCGAGGCCGACAAAGTTGGCATCATCACCCTGAACCGCCCCAAACAACTCAATGCGCTGAACGACCAGCTGATGGACGAGTTGGGCTCTGCACTCAAGAACTTTGACGCCGACCCCACCATCGGCTGCATGGTCATTACCGGCAGCGAGAAGGCCTTTGCTGCGGGTGCCGACATTGGTGCCATGGCTAATTTTTCGTTCGCAGAGGCATTCAAGGGCGACTACATCACCCGCAACTGGGAGCAGATTCGCGCCATACGCAAGCCCGTCATCGCAGCGGTCAGTGGATTCGCCTTGGGTGGCGGCTGTGAGCTGGCCATGATGTGCGACTTCATCATCGCCGCAGACAATGCCCGCTTCGGCCAGCCCGAGATCAAACTGGGCATCATCCCTGGTGCCGGTGGCACCCAGCGCCTGCCGCGGGCCGTGGGCAAAGCCAAGGCCATGGACCTGGCCCTGACCGGTCGCATGATGGATGCCTCTGAAGCCGAACGCGCCGGACTGGTCAGCCGCGTGGTGCCCCTTGACAAGCTGATGGACGAAACCCTGGCTGCCGCGTTGCTGATCAGCGAGTATTCCCAGATTGCCACCATGGCAGCCAAGGAATCAGTCAATCGTGCTTTTGAGGGCACTCTCGCTGATGGCATTGTCTTTGAGCGGCGCATGTTCCATGCACTGTTTGCCACCGCTGATCAAAAGGAAGGGATGGACGCCTTCGTGAACAAGCGAAAAGCTGTATTCAAGCATCAGTAAGAGGCTCGGCAAAAACTCTCCCCGCTTTTCGTTATAATCTGCGGCTTCGGCGCTTTAGCTCAGTCGGTTAGAGCGATGGAATCATAATCCACAGGTCCGCGGTTCGAATCCGTGAAGCGCCACCAAAAAATCCCTTGCGGAATATAAAAAGCCTGCTTCCTTTTTGGTAGCAGGCTTTTTTGTTTGACGCGGTGTTCGTGACTGGCTCAAGTGGCGGAAGCGGTGAGATTCGAACTCACGGATGTCGCAAAACATCGCCGGTTTTCAAGACCGGTGCAATCGACCACTCTGCCACGCTTCCGAGCGGGTTATTCTAACTGGCCAGCGCCTCATGCTAACTGGCTGTTGCGCAATGGTGCCACCAATGGGTGGAAAAGCAGCATTTGCGGCGGCTTGCGTCACAATCCGCTTCACAATCTGCGATGATTGGGCGAGTTTCCTTCTGACCCAGTACATTCTTGGAATATGGCCGCTGTCGATACCTCGCTTCGTGAATCCTCCAACACCGCCCTACCGGGGTTGGGCCGCGCCCTCATTCTGGCTGGCAAACTTGGGCAGAAATCGGCCGAGGAAATTTACCGCAAGGCCCAAAACAGCCGCACCAGTTTCATCGCCGAACTCACCGGCTCTGGTGTGGTGTCGCCGTCCGACCTGGCCCACACAATGTCCTCCGCCTTTGCCGCGCCGCTGGTGGACATGGACGCCATTGATCCGCAACGTCTGCCCAAAGGCCTGCTGGACGGCAAGATTTGCAGTGACTATCGTGTTGTGGTCCTCAGCAAGCGCAACAACCGGCTGATTGTTGCCACGGCCGACCCCTCAGACCAGCAGGCGGCCGAGAAGATCAAGTTTGCGACCCAATCAGGCGTGGACTGGGTAATCGCGGAATACGACAAGCTGCTCAAACTGGTTGCGCTGGCCGCCACAACGGCGTCCGAGACCATTGACAGCATCATCGGCGGCGAATTCGAGTTTGACGAAACAGCTGCTGAGGTAATCAATGAAAGCGCAGAGAGCTCGGCGTCCGAAGTTGAAGATGCGCCAGTCGTCAAGTTCCTGCACAAGATGCTGCTCGATGCCTTCAGCATGCGCGCCTCTGATCTGCACTTTGAACCCTACGAGCACAACTACCGCGTGCGGTTTCGCATTGACGGTGAACTCAGGGACATCGCCTCGCCCCCCATCGCCATCAAAGACAAGCTGGCCTCGCGCATCAAGGTTATTTCGAGAATGGACATCTCGGAGAAGCGGGTCCCGCAAGACGGCAAGATGAAGCTCAAGGTAGGCCCGGAGCGTGTCATCGATTTCCGGGTCAGCACGCTGCCCACCCTGTTTGGCGAAAAGATCGTGATCCGGATCCTGGATCCGAGCAGCGCCAGATTGGGCATTGACGCTCTGGGCTACGAGCCCGAAGAAAAAGAACGGTTGATCAACGCCATTGGCAGGCCCTACGGGATGGTGCTGGTGACGGGCCCGACCGGCTCGGGGAAAACGGTGTCCCTCTATACCTGCTTGAACATACTGAACAAGCCTGGGGTCAATATCGCCACAGCCGAGGATCCCTGCGAAATCACTTTGCCAGGCGTCAATCAGGTCAACATCAACGAGAAGGCCGGACTCAATTTTTCCGTGGCCCTGAAGTCGTTCCTGCGGCAAGATCCCGACATCATCATGATTGGTGAGATTCGCGATCTGGAGACCGCCGACATCTCCATCAAGGCCGCCCAAACCGGCCACTTGCTGCTGTCCACGCTGCACACCAACGACGCACCGAGCACGCTCACGCGCATGCGCAACATGGGCATTGCACCCTTCAATATTGCCTCCAGCGTGATTCTCATCACGGCGCAGCGCCTGGCGCGTCGGCTCTGCACCAATTGCAAGGCACCGGTTGAGTTACCGAAGAAAGTCTTGAGCGATGCCGGCTTCAGCCAGGATGATCTCAAAGACTCATGGGTTTCGTATCGTGCAGTGGGTTGTTCAATGTGCAACAACGGTTACAAAGGACGGGTGGGTCTGTACCAGGTGATGCCTGTCACCGAGGAAATCCAGCGTATCATTCTTCGCGATGGAAGCGCGCTGGAGATCGGCGAGCAGGCAGCCCGAGAGGGTGTGCGCACACTCCGGCAGGCGGGCTTGCACAAAGTTAAATTGGGCCTGACCTCGCTGGAAGAAGTGCTCGCCGTGACCAACGAATAACCCATTTATCCGAGAGGCACCATGGCAACCGCAAAGTCACCAAGCACCAAGGAATTTGTCTTTGAATGGGAAGGCAAGGATCGAAACGGCAAACAGGTTCGCGGAGAAACCAGAGCGGCTGGACAAAACCAGGTGCAAGCGGCCATGCGCCGCCAGGGCGTTTTACTAACCAAAATCAAGAAGCGCAGGATGAGCGCGGGTCGGTCCATCAAACCCAAGGACATGGCGATCTTCACGCGACAGTTGGCAACGATGATGAAAGCGGGCGTACCATTGTTGCAGGCCTTTGACATCGTCGGGCGCGGCAATCCGAATCCCAGTGTGACCAAACTGCTTAACGATATCCGCTCCGACGTGGAAACCGGAACCTCGCTGAGCACGGCCTTTCGCAAATTCCCCCTGTATTTTGACAACCTCTACTGCAATCTGATCGAAGCCGGCGAGTCGGCCGGTATTCTCGACCAGTTGCTCGAACGGCTCGCGGTCTACATGGAAAAGACCGAGGCCATCAAGTCAAAGATCAAATCGGCCCTGATGTACCCCATTTCAGTGCTGGTGGTGGCATTTGTCGTGACCGCTGTCATCATGATTTTTGTGGTTCCCGCCTTCAAGGAGGTGTTTTCGAACTTCGGTGCCGACCTTCCGGCGCCCACCCTTGCCGTGATCGCGATCAGCGAGATCTTTGTCCAGTGGTGGTGGTTGATTTTTGGCGGTATTTTTGGTGGCTTCTACTTTTTCATGCAAGCCTGGCGGCGCAACGAAAAAGTGCAGCACTTCATGGACCGGGTCATGCTCAAAATGCCCATTTTTGGGACACTGGTCGACAAATCCTGCACGGCCCGCTGGACCCGAACCCTGTCGACCATGTTTGCCGCTGGCGTTCCCCTGGTCGAGGCACTCGATTCCGTTGGAGGTGCCTCCGGCAACTCCGTGTATGAGCGCGGAACGGTCAAGATTCAACAAGAGGTGTCCACCGGCACCTCGCTCACCGTGGCCATGACCAACACCAACCTATTCCCCTCGATGGTTTTGCAGATGTGCGCCATTGGTGAGGAGTCGGGCTCGATTGACCACATGCTGGGCAAGGCCGCCGATTTCTATGAGGCTGAGGTCGATGACATGGTAGCGGGCATCTCAAGCCTGATGGAGCCCATCATCATCGTGATTCTTGGCACCGTCATCGGGGGCATCGTGGTGGCCATGTACCTGCCGATTTTCAAACTGGGCCAGGTTGTCTGATGCACGTCACCCAGTGGTTTGATGCCAGTCTGATCGGCGCACTGGGTCTCCTGATCGGCAGTTTTCTCAACGTCGTCATCTACCGGCTTCCAGTCATGATGGAGGCGCAATGGAAGGCTGAGTGCGCCGAACTGTCGGCTACGGCACCGCCAGCGACGGGCAAGTTCAACCTGATGGTGCCGCGCTCACGCTGCCAGCAATGCGGGCACCAAATTCGATGGTATGAAAACGTTCCGGTACTGAGTTATCTCCTTTTGCGGGGCAAGTGTTCAGCCTGTAAAGCGCCCATCAGCTTGCGCTACCCCGTCGTTGAACTGGTGGTGGGTGCGCTGTTCTTTTACTGCGGCTGGACCTGGGGCCTGACTGGCACGGCGTTGCTCTGGGGCGGATTCGCTGGCGCCGTGCTGGCCCTGGCGGTCATCGACTGGGACACGACCTTGCTGCCTGACGACATCACACTGCCGCTGCTGTGGGCCGGCCTGATTGCCGCAGCGCTGCAGTGGACCAGCGTGAGCCTGCCCGCTTCGCTGTGGGGTGTCGTGGCTGGCTATGTGTCGCTCTGGCTGATTTATTGGGCTTTCAAACTGGTGACGGGCAAGGAAGGCATGGGTTACGGCGATTTCAAGCTGTTCGCCGCGCTGGGCGCGTGGTTTGGCTGGCAAGCCCTGGTGCCTATCATTTTGATGGCCTCGGTTATTGGCGCGCTTGTGGGAATCGGCATGAAATTTTCCACGGGGTTGCGTGAGGGCGGGTATGTTCCGTTTGGCCCGTTTCTGGCCGGCGCCGGGCTCACCGCCATGATTTTTGGCCCGGGCGTCATTCTGGGCTTTTTTGGGCTTTAACTGGTGCGCGCCACAATCCTGCTTGGCCTGACTGGCGGCATCGGCAGTGGCAAGAGCACCGTGGCCAACCTGCTGGCGCAGCGGGGTGCCATTGTTGTCGATGCAGATGCCATTTCACGCTCCCTGACCGGCCCGCATGGTGCCGCCCTGCCCGCACTTGCGTGCGCCTTTGGCACGGATTTCGTCGGACCCGATGGCGCGTTGGACCGCAACAAGATGCGTGATTTGGTCTACGCCGACGCATCGGCCCGGCAGCGGCTCGAAGCCATTGTTCACCCGCTGGTGGCACTGGAGACGCAGGCGCAGTCCTCCAGGGCGCTGGCCAGGGGATGTCCCTGCATCGTGTTTGACATTCCCCTTCTGGTCGAATCGACCCGTTGGCGGGAGAGAACTGACCACATACTGGTGGTCGATTGCACGCATAAGGTCCAAATTGAACGGGTCCTGGCCCGCAACCATTTGCAGCGCGAGGACGTCGAGAGAATCATCGCTTCACAGGCCACACGCACGCGCCGACTGGGCGCCGCGGACAGCGTGATTTTCAATGCCAACCTGTCGCTGGACCAGCTTGCCGCCCAGGTGCGTGCCATCGCACCGCGCTTCGGGCTATCATCGCCGTAGTTAGGACTACCGGACAATGACAGCGTGATCCTTTACGAATATCCTTTTAACGAGCGGATTCGCACCTATTTGCGGATCGAGCACCTGTTTCTTCGCCTGAGGGAACTGGTCTCGCGAGACCCTGCGCTGGACCACCATTTTGCGCTGGCCACCATTTTTGAAGTCATGGACGTGGGTGCCCGGGCCGATTTGAAATCGGACGTGCTCAAGGACCTTGACAAGCAAAAACACATTCTGGACGGCTACCGTGGCAATCCAGCCATCGCACAGGGGGTGCTCGACGAGGTAATCTCCCAGCTTGACGCGTGTTTTGCAGCGGTCAATGGCTTGAGCGGCAAGGTGGGGCAATCCCTGACCGAGAATGACTGGCTCATGAGCATACGCAGCCGGATCGGAATTCCCGGCGGCACCTGCGAGTTCGACTTGCCAGCCTACTTCGCCTGGCAGCACAAACCCGCCAACGAACGAAGAAGCGATTTGGGACGCTGGATTTCCGCACTGACGCCCCTGGCCGAATCGATCACCCTGCTGCTCAAACTGCTGCGTGATTCCGGAACCAGACAGAAGATAATGGCCAACGGGGGGCAGTTTCAACAGAGCCTGCCCCAAGGTCGAACATTTCAACTGCTGCGCTTGGCCATCGATCCGGCGCTCGGTCTCATCCCTGAGATCAGCGGCAACCGGCTCATGGTCTCCATCCGGCTCATGCGCCCCGGTGAGCACGATAAGCTGCAGACCTGCACCGACGACAACGCTTTTGAACTGGCACTGTGCTCGTGAAACTGGCTGAGAAATCCGACCATGACCGGCCCAGGCAAGTCAAGTGCCCAACCTGCGGCGGGCCCAGCATTTACGCTCATACGAACCCCGACCGGCCATTCTGCAACGAGCGTTGCAAGAACGTCGATCTGGGCGCATGGGCCAGTGAAAACTTCCGCATGCCCAGCGAGGAATTGGGTAACGATCTGACTGATTCAGGCACGACGCTGCAATAATTTATAGAAAATCTGGCTCCAGCCCTTTAGGAGCAAGCCTATACAGCTACAAATTATGTAGCATTGCTGAAATTTTCTTCTTGCGCCAACCACTCCAGCACAGGCACGGTGCCTGGCAAAACGGGGCTCACCTGCACGGGCAGACGCTGCCATGAAAACGACTGGGCTTCACGCATCTGCAATTGCCCACGCCATTGACGGACTTTGCAAAAGTTCAAGCGCACCAGGGCATGGGGATAATCGACGATTTCGGTCTTCCAGAGCGGTGCCTGCGCAATGTCAATCCCGAGTTCTTCATGCAATTCACGCCGCAGTGCCTGCTCCACGGTCTCCCCAAGCTCAAATTTGCCGCCTGGAAATTCCCAGTACCCAGCATAGAACTTGCCCGCCGGTCGGGAGGTAAGCAGGAAGTCACCGGACGGACGGATTAATATGCCGACCGCCACGTCCACCACCGCACGCCCAGCGCCCCCTGTTCGCGCAATATCGCCGTCAGCCACCAAAACAGGTCGACTCATGTACCTGCCCAGTGTTGACCTGCGTAATCCCGCGCAAACTGGTAAGCCACCCGCCCGCTGCGTGAGCCACGTTCCAGGGCCCACACCAAGGCCTGGGGTCTGGCTGCCTCAATGTCAGAGCGAGCCACACCAAACGCCGACAGCCACTGCGCGACGATCACAAGGTACTCATCCTGCGAGAAGGGATAGAAGCTCACCCACAGCCCGAATCGCTCCGACAGGGATATCTTCTCCTCCACCACCTCGCCAGGATGCAATTCCCCGTCTTCGGCATGGGTGTAGCTGAGGTTGTCCTTCATGGTCTCGGGCAGCAGGTGGCGCCGGTTGCTGGTGGCATAAATCAGCACATTGGGCGTGGTCACGGCGACAGAGCCATCGAGAATCGACTTGAGCGCCTTGTAGCCGGGCTCACCGTCTTCAAAGCTCAGATCGTCACAGAACACAATGAATTTTTCAGGGCGCTCGGATACCACATCCACAATATCGGGCAGATCCGTCAGGTCGGCCTTATCGACCTCAATCAAACGCAGCCCCCGCTCCATGTACTCGCTCAGACAGGCTTTGATCAGAGAGGACTTGCCCGTTCCCCGGGCACCCGTAAGCAGCACGTTGTTGGCGGGCTTGCCCGTTACAAACTGCAGTGTGTTGCGCTGGATTCGTTCCTTTTGCGGATCAATTTCCTTCAAATCGGACAACCGCAGGGTGCCTGAGTGGCGCACCGGCTCCAAAGTGCCATGGCCCGGGCTGCGTTTGCGATACCGATAGGCCGTTGCCGCAGTCCAGTCGGGCGCAGCAAGTGGCCGCGGCAAGACCGATTCAATGCGCGCAATAAGTTGTTCGGCGCGAACCAGCAAGTGCTCCAACGGGATGTTCATGAGCGGTAATCGGCATTGATGGAAACGTAGTCGTGGCTGAGGTCACAAGTCCAAACAGTATCGACCGCATTGCCACGGCCCAATACCACCTGCACCATGATCTCGCTTTGCTTCATGACCCGCTGGCCATCCTCCTCGCGGTACTGCGGGTTGCGTCCGCCACCCGTCACCACATGGACATCGTCCAGAAACAGGTCAATCCGGGTCTGGTCCAGGTCATCAATGCCCGCGTAGCCAACAGCAGCCAGAATGCGTCCCAAATTAGGGTCGCTGGCAAAAAAGGCCGTCTTCACCAAGGGCGAATGGGCAATCGCGTAAGCCACCTGTCGACATTCATCCTTCGTCCTGCCGCCCGCGACCTCGATGGCAATGAACTTGGTTGCACCCTCACCGTCGCGCACGATGGCTTGTGCCAGCTTTCTTGCAACCTCCAGCATGGCCTGCCGCAGTGCCTTTCCGGCATCGCTTTCAAGGCTGTCAATGGGTGGATGCGCGGCCTTGTTGGTGGCGATGACAACGAACGAATCATTGGTTGAGGTATCACCATCCACCGTCACCCGGTTGAAGGAGCCCTCGGCCAGCTCCAGGGCGAGTTGCTGCATCAGGGCCGGGTTGACATTGGCATCGGTGGCCATGAAGCCCAGCATGGTTGCCATGTTGGGACGGATCATGCCCGCGCCCTTGCTGATTCCGGTGATGCTCACCCGCACACCATCAACCATCACCTGAGTCCCAAACGCCTTGGCCACCGTGTCGGTGGTCATGATGCCCTCTGCGGCTCGCAGCCAGTTGTTGTCGTTGAGGTCTTTCAACGCGGCATCAAGCCCGGCCTCAATGCGCTCACTGGGCAGGGTTTCCATGATGACGCCCGTGGAAAATGGCAGCACCTCAGCGGGTGCGATGCCAAGCTTGGCGGCCAGAGCCGCGCAGGTATGCAGGGCGCGAGTACGGCCATCTTCACCAGTGCCGGCATTGGCGTTGCCTGTATTGATGAGCAGAGCGCGCACCTGGGCGCCACTGGTGAGATGCTCGCGGCAAATCTGCACGGGCGCGGCACAAAACCGGTTGCGGGTGAATACGCCTGAAACGCTGGCACCCTGGTCGATCAGGGCAATGGTCAGGTCTTTGCGCTGCGCCTTGCGAATGCCCGCTTCGGCCACGCCGATCCGCACACCCGCAATAGGAAAGAGTTCAGCACAATTGGGGGCCGCTAGATTGACAGGCATGTTGTTCCTTCAAATGATGAACCGGATTATCCAGAAAATGCGGGGGCAAAAAAATCGGGCCCGCAGGCCCGACTGTAGATCACGTCCGGCCTAGCTCAGGCCAATTTGCCGTGGCACTGCTTGTATTTCTTGCCACTGCCACAGGGACAGGGCTCATTGCGCCCGACCCGAACCACGGCATTGGCCTGCGCCGATGCGTGTGGGCCTGCGGTTCCTTCATCCACCGTCACCTGGACCTCGCCGGTTTCGGTGGGCGCGCTGTAGGTGACATTGGAAATTCGTTCACTGCGACTCTCGATGTCTTCAGTTGCCTGCTCAAGCTGCTCGTTGGATTGAATCCTGACCGTCATGAGCACCTTGGTGACTTCATTTTTCACCGAGTCGAGCATCTGACCAAACAGCTCAAACGCCTCGCGTTTGTACTCCTGCTTGGGCTGCTTCTGGGCATAGCCACGCAAGTGGATTCCCTGGCGCAAATAATCGAGCGCACTCAAATGGTCACGCCAATGGGTATCGATGCTTTGCAGCAAAACCATGCGCTCGAACTGGGCGAAATTCTCGCGTCCAACCTGCTCCACCTTGGACTGGTACAACCGGTCAGCTTCATCGCGCACGGTTTGCAGGATGTCCTCATCGGTGATTGCCGTGGCCGAAGAGACCTGCTGCCCCAGCGGCAGCACCATCTGCCACTCGTCGGCCAGAACTTTCTCCAGCCCCGCGATATTCCACTGCTCTTCAACGGATTCAGCCGGCACGTACTGACGTGACAGATCATCAAAACACCCCTGGCGCAACGAGGCAATCTGGGCCGAGAAATCTGCTGCATCCAAAATCTCGTTGCGCTGCTGATAAATCACCTTGCGCTGGTCATTGGACACATCGTCGTACTCCAGCAATTGCTTGCGAATATCGAAGTTGCGCGCCTCGACCTTACGCTGGGCGCTCTCAATGCTGCGGGTGACCAAACCGGCCTCGATGGCTTCTCCGTCGGGCATCTTGAGCCGGTCCATGATCGCCTTCACACGATCCCCTGCAAAGATCCGCATCAAAGGATCATCAAGACTCAAGTAAAACCGCGAGGATCCCGGATCGCCCTGACGGCCCGAGCGGCCGCGCAACTGATTGTCAATCCGGCGCGATTCATGCCGTTCAGTGGCATTGATTCGCAGACCACCCAGAGACTTGACGTGCTCGTGATCCTGTTCCCATTGAGCCCGGATAGCGGCAATTTGCTCCTGCTTTTGCGCTTCATCCAGTGATTCATCGGACTGAACGGCCTCCACGGCCGGACCGATATTGCCGCCCAGCACGATGTCGGTTCCCCGACCGGCCATGTTGGTGGCAATGGTGATCATTTTGGATCGACCGGCCTGGGCCACTATGTCCGCCTCGCGAGCATGCTGCTTGGCGTTGAGCACCTGGTGGGGCAGTTTGGCCTTGTCCAGGAGCGTTGAGATGATCTCGGAGTTTTCAATTGAACTGGTACCGACCAGAACCGGCTGGCCGCGCTCGTAGCACTCACGAATATCCGCAATGGCCGCTTCATATTTTTCGCGCGTGGTCTTGTACACTCGGTCGAGTTGATCCTCCCGCTTGCTGGGACGGTTGGGTGGAATCACCATCGTCTCCAGGCCATAAATTTGCTGGAATTCGTAGGCTTCGGTGTCGGCTGTACCGGTCATCCCCGCGAGCTTGCCATACAGGCGGAAATAGTTCTGAAAGGTGATCGAGGCCATGGTCTGGTTCTCAGACTGAATCTGTACCCCCTCTTTGGCCTCAACCGCCTGGTGCAGGCCGTCGCTCCAGCGCCGTCCCGTCATCAGCCGCCCAGTGAATTCGTCAACAATGACAATCTCGTCGTCCTGCACCACATAGTGTTGATCGCGGTGATAGAGATGATTAGCGCGCAGAGCGGCATAAACATGGTGCATCAGGGCAATGTTGGCCGGATCGTACAAGGACGAGCCCGGTGGAATCAAGCCGATTTCGGCCAGAATTTGCTCCGCACTCTCATGCCCATCTTCGGTCAGGAACACCTGATGGCTTTTTTCATCCACGGTGAAGTCCCCGGGCTTGATGATGCCCTCGCCCGTGCGCGGGTCGGCCTCGCCCTCCTGGCGGGTCATCCGGGGGACAATCTTGTTGATCGCTACATACATGTCGGTATGGTCTTCGGCCTGCCCACTGATGATCAGTGGCGTGCGAGCCTCGTCGATCAGGATCGAATCGACCTCGTCAACAATCGCGTAATTGAGGACGCGTTGGACGCGGTCTCCCGCCTCCTGCACCATGTTGTCCCGCAGGTAGTCGAAACCGTACTCGTTATTGGTGCCGTAAGTGATGTCGGAACGGTAAGCGGCCTGCTTTTCCTCACGGCTCAAATTGGGCAGATTAATGCCCACCGAGAGGCCCAGAAAATTGTAGAGCCTGCCCATCCAGCGGGCGTCCCGGCTGGCGAGGTAATCGTTCACCGTAACCACGTGAACGCCCTTGCCCGTCAAGGCATTGAGGTAAACCGGCATGGTGGCGGTCAGCGTCTTGCCCTCGCCCGTGCCCATTTCAGAAATCTTGCCGTAGTGCAGGGACATGCCGCCAAGCAACTGGACATCGAAATGCCGCATTTTCATCACGCGCTTGGAGCCCTCGCGCACCACGGCAAAGGCTTCAGGCAGCAAAGCGTCGAGCGACTCTCCAGCCCCAATTCGGTCCCGGAACTCCTGGGTCTTGGCGCGCAAGGACTCATCGGAGAGTTCTTCCAGGCCCGCTTCCATCGCGTTGATGCGTGCGGCGACCTTTCGATACTGCTTGAGCAGGCGGTCATTGCGACTGCCGAAGATTTTCGTGAGAATGTTTGAAGCCATGAATGAAGCACGAACCCATGCAGCCCACCGGGGCCGTTGAGTTGGGCAATCCTTTTTAATCTGTTTGAAGTGGGGTCACTGTCGCAAAAGCCAATCGCGTGGAGACGATAGTCACCGTGGCGAACGAAACCCACCTATTTTACCTTCGCCAGAACGATCACTCCCCGGCGGGGTAGTTCTTCTTTGCACGAGGTGTTTTGGTACCGGCTCCCAGAGCCGCCTGGCTTGCTGCGGCCACATCCCGACCGGCCGCCAGGAACTTGCCCGGATTTTGCGCCACGCCACCAACCAAAACCTCAAAATGCAAATGGGGACCGGTCGAGCGCCCCGTCGTCCCCACCTCTGCAATCTTCTGACCACGTTTGATCAGATCCCCTTTTTTGACCAGCACTTTGGAAGCATGCGCGTAGCGCGTGATCAAGTTGTTGCCGTGATCGATCTCCACCATGTTGCCGTAATCCGGATGCAACTCCTGAGTCACCACCACACCGCCGGCCGCAGCCAGAATGGGCGTGCCAGTGAGCGCCTGAAAGTCGAGCCCCGTGTGAAGCGCGGAGCGACCGGTGAACGGATCAATGCGCCAGCCAAAGGCTGACCCCATCACGGCATCGGGCACAGGCTCCTGGGTGGGCACCATCATGCTGCGAATCTTCTGATCAAACAGCCGGGTTTCAGCCACGGTCATCAGATCTGTGCCTTGTGCAGCCATACGGTCCATGCTGTCCAGCGTGGCTTGAAGTTCCGCCAGGGTCAGCGAACGGCCTTCGATCAGGACGCCGCCCTGTCCCGGCTTTAACTTTAGATCAACGGGGGGACTGACACCAGCCAAGCCCGACACCCGCTCGCCCAGCGACTCCAGTTGCGCCATCTTGGCCTGCATCTCGCCGAGTTTGCGTGCCAGCACGTCCAGGTTTTCCCGCATGAAGCGGTCGCGCTGTTCGACCTCGTCCTTGATGACCAGCTTGACCAGTGTTCCAACCACCGGCCAGCCCTCTCTGGCACCTTTTAGAAAAACCCAGTGATACAGCCCTGCAGCCACCAAGGTCAGCACAAATGAGACCAGCAATGCCGCTCCCAGCAACCTGGTGCCACTGAGGTGAATCGCCCGGCTCCTGGCAAGCCAGGCGTCCGTGATAATCAGTTGCATTTTAATATTCCTCAACAAATCGTCCATGACCCGCAGCCGCCATCCGGTCACGCTCCTGCAAGCCAGCCAAAACTCTCCGACTCTGGCCAAACTGACCGAGCTTGCCCGGGACTCCACTGCGCGCCTGCAGGCGATAGAAACGCTGATCCCTGAGCATTTACGTCGGGCGGTCAAAGCGGGTCCGATCGAGGGCCCGGTGTGGTGCCTGCTGGTAGACAACAACGCCACGGCGGCAAAAATTCGCCAACTCCTGCCAGCGCTCCAAGCCCATCTGCGAATCAAAGGGTGGCAGGTTAACTCAATTCGGCTAAAGGTCCAAGCCCACCGGAACCCATAATTGACTCACGGCAGGTAAATGATTGTGAAATCATGCAATCGCTTGACCCAAACGGACGGTCGAGCTCTTGTCGCGCTGCCAAGGTCCAGCCTGCCCCGATATGTGACCGATAGGAACAGGGAATCAAGGAACGTGAGCGGTCCCTGCACATAAGGCCTTGACTGGCCCCTTTGGACTTATGCCTCACTGGTCGCCCGACACAACGATCAGTCGGCATGCCTACAACGCCCACAACGAAACCGTTGCCGTCAAGCCAGGCTTTCGTGATGCCTCGAAACAGGGCCGCCCCTTTGCATAGTCCCCGCCGAGGCCATCTATGAGCCCGACTGGCGTAGCGGCGAGACCCTGCCCATCCGAATCTCCCGCGTGGACGGCGAGCCCCTGGGCATTGCCGGTCTGTGGTCTTCGTGGAAGTCGCCCGACGGAGAGCTTGTTTGCAGCTACCCCGTGCTCACCATCAATTCCGACGGTCACCCGTCAATGCGCCGCGGCAGACACCGGGGGTTGAGCATAAAAAAGCCAACAGGCACTGGGACCTGCTGGCTTTGTTGCTGTCTAATGGTGCCGATTGTCGGATTCGAACTGACGACCTACCGCTTACAAGGCGGTTGCTCTACCAACTGAGCTAAATCGGCACTGACCTCATTTTACGGGACTCTGGGCCCAGGTCTGCCATGGCACCCTGATTATTTGATCCGCTTGAGCCTGGGCCTTGCGCTCGGGGGCGCTGACGGCGGATTGTCCGGCGGGTCCCCGTCCGGTGTTGCCGGAGATTCTGACTCGACGCTGGTGAGTTGGACACGCCTGACCGGGCCAATCGGCGTAGGTGCCTGCGGCACTATCATCCTGATTGGCTGGCTGCGGACCGGAGCCGAGAGACTCGGCCGGCGTCTCTACCGGGAACGCCATTCCCTGCCCATTCTCGCGTGCATAGACGGCAATGACCTGCCCCACGGGCACCATGATTTCACGCACAGAGCCGGAGAACCGCGCCTTGAACTCAAGAAACTCATTTCCAATTTTAAGTCCGTTGGTCGCATCCGCGCCAAGGTTGAGCACAATTTCGCCACCTTTGACATACTCTCGAGGCACCTGTACCCGCTCGTTGACCAAAACTGCGGCAAAGGGCGTGAACCCGTTGTCGATGCACCACTCGTACAAAGCGCGAATCAGGTAAGGGCGAACAGAACCGGCCTCAGAAGCTTGCATCATCACTGACAACCCGCGCGTTTACTTGCGCATGACCTTTTCAGATGGCGTCAATGCCTCGATATAGGCCGGGCGCGAGAAGATGCGCTCAGCGTACTTGAGCAAAGGGGCCGCATTCTTGCTAAGGTCAATGCCGTAGTAGTCTAGGCGCCACAATAGCGGCGCAATGGCGACATCAAGCATGGAAAATCCGTCACCGAGCATGAACTTATTCTTCAGGAAGACCGGTGCGAGTTGCGTCAAGCGGTCCCGGATGTGCGCGCGCGCCTTCTCCAGGGCTTTTTCATTGCTCTTGGAAGCCCGCGACTCCAGCGTCGAGACGTGCACAAACAGTTCCTTCTCGAAATTGAGCAGGAACAGGCGCACGCGGGCGCGGTCAACCGGGTCGCCGGGCATCAGCTGGGGATGAGGGAAACGCTCGTCAATGTACTCATTGATGATGTTTGACTCATAAAGGATCAGATCGCGCTCAACCAGTATTGGCACCTGGCCGTAAGGATTCATGACATTGATGTCTTCAGGCTTGTTGTACAAATCCACGTCGCGAATTTCAAAGTCCATGCCTTTTTCAAACAGGACAAACCGGCAACGGTGGGAAAAGGGGCAGGTCGTACCTGAATACAGCACCATCATGATGGGGGCTCCTAAAAATCAAAACGAAAATTCAGTCCGAACCCGCTTGTCAACAAGAAGGTTAAAACCAAAAGAGTGGGATGCACGGGGCAATCCCACTCCAAAAAACCCAAATTATCGCCCTTACGGGACCAAATTTGAGCACTCAAGAAGTGCTACTTGACGTCTTTCCAGTAGGCAGCGTTCAGACGCCAGGTCAGGAAAGTCAGCACGCCCAGGAACAACATCACCCAGATGCCCAGGCGCACGCGTGAGCTTTGAACCGGCTCGCCCATCCATTGCATATAAGCCACCAGGTCAGCGATTGCCTCGTCATACTGCTGTGGCGTCATGGTCCCCGGGCTGACTTGCTCCCAACCCTTGAAGACATGAGCCTCGGCCCCGTGTTCGCTCACGGTTTCATAAACCGGTTTACGCTCGCCCTGAAGTTCCCACAGTGCGTGGGGCATGGCAACATTGGGAAATACCAGATTGTTCCAACCCGTAGGCTTGGACTCATCCTTGTAGAAGCTGCGCATATAGGTATAAAGATAGTCAGCTCCGGTTCCGTTAGCACCAGCGCGAGAGCGTGCAATAACAGTCAGGTCGGGCGGATTCACGCCAAACCACGCCTTGGCCTGGTGAGGGTCAATCGCAGACTTCATGGTCTCGCCAATCTTGGTGTTGGTGACCAGAAGTTTGTCCTTGATCTGCAACTCGGTCAGCCCGATGTCCTTCAGGCGGGTGTAACGCATGAAGGCCGCCGAGTGGCAATTGAGGCAATAGTTGACAAACAGCTTGGCGCCATGCTGCAAGGCAGCCATGTCGTCAACCTTGTTGGGCGCCTTGTCCCAGGCCGGGCCCGCCACATTGGCTTGTACGCTGATGCTTAGACCGAGCGAAAGCACCAGGCCCAGAAGAACTTGTTTTGTGTATCCCATGGTTTTCATAGTGTTCTCCCGTTCAGTGTGCCGTGTAGGTAACACGATCGGGTACCGACTTGGGCGTTCCAAGCCGACTCCACCACGGCATCAGCGCGAAAAACCCAAAGTAGAACAGCGTGCCGAACTGGGAGAGCCGCTCACCAACCGGCGTGGGGGCCTTGGTGCCAAGGTAGCCCAGCATCACGAAGTTGATGACAAAAATCGCGTACAAATACTTGTGCCAGCTCGGGCGGTACCGAATCGACAGAACCGGGCTGTTGTCGAGCCAGGGCAGGAAAAACAAAATGACGACACCACCGCCCATGGCGACCACACCCCAGAACTTGGCATCAATGGTGAGCATCATTGCAATGATGACAATCGCGCCACCGGCGATGACTGCCTTGACTACGTTGTTGAGCTTGCCCTTGAGAAGCGCCAGCCCCGCACCGGCAACCACAACGGCCATCAGGACGTACATCATTTCACTGGTCACCGCCCGCAGCAAGGTGTAAAACGGCGTGAAATACCACACTGGCGCAATGTGCAAGGGGGTCTGGAACGGATCGGCGGGTATAAAGTTGTTGTACTCAAGAAAATATCCGCCCATCTCTGGCGCAAAGAAGACGATGGCCGAAAACACCATCAGAAACACGCTGACGGCGAACACGTCGTGCACCGAGTAATAGGGGTGGAACGGGATGCCATCGAGCGGAATGCCCTTGGCATCCTTCGTGGCTTTGATCTCGATGCCATCAGGGTTGTTGGAGCCCACCTCATGCAGCGCGATGATGTGCGCCACCACCAAACCGAGCAGCACCAGCGGCACGGCAATCACGTGAAAGCTGAAGAATCGGTTCAAGGTGGCATCGCCCACCACGAAGTCGCCCCGAATGAGCAGCGCCAGATCGGGACCGACGACGGGGATGGCGGAGAACAGGTTGACGATCACCTGGGCGCCCCAATAGCTCATCTGACCCCAGGGCAACAGATAGCCCATAAAGGCCTCGGCCATCAGCACCAGAAAGATCGCACACCCGAAAATCCAGATCAACTCGCGCGGTTTGCGATAGCTACCGTAAATCAGCCCACGGTACATGTGCAGATAGACCACTGCAAAGAAAGCCGAGGCCCCTGTGGAGTGCATGTAGCGAATCAGCCAGCCCCAGGGCACATCACGCATGATGTACTCAACCGAACCAAAAGCAAGCGCCGCATCAGGTTTGTAATGCATCACCAGAAAAATCCCGGTGACGATCTGGATCACCAGCACCAGCAGCGACAGTGAACCAAAAACATACCAGATGTTGAAATTCTTGGGCGCGTAATACTCGCTCATGTGCTCCTTGAACAGCTTGGACAGCGGAAACCGGTTGTCCACCCAGTTGAGCAGTTTTTCACCCGCCGGAGCATCAGCGGAGATTTCGTGGAATTGAGCCATGTTGTTCTCCCTTAGGCTTTCTTGTCTTCACCGATAAGCAGCTTTGCGTCGGAGAGATACATGTGTGGCGGAACTTCAAGGTTGTCCGGAGCCGGCTTGTTCTTGTAAACCCGTCCAGCCAGGTCAAAGGTGGAGCCGTGGCAGGGGCAGAAAAAGCCGCCCTGCCAGTCATCGGGCAGCGAGGGCTGCGGACCCGGCGTGAACTTGTCAGACGGGGAGCATCCCAAATGCGTACAAATACCCACAACCACCAGGTATTCCGGCTTGATCGAGCGAACTTCGTTGAGCGCGTAGGCGGGCGTCGGATACGCCTTTCGCTCTGATTTTGGATCGGCCAGTTGCGGGTCCAACTTGGGTAGGGCTGCCAGTTGTTCAGGGGTACGGCGCAATATCCAGACGGGTTTGCCACGCCACTCCACGGTCATTTTTTCACCCGGCTTGAGCGCAGAAATATCGGCTTCCACAGCCGCGCCCGCCGCTCTGGCTTTCTCCGAGGGCTCCATGCTGGCGACAAACGGAATTACTGCCGCAATGCCGCCGACAGCTCCGGCGCAACTCGATGCAATCAACCAGGTTCTTTTGCTGTTGTCGACCGCACCACCGACTGCGAGAGTCTCACTCATAACATACCTCAATATAGATACAACGCCACTGGCACAACTTTTGATTGTATCCGAGGCACTCCAGACCACTCATGGCAAGAGCTATCCGAAAATGTTGAACTGACCCTTGTATGAACATTTATTCTGGCCGATACTTCGAGCTTCCCAACCGACGCAACCAGGAGATTACACATGGCAATGATGCAGGAATTCAAGGAGTTTGCCGTCAAAGGCAACGTGATGGACCTCGCCGTCGGTGTGATCATCGGCGCGGCGTTTGGAAAGATCGTCGACTCCGTCGTGAGCGACCTGATCATGCCGTTGGTGGGGGCAATCTTCGGAAAACTCGATTTCTCCAATCTTTTTGTGGTGCTCGGCACAGCGCCCGAGGGTGCGGTCATGACGCTCGATGCCCTGAAAAAAGCCGGCGTGCCGGTATTTGCCTATGGCAATTTCATCACGGTGGCAGTCAACTTCGCCATCATGGCGTTCATCATCTTCATGATGGTCAAGCAGGTCAACCGCCTCAAGAGCAGCACACCACCGCCCCCACCTGCACCCGCCGTGACGGCCGAAGACATCTTGCTACTGCGTGAAATTCGGGACAGCCTGAAGAAGTAAAACTGCTATTGAAATTACAGCTCAAGTTTAAGCCTGACGAGGGATAGCGCTGGATTTTCTATAAATTTCGCAGTCCAGCCAGCTGGCGGGCCATGCCAATGGCGGCGATGAGACTGGAGGCATCGGCCCGGCCGGTCCCCGCAAGATCAAACGCGGTGCCGTGATCGGGACTGGTGCGCACCAGTGGCAGGCCAAGCGTCACGTTCACGCCGGTCTCGATGCCCAGATATTTCACCGGAATCAGCCCCTGATCGTGGTACATCGCCACGACCACGTCGAACTCTGCGGGAACGCCAATTTTGGCCCGCGCCCGCATGAACACGGTGTCTGGCGCAAAGGGGCCGCTCACTTGCAGGCCCTGGGCCCGGGCCGCATCAATTGCCGGGGCAATGATGTCAATTTCTTCGCAGCCGAACAATCCGCCCTCGCCGGCATGAGGGTTAAGCCCAGCAACGCCAATGCGCGGTGGCCGCCCCAACATGGCACAAAGCGACTCGTGCGTGATTTCCAAAGTCTGCAGCACGTTGGCAAACGTCACGGCGTCTATGGCCTCGCGCAGCGCCACATGAATGCTCACCAGCACCACCCGCAATTCATCATTGGCCAGCATCATGCGCACTGGCATCGCGCTCACGGGCTTGCCCGCATGCGCTGCCGCCAACGCCTGCAGCATCTCGGTGTGTCCGGGATAGGCATTGTGGGGCGGCCCGGCCAGCGCCAGCGCCTCCTTGTTGAGGGGCGCCGTCACCAGCGCCGCCACCTCGCCACGCAAAGCAGCCTGCGTGGCCCAAACCACGCACTCAGCGGCCATTTTCCCGGCTTTAGCGCTCAGGTGCCCCAGCGGGACGGGCTCTGCGCCAGCGCCAACCTGCAAAACCGGCAAACAGCGTGGTGGCAAACCAAAAACGTCCTCGGACCTGTCAATCAGCGCGACCGGCCACGCAATCTGGTCGGCCCTGACGAGTTGCGCCGCCTGCCGCATGGTGGCCACATCACCCACAATGAAGCAGTCTTGCGTGAGTTGAGGGGCATCCCGAAATGCCTTGGCGATGATCTCCGGGCCGATGCCGGCCGGGTCACCCAGCGTGAGGGCGATGGGGGCTTTCATTTTGGCGAACACCTTGTCTGGCCTGCTTGCAAGTGCGTTAGGCCGGGTTGTCAATGTCAATGAACTCGTGGGCCAAACCGAACTGCGCCGCCACCTGCGCCGCCACAGCCTGCGCGCCAAAACGTTCGCTGGCGTGATGCCCGCAGGCCAGATAGGCCACACCACACTCACGAGCGTAGTGCGCCTGCGGCTCGGAAATTTCGCCCGTGATGAAGGCATCGGCCCCGGCGGCAATGGCGGCTTCAAAATAGCCCTGCGCGCCACCGCTGCACCATGCTACTGTTTTAATAGCGTGGTTCGAATGATTGACGAGGAGTACGGGGCGGTTGAGCTTGACTTCTACGTGTTTTGCCAGTGCCGTGGCGTTGGCAAAATCGCCACTCTGGGCCGAGTCCCCCATGAACCCCAGTTCCTGCTCGCCAAAGCGACTGTGCACCCGCAAGCCCAGTATCAGCCCCAGTTGAGCGTTGTTGCCCAGTTCGGGGTGAGCATCAAGCGGCAAATGGTAGGCAAACAGGTTGATGTCGTGGGAGAGCAGCAGGGCCAGGCGTTGCTTCATCCAGCCGGTCACACAGCCGCTTTGTCCACGCCAGAACAGGCCGTGGTGCACAAAGATGGCATCGGCCTTGGCGGCAATCGCCGCCTCGATCAAGGCCCGGCTGGCCGTGACGCCAGAGACGATTTTGGTCACTTTGGCCGCACCCTCCACCTGCAAGCCGTTGGGGCCGTAGTCCTGAAAGCGTTCGGGTTGCAGCACCTCGTCAAAGGCCTGCAGGAGTTGGTGGCGGTCGATCATGACAAAAATGGAATGAAAAACTCAGGAGCGCGAAATAAGTCCCTCGCGCTCCATTGTCGGTGAATTGTCCGGGTCCGCCTGCGGCTCCCGCGAGACGACCGTCTCAAGGCTGCAGTCGCAGCCCCGCCCGGCTGCAATCCATCGTTTGGCCAATCGTCTCAACACCCGCGCCAGTCCCGGCGCGAACCCCTTCAAACCCGCAGGCAGCGCCGCGCACAACGTCCGCTCTGGCGCACTGACCGCACTGCAGCGGTACTGCCGCGCCGAATCCTCCCAAAACACCGCGACACAGGCCCCATGGCGGCGGCGCGACAACACCACGCCCAGGGGACAGGGCTCAAGCAGACAACATACACCGCAGCCGTTGCACGGTGCCCCCAAGTCGGCTTTGCGCGGAGCCTGCGGGTGAATCAGGATGACATGTTGATCGGCTGGCATGGTGGCACTGTAATGTATCGGGCCGCGCCGCCCGGCCTAGCGCCAAACCTGGCGCGCCACCCGGCGCATATTGCCGCCCATCACCTGCGCAGCCTCAGTCGCGGTCAGCCCGACCTGCCGCAGCGCTTCGGGTAGTTCCAGCCAGACCTCGACCGGTGGGTAGCGGGCATGGGAAATCGCGCGCGCATACCCGGCTGAATTTGGCCACCAATAGTCCGGGTCAAAATCACCGGTCGGCCGATCATCGAGTTCGCTTTGCTCAAAGCTGATGTCCAGTCCAATGCCCACGTGCGCGGCACCCACCAAATCTGCCACATAGGCCACGTGGCACGCGACATCCTGCGCTGTGGGCTGCTTGACGCCAAGAAAAAAGGACACGCCGGACAGACACACCACGCCACCAGTGGCCGCGCAGGACCTGATTTGCTCGTCAGTGATATTGCGGCCATGCTCCACCAGCGCCAGCGGGTTGGCGTGGCTGAACACCACCGGGTGCGCCGACTCGTTCATGATATCGAGGCTGCACAGGCGCCCCGTGTGCGAGCAGTCCATGAGCACCCCGGCGGCGTTGACGGCACGCACCATTCTTTTGCCCAGGGCAGTCAGCCTCATGGGCTCGTCGTGGCAACCACCGGCGACGCTGTTGTTGCGGTTGTAGGCGAAATGCATCTGCCTGACCCCCAGAGCCGCCATCACTGAGACCATTTCGGGTTGCTCCATCAAGGGCATGGCCCCTTCCAGGTCAAAACCAATGGCGATTTTCCCGCTGGCGTGCGCGGCCTCGATGTCGGCCATGCCATGGGCCTGCACAAATGTGTCGGGATGGGCCGAAATCGTGGCGCGAAAACCGGCGATGACCTGCATGACCTGTTCCAAAGGATTCATGTCCATGCCGATGTTGATCGATACGTAATGAACGCCTGCGCAGCGGAGCTGCTCGACCGGTTCAAAACTAGCCCGGCCATGCAAAGGCAAGCAAGAGTGCGCATCCCAGTGAATCATCGAATTCCTCCCGAAGAACGCAGGCCACAAACCAAAGGGAACAAATTCCGGGCGCCAGTGTGCTGCATGCTAATTTTGACGCAGTTGCCAGCCCGGCCCGATGGCGGGCAAGGTTGGAATGAGAGGCCTACAATTTGCCGTTTTCTGTCAATCACCTGTTCAACGAGGGCCAGCGGGTCCAACTTTTCATGAAACGTCTCTGGTTGTTGTTCTCTCAAACCGCCACCGTGGCGCTGGCCGCTTATTTTGTGGTTGCCACACTCAAACCTGACTGGCTGGCCCACCGGGTGTCGCCTTCGGGCACGCTGGCCGTCATCGAAGCCCCTGCAACACCGGCGGGAACGATTCCCAATGGCAGTTTTCGCGGCGCCGCGCAAAAGGCCTCGGCGGCCGTGGTGAGCATCAACACCAGCAAAGCGGCACGGCGGAATCCGCGCAGCGAAGACCCGTGGTTTCGTTTCTTCTTTGGCGACCAAGGCACGGAGCCCCAGGTCGGTCTGGGCAGCGGCGTGATCGTGAGCGCCGGCGGCTACATCCTGACCAACAACCACGTGGTGGAGCAAGCCGACGAAATTGAAGTCATCCTCAACGACGGCCGCCGGTCGCAAGCCAAAGTTATAGGGACCGACCCGGACAGCGATCTGGCCGTGCTCAAGATTGACCTGGACCGCCTGCCCACCATCACCTTGGGCGACTCTGACACCCTGCAAGTGGGAGATCAGGTGCTGGCCATTGGCAACCCCTTCGGGGTGGGACAGACCGTCACCAGCGGCATTGTCAGCGCCTTGGGGCGCAACCAGTTGGGCATCAACACCTTTGAAAACTTCATTCAGACCGACGCTGCCATTAACCCGGGAAATTCGGGTGGCGCCCTGGTCGACACCGTAGGCAATCTGCTGGGCATCAACACAGCCATCTACTCGCGATCAGGCGGCAGCATGGGCATCGGCTTTGCCATTCCAGTGTCCACCGCCCGGTTCGTGCTGGACAGCATCGTGAAGGAGGGGCGGGTGACGCGGGGCTGGATCGGCGTGGAGCCCAACGAATTGACCCCCGAACTGGCGCAGACCTTCAACGTCAAGGTCAGTGAGGGTGTGGTCATCACCGGCGTGTTGCAAAACGGGCCGGCGGCACAATCGGGTATTCGTCCTGGAGACGTGATCACCCAAGTTGCGAACCAGCCAGTGCGCAGTGTTGCCGAACTGCTCACGCGCGTGGCCGTCCTCAAGCCCGGCACCGCCAGCAAATTCAGTCTGGTGCGGCGCGAACAGAATCTGGAGCTTGATGTCACGCCCGGTGTACGCCCCAGCCCGCGTCAGCAGAATCAGTAGTCAGCCCAGAGCGCAAGTGCGCAGGCAGCGCAGTGACTTGGTGGAACAGACAACGTCAACGCTCAGGACTTGGTCGCCTCACCCTCATCGTCGGGCGCCCGGGTGGTCCTGATGAACACCTGCGCGGCCAGGATGCCCCCCTCGTAGAGCAGGTACATAGGCACCAACAGGGCGATCATGGAGACCGGATCGGGCGGCGTGACCAGCCCTGCGACGGCGGCCGCACCCACCAAAAAATAAGCGCGAAATGACTTGAGTTGCGCGATGGTCACAAACCCCATGCGGGCAAAAATAACCACCACAATGGGCACCTCAAAGGCCACCCCGAACGCCAGAAACATTGTGATGACAAAGTCGAGATAGGCCTCGATGTCTGGACTGACGGCCACCGAGATGGGCGCCATCTTCTGAATCGCAGGAAACGCCTGGCCGAACACAAAAAAGTAACAAAACGCCGCGCCCATATAAAACAGGATGGTGCTGGCCGCCACCAACGGAAGCACCAGACGCTTCTCGTGCTTATACAGACCGGGCGCCACAAAGGCCCACACCTGGTAAAGAATCCAGGGCAGGGCAATACCAATAGCAGCCAGTACCGAAACCTTGATGGGCACCAAAAATGGCGAAACCACGCCCACCGCGATCATTCTCGAGCCCTCAGGAAGCGCCTTGACCAGCGGCATGGCCAGCAGGTCGTACAGACGCGATGGACCCGGATAAAACAGCACCGCGGCGAGCACCGCCATCACGCCATAAACCGCGCGCAACAGGCGATCGCGCAATTCAAAGAGATGCTGCACAAACGGCTGCTCCGAGCCGGCCAACTCGTCGTCCTTGTCCTTGGAATCAGTCATCGGTTATCTTTTGGGAGGTCGAAATCGGGCCACACGCGCAGCTCCCGACAGGGCCTGGGTGCGAACGCCGGTGCGCGCCTTGAACCACTTGGGTGTGGCTCCGCGCTTGAGACGCCAGTTTTTCCGTGGATGACGGTAGTTCACCACATCGCCAGAGCCATCGCCATGCCCTGTCCCCATCGCCATGTCGGTGGTTTCCTGCCAGGTTTTCTCGAAGTCGCTGGTGCTTTCGTGAATCGAACTCTCCACATCACGCGCTGCGCTGGTGAAGCTTTCCTTCATCTTTTTGAGGTCATCGAGCTCCATCGATCGATTGACTTCATCTTTCACGTCGGCGACGTACCGGCGCGCCCGACCGAGCAGGGTGCCGGCGGTCTTGGCCAACGCCGGAAGCTTTTCGGGACCAATCACCACCAAGGCGATGCCCGCAATGATGGCGAGCTTGGTAACCCCAATATCAATCACTTAGGCGATCTCGAAGTTCTCAGCGCTTGTTCGATGGGTCAATCAGGACTTGGTCTTGGCTTCGACGTCGATCGTTTCCTTAGTGGCCGCCGACGACGAGCCCACTTGCTGGGTGGGGGTCGCTGCGGGCGCGTCGGTCGACGTTTCTGAGCCGTCTTTCATGCCGTCCTTGAAACCCTTGACGGCGCTGCCCAGATCCTGACCGATGTTGCGAAGTTTTTTAGTGCCGAAGATCACCACGATGATGACCAGAAAAATCAGCAGGTGTGTTGTTGAAAATCCCATGGAGCTCTCCTAAGAAATTGGGTCAATTTTAGTCGGCGAAACGCGCTCTGCGGTCCGGCCCGGAAAATACAGATCCTGCCTCAGCCTCTGAGCCAGGGCCGGGCGCCACCCATGACGTGAATGTGCAAGTGGCGCACTTCCTGGCGGCCCTCGTCGCCAGTATTGCTCAAAATGCGAAAGCCCCCCTGCGGGTAAGGATTGCATCCTTCCTGCAAAGCCAGCTTGGGCGCCAGCACCATCATGCGCCCCAGCAGGGCTTCATGCTGCGGTGCCACATGGGCCATCGACTCGATATGCACCTTCGGAATGATCAAAAAGTGCACAGGCGCCCAGGGGTTGATGTCGTGAAAAACAAAAATCTCGTCGTCCTGATATACCACCTTGGAAGGAATTTTGCCCGCAACAATCTTGCAAAAAAGACAGCTTGGGTCACTATGAACAGCGGATTCCATCACGATGCGAACTCCATGGCCAGGCCTTTGTTCATTCGAACCATGCCGCTGACGATGCGGTAAAGAAACCAGATGGAGATCAGGCACCAGGCCAGCCATCCGGGAAGAACAAACAGGAACCACAGCGGGAACGTGATGGCATAGAGCACGGCCGCGATGACAACCGTGCGGATGCGCCAGCGAAAGTGCGAGGCGTGCCACGTGCCATCGGCATCCGGGCGCTTGATCATGTCCATCACCAAAGCCACAATCAAAAGCACGGGGCCGAGTTGCGCGCCCGGAATCAAGGCGCCAATGGCCACGATCAGGTGCAGGCAGTAGCTGATGGTGCCCACAGTGTTGAGGGACTGCAGGTGCTCCAGTGTGTCCCGGTCCGCGCTTTGCGCGCCGGGGCTGGGGTTTGAATAATCTTCGGTCATTGGCTTTCTCCTTCACGCTTCAAGACCTTGCGCAAGGCCTTTTCCTCAATGCCGCTGGTGCCCGCGCGGCGATCGAGTTCAGCCACAACCTGCGCCGGAGTGAGGCCGTAGTGGGCCAGCGCAATCATGCAATGGAACCACAGGTCCGCCACCTCGTTGACAATTTTTGACTTGTCGCCGCCATGGTCGGCGTCTTTGGCGGCCATCACCACTTCGGTGGCTTCCTCGCCGATTTTTTTCAGGAATGCGTCCGGGCCTTTGTGCAGCAGACGCGCCACGTAACTGCACTCAGGATCGCCACCGCTTTGGGGCAGGCGCGACTCAATCACCAGCGCAAGGGCGGCCAGTGAATCAGCGGAGGGTGGGTGGGTTGACATAAGGATTATTTGTAGATGGTCGTCGGGTCTTTCAAGACCGGATCAGCTTGTCTCCAGGCACCGCTCTCGTAGACATTGAAAAAACAGCTGTGGCGCCCTGTGTGGCAGGCAATTGACGGCGCAGCGGCACAGGGCGTGGCGCTTTCCTGACCCAATTGGGTGACGCTAAGCAAAATCACGTCCTTGTCGCAATCGAGCCGGATTTCATGCACTGTCTGCACATGGCCCGACTCCTCGCCCTTGAACCAGAGTTTGCCCCGCGAACGGCTGAAGTACACGGCGCGACCCAGTTCAGCCGTTTTCTCAAGTGCCTGACGGTTCATCCAGGCGAACATCAGCACGTCCTTGCTGGAGCGCTCCTGGGCAATCACGGGCACCAGGCCCTGATCGTCCCATTTGATTTCTTCAAGCCAGTTCATTGGTTCATTGTCCGTGATTTCATTTAGCTACCCTATTGATAGCGATATATGCAGACAGCGCCTCGATTGGAATCCGAAAACCCTTAAAGTCTTATCGGAATGCCGCGCGCGGCCATGTGCGCCTTGGCCTGCGCCACGGTGAACTCGCCATAGTGGAAGATGCTCGCGGCCAACACGGCGTCAGCGCCGCCAAGCTCGATGCCGTCGGCCAGGTGGTCCAGATTGCCCACGCCACCGGAGGCAATCACTGGCACCGTCACGGCATCGCTCACCGTGCGTGTGAGAGCGAGGTCAAAGCCAGCCTTGGTCCCGTCGCGGTCCATGCTGGTGAGCAGGATTTCGCCCGCGCCGCGCCGCGCCATCTCCATCGCCCAGGCAATCGCGTCCAGCCCTGTGTTTTTGCGTCCACCGTGGCTGTACACGTCCCAGCCCGGACCTACCGGCAGTCCCGAACCGCTGAGCCGCGTGGCATCCCGTGCCGTGCGGCGCTTGGCATCGATGGCCACCACAATGCACTGGGCCCCGTACTTGGCCGCTGCATCCTCGATGACTTGCGGGTTGGCAATCGCCGCCGAATTGAAGCTGGTCTTGTCGGCACCGGCATTGAGCAATCGGCGCACGTCGTCCACCGTGCGCACCCCGCCGCCCACTGTGAGTGGAATGAACACCTGCGAGGCCACGGCCTCGATGATGTGCAATATGAGGTCACGTCCGTCGCTGGTGGCCGTAATGTCCAAAAAGGTGAGTTCGTCCGCGCCCTGCTCGTTGTAGCGGGCAGCGATCTCGACCGGGTCACCCGCGTCGCGCAACTCGACAAAATTGACGCCCTTGACCACGCGCCCGCCGGTCACGTCCAGGCAAGGGATGATACGTTTAGCCAGCATGCCTGTGATTGAGTGATAGTGTTGCTAGCGGGCCGCGCCCGGAAAAATTGCAGCCCCCGTGGGGCGCAGGATGCCACCTGCAGTGGGCACGTGTGGGGTCCAAATCAACCATTGAGTTCGTCCGCGCGCTCCTGGGCCGCTTCGAAATCGAGAGCGCCGCTGTAAATGGCGCGCCCGCAGATCACGCCCTCGATGCCCTCTCCCTCGACCTCGCACAGGGCCTCGATGTCGGCGATATTGGACAGGCCACCCGAAGCAATCACCGGGATCGTGAGCGCCTGGGCCAGCTTGACGGTGGCCTCGATGTTGATGCCGCTGAGCATGCCATCGCGACCAATGTCGGTGTAAATGATGGATTCGACGCCGAAGTCTTCGAATTTCTTGGCCAGATCGATCACATCATGGCGGGTGAGCTTGCTCCAGCCATCGGTGGCCACCTTGCCGTCTTTGGCATCAAGCCCGACGATGATGTGACCGCCAAACGCGGTGCATGCGTCCTGCAGGAAACCCGGATTGCGCACCGCGGCCGTGCCCACAATAACATAACGCAGGCCGGCATCGAGGTAGCGCTCAATCGTGTCCAGGTCCCGAATGCCGCCGCCCAGTTGCACGTCAATTTCGCTTCCCACCTCTGCCAGAATCCTGCGAATGGCCTTCTCGTTCTTGGGATGACCGGCAAACGCGCCATTGAGGTCCACCAGATGCAGGCGCCGTGCGCCCTTGTCAACCCAGCTTCGGGCCATCTTGACCGGGTCTTCGCCAAACGTCGTGGACTGTTCCATATCGCCTTGCTTGAGGCGAACGCAGTTGCCGTCTTTGAGATCAATTGCAGGAATTAAAAGCATGATGCTTCAGAGTGGTGATGAAAATCGACAGGCTCGCAATGAGCACAATGATCAAGGATTCCAGTGAAGAAAATTGCGGTAAAGGGAAAGACCGTGCGCAGCACTTTTTTCAGGGTGGAACTGGGTGGCGAAAATGTTATCACGCGCAACGGCTGAACTGAAGCGTGGCCCGTACTCGGTTTCGCCCACGCTGTGGCGTGCATCAGACGGTTGGGCGTAAAAGCTGTGCACAAAATAGAAGTAGCTGGCGTCGGGTACGTCGCCCCACACCGGGTGCGCCACGCCGCCATGGTGGGTCTGATACACCTGGTTCCAACCCATTTGTGGCACTTTGAAGCGGCTGCCGTCGGGCTGAAAGCGCCCGGCCAGCTCAAACTTGCGTACCTCGCCGCCAATCAACCCCAGACCGGGCGTCCCCACACCAGAGGGCCCTTCGGCACTGTGGTCGAGCAGCATCTGCATGCCTACGCACACGCCAAAAAGCGGCTTGTTGGCGGCCGCCTCCAGCACCGATTCACGCAAACCGGACTCACGCAGCTCGCGCATGCAGTCGGGCATCGCGCCCTGGCCGGGCAGCACCACGCGCTGCGCGGCGCGCACCTCCTCGGGATTGGCAGTGATCACCACCTGAAACCCGGTGCCCGCCGCGGCAGCAAACACCGCCTGCGAGACCGAGCGCAGGTTCCCCATGCCGTAGTCGACCACGGCAACGGTCTTTCTTCCTGCACCAAGTACTACTGAATTCATAGCTGCCTAGGCAGTGTGGACGGGGGATAAAGGCAAATATTGCATATAAAACTAGAGCGAGCCCTTGGTCGAGGGAATAGTGCCGCTGGCACGCGGATCGAGCTCCAGTGCCGCTCGCAAGGCCCGGGCAAAGGCCTTGAACACGGTCTCGGCCTGGTGATGGGCGTTTTCGCCGCGCAGGTTGTCAATGTGCAGTGTGACAAAGGCGTGGTTCACGAAACCCTGAAAAAACTCGTGTGCAAGCTGGCTGTCAAAAGTGCCGATCATGCCGCTCTTGAAGGGCACGTTCATGACAAGGCCCGGACGGCCGGACAGGTCAATGACCACGCGAGACAGGGCTTCATCCAGGGGCACATAGGCATGGCCATAGCGGCGAATGCCTTTTTTGTCGCCCACAGCCTGATGCACAGCCTGACCCAAAGCGATGCCCACGTCTTCCACCGTGTGGTGGCCATCGATGTGCAAATCGCCCTTGGCCACAATGTCCAAGTCCAGCATGCCATGGCGCGCAATCTGGTCAAGCATGTGGTCAAAAAACCCAATACCAGTGTCCAGGTTGGCGCGGCCCGTGCCGTCGATGTTGACTTTGACGGTGATTTGGGTCTCTGCCGTGGTGCGGGATACTTCAGCGATTCGATCCATAAGACTCTATTTTGACAGGCTCAAGGCGAGCGGTTTAAAGGGATTGCGTCAAGGCCGCGAGCAGCACCCGGTTCTCAGCGGCCGTGCCCACAGTCAGGCGCAGGCACTGGGCCAGCAGTGGGTGCATTTTAGAAACGTTCTTGACCAGCACGCCGCGCGCCTTGAGGCCTTCAAACGTTTTCTGGGCATCTGGGACCCGCACCAGAATCATGTTGGCATCGCTCGGGTAGGCCTTGACCTCCGTCATTTGCGAAAATGCTTCCATTAGCATAGCACGCTGAGTACGCACATCAAGGGCTTGGGCCGCAAAAATAACTTGGTGTTCGAGCGCAAAGAGGGCGCACTCGCAGTTCAGAACGCTGATGTTGTAGGGCGGACGCACCTTGTCAATCTCGGCAATCAGGGCTTTGGGGCCCATCAGATAACCCAGGCGGATGCCTGCCAGGCCAAACTTGCTCAGGGTGCGCAGCAGCAGCACATGGCCGTGCCGTGCGATTCGATCAATGTAGCTTTTAGCAGCAAAGGGCTGGTAAGCCTCGTCCATGACCACCAGACCGCCATAGGCGCCGACAGCAAGAATGATTTTCTCGATCACCAAGTCGTCCCAGAGATTGGCTGTGGGGTTGTTGGGGTAGGCCAGATACGTGATCGTAGGCCGATGCTGCGCGATGGCCGCCAGCATCGCCGCTTCGTCAAGCTCAAAATCGGACGTCAAGGGCACGCCATGAAAGGCCAACCCCTGCAACTGCGCACTCATGCCGTACATCACAAATCCGGGCAGCGGCGCCAGGATGCTCGCGCCCGGCACATCGCAGGCCATGGCCAGCAGGCTGATGAGTTCGTCCGAGCCGTTGCCCAGCATGAGGTCAAAGCCCTCTGGCATCATGGCATAGCTTGCCAGTGCATGGCGAAGATCGTTGACCCGGCCCGCCGGGTAGCGGTTCAGCGCCAGCGCACCCAGACGTTGGCCGAGCTGCGCCTGCAACTCAGGCGGCAGGCTGTGGGGGTTCTCCATGGCGTCAAGTTTGACCATGCCGCTCGATTCCTGAATGGCGTAGGCCTGCATGGACACCACGTCTTGGCGGAAATTTCGATCGATCAACGCGGAAAGATTCGAATCAGAGTTCATGCTTGTCCCGTTGATGAGTCGATCATTCGCACGGGTACACCGTGGCCAGGGCGTTGCCCAGAACCAGGGGCACGCCCATGTCGGCTTCGTACAGGTTGCTGTTGCGCTGCAGTTCCGTAGCATAAAGTGAGCGCGCCATGCTGGGCACAAGACGTCTGCTGTTCAGACAAAACAGGGATTTGGCTCCCGCACGAACATGAAAGGCGTTGATTTCTAGCGCAGATTCCAGCGCGCCCACCAAGTAGTAGTTGGCGTAGGCCTCGCCCGTCTTGGGGTCGGATTGCTCCAGGGCAGCGAGTTCGCGCAGACTCATTGCTTGCGCCGGGGACAGAAATCCTGCAACACCCCCTGCCACCAGAGTCAGCGCCAGACACGCGCCCAGGTCTTTCCATCCACTACGGGAAAAATTCATGATTTCAGCCTCATTTCAGCGGCCCGGGCGTGGGCCTGCAGGCCTTCGCCATGCGCCAGCACCGAGGCAATCTTGCCCAGGGTCTGCGCTCCGGCTTCGCTCACCTCGATCAGGCTGGAGCGCTTCTGGAAGTCGTACACACCCAAGGGTGAGCTGAACCGCGCCGTGCCGTTGGTGGGCAGCACGTGGTTGGGGCCAGCGCAATAGTCACCCAGCGATTCACTGGTGTAGGCGCCCAGAAAAATGGCCCCGGCGTGCTTGAGCAGCGGCTCCCAGCGGTAGGGGTCCCGGCTGCTGACCTCCAGGTGTTCGGGCGCAATGGAATTGCTGATGCTGCAGGCTTCTTCCATGCTGCGGGTGTGAATCAGAACTCCACGATCATTGAGCGATTTGGCAATGATCTCGCGCCGTGGCATCTCGGGCAACAGGCGGTTGATGCAGGCCTGAACCTGGTCGATGTAGGCTGGGTCGGGGCACAGCAAGATGCTTTGCGCCAGCTCGTCGTGCTCGGCCTGGCTGAACAGGTCCATCGCGACCCAGTCGGGCGGCGTGCTGCCATCGGCCAGCACCAGAATTTCGCTGGGGCCAGCGATCATGTCGATGCCGACCGTGCCGAACACGCGGCGCTTGGCCGCAGCCACAAAGGCATTGCCCGGGCCGGTGATCTTGTCGACTTTGGGAATGGTGACCGTGCCGTAGGCCAGAGCCGCCACGGCCTGGGCACCACCCACCGTGAAGGCCCGCGTGACGCCCGCCACATAGGCCGCAGCCAGCACCAGGGCGTTCTTCTGGCCCCTGGGAGTGGGCACCACCATGATGATCTCGCCCACCCCCGCCACGTGGGCCGGAATCGCGTTCATCAGCACCGAAGACGGATAAGCGGCCTTGCCACCGGGCACATAAATGCCCACACGATCAAGCGGCGTGACTTTTTGACCGAGCAGCGTGCCGTCCTCGTCGCGGTAGCTCCAGTCCTCACCGCAGGCCTTTTTCTGGGCCTCGTGGTAAGTGCGCACTCTTGACGCCGCCGCTTGCAGGGCTTCACGCTGCTCGGCAGGAATCGATTCAAACGCGGCCTTGAGTTCACGCTGGCTTAGCTCCAGTTCGGCCATGCCCGCAACGTCCAGACCATCAAAGCGGGCTGTGGTCTCCAGCACGGCGGCGTCGCCACGACTGTGCACATCAGCAAGAATCCGCGCCACCGCCTGCTCGATGGCCTCATCGGCCTGTGCCGACCAATGCAGACGCGCCCGGAATTCAGCCTCAAATGTGCTGCTAGCCGTTGACAGATATAGAGGTGTAGCTACTGTTGGCATAGCAAAACTGGCTTATTGGGCGGGTTGGCCAACGGCCGACGCAAAAGCGTCGATGATTTTCCGAATGGGCGCCTGCTTGAGTTTGAGAGCTGCCTGGTTCACGACCAGGCGCGAGCTGATGTCCATGATGTGCTCGACTTCCACCAAGTGATTGGCCTTGAGCGTATTGCCAGTGGAAACCAGATCAACGATCGCATCGGCCAGCCCCACCAGGGGCGCGAGCTCCATGCTGCCATAGAGCTTGATCAGGTCCACGTGCACACCCTTGGCGGCGAAAAACTCACGCGCAATAGCCACATACTTGGTGGCGACCTTCAGGCGTGAACCCTGTTTGACAGCCGAAGCGTAATCAAAGTCAGCCCGCACCGCCACGCTGATGCGGCATTTGGCAATCTGCAGGTCCAGCGGTTGGTACAAGCCGTCGCTGCCGTGTTCGAGCAGCGTGTCCTTGCCCGTGATGCCCAGATCCGCGCCGCCGTACTGCACATAGGTGGGAACGTCAGTGGCCCGCACCACCAGCACGCGCACGTCGCTCTGGTTGGTGGCAAGAATGAGCTTGCGCGATTTTTCCGGGTCTTCGAGTACCTCAATCCCGGCCGCGCGCAGCAGCGGCAGGGTTTCTTCAAAGATGCGCCCCTTGGACAGCGCCAGCGTGATCATTTCACCCTCTCGATATCAGCACCCAGGCCCCGCAGCTTGGCTTCCATCTGGTCGTAGCCCCGGTCCAGGTGGTAAATGCGATCCACCACGGTTTCACCCTCGGCCACCAGGCCGGCAATCACCAGGCTGGCCGAGGCCCGCAAATCAGTGGCCATCACGGTCGCCCCAGAGAGCTGCTCCACGCCTTCGACCAGCGCCAGTTTGCCGTCGATCTGGATATTCGCGCCCAGGCGCACCATCTCGTTGACGTGCATGAACCGGTTCTCGAAGATGGTTTCCGTGACCCTGGCCGTGCCATGCGAGATCGCGTTGAGCGCCATGAACTGCGCCTGCATATCGGTCGGAAAGCCCGGGTACTCCGTGGTTCGAAAACTCTGGGCCTTCAGGCGGCCCTGCGACTGCACCCGAATACCGCCCTCAACCGCGGTCACCTTGACGCCCGCATCGAGTAGTTTCTCAATTACCGCCTCCAGATGGTCGGCTCGGCCATGGCGCAGCAGGACATCACCGCCCGTGGCGGCCACGGCGCACAGAAAGGTGCCGGTCTCAATCCGGTCGGCCACCACCTGATGCTCACAGCCATGGAGCTTTTCAACGCCGACGATGCGGATACGGCTACTTCCGTGCCCTTCAATCTTCGCGCCCATTTTGATCAGCATCTCGGCCAAATCGGGAATCTCGGGCTCCTGCGCGGCGTTCTCCAGAATGGTCTCGCCCTCGGCCAGCGCTGCGGCCATCATGAAGTTCTCGGTGCCGGTCACGGTCACCATGTCCGTCGTGATATGTGCGCCCTTTAGGCGAGTCCAGCCTTTGGGCAGCCTGGCGATCATGTAGCCGTGCTCGACCAATATCTCGGCCCCCATGGCAGTCAACCCCTTGATGTGCTGATCGACCGGCCGCGACCCAATGGCACAGCCACCCGGCAAGGACACGGTGGCCTCGCCAAAGCGGGCCAGCAGCGGGCCCAGCGCCAGCACCGAGGCGCGCATGGTCTTGACCAAATCATAGGGAGCCTCTGGCGAACTTAGTGGTCCGGCGTTGACGGTGACCCGGCCATCCTCGCCGCGTTGGGCGATAACGCCCATGTTTTGAATCAGCTTAAGCATGGTCGAGACATCATGCAAACGCGGCACGTTGCTCAGAATGACGGGGTCGGCCGTCAACAGGCAAGCGCACAGCTCGGGCAGCGCCGCATTTTTGGCACCCGATATCTGCACTTCGCCATGCAGGGGCCGGCCACCCCGAATCAGCAATTTATCCATGGAATCAAGCCTTGAGTGCAGCCCACTCAGTGGGCGTGTAGGTTTTCATCGACAGGGCGTGGACTTCGTCATTCTTGAGTTTCTCGCCCAGCGTGGCATAGACCTGCTGGTGGCGCTGGATGGCACGCTTGCCCTCAAAATCCGGGGACACGATGGTGGTGAACCAATGACGACCATCACCCTCGAGCGTGATGTATTCGCACACAAGGCCCGCAGAGATCATGGTCTTAATCTGGTCAGCATTCATATCAACAATCCAATCCAATGCAAAGTTCAGCCACGAATCTTGTAGCCCGTACGCAGCAGGTAAATGGCGATGGCGCTGACCACCGCCAGCACCGACCCCACCACCGCCAGACTCAGCCAGGGCGAGACATCGCTGACACCAAAGAAACCGTAGCGAAAACCGTCAATCATGTAGAAAAACGGGTTGAGGTGACTCACCGTCTGCCAAAACGGTGGCAACGAGTGGATGGAGTAAAAAACGCCACTCAAAAACGTCATGGGCATGACGACGAAGTTCTGGAAAGCGGCCAGCTGGTCAAATTTTTCGGCCCACAGGCCCGCAATCATGCCCAGCGTGCCCATCAGGGCCGCGCCCATGATGCCAAAGACCAGTATCCACAGCGGCGCGGTGATGCTGATGTCGGTAAAGAAAATGGACACCGCAAATACGCCCAGGCCCACCACCAGACCACGGATCACCGCAGCGCCAACAAACGCCACCAACCAGTGCCAATAAGACAGCGGCGTGACCAGCAGAAACACGATGCTGCCCATGACTTTGCTCATAATCAGGGACGACGAACTGTTGGCGAAAGCGTTTTGTAGCAGGCTCATCATGGCCAATCCCGGCACCAGAAACGCGGTGTAGCCAACCTGGTCATAGACCTTGACATGCGATTCGAGCGCATGACCAAAAATCAGCAGGTACAGCATGGCGGTGAGCACCGGCCCGGCAATGGTCTGAAACGCCACCCGCCAAAAGCGCAGCACTTCTTTATAGAGCAGGGTTTGCCAGCCGTTCATGGGTTGGCCCGCACCGGCGGTTCATAGGCGTTGCGATTTTGTTTCATGACTTCCAGAAATACGTCTTCCAGATCTGCGCCCCGGATTTCCACATCCTGCGCTACCAACCCGGCCTGACGCAGCGCCGACAAATAACACTCGACGGCCAGCGCATCCTGCGCGGGAACTTGGACAATGCGCCCGGTGATTCTGGCGTTCGCGGCCAGTTCCGCTGGCAACATGCCATCCATCTTGAAACGCAGCACCTTACTGGAAGCGGCCTGCAACAACTCACTGGTGTGGTCCAGCGCCACCACCCGGCCCGACTGGAGCATGGCAATGCGTCCGCACAGGGCTTCAGCCTCCTCCAGGTAGTGGGTGGTCAGCAACACGGTGTGTCCCTGCTTGTTGAGTCGGGCGATGAACTGCCACAGGGTTTGGCGCAACTCGACATCGACTCCGGCGGTGGGTTCATCGAGCACGATGACCGGGGGTTTGTGCACCAGCGCCAGCGCCACCAGCACCCGGCGCTTCATGCCGCCCGAGAGCTGGCGCATATTGGCCTTGGCCTTGTCGGCCAGCCCCAGCCCATCGAGCAACTCATCGATCCAGGCATTGTTGTTTTTGACCCCAAAATAGCCCGACTGGATGCGCAGCGCCTCGCGCACACTGAAAAAGGGGTCAAACACCAGTTCTTGCGGAACCACCCCCAGACTGCGCCGCGCTGCCGCGTAGTCGGTCTGCACATCGTGACCCATCACCAGGGCTTTGCCGCCACTCGCACGGGCCAATCCGGCCAGAATGCTGATCAAGGTGGTCTTACCAGCGCCGTTGGGGCCAAGCAGTCCGAAGAATTCGCCCTGCCCAATCTCCAGGCTGACCCGGTCAAGCGCAAGAAAGGTACTGCCTTTGGGACCGCGCGGGGAAGGGTAAGTCTTAGAAACTGACTGGAAAGAGATGGCGGACATGGAAGCCCGCTATTTTACTGGTGCAGCGGGCACGCCCGGCAACAATTCGGCAATGCCATACAGGTGTGCCAAGTCACTCAGTTGGGCGGGCAGACCTTGCACGAAAAAGCGCTTGCCCGTTGCCAGACATTTGCGGCGAAATTCAAGCAGCACAGCCAAAGCCGCCGAATCAAATCGACTCAAGGCACTGGCGTCGACCACCACCTCGGGCTCAACCAAACCGCTCATCCCCTGCACCAGCATGCGCAGACAGGCACCCGCCTGGGATTGGGTCAACTCCTTGGGCAGAACCAGCACGTTCAACCCTTGGCCGCGTTGGCCTTGTTGCGTTCAGAGAGCAGGGTGATCAGCCCGTCAATGCCCTTGGCGTTGATTTCCTGGGAAAACTGGCTGCGATAGGTCTCCACCAACCAGACGCCGAGCACATTAAGGTTGTAAATCTTCCAGCCCGCGCCTTCACCAGGCGTTCTTTCGAGTCGGTAGTCGATTTGAATCGGATCGCCTCGGCCTTTGATTTGGGTGCGAACCACCACTTCCTGGTCCTCTGGCGCGGCTCGCATGGGCTTGATGACGATACTCTGGTCGCTGACTTGGTTCAGGGCCCCGGCGTAGGTGCGCACGAGCAATATCTTGAACTCATCTTGCAGACGCTTTTGCTGATCGGGGGTCGCACGCCGCCAGGCCGGTCCCACCGCAGATGCCGTCATGCGTTTGAAGTCCAGGTTGGGCAGAATCTTGGCATCGACCAGCGCGACCACCCGTTGCATCTCCCCGCTCTGGAGCGACTTGTCCGCCTTGATGGCGTCAAGAACCTCGCTGGACAAGCGCTGGATCAGCGCATCGGCACTCTCCTCTGCAGCGCTCGCGGGCGCCATGTACAGGAGCGAAACAGTGGCCAGCAGGGCGATGAGCATGCGATTCAAAGACAAGATTTTCATGGTTTTACTTTCTGGTTCTTGGACGTCAGGTCAATCACCTCAACCCGGTGGCGCTGTCAGTTAGATGGTTTTTCAGTCGATGGTTCCGGCGCATCCTCTTCGGGAGGATTGCCATCGTAAACCGCATTGCGTCGGCGTTGCAGATAGGCGTCACGCACAAAAGTGTATTTGTCAAACGCCAGTTCTTCCAGCATGGAACTGGCCTTGAGCAAACTGGCCCGTGTATCGACCACCCGAACCACGCTGACCACCGTACGGGTAGTATCGTGGTTGATTGCAGATACCAGATTGCCTTGCATATCGATGGGCAGGGCCGCTGTATCACGCAGGGTTGATGGGCCCAGGAGCGGCAACACCAGATACGGGCCTGGGGCAACACCCCAATAGCCCAGGGTGTGTCCAAAATCCTTGGTGTGGCGCTCGATGTTCATCTCGGTTGCCACATCCAGGAGACCTGCCAGGCCGAAGGTCGAATTGACGCCAAAACGCATCAAACTCTCGCCTGCGGCCTGCCCCTTGAACTGCAAGGCGTTGTTCACGAACGACCAGGCATCCTGCAGGTTGGCAAAGAAATTGCCGACCCCGCGCTGAACGAAAGAAGGCGTGACATCACGGTAGGCAGTTGCCACCGGCTTGAGCACTGCGGTGTCAATAGCGTCGTTGACCTTGTAAACCCCACGATTAAAGGGCTCAAGCGGATCACGCGGATTGACATTGGGCCCGCTGGCGCAGCCCGCGAGAACCAGCAGACTCAACAGCGCTGCGCGGGCTCTCATGCCACCACGCCAGGAGGGATTCTGAAAAAAGGGGTTTAAGTTGGTCATCATTTCAGGGCACTGGAGGCGTCTCCAGCGTTGCCATCAGCCGCTTTGCTGTACAAGAACTTGCTGATGAGGTTCTCCAGCACAACCGCCGACTGGGTATTGGACATCCTATCACCGTCCACGAGCATTTTCTCGGACGGCCCGGGTTCAATCCCCAGGTACTGTTCTCCAAGCAGTCCGCTCGTCAAAATCTTGAGGGAACTGTCCTTGGGAAACTCGTATTGCCGCTCCAAAGCCAGCGTCACCCGGGCCTGAAAAGTCTGGTCATCGAAAACAATACTCTTTACCCGCCCGACGACCACACCGGCGCTTCGCACCGCCGCCTTGGGCTTGAGACCGCCCACATTGTCAAACTTGGCCGTCACGTGGTAGTTTTTCTGGAAGCTCAGGGTCAATAAGTTGGCCGACTGCAATGCCAGAAACAAGATAGCCACGCCGCCCAGGAGCACAAACAGGCCCACCCAAACATCATTCTTTGATCGTTGCATATTTACCTACCTTTTTCATCCCCAGGGGACAGAGCTTGTTTGCTTGGTTTCACTGCGGTCTGTCCCACAAATTCGAACACCCAACATCCCGTTATCTGTTGGGGACAGGGCTTGTTTGCTTCGCTTCACTGCGGTCTGTCCCACAAATTCCTCAAATAGTAAACATCATGGCGGTCAGGATGAAATCCAGACCCAGCACCGTCAGCGAGGCGGCCACCACGGTGCGGGTGGTGGCGCCGGCAACGCCTTCGGGTGTGGGTTGGGCCTCGAAACCCTGCAGCAAGGCAATAAAGGTCACCGCAAAACCGAACACAACGCTTTTCACGATGCCGTTCCCGACGTCCTGCCAAACATCCACTCCGCCCTGGATCTGGCTCCAGAAAGAGCCGGCATCCACCCCAATCATGAGCACACCAACCACCCAACCGCCGATAATGCCCGTCGCACTGAAAACCGCCGCGAGCAGGGGCATGGTGATCACCCCGGCCCAGAACCGGGGTGCCAACACACGCTGCACCGGGTCCACGGCCATCATCTCCATCACATCGATCTGCTCGCCCGCCTTCATCAGTCCGATTTCAGCCGTCAACGAGGTCCCGGCCCGCCCTGCAAACAGCAGCGCTGTGACCACCGGCCCGAGTTCGCGCACCAGACTGAGCGTCACAAGCAAGCCCAGCGCTTCAGAGGAGCCATAGCGCTGCAGGGTGTAATAGCCTTGCAGACCAAAAACAAAACCGACGAACAGGCCCGAGACCGCAATGATGGCCAGGGAATAATTGCCCAAAAAATGAATCTGGTCGCGGATCAGCCCAAAGCGCTTGAGGCTAGGGCCCAACGTGGTCATCAGACGGGCAAAGAGCCGGGCTCCGCGCCCCAGATCGGCCAGTTGGCGCCGGGTTGCAAAGCCGATATCGGCAGGGTTGTACCAACTCATGACCTCACTCCCAGACCAAAATCTTCTTCAACCGAAAGGCCGGGATAGTGAAAACGCACCGGACCATCGGACAGGGCATTGACATACTGATACACCAGCGGGTCGGTGCTCTGACGCACTTCGTCGGGCGTTCCCTGGGTGGCAATCTTCCCGTTGGCCAGAATAATCACGTGGTCCGAGATGGCAAAGGTCTGCTCCAACTCATGGGAGACGAATATGCTGGTCAGCCCCATGGAATCGTTGAGCTGACGGATCAGCCGTGCTGCCGTAGCCAGCGAGATGGGGTCCAGCCCGGAGAAGGGCTCGTCGTACATGACGAGTTCGGGGTCCAGCGCAATGGCTCGGGCCAGCGCAATGCGTCTGGCCATGCCGCCCGAGACTTCGCTGGGCATCAGGTCCCGCGCGCCGCGCAGGCCAACTGCGTTGAGCTTCATCAGAACGATGTCGCGTATCAGCGCATCCGACAAATCGGTGTGCTCGCGCAACGGAAACGCGACGTTTTCAAATACCGACAAGTCAGCAAACAGCGCGCCAAACTGGAACAGCATGCCCATGCGTCTGCGGGCCGCGTACAACTGGGCCTGGTTCATGGGGGTGATGTCCTGCCCGTCAAACAGCATTTGTCCGCTCTGGGCCCTGTTTTGGCCCCCAATCAGCCGCAATATGGTCGTCTTGCCACCGCCCGAAGCCCCCATCAGCGCAGTCACCTTGCCCCGTGGGACCGACAGGGAAATGTCGTCCAAGATGACGCGCTCACCGTATCCAAAGGTGAGGTTCTTCAGTTCGACGAGCGATTGCGAAACGGGAGCATCCATGAAAGATCAGAAACAGGGCTGGCCAAGCGGCCCGCCACCTGGCGGGTATCGCGTCAACAAACCAAAAAAATGCGCCGGGGGTTACCCGGCCCCCGAATCATACGGGATAACCCGCAAGCCCGCTGTGCGTCCACTTCAGCGCGGCAAGCTGCTCGTTCCCATCAGGAATTCATCGATCGAACGCGCCGCCTGGCGGCCTTCTCGGATCGCCCACACCACCAGACTTTGCCCACGGCGAATGTCTCCGGCGGCAAACACCTTCCCCACGTTGGTGGCGTAAGCGTTGGAAAATTCCGTGCTGGCCTTGGCGTTGCCCCGGGCGTCCTTGTCCACGCCAAAGGCCTCAAGAACCGAGGCTACCGGGCTCACGAAGCCCATGGCAAGCAGGACCAGATCAGCTTTGACGATCTGCTCGCTGCCGGCCACCTCCACCATCCTGGAATCTTTCCACTCCACGCGCACAGTCTTGAGGCCGGTGAGTTTGCCCTTTTCGCCAACGAACTCTTTGGTGGAAATGGCAAATTCCCGCTCGCACCCCTCCTGATGACTGGAGCTGGTGCGCAATTTGAGCGGCCAGTATGGCCAGGTCATGGGCCGATTTTCCTCGGCCGGGGGCTCAGGCATGAGCTCAAACTGTGTGATGCTGGCCGCGCCCTGACGTCGACTGGTACCCACGCAATCGCTGCCGGTATCGCCGCCACCGATGACCACAACGTGCTTGTCGCCCGCCAGCAGTTGGGTCTTGAGCTTGTCTCCGGCGTTGACCTTATTTTGCTGCGGCAGGAACTCCATCGCAAAATGGACCCCCTTGAGATCGCGGCCCGGTACAGGTAAATCGCGGGACTGCTCAGCGCCACCGGCCAGCAGGACAGCATCAAAGTCCTGCAGCAACTGGGTTGCGGAGATACTCTCCCTGGACCAGTTGGTCACCCGAGAGTCCTTGGGCCACTCGCCCACGACGACGCCCGTGCGCACCGTCACCCCTTCGAGCTGCATCTGCTCGACTCGGCGGTCAATATGAGACTTTTCGAGCTTGAAATCAGGAATTCCATAGCGCAGCAGGCCTCCGACGCGGTCGTTCTTCTCGAACAGCGTTACCTCATGGCCGACCCGCGCGAGTTGCTGGGCAGCGGCCAAGCCAGCCGGACCCGAACCCACCACAGCCACCCTTTTGCCAGTCTTGTGGAAAGGCAGTTGCGGCGTCACCCATCCCTGGGCCCAAGCGCGATCGATGATCGCATGTTCGATGGACTTGATTCCAACCGCATCATCGTTGACGTTGAGCGTGCAGGCGGCCTCACAGGGGGCGGGGCAGATGCGGCCGGTAAATTCCGGAAAATTATTGGTGCTGTGCAACACCGCGCTGGCACTTTGCCAGTCTGATCGGTAGACCAGCTCGTTGAAATCCGGAATGACGTTGTTGACCGGGCAGCCATTGCTGCAAAACGGCGTGCCGCAATCCATGCATCTGGCCGCCTGCGTGCCGGCCTGCTCACCATCCAGACCGACCACAAATTCCCGGTAATGCTTGACCCGCTCATCGACAGGCTTGTAGCCCTCCTCAATGCGCTCATACTCCATGAAGCCGGTAACTTTTCCCATGATTCTCTTCCTTGTTCGCTGATTCAACCGCAAGCCTTACCTGGCCTTAATTGCTTCTGTTTTAGTAGCATGGTGCTGAGCACTGGTAACGGGTTTTGACTGATTTTTCGCATAAATCTGACCCAGCGCCCGTTTGTACTCGTGGGGAAACACCTTGACAAACTTCATGCGTGAGACGTTCCAGTTGTCGAGCAACTCGCGGGCACGCCGACTACCGGTCCAGCGGTTGTGGTCTTCCAGTAGCTTTTTGAGCTGCGCCTCGTCGCCCTGGCCGCGATGGCGCACGGCCTTGTCCTGTGTGGCGTCCTGCTCAGCCGTCGTCATCACCCGGTCCAGCGCAACCATAGCGGTATTGCAGCACTGCGCAAACTGTCCATCCTCGTCATACACATAGGCAACACCACCGCTCATACCGGCCGCAAAGTTGCGCCCGGTCCTGCCCAGCACCACCACCGTGCCCCCGGTCATGTACTCGCAGCCGTGGTCTCCCGTACCCTCGACCACCGTGGTGGCGCCTGAGAGCCGCACAGCGAAGCGTTCACCGGCCACACCACAAAAATACGCCTCGCCGCTGGTGGCGCCAAACATCACGGTATTGCCAACAATGGTGTTGCGGGTTGGGTCACCCCGGAAATCGATGCTGGGACGCACAATGATCCGGCCCCCGCTCAGACCCTTGCCGGTGTAATCGTTGGCCTCGCCAATCAGGTACATGGTGATGCCACTGGCCAGAAAGGCGCCAAACGACTGCCCGCCGGTGCCCTCAAGCTGGATTCGGATGGTGTCGTCTGGCAGACCCTCGGGGTGAACCCGGGTCAGCGCTCCAGAAAGCATGGCACCCACCGAGCGGTTGACATTGCGCACCACCTCGATGAACTTGACTTTCTCGCCTTTTTCGATGGCTGGGCGCGAGCGCTCGATGAGCAGGTTGTCCAGCGCGCCGGTCAGACCATGATCCTGGGTTTCAACCTGATAACGCGGCACATCGACCGGCACCTGGGGCTGAGCCAGCAGGCGGCTGAAATCGAGCCCGCGAGCCTTCCAATGCGCCACCCCGGCGCGCATGTCCAGCAGATCGGAGCGGCCAATCAGCTCGTCGAACTTGCGAATACCCAATTGCGCCATGATCTGGCGCGCCTCTTCGGCGATGAAGAAGAAATAATTGACCACGTGCTCAGGCTTGCCCGAGAACTTGCGGCGCAGCACCGGATCCTGCGTGGCCACACCCACCGGGCAGGTGTTGAGATGGCACTTGCGCATCATGATGCAGCCTTCAACCACCAACGGCGCAGTGGCAAAACCGAACTCATCGGCGCCCAGCAACGCACCAATCACGACATCGCGCCCGGTCTTCATCTGGCCGTCAGCCTGCACCCGAATGCGAGAGCGCAAACGGTTGAGCACCAGCGTCTGCTGGGTTTCGGCCAGGCCAATTTCCCACGGACTGCCCGCGTGCTTGATGGAAGACCAAGGCGAGGCGCCCGTGCCCCCGTCGTGCCCGGCAATCACCACGTGATCGCTCTTGCACTTGGCCACGCCAGCGGCCACCGTGCCCACACCAATCTCGGACACCAGCTTGACGCTGATGCTGGCATGCGGGGCGACATTTTTGAGGTCGTGAATGAGTTGTGCCAGGTCTTCAATGGAATAAATATCGTGGTGCGGCGGCGGCGAAATCAGTCCGACACCCGGCACTGAATAACGAAGCCTGCCGATGTACTCCGATACCTTGCCACCGGGCAGTTGGCCGCCCTCCCCCGGTTTGGCGCCCTGTGCCATCTTGATCTGGATCTGGTCGGCACTGCTGAGGTACTCTGCCGTGACGCCAAAACGACCCGATGCCACCTGCTTGATGCGCGAGCGCAAGGAGTCCCCGGCCAGCAAGGGCAGATCCACCTCCACCACATCGTCGCCGATGATGCTTTTGAGCGAATCACCCTCCTTGATGGGGATGCCCTTGAGCTCCTGGCGGTAGCGGGCCGGGTCTTCACCGCCCTCGCCCGTGTTGCTCTTGCCACCGATGCGGTTCATGGCCACGGCCAGCGTGGCGTGGGCCTCGGTCGAGATGGAACCCAGCGACATCGCACCCGTGGCAAAGCGTTTGACAATTTCCCTGGCCGATTCAACCTCTTCCACCGCAATGGCCTTGCCCGGGTCAAGTTTGAACTCAAACAGGCCACGCAGTGTCATGTGACGCCGACTCTGGTCGTTGACAATTTGCGCGTATTCCTTGTACGTATTCCAGTTGTTGGCTCGCGTGCTGTGCTGCAGCTTGGCAATGGCGTCGGGAGTCCACATGTGCTCTTCGCCCCGGGCACGCCAGGCGTATTCACCTCCGGAGTCAAGCATGCTGGCAAGCACAGGGTCCTCGCTGAACGCCGCCCGGTGCATGCGAATGGCCTCCTCGGCAATTTCAAACACGCCGATGCCCTCGATGCGACTGCGCGTGCCGGTGAAGTACTTGATCACCACGTCGCTCGACAGACCAATTGCCTCGAACAACTGGGCCCCGCAGTAACTCATGTAAGTGCTTACGCCCATCTTGGACATGATTTTTGACAGCCCCTTGCCCACGGCCTTGACGTAGTTGTAGATGGCCGCCTCGGCGCTGAGTTCACCGGGCAACTCGGCGTGAATGCTGGCCAGCGTCTCCATGGCCAGATAGGGATGGACGGCTTCAGCGCCATAACCCGCAAGTACTGCAAAGTGGTGCACTTCGCGGGCTGTGCCGGTCTCCACGACCAATCCGGCTGTGGTGCGCAGACCTTCACGCACCAGGTGCTGGTGGATGGCAGAGAGCGCAAGCAAGGCGGGAATGGCAACCTGGGTTGCACTGACGGCGCGGTCACTGATGATGAGAATGTTCTTGCCGCCCTTGATGGCGTCAACCGCCTCGGCGCAAAGAGACGCCAGCTTCGCCTCCACCCCTTCCTGACCCCAATCGAGGGGGTAGGTGATATCTATCGTGTAGCCGCGGAACTTGCCCTGCGTGTGCGTTTCAATGTTGCGCAGCTTGGCCATGTCGGCAAAGCCCAGGACCGGTTGACTCACCTCAAGCCGCATGGGTGGGTTGACCTGATTGATGTCCAACAGGTTGGGCTTGGGACCAATAAAGGACACCAGCGACATCACGATGGCTTCGCGGATGGGATCGATCGGCGGATTGGTCACCTGCGCAAACAACTGCTTGAAATAGCTGTACAAGGGCTTGTTTTTGTCGCTGAGCACTGCCAGTGGACTGTCGTTGCCCATTGAGCCCAACGCTTCCTCTCCGGCGCTGGCCATGGGCGCCATCAGGAACTTGATATCTTCCTGTGTGAATCCAAAGAGTTGCTGGCGATCGAGCAGGGCCACACTGCTCTCCGTGGCCGAAGCCGGCTCCGCGCCGCCCTGGACGTCATCGAGCCGGATGCGAAGGTTTTCAATCCACTGCTTGTAGGGTTTGCTGTTGACCAGGGTCGCTTTTAGCTCCTCGTCGTTAATCATTCGACCCTGCTCCAAGTCGATAAGGAACATCTTGCCCGGCTGCAAGCGCCACTTGCGCACAATTTTGTGCTCGGGTACCGGCAGCACACCCGCCTCAGACGCCAAAATCACCATGTCATCATCGGTAATGCAGTAGCGGGAGGGGCGCAATCCGTTGCGATCCAGCGTAGCACCAATCTGACGACCGTCGGTGAACACGATGCTGGCCGGGCCGTCCCAGGGCTCCAGCATCGCGGCGTGGTATTCGTAGAACGCGCGACGTCGCTCGTCCATGGTGGTGTGCTGTTCCCATGGTTCAGGAATCATCATCATCACTGCCTGGCTGATCGGGTAGCCGGCCATGGTCAGGAGTTCGAGGCAGTTGTCAAACGTGGCAGTGTCGGACTGACCCGGAAAGGTAATGGGATAGAGCTTTTTCAGGTCCGCACCCAAAACCGGGGATGACATGACGCCCTCGCGCGCCTTCATCCAGTTGTAGTTGCCCTTGACGGTGTTGATTTCGCCGTTGTGAGCCACGTAACGGTAAGGGTGTGCCAGCGGCCACTCAGGGAAGGTATTGGTGGAAAAGCGCTGGTGCACCAAGCCAAGCGCCGAAACGCAGCGCACATCCTCCAGATCACGGTAGTAAGTGCCCACCTGGTCGGCCAGCAGCAAGCCTTTGTACACAACCGTACGGCTGGACATGCTCGGGACATAGTATTCCTGGCTGTGGGTGAGTTTGAGCGCCTGGATATTGGCACTGGCGGTCTTGCGGATGACGTACAGCTTGCGCTCCAGGGCGTCTTGCACGATCACATCGGTCCCGCGCCCGATAAATACCTGGCGCAGCATCGGTTCCTTTTGACGCACTGTTGGCGACATGGGCATGTCACGGTTGACCGGAACATCTCGCCAGCCGAGCAGCACCTGGCCTTCAGCCTTGATGGCACGCTCCATTTCTTGCTCGCAGGCCAACCGCGAGGCGTGCTCTTTGGGTAAGAAAATCATGCCCACCCCGTACTCACCGGGCGGAGGCAAAGCGATTCCCCTGCCACCCATCTCCTCACGGTACAGCGCATCGGGCAACTGAATCAGGATGCCGGCGCCGTCGCCCATCAATTTGTCTGCCCCCACCGCACCGCGATGGTCCAGGTTTTCAAGAATCTTGAGCGCATTGCGCACGATCTCATGGGACTTGATGCCCTTGATATGTGCCACAAATCCGACGCCGCAGGAGTCATGCTCGTCCTGCACGTTGTACAAACCGTTGTTCTGAAGTTGCGAGATTTCGGCAGCCGTCGTCATGGCGCGCTCCTAAGAAAGTGACGCTGAATAGCGGGATGCCAAGAATACCGCAGCGCAACAAATCTCACAAGCACAATAATTGGGGTCAGATTCCAATTAATTTACCAATCATGAGAGGTTGAGTTAATTAGGGACATATCAAATTCAGGAGCATAAAGTCCAATACGGACAATGAGAAAGCTACTCTTTAGCGGTGTTTTTTATGGCAAACGGACGACCTGCCGAGCCTCTACTTACCCGGCGTTGTGAACGCTTTTGGAGCTCGACCAGAAAGTCCGGGTCGCCCAGTGCCCATCCGCGCAGGGCCGAGTCGGTCAAGGCCGATTGTTGGTCAAGGTCAATACCGGACCGTACCAATTGCGAATAGGCTGCTTCACGCGCGAACGGCGTGTTCCCCATTTCCCACACCAGCGGATGCGCTGTGATGACTGGGTCGGCGTACTGGCCGATGAAATGCGAGTGACTGGACCACAGATACTCCTGTGGCTCCTGCACCAATCCGGCTCGCACCGGATTGAGGTCGATGTAGGCCATACAGGCCAGCAAATATCGATCCGTTTGAATGAGGGTGGATTTGTAGCGCCCCTCCCACAGTGTGCCGCTGCGTTGTTGGGCATCATTGAAGTAGCGCACATAACGGCGTCCCACAGCTTGCATCATTTGCGGCAGACCCTGCGCCGTCTGGGGCGTGACCAGCAAATGGAAATGATTGCTCATCAGCACATACGCGTGAATCGCCACCTCAAATTTCACTGCATTTTCATGCAACAAATCGAGCAGTGTCCGGTAGTGAACGGCCGAGGTGAATATCGCCTGCCGATTATTACCACGTTGAATGACATGGTGTGGGTAACCGGGCAGTGTCAGACGAGGAAGGCGTGCCATGGCAGAACTCTGGACCGTAAGATCTACGTGCCTTGCGCAAAGAGCGCGTAACCACAATCCAGCGCAGACAGCATCGTAGACGGTGACTAATTAAGCGCCCTGGCAACGCGAACCTTGCCACCGGTGGTGACCAGCACCACGGCGTCTCCGGGATGTATTTCCTGGGAGCCCTTGGCCTGCACGATGGAGCGGCGAGCGCCGCTGCGCAATTGCACCAGAATTTCAACCGCCTCTTCGCGTGTTCCCATTCGCTCGATGGCATTACCCGCAACGGCTCCTGCAACGCCAGCAAGGACCCCCACGATGACCCCCTCACGTCGGCCGCCCACGCTGGCGCCCGCCACACCGCCGACCACACCGCCCGTGACGGCGCCCACGCCGGACTGGCTGCCCTCAACCGTCACCGGGCGCACGCTGATCACCGTGGCATCGACCACCTCGGAAAGCCGCTGCGCGTCCCCGCGCTGGATGACATCGGGGCTGCTGCTCGCACAGGCGCCCAAGGTGGCGGCCAGAACGACCGCCAGGCCATGTCCGAAATAACGCTTCATTTCAATCTCCAATAATTCGAAATAGATTTTCCGCCTTCACCTTCCTGAACGCATCAGGCGGGTATTTGGTTGTCGGCCCGATTACCGTCCGGAAGGACAAATCGGGTTGCCAGCATGGACTGCAGGCCAAACTCCTGGGCCAGTGCCTGCAGACGCTGCTGTGCCATACGACCCTGCTTTCCCGTGTAACGGGCAATGATGAGTTCATTCTTGAGGCTGTGCTCCCATCCTACCAATTCTGTAACGGTCACATCGTAGCCACAGGCCTGCAGGTACAGGCAGCGCATCACATTGGTGAGCTGGCTGCCCACCTCCCGGGTGTGCAGGGGATGACGCCAAAGTTCGGCCAGGGGCGTACGGGACAGTGACAGTGCCTTGTGCTGATTCAGAACACGCGCCATTTCGGCCTGGCAGCAGGGCACCAGCGCCATGAATTTTGCGTGTTTTTGCAGGCCAAAAGCGATGGCATCATCGGTGGCAGTATCGCAGGCATGCAACGCTGTGACCATATCGATGCGATCAGGCAATCCCTGCGCCGTGGCCGACTGGGCCACGGTGAGATTCAAGAACGACATGCGCTCAAACCCCAGTTTTTCAGCCAAGTTACGGGATTTTTGGACCAGTTCGGGACGCGTTTCGACGCCATAAATATGACCAAATTCCCGTTGTTTAAAGAAGAGGTCGTAAATGATGAATCCCAAATACGATTTGCCCGCGCCGTGGTCGGCCAACGTGAGGCCGCGATCCTGCTCCGGCAACTCCAGCAACAGTTTTTCAATGAACTGGAAGAGGTGGTAAACCTGCTTGAGTTTGCGCCGTGAATCCTGATTGAGTTTGCCCTCGCGCGTGAGGATGTGCAGTTCCTTGAGAAGCTCAATCGATTGATTCGGCCGAAGCTCAACATCCAGACCTCCAGCCAACGACTGATCTCCGGATGCCTGGGGCGGTAGGCCTTTGCCAGACGGCCGGTCAGCTTTTTTTTGTTTCATCGCCCGATGATGCCACGTGCGTGTCTGTGCGATCCGGCGAGCGCCCGACGTCCAACTGCCTCCAGCCCTCAATCCCGAGCCGCTCCATGGTTTGCATGTTGTTCTCAAAAATTACCTCGGCGTGGGGGAACGCTACGACGGCTCGATCAATACTTTCCTCGCGCAACAAATGCAAGGTCGGGTAGGGAGAGCGATTTGTGAAATTGGTGATGTCATCAACGGCTGAGCCGGCAAACTGAAACTGAGGGTGCAATCCAGCGATTTGGAGCACCCCGTCGAGTTTGAGTTCGAGCAACAGTTGATCCGCTTCATCCAGGAAGTCATTGAAATCAAGAAAATCACCAAGACAATCGGGGGCAATCAACAAGGTGGTGTCTCGCACGGCGGGTTCAAGCGCCCCCAGCGCCAGAAGTTCTGTCTTGAGATCCTGCAACAGTTGTGCCGCGGCGCTGGCCGCACTGACCGCATAGTGGATTTGCCCTTTCACATGCACGCTCTTGGCAAACGGGCACAGGTTCAAACCAATCACCGCACGCTCCAACCACCCGAGGGTATCGTGCGCAACCGGGCAATGAGGGACGAGGTTGTACAGATTGGTCATGGCGTAACTGCCGAAAGCAGCCGCTGGCCGGTAATCCGTTCGTGCTCCCGGCGCGCAAATCGATCGGTCATGCCAGCAATGTAGTCGGCCACCACTCTGGCAGCATCGCTGGAGCCCGCCTGCGCGTCCAACCGTGCCAGCAAACCTCCCTGCATTTCCTGTGGGCAGTCTAGATAAGCCTCAAAGAGACCGCGCACCACCTGTCGGGCAAGGTCGTTGGTGCGCGCCACCTGCGGATGTCGGTACAACTCTTGCAGCAAAAATTGTTTGAGCACCTGCGCCTTTGCGCGCATCGGCTCACCGAATTGCAGTAGCGGCGGCAACTGCCTCACCTCCTGTACGCTGACCGGATTCGCAGCGCTCAACGCGCAACGTGACGCATCAATAAGGTTATCAACCAGCGCGGCGAGCATGCGCCGAATGCTCTCGTAGAGCAGGCGTCGCCCTTGCGCCCTGTCCTGCAGGTTGGGGTAATCCGCCATTGTTTCGCGTTTGAAATCATTGAAAAGTGGCACCGCCTCCAGTTGTTCGACGGTGATCAGGCCAGAACGCACACCGTCGTCGATGTCATGCGCGTTGTAGGCAATTTCGTCGGCCAGATTGCACAGCTGGGCCTCCAGGCTGGGCTGTGTTCGATCCAGAAATCGACGACCAACACCCCCTGGCTCGGCCTCCTCAAGGGACTGTGCATTGGCCCGGGCGCAGTGCTTGAGAATACCCTCCCGGGTTTCGAACATCAGATTGAGACCATCGAACTCGGGGAACCGCGCCTCAAGTTGATCGACCACACGCAGACTCTGCAAGTTGTGCTCAAAACCACCAAATTCGCGCATGCAATCGTTGAGTGCATCCTGTCCGGCGTGTCCAAACGGGGTATGCCCCAAATCGTGGGCCAGCGCAATCGCCTCGACCAGATCCTCGTTGAGCCCAAGTGAGCGAGCAATAGATCGTCCAAGTTGCGCCACTTCCAGGGAATGGGTCAGCCGAGTGCGAAACAAGTCTCCTTCGTGGTTAAGAAACACCTGGGTCTTGTAGACCAGACGTCGAAAGGCGCTTGAATGAACGATGCGATCGCGGTCCAACTGATACCCGCTGCCAGTGAATCCCCGGTCATGTCCGTGCTGGCGGCCCCTCGAATGATCCGGGTTACACGCATAGCTTGCGTTCGTCATATGTGTTTACCTGGTGCTAGCCTATATCGATTCGAATTACATAGCTACTTTTTAATAACAAATCAGTCGCAGCAACGATCGATCACTTCGCGCACCATGATGTCTGGTGCCCCGCGCACACTGGCGCTGGACGGACCGTCGATAACGACGAACCTGATCTCGCCGCCTTCGGCCTTCTTGTCCACTCGCATCAGGTCCAGATAGCGCCCCGCGTTATCCTCATCAGACAGGCGCGGGCCGCGCACTGCCAGCCCGGCGCGCTCGATCACGGCGGTGAGCCGTGCTACGGTCTGATCGTCCACCAAGCCAAGACGGTGCGACAAGTGTGCTGCCATCACCATTCCGCAGCCGACCGCCTCCCCATGCAGCCATTGCCCATATCCCAGACCGGCTTCGATGGCGTGACCAAAGGTGTGGCCAAAATTCAAAATGGCTCGTACCCCGCTCTCGCGCTCGTCCTGCGCCACGATCGAGGCCTTGATTTCGCAGCTGCGCTTGACCGCATGCGCCATAGCGGCGAGATCGCATCGGCGCAGATCGTCGATGTGCCGCTCAATCCAGCCCAGAAAATCAAGATCGGCAACCGGGCCGTACTTGATCACCTCCGCCAACCCGGCACTCAATTCGCGCTGAGGCAGCGTCTTGAGCGTGTCCAGGTCACAGATGACTTTCCTGGGTTGATAAAACGCTCCAATCATGTTCTTGCCCAGCGGATGGTTGATGCCGGTTTTGCCACCCACCGATGAATCAACCTGGGCGAGCAGGGTCGTGGGCACCTGAACGAAGGGAACACCGCGCATATAGCTGGCGGCAGCAAACCCCGTCATGTCGCCCACAACACCGCCCCCGAGCGCGAAAAGTACCGTCTTGCGATCGCAACCCTGCACGAGAAGGGCGTCAAAGATCAGATTCACGGTCTGCCAGGTCTTGAAACTTTCCCCGTCCGGCAACAAAAGCAGGTGGACCTGGGGGTACCTGGTTTGCAGCGCCGCTTGCAAACGCCCCGCGTACAGGGGGCCAACAGTGGTGTTGGTGACAATCATTGCGTGCGTCGCACAGGGCAACTCGGCGTAACTCAGCGGATTGTCAAACAGCGCGCCACGCACTGCGATGCTGTAGCTGCGATCCTGGAGATCGATTGAAACAGTTTGAAGGTCGGTGTCGTTCATACCGCCGAGTTTAGAGGTTCGGGCAACCTTCGCGCCAATGACTGAGCCACTTCGGTCGGCGCGCTCAAGAAATCAGCTGCGAGCAAGCACGCCCGCGAGTTCGAGTTGCATTGCGATAATGTTCACCAGGCTGGCAACCGAAGGGCGGCCTGTCTCGACCACGAAGTGAGCAGTTTGGCGGTACAACGGGTCTCGCTGGGCGTGTAATTCGCGTAGTCGGGTTGACGGGTCGGCGACCTGCAACAAAGGACGCTTGGCGTCGTGCCTCAGGCGCTGGAAAAGCGCATCAGGGTCGGAATTAAGGTAAATAACATGACTGCGATCGTGCAGATGCTGGCAGTTTGAAGGCCGCAACACCACGCCGCCCCCCGTTGCCAAAACCCCTTCTCCGGTTTGCGACAGTCGATCAATCTCCAACTCTTCAATGTCACGAAACCTCTCTTCACCCACAGCTTCGAAGCACTCGCGGATGGAGCATCCAAGCCGCTCCACGATGGCCTGATCTGAGTCGATGAAAGGCAGCCGCAAGCGCCGTGCCAACTGACGTCCGACAGTGGATTTACCGGAGCCTGGCAGGCCGACGAGACTAATTAGCAATTTGGCGCGATGCGAGTGCCTGGTTCACATTTAGAACCGCGTTCAACGCGACGCTTTGTCGGCAATAACCTTGGGTGTAATGAACACCAACATTTCGGTCTTGTTGGCTATACGGGACCGTGTCTTGAACAGGTTTCCGATACCCGGCAGATCGCCGAGCAACGGAACCTTGGTTTCGCTGTCGGACTCCGTCAGTTCAAAGATACCGCCAATCACGACCGTGCCGCCGTTCTCGACCAGCACTTGCGTCTGGATATGCTTGGTATCGATGGCAAAGCCGGCTGCCGTCGATCGACCCACCGTGTCTTTGTTGACATCGAGCGCCAGAATGATATTGCCTTCCGGGGTAATTTGCGGCGTCACTTCCAGCTTGAGGTTGGCTTTTCGGAACGCAATGGAAGTTGCGCCGCTCGATGATGCCACTTGGTAAGGCAACTCTGTGCCCTGCTCAATCAATGCCTTGATCTGGTCAGCCGTGACGACACGAGGACTCGAGACAACCTTGCCCTTGCCGTCTGCCTCCAGCGCTGATAGCTCCAAATTGAGGAAACGCGTCAAACCAGCGCCAAACAGCGACACCGCAAAAGTTGCCGGGTTGTATGCATTTTGTCCAATCGCAGGCAGGTTCACTAAACTCCCGGAGGTTGTCGCGGCGCTGCCGTCTACGTAGGTCGACCCGAAATTGCCGTTGATTGGATTGCCGTCGACCTTCGCCAGATTGACATTGCCAATTCCACCGCCAAGCTTGATACCCAGGGATTTTCCAAAGGTGTCCGAAGCCTCGACGATACGTGCCTCAATCAATACTTGTCGAACGGGAACATCAAGCTTGGCAATCAGTTGCTGGACTTGCTCAAGCTTGCTGGGAATATCGGTCACAAACAGCTGGTTGGTACGCGCTTCCGAAATTACGCTACCACGAGGGCTGAGCAGGCGGGAGCTGCTCGCCGCGCTCCCAGCGCCAGTGGCCGTCAGTTGCGCGGCCACCTCTGCGGCCTTGGTGTAGTTCATCTGGAACGACTGGGTACGAAGGGGTTCGAGGCTTTGCAGCGAGGCGACCGATTCCAACTCCAGTTTTTCCTTGGCATTGATCTCGTCACGCGGTGCAATCCACAGCACATTGCCGGTCTTTCGCATGCCCAGGCCCTTGGCCTGCAAAATGATATCGAGCGCCTGATCCCAGGGCACATCCTGCAGGCGCAGGGTGACAGAACCCGTAACCGAGTCCGAAGTGATGATGTTGAAATTGGTGAAGTCAGCGATCACCTGCAACAACGATCGGATTTCAATATTCTGGAAATTGAGGGAAAGTTTTTGACCGCTGTAGCCCGGACCTTGTGTCAACTTGGACGGATCGGCTTTTAGTGGCTTGACTTCAACCACGAACTGTTCGTCGCTCTGGTAAGCACTGTGAACCCATTGCCCTTTGGGCTCGATGACCATGCGCACCCGGTCACCCACCGCAAAGGTGGTCACCGTTTGCACCGGCGTTCCGAAATCAGTGACATCGAGTCGGCGACGCAGCCCTTCTGGCAGGGTCGACTTCATGAATTCCACCACCAGTGTCTGGCCCTGCTGACGGATATCAACACCCACTTGGTTGTTGGGCAAGGAAACCACAATTCGACCAGCGTCACCGTCACCACGACGGAAATCGAGATCCTTGAGCGGGAGAGTGTCACGGTTGCGGGCTTCAGCAAACACAGGCGCAGCCACGGGCTCTGCAGCCGCGACAGCAATCGGGTCGAGCACGATGAACAACGACTTGCCCTGAAGCTTGGCTTTGTAGGTGGTGGCCTGCTTGAGGTTCAGGACCACACGGGTACGGTCTCCGGCCTGCACGACACTGGCCGACTTCATGTTGCCCTGGTTGATGTCCACCGCCGAGCGGCCTACCGAACTGGTGACGCCAGGAAAATCGAGTGCGATTCTGGCTGGAGATTGAATCGAGAAGCCCGTGGGCACACTTGCCAGAGGCTGTGTCAAATCGATACGAATGACCTCAACCCCACTTTGCAATGAGCCCGACACCGCCTCAATGGCCGTTTGAGCCTGTGCGGAAACGGTACCCATGAGCATGACAGCTGTCAAGAAAATTCGTTGCCACATCCGCGTCACCATCTCAGAGTTCAGACTATTCATTTCGATTTCTCCTGCAACTGCAAGGTCGCAGTGCGTTCAATCCATTCACCAACAGCGTCCTGCACGATTTCACGCAGTGTGACCTGCGTCTCCTCGATCTTTGTCACGCGCCCGTAATTTTGTCCAAGGTAATTGCCTGGTCGCACCTGGTACAGCAACTTGTCCACTTTCACCAGCGCCACGGGTTGACCAGCCTTGAATAGGCTGCCAACAAGCGACATGGCGTCCAGCGGATAGGCTTCCAGCGCTTCTTTGCGGCGCAACAGCTCCGGTGCAATCAGCGCTCCGTTGGCCGACGCTTGCGTTGAGTCACGCTTCAAGGCCTGAGTCAACTTCTGGTTGCTAAAGGGTTCTACGGAAGCCTCTTGCGTGTAGGCTTCAGGCTTAAAAAGTTTGGGCTCAGAGATAGGCGCAACCTTGGGTCGGGTCTGGCTTTTTTGATCGGCCATCCATTGCTGCAACTCGTCTTTGTTGGATGCGCCACAGCCGGACAGAATCAATACCGCAGCCGACAGGGCAAACAGGGACACGGGCTTCACTTTTTGGCTCCCTTGGATGCCGCTTTTCGCTGCGCTGCGATTTCGTCACCGTCGAGGTAACGGAAGGTTTTGGCCGTGGCATCCATGGCCAACGTCCCGTCCCGCACCGGCACGATCACCAGGTTATTGAGAGTGACAATGCGTGAAAGATTGGCGATATCTGAAGCAAACGAGCCCATGTCGTGATAACGCCCGGTAACCCGTACGGCAATTGGCAGCTCGGCGTAGTATTCCTTGACCGCCACCTGGCCGGGCCGGAACAAATCGAATTGCAGGCTACGCCCAAGGCCGGCCTGGTTGATGTCAGAAAGCAGTGCGTCCATCTCGGCCTTGCTGGGCAGTTGCTTTTCAAGCTGAGTCACATACTGCTGAACCTGCTCACGCTGCTTCTTCAAGGCCTCCAGGTTAACCGCCTTGCCCAGCTTGACTTTGTACTCTTCCCGCAATTTGAGCTCTTTGGCCTGCTCGGCCTCGAGTTCCACCGCTGAGGAGTCGAGCCACAGGAACCACAGGGCCACCACCACGGCGACCGTGATCAAGGCAAACATTACATTGCGTGGAAGAGAGGGCCACTCCGACGGCTCATTGGGGTCGAGGCCGCGAAATTGTCCAATCAGTTTTTCCTGCGCACCGGAGAGATCCATATTAAATGCAGATTTAGCCATGATGCCGCGCTCCTAGGACTTGGGTGGAGCAGATGAGGAAGCCGGCGCAACCAAGGGTGCAGCCTCGGCGGCACTAGCTGCAGCGCGCATTTTCTCAGCCTCGCTGGCGCGTATCAACCGCACACGCATGGTGAAGTTCGCCACTCGCCGTTGCTCGCGCGGCGCCAACGAGACGGATCCGGCCACAATTTCAATCAACTCAGGGCGCGCAAACCACGGTGAATTGTTACCTAGGTTGCGCAGCAGTTCAGACACACGCTCGTTGGATTGAGCGACGCCTTGCAAAGTCACGGTCTGATTGTCCTGACGCATGCTGGCAATATAAACGCCGTCAGGCAATTGACGAGTCAGTTCGGTCAGCAGATGCACAGGAAGATTTCGGTCCGCCTGGAGATCCTCCACCGCCTGTTGGCGAGCCCGCAATCCGGCAATTTCTGCTTCCAGACCCGCAATATCCTTGATTTGCTCATCAAAATGCGTGATCTCGGTCTGCAAGAGCTGGCTTTTTTCCTGTTGCCCGGAAATCTGAGCCTGATACCAGAGAAAAATTCCCCCAGCGAGCAAACCACCAAGCAACGCCGAGGCGCCCAGACTGAAATTGAATACGTCCCGCCGCAGCTTGCGCGCAGCTTCGCGGTGCGGGAGCAGGTTGATCAGTATCACTGCATGAACCTCCGCAGAGCCAGTCCGCAGGACGTGAGATAGGACGGTGCCTCGCGCGTCATCTTTGTCAAACGTACGCCGCTGCCCATTTCCATTCCGTCAAAGGGGTTGACCAAACTGCAGGCAAACGTGGTGTGCTGCGTCACCGCCGCAGTGAGTCCCGGCAAAGCCGACGACCCCCCGGCCAGCATCACATAGTCCACCTTGTTGTAAGGCGTGCTGGTAAAGAAGAATTGCAAGGCTCGACCAATTTCATGCACCATGCTGTCCACAAACGGGCGCAGCACATTGGCCTCATAGTCCTCGGGCAACTCGCCGCTGCGCTTCTTGCTTTCGGCCTCCTCCAGCGAGAACCCGTACTGGCGCACAATCAACTGGGTCAGTTGCGCACCACCGAAGGCCTGATCTCGGTCATAAAGAACTTCGTCGTTGCGAATGACTTGCATGCTGGTAGTCAAGGCACCCACCTCGAACAGTGCCACGATGCTGCCACGACCGTTCTCAGGAAGATTCTCAATCAACCGGCTGGTGGCCAGTCGCGCGGCATACGATTCCACATCCACTATCACTGGTTTGAGGCCAGCGGCCTCGGCCAACCCCTGGATGTCTTGAATTTTTTCGCGCCGGGACGCAGCGATAAGGACTTCAATGTCGCCGGCCGACGTGGCACTCGGCCCCACCACACAAAAATCCAGACTTACTTCGTCAAGCGGAAACGGAATGTACTGATTGGCCTCGGTCTCAACCTGCATCTCCAACTCCTTGTCAGACATGCCACCAGGAAGAATGATCTTCTTTGTGATGACGGCCGATGGCGGCAGCGCCATTGCCACGTTTTTGGCCTTGGTTCCGCTTTTCTTGACCAGGCGCCGAACCGCATCGGCAACCTCATCGAATTTTTCGATGTTGCCGTCGGTAATCCAACCGCGCTCGAGCGGCTCAATGGCGCAACGTTCAAGTATTAGATTTCCAGCCTGATCGCGATCGAGCTCAACCAGTTTGACACTGGACGAACTGATATCCAGACCAAGCATGGGCGCAGGCTGACGTGTAAACAACGACCCCATAGAGATCAAGACTATCCCCTGAAACAGGCCAATCAAAGATCGGCGAAACTTAAGACTTCACTTCAATGCTATCAGCAAGATCGTTGTCCCGCAAAGGTATTTGCACATTTTCCTGTGTCAAAACGTTGTCAAAAGAAGACGTTTCAAACTCACGGGCTTCGTCCACAGGTCCTAGCGCAGCGGCTTGCGGGCCAATTCGCAACAATGGTGGATACTAACGTGTCACCGTTGCCGTGGCATTTTTTTGAGAGGCAACGCGTTTCCAAATGTTTATTTATGTCTTCCACACCAGCTTCCAATACTTCCCATCGCTCTGGCAAACCCGACGCTGACCAGCGCAAACCCCTGAATTGGGCCATTCGCCTGGTGTTATGGCTTGCCGGGCTGATGACGGCGGGGGCGCTGTCTATATTGATCTTGGTCGCCATTGCGATGGCTGTGGCCTATCCCAACCTGCCCGATATCTCCGATCTGTCTGATTACCGGCCCAAATTGCCCCTGCGCGTTTTCTCAGCAGAGGGGCGACTGATTGGAGAGTTTGGCGCCGAACGCAGGCACATGACGCCGATCAACGAGATTCCCAAGGTCATGACCGATGCCGTGCTGGCCATTGAGGACGCAAGGTTTTACGAGCATGGCGGGGTGGACTACAAGGGCGTGCTGCGTGCGGCGCTGGCCAACCTGGGGCGGATCAAGAGCCAGGGCGCTTCGACCATCACGATGCAGGTTGCCCGAAACGTGTATTTGTCGTCGGAAAAAACCTACACCCGCAAGATTTACGAAATACTGCTGACCTTCAAGCTCGAACATATGCTGACCAAGGACAAGATCCTTGAGATCTACATGAACCAGATTTTTCTGGGCAATCGGGCCTACGGATTTGCCGCTGCCTCGGAAGCCTACTTTGGCAAACCACTCCAGACCATTACCGTGGCTCAAGCAGCCATGCTTGCAGGCCTGCCTAAGGCGCCCTCGGCCTATAACCCGATCAGCAATCCAAAGCGCGCGCGCGAGCGCCAGCTGTACATCATCGAGCGCATGCTGGACAACGGCTTCATCACGGCCGAGCAGGCGGCAGCGGCAAAAGTTGAGCCCATGAATGTCAAACCCGATTCAGCCACCGTCAAGGCCCACGCCGAGTATGTGGCCGAGACCGTACGCCAGTTGATGTATGCGCAGTATGGCGATGACACCTACACCCGTGGACTGAACGTTTACACCACCCTGCGGGCTGCCGACCAGGAAGTTGCTTACAAGGCGCTTCGGCGCGGCATCATGGACTATGAACGCCGCCAGGTGTACCGAGGGCCCGAGAAGTTCGTCACCCTGCCCGATGATCCCAAAGAACTCGACGACGCCGTGGACGATGCCCTGTCGGATCACACTGACAATGGCGATGTGATGTCGGCCGTCGTGCTTGACGCCGATTCCCGCAAGATCACAGCCGTGCGCGGAAACGGAGAAGCGGTTGAAATCTCGGGTGAGGGTCTGCGCCCGGCCCAGTCTGGCCTGTCCGCCAAGGCCCCGGCCCACATCAAGATTCGCCGGGGCGCCATCATCCGTGTGACCAAAACCCCCAAAGACACCTGGGAGATTACGCAGTTGCCAGAGGTGGAAGGGGCTTTTGTCGCCCTCGATCCGCGCGACGGGTCGATCAAGGCACTGGTCGGTGGATTTGATTTTGAAAAAAACAAGTTCAACCACGTGACCCAGGCCTGGCGCCAACCGGGCTCGGGTTTCAAGCCCTTCATCTATTCGGCGGCGCTTGAAAAAGGCTTCACACCAGCCACCGTCATCAACGACGCGCCCCTGTTCTTCGACGCTGGGGTCACGGGCGGGCAACCCTGGGAACCCAAAAATTACGACGGCAAGTTTGAGGGTCCCATGACGCTGCGCCGCGGTCTGGCCAAATCCAAGAACATGATTTCCATCCGGATCCTGCAAGCCATCGGCACCCAGTATGCGCAGGACTGGGTTACGCGTTTTGGATTTGACGCCGACAAACACCCCGCGTACCTGACCATGGCGCTGGGCGCAGGTTCGGTCACCCCCATGCAAATGGCCACCGCGTACGCGGTTTTCGCCAACGGGGGCTACCGCGTCAATCCCTGGCTGATCACCCGGGTGACCGACCAAAAGGGAGCGGTGCTGGTGGAAACCAAGCCGCCCGTGCTCGACGAATCCGTGCGGGCGGTCAGTGAGCGCAACGCCTTCATGATGCAGAGCCTGCTCCAGGAAGTTACCCGCTCGGGAACGGCAGCGTCCGCGCAGGCAACGCTCAAGAGGCCAGACCTTTATGGAAAAACAGGAACTACCAACGACTCGATGGACGCCTGGTTCTCCGGATTTCAGCCAACGCTTGCGGCCATCACCTGGATTGGCTATGACACGCCACGCAAGCTTGGCGACCGCGAGACGGGCGGTGGCCTGAGCCTGCCCATCTGGATCCGGTTCATGGAGCATGCACTCAAAAACGTCCCGGTCATGGAGCCCGAGGTCCCACCAGGCGTGATCAATTCAGGCGGCGAATGGTTCTATGACGAATACGTTCAAGGCGGCGGCATCACCAGCCTGGGGATGGACAGCCTTCCCGGCACCATGTCCAGCAATGGCGTCCTCGTGCTGCCTCCGGCCGAAGAGAAGAAAAAAATTCTGGACTTGTTCAGAAACTAGTCAACTTGCGGGACAGACCGCAAGCTGCGAAGCAGACAAGCTCTATCCCCAACTGATTGTCGGATGTCAGATGTTCACCTTGCGCTGCGGACTGCAGGCGACAAGCTGCTCGGACTAACCGTCAGCCAGAAAAGACCAAACCGCACCCGGCCTGCTCACTGGCGGCCTGTGAGAGCATGGCAAAAAATTCACCCACGCCCTTGGTGTCCATCCACTGCCTGCCGTCGAACTGATAGTGATAACCGCCGGACTTGGCCGCCATCCAGAGTTCGTGCAAGGGTTTTTGCAGGTTGACCACAATCTGGCTCTGATTGGGAAAAACCAGCGTAACCATGCCGCCAACCCGTTGATTGTCAATATCGGCGGTTGTTTCATCGTTGATTCGGTCGCAACTGGCCTCAACGGCTTTGAGCGCCATTTCGGCACGGTCCAGAAATTCAGCGTCGGTCATTACAATTTCACCATGATGCGTCAAACCACAATTTTAGTCAGTGCGCTTGTCCTTGCTGCCAGTGCGGTGGTGCTGGCAGGCTGCGGTCAGCGCGGCGCCCTGTATTTACCCACCGACTCGGCAGCATCGCAGCGTGCCACCCTGCCAGAAATTATCGGGCGCACCCTGACTCCAGGCGGCAGCGATCACCAGTCCCCCGCGCTGCCTGTGCCTGCCGCGCAGGGCGCCTCCAGCCCGGCCAATCCATGACAAGTCTCAAGCTTCCCGGTCAGCCGCATATCGACTATCGTGGCGATGTCCTCTTCATGGACGACGTATGTTTGCCAGAACTTGCCCGGCAACACGGCACTCCACTGTTCGTCTATTCCAAAGCCGCCATGCTGGCGGCGCTGGCGGCCTACCAGCGTGGCTTTGCCGGGCGCGATGTCCAAATTTGTTACGCCATGAAAGCCAACCCGGCGCTGGGCGTCATTCAGCTTTTCGCCCAGGCCGGATGCGGTTTTGACATTGTCTCGGGCGGTGAGATGGACCGGGTACTGGCCGCTGGTGGACAGGCAGAGCGGATCATCTTCTCCGGAGTCGGCAAATCCCGCCTGGAGATGCGCCGCGCGCTACAGGCTGGGGTGGGCTGCTTCAACGTTGAGAGCGAGGCCGAACTCGAAGTACTGAGCGAAGTGGCCGTCGGGCTTGGACTGCGCGCGCCGGTGAGCCTGCGTGTCAACCCCAATGTCGACCCCAAAACCCACCCCTATATTTCCACCGGGTTGAAGGGCAACAAGTTTGGCGTAGCCCACGAGGACGTGGCTCAGACCTACCGGCGCGCCGCCCAACTCAAAGGCATACGCATTGTGGGTATCGATTGCCACATTGGCTCGCAAATCACCCAGGCGGCACCGTTTCTCGATGCGGTGGACCGCATGCTCGATCTGGTGCAAGCCATCGAATTGACCGGGATTGCCATCGAGCACATCGATTTTGGCGGCGGGTTGGGCATCGACTATGACGGCGACACCCCCCCCAGTGCTGACACACTCTGGACCCAGATTTTGGCCCGTCTGGACGCCCGTGGGTATGGCCAGCGCAAACTCATGATTGAGCCGGGCCGCTCTTTGGTTGGCAACGCGGGAGTGTGCCTGACCGAGGTGCTTTACCTCAAACCCGGCCAGGAGAAGAACTTCTGCATCGTCGACGCCGCCATGAACGATTTGCCGCGCCCTGCCCTCTATCAGGCCTTTCACCAGATCGTACCCCTACACCAGCGCGCCGCGGCACCTAAAGTGTGGGATGTAGTGGGCCCAGTCTGCGAGAGCGGTGACTGGATCGGCCAGGACCGAGCCCTGGCCGTGGCTCAGGGAGACCTGCTGGCAGTGCTTTCGGCCGGAGCCTATTGCATGAGCATGGCCAGCAACTACAACTCACGTGGCCGTTCCGCCGAAATCCTGGTGGACGCCGGAAAGGCCCACCTGATTCGCCGGCGCGAAACCACGGCTGATCAGATACGAATGGAGAATTTACTATAAATACAGAAGCTAACTATCGTTTATGGACAATGGCTAGGGCCTGTATTTCTTATAAACTTTGAGCACACGCCAGCCCAGCAGGCTGCCCAGTATCAGGGCGTAGACCACCACCTCGGCAAAATTGTTCTTGCCTGCCCGCATCCACAAGAAGTGAACCACCGCCAGCACGGCTACCGCATAGACCAGACGATGCAGCAACTGCCAGCGCTTGCCGCCCAGCGCCTTAATCGCTCCGTTAAACGAGGTTAACGCCAGGGCCGTGAGCATTGCAAAAGCTGAGAATCCCACCAGAATGAAGGGGCGCTTGGGAATGTCCAGGATGATGTCCGAGAGCACAAAACCCATGTCGAACCAGCTGTAACTCAAGAGGTGCAGCACAGCGTAGAAATAGACAAACAGTCCCAGCATGCGCCGAAACCGTGCCAGCGCCGGGGTACCGGTCATCACCCGCATTGGGGTTACCGCCAACACCGCGCACAAAGAACGCAGGGCCAAGTCACCCGTGGAGCGCAGCAAGGCTTCAGCCGGGTTGGCCCCCAACTGGTTCGCAAACGCGGCGTAGACCAGCCAGAAGAATGGCAGCACAAAAAGCCCGAACGCCACCGGTTTGGCCCATCGGTGAAGCAACAACGCTTTGATCTGCACCGGATGGCGTGCCGTAGCGAGTGCGTGACTCAAAAATACTTCTTGAGGTCCATGCCGGCGTACAACTGCCCCACCTGCGCCTCGTAGCCGTTGAACATCAATGTCTTGCGCTTGCGGGTGAACAAGCCGTCTTCGCCAATGCGCCGCTCGCTGGCCTGACTCCAACGCGGGTGGTCTACGTTGGGGTTGACGTTGGAATAGAAGCCGTATTCGTTGGCGGCTGCCTTGTTCCAGGCGGTGCCAGGCTGCTTGTCGGTAAAACGAATTTTGACAATGCTCTTGCCGCTCTTGAATCCGTACTTCCAGGGCACCACCAGACGCAGGGGCGCACCGTTTTGCTTGGGTAGCACTTCGCCGTACATGCCAAAGGTCAGCAAGGTGAGCGGGTGCATGGCCTCGTCCAAACGCAGGCCCTCCACATAGGGCCAGTCAAGAACGCGAGAGCCGACAAACGGCATGGTCCTGGGGTCCGCCTGGGTCACGAACTCGACATACCTGGCGCTGCCCAGCGGCTCCACTTTCTTGATCAGTTCACTGAGTGAATACCCGACCCAGGGAATCACCATGGACCAACCCTCCACGCAGCGCAGGCGGTAAATGCGTTCCTCCTGCGCGCTGAGCCCCAGCAGGTCTTCCAGGGTGTAGCGTGCAGGTTTTTTGACCAGGCCTTCAACCTCGACCGACCAGGGACTGGTGACGAGAGTATGCGCGTTGCGCTCGGGGTCAGCCTTGTCGGTGCCAAACTCGTAAAAGTTGTTGTAGCTGGTCGCGTCCTTGTAGGCCGTGGGTTTGTCCGACGCGATGGCACCGGCCAAGCCCGACTTCACACTGCCCAGCGCGGGCAACTTGCCCGCTCGCGCCACCAACCCGGTTTGGGCAAACGCCTCGCGCAGTCCCCAGGCCCCCGCGGCGCTGGCAGCAACGCCTGCGGCCGTCAGGCCAATGAGATTGCGCCGATTGAGGTAAACGCCCTGAGGCGTGATCTCACTTGAAAGCGGATGGGAAAAGTTGTCGTGGTCGGTCTTGATGATCATGGTGTGGTCCTCGCATGAAGAGTGGTCGGGCAACGACCGCACTTCTTACAGGCACCCGTGCAGGCCCCACCGTGAAGGCACCGCAGCGCTGCGGTGCCGGTCCCCCCAATATCAGTGCAAGCCGGCGATGTAGTCGGCCACAGCCTTGATTTCGCGATCGTTGAGCTTGGCTGCCACCTGCGTCATTTGCAGGCTGTTCTGGCGCACTCCATCACGAAATGCCGTCAACTGGACCGCCGTGTATTCGGCGTGCTGGCCGCTCAAGCGAGGATACTGGGCGGGAATGCCCGCGCCATTGGGGCTGTGACAACCTGCGCAGGCCGGAATCTGGCGGTCGGCGATGCCGCCGCGGTAAATACGCTCGCCCAGCACAACAAGCTCGCGGTCCTTGGCAAACCCCGGTGCAGCCGTCCTGGAACTGACCCAGTAAGCGACATTCTGTACATCTGCCTCGCTCAGCGTGGAAGCCATGCCCAACATGATGGGGCTGGCGCGCTTGCCCGATTTGAATTCCTGAAGCTGTTTGATCAGGTAGTGGGGATGCTGCTGAGCCAACTTGGGGTTCACCGGGAGCACCGAGTTGCCGTCGGCGGCGTGACAGGCCACGCAAACCGCATTGAAACTGGCCTCGCCCTTGGCAAGATCCGGCTTCGCCGTTTGCGCAAAACCAGTTGCAGCAGTTGCAATCAGTGCGGCAGCGAGCAGTACAGAGGTTGGCAGCTTCATAAAAATGTCGTGTAAGGTGAGTGATCCGGCCCAATTCTACAATGTGGGTCCAAGTCCTACTCCTTTGATCCCAATGAATACCCCCTCAGCGCCTGCAGACCCGGTCGGCACACCTCACCGGCTCGGTGCCGAACACAAAGCCGCCACTGCAGTGGCCATGGGTTGGCTTCACACCGCCAAATTTTTAACCACGGCGCCGCAGCTGCACTTTTTGCCGCCCCTGAATTTGCCTGAAATCGCCTTTGTGGGCCGCTCCAACGCGGGCAAATCGACCTGCATCAACACCCTGACCCAGCAAAAACAACTGGCCTTTGCCTCCAAGAAGCCCGGGCGCACCCAGCACATCAACCTCTTCTCGCTCGGCAAACAGGGCGTCACCGACGCGGTGCTGGCCGACCTGCCGGGCTACGGCTACGCAGCCGTACCCAAGCAGGACAAAATCCGCTGGCAACAGGTCATGGCCAACTACCTCGTGACCCGCGAGAACCTCACGGCCATCGTGCTAATGTGCGACCCGCGCCATGGCCTGACCGAGCTTGACGAAATCCTGCTGGACGTCATCCGGCCAAGGGTTGAAGATGGACTGAAGTTCCTGGTCGTGCTCACCAAGGCCGACAAACTGACCCGCGTCGAGCAAAACAAGGCGCTGTCCATCATGCAATTGCAAGCGGGCGGCGGCGAGGTCAGGCTGTTTTCGGCCACCAAGCGTCAGGGCATTGATGAAATCGCCACGCTTTTATGGCAGTGGGCTCACCCGGCCTTGCCCGTGCTCGATCCAGCCCCAGCGCCCGCATGACGATCGAGCGGTTTTCCCAAACCCTGCCGCATGGCATCACCCTGAGTTGCCGCGCCAGCGGCGAACGCGGCCAACACGTTCTGCTGTTCTTGCATGGTTTTCCGGAAGGCGCTTTTGTCTGGGACGCGCTGCTTGAACACTTCTCCCGGCCCGAGCACGGCGGCTACCGCTGCGTGGCGCCCAATCTGCGCGGATTTGAGCATTCGAGTGCACCCACCGATGTGAGCACCTACCGACCCAAACATCTGGTGCAGGACATCGCCGCACTCATTGCCATCGAAACATCGGCACAGAACGGACAGCTGGCCTGCCTGATCGCCCATGACTGGGGTGGTGCCGTGGCCTGGAATCTGGCCAACCAGCTGCCCGAACTCGCACGCAAGCTGGTTATCATCAATTCACCGCATCCGGGCACGTTCCTGCGCGAGCTCAAGACCAGTTCGGCGCAGCAAGCGGCCAGCGCCTACATGAATTTCCTGATCCGCCCGGACGCGGAAAAATTGCTGGCGCAGGACGATTACCGCCGGCTCTGGCAATTCCTGACCAACACCGATCACGGTTGCCAAAGCGCCCAGTGGCTCACCGAGGCGGTCAAGGCGCAGTACCGTGAGGTCTGGGATGCCGGGCTTACCGGCGGCTGCAATCTGTACCGCGCCTCACCTCTGCGCCCACCCAGCGCCGAGGACCCGGCTGCCGCCGCGGTGGACCTGCCCCACGCCATGCTCACGGTCTGCCTGCCCACGCTGGTGATCTGGGCGATGGATGACATTGCCCTGCCGCCGGCGCTGATCGACGGGTTGGACGCCTACATTGCCGATTTGACAATTGAGCGGGTCGCCGCTGCCTCCCACTGGATCGTCCACGAACAGCCCGCACGGATTGTTGAGCTGATCGCAGGCTTTCTTTCAACCGATTAATGCACAGATAGCTATAAAAAATATAGCTATCTGTGCATATTTGATAAGGGCTAGAGCCAAAATATATCAATATAATCGGGATTCAGTACACCGACCGCTCACCGGGTGGACGGCTCTTGAAGCGCTTGTGTACCCAGTAGTACTGCTCGGGCATCGTGTCAATGTAACCCTGCAGACGCTGGTTCATGAGTGCGGTGTCCGCCAGCGCGTCGCTCGTGGGGAAATCCCGCCACGCGGGCATCACCTGCACCTCGTAGCCCTTGGGCGTCATGCGAGTGACCAGCGGCACCACCTTGGCGCGGCCCAATCTGGCAAAACGTGACAGCGAGGACACGGTGGCGGTTGATACACCATAAAACGGAACAAACACCGATTCCTGCGCACCAAAATCCATGTCCGGCAACAGGTACAGCGGATGGGTATCGCGCAGCGCTCCCACAATCGTTTTGACGCCAACGCCGCGGAAAAACGGCAGCGTCTGACCAAAGCGCACGCGCCCGGCCAGAATCCAGGCGTCCAAAATCGCATTGGATTGACGGGCATAGATACCGGTAAAGCGCCGCGCCACCTGCTGGGTCAAGGCTGTCCAGCCGGCATCAAGTCCCACAAAATGTGGCGCAAAAATCACCACCGGATCGGACCCTTCAAGCTCCTGCACGGCACCGCTCAGCTGCAGCCGCTCGCGCACCAGTTCTGGCGACCCCTGCCAAAGCCAGCCGCGGTCAAACCAGGACTGCGAGACGCGGATGAAATTGCGCAAGGCCAAGCGGCGAATCTGCCGCGCATCCAGTTGCGGAAAGCACACACGCAGGTTGGTCGTGGTCACGTGCCGACGCGGCCAGATCGCCACAAACAGCAGTACCCCCACCCCCGCACCCAGCGTCCGCAGCCACGGCAGAGGCAGATGCCCGAGTTGCACCGTCACCCAAATCCAGAGTCGGCTTGCCCGCTCACTCAACATACTGCGGCTTCCATCATTCACGCGTCCTGACGCGGCTGCTTGTAGCGTGCATAACCCCACAGGTACTGCTGCGGGCAGCGCCGGATCAGGCCCTCCATGGCCTGGTTGATGGCCAGCACCGCCTGCGCGCCATCTTGCGGCAACTCGCCCGGAAAGGGTTCAAAATGCACCCGGTAGCCGCGGCCCAAGGACAGGCGTTCGCCCCAAACGAGCATCAGCTCGGCCCCGGTTTGCTGCACCAGGCGCGCCGACAGCGTCATGGTGTAGGCATCGCGTCCAAAAAACGGCGCCCACAAGCCCATGCCTTGCGGGGGCACCTGGTCAGGCAGCAGGCCCAGAACCTGGCCGCCTTTGAGCGCCTTGATCATCAACTTGACACCCGCAAGGTTCGTGGGCGCCACCTTAATTCCCGGCCGCACCCGCGCCGTGGCCGCCAAATCGCGCAACCAGGGCTGGCGCGGGGGACGGTAAAGCACTGTCATGGGTTCACGCACCTGCCCCCAACGCTGGGAATAAGCGTGGGCGATCACTTCAAAGCAACCCAGATGCGGCGTCAGGAACAGCACGCCGCGTTTGCGGTCAAGTGCGGTCTCCACGTGTTCTGCACCCTCCAATTGCACCTGCACAGGTTTGCCCAGCCACAAGCGGGGCAGCTCGGCGGCCATCTTGCCGCTCTCGCCCACAGCACCCATCCATTGACGCCCACCCATACCCGCCTGGCGTACATTCTCCAAAAAGCGCTTGCGATACACGCCGGAGGCAAAAAACGCGATCCAACCCGCGATCCAACCCACGCCGTGGGCCAGCCACAGCGGCAGGATTGACCAGATTTTGAAAACAATGCGCATCACTGGGCTAAAATGGCGGCGTCGCCGAGTTACGGAACTACTTGCAGGGCGACCCACAACAGGCAGCTTTGAACAAGCCGCCATTGTGCCTTGCCAAATTTGGCAAATCTGCTAAAGCGTTCGCTGAAAGCTCCAAAGCCCAGGCAACGCAGTCTTGAACTTGTTGCCACTGTTGTTTTTGGAGCTTTTTTATGTCAAACGATTTTCTCTTTACCTCTGAATCTGTGTCCGAGGGTCACCCCGACAAGGTGTCCGATCAGATTTCTGACGCCATTCTGGACGCGATCTTCAAGGAAGACCCCAAATCGCGCGTCGCCGCCGAAACCCTGTGCAACACCGGCCTGGTGGTGCTCGCTGGTGAAATCACCACCAACGCCCATGTGGACTACATCCAGGTGGCGCGCGACACCATCAAGCGCATCGGCTACGACAACACCGAATACGGCATCGACTACAAAGGTTGTGCTGTGCTCGTGGCCTACGACAAGCAAAGCAACGACATCGCCCAGGGTGTGGATCACGCCTCGGACGACCACCTCAACACCGGTGCGGGCGACCAGGGCCTGATGTTTGGCTACGCTTGCGATGAAACCCCAGAACTGATGCCCGCGCCGATTTACTACGCCCACCGTCTGATGGAGCGCCACGCACAACTGCGCAAGGACGGCCGTTTGCCTTTTTTGCGCCCGGACGCCAAGAGCCAGGTGACCCTGCGCTACGTGAACGGCAAGCCGCACAGCATTGACACCGTGGTGCTCTCCAGCCAGCACAGTCCCGAGATGAGCGATGGCCTGAAGATGAAGCCCGCCTTCATCGAAGCAGTCATTGAAGACATCATCAAGCCGGTGTTGCCCAAGGAATGGCTGACTTCAGATACCAAGTACCTGATCAATCCGACCGGGCGATTCGTGATCGGCGGCCCCCAGGGCGACTGCGGCCTGACCGGGCGCAAGATCATTGTGGACACCTACGGCGGCGCCTGCCCGCACGGCGGTGGCGCCTTCAGCGGCAAAGATCCCTCCAAGGTGGACCGCTCGGCCGCCTACGCCACGCGCTACGTCGCCAAGAACATCGTCGCGGCCGGCTTGGCCCGCCAATGCCAGGTGCAGGTGGCCTATGCCATCGGCGTGGCCCGGCCCATGAACGTGACGGTGTACACCGAAGGCACGGGCGTGATTTCCGACGACCAGATCGCCGCGCTGGTGCACGATCACTTTGACCTGCGCCCCCGTGGCATCGTCCAGATGCTCGACCTGCTGCGCCCCATTTACGAAAAAACCGCTGCCTACGGCCACTTTGGCCGTGAAGAGCCCGAGTTCACCTGGGAGCGCACCGACAAGGCCCAGGCACTGCGCTCGGCTGCGGGCTTGTAGGTCACGGTAATCAGGGTCGCCTGGCGCGCGCAGCCAGGTTGGTTCTCCTGCGTGCCGGTTGGGCGCGGTCAACTTCATCAGTGTGAGTTGTATCCCAGATCACACTGCAACGCACGTGCGAAAAATCAAACGCAATCTCCCAGGCCGTTCGTAGACTGAGCCGTCGGCAGATCGACTTGCGCGCTGTCGCGATGTGTGCTCTTGCCGGTCAGACCGATACCCGGGAGTACTACTATGCGCACCATCAACGCTGCGGTTTCGTTTGCAATGGGGCTCAAGCAGGGCATGGCTCGCCTGCTCATTTTCGCTCTGGTGGTTCTGATTTCGGGCTGCGGGCAAGACCCCATGCGCGCGGGTCGGCAGTTCATGGCGCAGGGCGACTATGCCGCGGCAGTCATCGAATTCAAAAACGCGGTTCAGCTACAGGTGGACGCAGCGCAGCCCCGCCTGGAGCTGGCCGATGCACTCGAGCATGTTTTTGACACCCGTGGCGCTGAGCAACATTTGCGCAAGGCCATTGAACGCGGGGCAGACGCCGATCTGGTGGTGCCTCGGATTGCCACCCTTATGCTCGATCGCGGCGAACTCGAAACTGTCATCCATGAGTTCAAGGACCGACACCTGAAATCACCGTCAGCCGAAAGCGACCTGCGCGCCCTGGTGGCCATCGCCTATGTCAGTCAAAAGCGCGCCGCATTGGCGCAAGAACAACTCACCGCTGCCAGCGTGACCACCGCCACCGTGCAAACCGCCAAGGCCCAATTGTTGCTCGCGAGTGGCCAGGCTGACCTCGCCCTGGCGGAGCTCACCAGGCCACTGGCAGGCTCGAAAACCTCTTGGTGGACCCTGCGTGCGCTCAGCCGCGTTTACGCCTCGGTTGGGAATCCGGTCAAAGCACAGGAAACCATCAAGTTGGCCCATGAAGCGGCGCCATGGCACCACGGACTGACCGGCGAATATGCGCAGGCCCTGATTCTGGCTGGCGATTTTGCGCAGGCAGTCCCGCTGCGCAACCAACTCAGAAAATCGGCACCCAATTATTTCTGGACACACTATCTGGACGCAGTGCTGCTGGCCCGAGATGGCCGCAGCGAAGACAGCCACGCGGCAGCGCTCAAGGTCCTGTCCGTCTCGCCAGATCACTTGCCAGCCGTATTGCTGGCATCGGCCGCCGAGCTGCAAAAAGGCGACGTTCAGATGGCAGACAACCGCCTGAAGAAGATCCTCAAGCTCAATCCTTACGCCGTTCCCGCACTCAGGATGCAAGCGGCCGCGCAACTCCAGTTGGGCGAACTCCAGAATGCTGCCCAGACTATAGGGCATGGACTCAGCGTAGCACCCAACGACAAGCGATTGCTGTCATTGAAAGCCGAGACCGAATTCAAAGGCGGAGACGTCCGAAGCGCGACCGCCACATTGCAGAGCCTGGTCTCCAAATACCCGACGGATGCGCCCAGCCTGCTGCGTCTGAGCGAGATCAAACTTCGCCAGGGCGACAAGCCAGGCGCTGCGGCCCTGCTGGACCAAGCCACTTTGGCCGGCCAGGACGACCCGGCCATCCGTGACCAAATTGTTTCCATTGCCATGCGCACGGGCGACGCGGCCCGCGTCAGGCTACTCGCGGACAATGCCCTCAAATCGCGTCCGCAGGATCCGCAATCTCACCTCGTGCAGGCTGCGGCACTGGACTATCAAAAGGACCGTCCTGGCGCATGGCGCGAGACCCTGGCCGCGCTGGACCTGCAGCCCGGCTTTGACGCGGCTCTGATGGCGCTGCGCAATATGGCCCACGAGCCCGCACAGCGGCAGGAGTTGCGCACCCGTTTTGAAAAGGCAGTGACCAGCAAGGCCCGCACGGCCAATACTTACTTGGCCTATGCTGGCTTGCTGCGCGCCGAGGATAAAACTCACGCGGGCGCGCTTGCATGGCTTGAAAAAGGCGTCGCGGCGTTTCCGGCCGCCACGGCGCTGCGTGAGGCACTGGTGCAGGAACAGTTGCGCGCGGGCAATGTCGACGCCGCCCTGAGTACCGCCCAGACCGGTGCCGCCGTCAACAATGCGCCAGCCCCCGCCATCGCGTTGTTGGCCGAGACCTATGAGCGCCTGGGCAAGACCGACCTGGCGACGGAAGCCTATCGCAAACTCGCCACCAACTATCCCCAGCGCGCCGACTGGCGGCTCAAGCTGGCTGAACTTGAGGCCCGCTCCGGCGGCAAAGCCCAGGCCACCACCGTGCTGCGCTCCCTGATCAGCGATCGCCCCTTTGACAGCAGCGCCTACGTCGCACTGGCCCGGCTGACGGCGGCTGATAGTCCGCAGGAAGCCTTGTCCATCGCCAAGCAGCTCGGCGAACAAGAGCCGCACAAACTGACCGCCATGCTGCTCGAAGGCGACCTGCTGGCCCAGTCCGGCAAGACCGATGAGGCACTCAAACAGTACAGCCAGGCTGCCAAAGCGGGAGCCAACCCAGCGGCGTCCCTGCGCGTTGTGAGCCTGCTCGATCGCAACAACCAGGCTAACCACGCTGAAGAGGAATTGTCGACAAGTCTGCGCAAATTTCCGCAGGATGGTGCCGTGCTTGCCTATGCCGCGCAACGAGCACTGGCACTGGGCAGGGCAGACCAGGCCGTAGATTTGCTGCAAAAAATGACCTCTGCCAATCCTCCCAACCCGATCCTGCTCAATGATCTTGCCTGGGCGCAAGTTCAGGCACGCCAGCCCGAATCCCTGGCCAACGCCCAAAAAGCGGCACAACTGATGCCCGACAACCCCAATGTCCTGGACACCTTAGGCCTTGCCCAAGCCCTTACTGGGCAGCGCGACCAAGCGATTGTCAGCCTTCGCACTGCCGTCAACCTCGCGCCCATGCTCGCCCTGCCTCGGCTGCATCTGGCTGAGCAGTTGCTGGCGGCAGGGGACCGTAAACAAGCCGCCAGCACATTGGCGCGCATTGATGGCAAACAGCTCGCCAAGGCCGACCTTGCGACACTGGATCGACTCAATAAAGCCCTGTAGCACAACGCCACTCCTGCACCGATCTGTCAATTTTTCTTACATAAATTCTTGCTTTTTACAAGCATGGAAAAAATTATCATATAAATCATAGGGTTATACATTTGGCACGAAGAATGCTTATGTTGTTTGGTCAGTGTGTTTTGCTCTTTCCCAACGTTCATAAGGAGTTCAAAATGAACAAAAAACTTCTTTCATTGGCCATCGTTGCCGCATTCGCGGCGGGATCGGCGCAGGGAGCCAGTTTTGTCAACGGGGGCTTTGAGGCCGGTGACTTCAGCGGCTGGACCGGCGGTGGCGGTGTATGGTATGGCAGCCCACCTGCCCCTGTACCGGCCTCGAACTACAACGGTGGCTCACCCAACAACTACACCATGGTTGCCCCGGGCACGGACCCCTATACCGGCTTGTCCACGGTTTATAGCGGCAACTACTCGGCGCGTTTGAACGATGCCTACAACAACTATTCGGTTTCCACGCTGCGCCAGTCGGTGATCAATTACACAGATTCGAACATCTATTTTGCGTGGAACGCCGTGCTCCTCGGATCACATGGCCTGACCGATTCTGACTACTTTTCACTGACACTGACCGATGACACAACGGGTACCGTCCTTGTTGACCGGTCCTACAGTTCCGCAGGTAGCATTGGAGCCGGCACTGGGGGCGTCACATGGACCAGGTATGGCAGCGTCTACAGCGCCGGATGGGTGGTCGAGAACATTGATACCTCCGGCATCCTTGGCCATGATTTCACACTGACTATGCTCGCCTCGGATTGCCCATATGGCGGTCACTGGGGTTACGCTTATCTGGACGGGTTCGGTGCGGCGCCACCGAGGCCCGGAACGGTGCCCGAGCCCGGATCCATGGCACTGCTGGGACTTGGTCTGGCTGGCATGGCCGCACTTCGCCGCAGGAAAGTTCACTGAACTTTGATTGGGAAATCCGGGGACGGACAATCCAACCCCATCATTAACCCAAAGCCTCCATACTCTGGAGGCTTTTTCATGGGCCACCGATGTCGAGAACGTTGACATGTTGGCGTGGCCCCGCGACCCACGCCCAAACCCTCCAGGGTGGCGTGTATTCCGACGCTGCCTGTCGGCATCGGCGATAATGCACCCTGACTTATATATTCAGTGTCGTGTGCCTCCGTTTCGGGCCGCTTCGCGCCCCCACCGGACCTCCTGCCCATGCACCGCACCATCTTCGACACACCTGTGGTCAACACACTGCTCCGCGCGTTTTCCATTGTCTTTCTCAAGCTCACGGGCTGGAAAGTCGAGGGAAGCCTGCCAGTAGGTGCCGAAAAAAGCGTGTTCATCGCCGCGCCGCACACCAGCAACTGGGACCTGCCCTACACCCTGATGGTGGCGTTTGCACTGCGGCTCAACCTGTACTGGATGGGCAAGGAAGAACTATTCAAGCCGCCGTTTCGCGGGGTGATGCGCTGGCTGGGCGGCCTGCCGGTGCAGCGCAGCAAGGCGGGCAATCTGGTGGCAGCCTCGATTGAAGCGATCAAGGCCGCGACCGGGCCGCTGCAACTGACCGTAGCTCCTGAAGGCAGCCGCTCGAAGGCGCGCTACTGGAAGACGGGCTTTTATCACATCGCCGTCGGGGCCCAGGTGCCGATCGTGATGGCGTTCATGGACTATGGCCGCAAAGTCAGCGGGTTGGGCCCGATTTTTGTGCCCACCGGCAACCTTGAGGCCGATATGTCTGCCATTCAGGCCTTTTACGCGCCGTTCAAAGGCCGCAACGCGGATCAATTCCACGCGGGTTGACAGCAGGCTATCTGGTCGGCCGTGCGCACCGCCAGCGCATGAATGCTCAAGGAGGGTGACTCGCCCCCGCCGGTGGATGGGAACACACTTGCATCCGCAATAAAGAGGTTTGGATGATCGTGGCTGCGGCCGTGGGCATCAACCACCGAGGTGGCTGGGTCTGCGCCCATGCCGCCGTACTTGGAGCGCCACTTGTAGAAGGAGGCATCACTGAAACCGTGTTTGCGTCCAAATTCCTTGATCGGCATGCCGACTTCGGCTTGCCGTAAAAAACCAATGATTTGCTCTTCGCTGAATTTGCTTGTTCTCATGTCCATCATTCTCCGGGTTGATGGACTTCTTGGAAAAATGACTGGTACGGTTTATGGGGAGCAGGTCATGGCCACCGTCAGCCAAATGCAAGAGCGGAGGCAGTAATTGACGCAGAGTTGTATTGGATCGAACTCAGGTAAAACTGTCGATTTTTCTTACACCGGTGTCGGGAAATTTTCCTATCAATAAGAATTTTTCAATGGAATCAATAGGTTATCAATCCTGGCTTGATTTTTGCTTTTCCGTGCTGGTCCGCGCAAAGTTTTACTACTCCTTGGCTCAATACAGAAAGGTTCGCGATGAAAACTCTCACTTCGATTTCCCTGGCCATTGCACTCGGGGCTTCGCTGGCCGCGCCACCAGCGCTCGCCGGCGCGATCCACGACTCTGCATTGTTCACCAACGTGCTACCGGCCAATGACGATAGCTCCACCGGACTCGTCAATCTGGGCTTCACCGCATTCATCAATTCGACGAATTACACCCAGACTTACGTCAACAATAACGGCAACATCACCTTCGACAGGTCAATGTCGACCTACACGCCCGCGGCCATCAACGACGGCTCCTTCGGCCCGATCATCGCGCCGTTCTTCGCCGATGTGGATACCCGTGCCGCGGGGTCTAGTCCCGTGAGTTACGGCAGTGCGACGCTGGGTGGTTTCAACGTCTTCGGCGTCAACTACCTCAACGTGGGTGTGTATAGCCAGCAGTCCATCTTCAACAGCTTTCAAATGATCCTGACGGATCGTTCTGACGTCGCCGCGGGCGACTTCGACATCCAGTTCAACTATGACACGATGCTGTGGGATTCAGGCACCGCAAGCGGCGCCTCTCAGGGTGGCCTGTGCCTTCCCTCCGACCAAAACTGCGCATCCGCACTGGCGGGTTACTGGACCAGCACCACTTCGAACGCCACCCTGAATGGCTCGCTGATACATGGCGCGCTGATCGACGGTGGCCCGAACGCGCTGATCAGCAACTCACGGAACTCCAACACTCTTGGCCAGTACAACTTTCAAGTGCGCTCTGGCGCAGTGGTCGTGAACCCTCCCAACGGCGTGCCTGAGCCTGGCTCCCTCGCGCTGGTCGGTCTGGCTTTACTGGCTGGCCTAAGCTTTAAGTCCGGCAAGAAGCGCGGCTCCTGAGACTGGCTCGATACCAAAAGAGGCGACCCCAGGGTCGCCTCTTTTGTGGGCGCTCCTGTGCGTTAAACGGTCGAACTGTAAGTCGGGTTTGGCACTTTTCCTCTCAAAAGAGTGACGGGGCCATCCTACTGACCTTTCCCCTAGGCCGCGGTGACGAGCCAGAGCGAACACCAAGACGCAAGCGGTGCAGGGTCAAGCCGAAGCGCGAGCAATGCGATCGGCCGTGCGCACCGCCAGCGCATGAATGCTCAAGGAGGGTGACTCGCCCCCGCCGGTGGATGGGAACACACTTGCATCCGCAATAAAGAGGTTTGGATGATCGTGGCTGCGGCCGTGGGCATCAACCACCGAGGTGGCTGGGTCTGCGCCCATGCGGCAGGTTCCAAACACATGGGTGGCGGAGAACAGATCAAAAGCGCCGATCTCCTCCACCAGTTCGGTGGCGCCCGCGGCCCTGAGCAACTGGCGCGATTGCCCGGCCATGAAGCGCAGGCGCTTGATCTCGGGCTCGCCCAAATGCGAGTGAATGCGAGGCAAGGGGATGCCGAAGTGGTCTTTTTTGTCAGGGTCCAGGTCCACAAAGGTGGCCTCATTGGGCAGGAACTCCCCCACCGCCCCCACTGAAAGGCACCGTCCAAAACTGGAGCGGACACTGTCTTTCAAGGTCTTGCCAAATCCATTGACCACGCGCGAGGCGTAGGCAATTGGCCCGTTGAACCCGATTTCCTGGGTTGCGGAATTGAGGCGACACCCGCCAGGCAGCAGCCGACCCACCAGCACCCGAGCCTATCACCACAACTTCAAAACGCGGCTTCACACCCATGGCGGCGGATACCCTTCTGGCTGCGGCGGCTGGTGCAATGGCAAGTCTGCCCAGTTGGCCTGTTCGCTGTAATAGGTCTCGATGGCGGCCAGGCGCACCAGTTCATAAAAACGGCGCGGCACTTCGTTCCAATCTGATTCACTCATCCACCGAACCACTGCGGTTTTCTGCTTTGAGGGCAACTCGGGGAATCCTGCGCCGCCGGTCATGCTGAGCCATTGGCAGCCCAAAGCCACAAGCCGGGCAAAGTTGGCGTCAAGTCTGGCAAAGGCCCACAGCCTGGCGTGCACCTTCAGATCGGTGGTGGAACCAGACAGGGCATCACGTGGCAACAGAACATCCAAAAAAGCAGCAAAGGTTGCCTTCTCGAATGGAGTCGGCGCACCCTTCGCCCACGCTGAACCGGCATCAACGGCTTGCGCCAGAAAAAATGCGCCAGCAACTTGCAACAGCCTCCGCCGCAGTTTCGAAGTCAGCAATGCCACGTGAACGTCAAACCGTTATGTCACGCGAACGGATGGCACAGTCAAAAAATCATTCCGGCAGGCAATTGCCGCCCGAATCAAAAAAGCGGCCACCGTTTCGGTGGCACCAAGAGTTGGGGCCGCGTTAGCGACCCCTTTATGCTGCTTTGAGCGGCTCACAATTCGAAAGCCTCTGGCTTTGCCGGAGGATGGTTGCTTTCCTCAATGAAATCAAGCAATTGATGGCATGCTGGACGGGCACTGTCAAATTTTTCGACATTGCCCGACGAGGCCACCACGGTCTGCCCGGTATCGCTGGGGGTTGTTCAACCGCTAAATTTTGCGGCGTGCACCCGCTGCCACCAGAGCGGCCAGACCAAGGCCCAGCAAGGCCATGGAGCCAGGCTCGGGAATGGTTCCACCGCCCCGGCTGTACGCGAGGTTGTCGAAAATTCCAAAGTTTGATGGCGCTCCCCCAGGTTGTCCGGATAGAAAGCGTACCTTGCCAATGTCGTCTGCGCCTGATGTGTAGCCCAGGGTCTCAAAGCCTGTAATGCCCCCCGCGCCGGGCTGGGGAATGACACTGAAATCCCACGTCACGGACGTGACGAAAGCCCCCAGGAGGTCATAGATTTCGAGCTTGGGCATGTTGGTTGGAGAACCCAACCCCTCGGGGACCCTCAGGATTGCCGCGTCAATGCTCACATGCCTTTGCCCCGATGAAAAAACCGCCTCCACCGCGCCCCAACGTGCATCAAATGCGGGCACACCAGTGCCAAAGACGGACACCACATTGCCAGGGCTGGCGTTGGTTGATGAAGATCGCGCAAAAATATTGGGCGGATCGGTAAAGTTGGTCGAAGCGGGCAGCGGATTGTTGAAAGTGACACCGGAGTAGTAGCTGTTGATCACCGTGCCGTCGGCCAAGCCGTCAAAGGTGATCAGCGCAGCCGAGGCCGCGCCCGACAGACCCAGCGTCGCGGCCAGCAGCACAACCGACCTTGCCACAGGTGGCAGGCATTTCTTTGCAAACATGATTTCTCTCCTCTTTGTGTACGGCATGGGGGGCGATGCCGTGACGCCAAAATCGGTCAATTGCTGCGCGGTACGGGCACGGTCAATCACAAAACCGATGCGCGCAAAGTTGCATTGATAGTCAGTAGCAATTTCCACGCCACGATCAAATCGCCTTGATTTCAAAGAGAACTGCCAATGTTTGTGGAGAGGGCTGTAAAGGCGGCCGACATTTGTAACCGAACCTCGGCCACCAATTGCACGATCAGCTCGCGTCCGATTGAATGCCGGATTTTTGTCGTTCGATTGAGCCAGTCGGTTGGCAAAATTCTCTTGAATTCGACCGACATTTAATCAGCTTAGTGAGCCTAGTAAAACTCCCGGCTCTGCGTCGTCAACCGCCCCAGCAAAGACGTCAGGTCCACCAGCCGTTTGGCGATCAGGTGGCGCATCTCACCACCGCTTTTCGTGTCGCGCCACCACGCGCCGCGCACCAGTTAGCCAGTCAAAACGATACGCTTGCAGACCAAGGACCTGGCTGGGACCATGTCATCGTCTGCTCACCTCACCAAGACGCCGATCAGGAAGAATGCGACCATGCTGATGCTCGCGAGGTCAAACCCGAATTTGAACAAACTGTGTGACAAGCCCATATTTTGGAGTACCTCTCAGAAATTGCGCGCAATGTCTGATGCATTCGGGCCATATCACCTACCGGTAGGGAAGAAAAGGGTTAGCACCGACCGCGTCCACGAAAGACTCAGCAATACTGTCGACAATCTTTACATCCCCATGAGAAACTTGTGCCGATAAAGTTCATTGATCGTCTTAACTCATTGATCATAAACAACATTCAGCGAATATAAGTTGTTGGCACGAATACTGCTGATAAGTTACCACATCAGCACTCTGCTCGCCCAGTTGTTCGTATTTGATTTGGCTTGCAGGCGGGTGCGGTTCGAGTTTTTGTCGATGCCAATAAAAGGAGACTTGCAATGAAAACCAGTCAATCCATCCGTCAACGTTCGAAACTGAAAATTTCGATTGCTGCGGTCGCCCTCGCGGTTGGCGGGCTCTCGGGGAGCGCTGCCCAGGCCGGGACAGTTTATTTTGACTTCAACAACAACCTTAATTCGGGCACACCGTCAGTTTTTCTGTTCGGCGCTGCCAACCAAACGGCAACGGTTTCAAATCTGGCCGGTTTCTCGCAGAGCGTGAACCTGGGATTGAATGGCTTTTTCAACCTCAGTATTCCATTGGCTTATTCGCAGTCTGGAACCGGCATTAAAAATACTGGCTTTCAGATCGTCTCACCCGACCCAATTGCTGGTTACTTCGTGAACCGCGCCGGTTATTCGACAGATATGACCTACCTGTTTGACAGCGCTTCTTTGGGCAACAACTATGTGGTGGCCAGCCAGGGTATCGGATTTGGAGAAGGCAGCCAGGTGGCAATTCATGCAACGGTTGACAACACCTCAGTCACGTTCACGCCCAAAGGTGGCGTAGCGACCGTCATCACGCTTAACGCTGGGCAGACTTACAAGTACGCTGGTGGCTCGGTGGATTTGACGGGCTCCTCGGTGAGCGCCGACAAAGCCGTGGCCGTGTTCAGTGGTCATTCTTGTGCCCAGGTGCCGGCGGGAACCACCTATTGCGATACGCTAATAGAACAGATGATCCCGACGGACAAACTCTCCAAGAGCTATGCGCTTGTGGCCTCCAAGGGGGCATTGCTCGCGTCTACCGCCAGTGATTTGGTTCGCGTCGTTGCTACTCAAGCCAACACGGTAGTCAAAGTCGATGGCGTGGTCGTCGCCACGCTGGTGGCTGCGGGCGATGTCCATGAATTCAGCCTGGCAGCAAGTAGCGGCGCGACGGTTGATGCCTCAGCACCAGTGCTGGTCGCTCAGTATCTCAAGGGTGGTCAGGGTCAAAATACGGATCCCGCAATGTCGGTGGTCCCGGGGAGTGACGCATGGTTGAAAGCCTACAGGCTCGCGACACCGACCGGTACGCAGGCATTTAACATTAACTACGCCTCGATCGTAATCAACCAAAGCGACCTTGGCTCGCTTTTGCTCGATGGAGTCCTGGTTAACGCAGGCTTGTTTTCTCCGATTCTTGGGACGAGCTACATGCAGGGGAACATCGATTTGCCGCTTGGTTTATTTGAACTGGTCGCCGCCAACCCCTTTGAGGTGATGCTGGGTGGTGGCAGTAACGCAGACAGTTACTACACTTTTGGCGGCGCGACGTTCGCAGCGGGCATATCGCCACCGCCACCACCGCCGCCGCCACCACCAAATGGCGTACCTGAACCAGCGACCGTGGCGCTGCTTGGATTGGGCTTGGCGGGGATTGCTGCCTCAAGGTTCGGCCGCCGCAAACGGACAACGTGATGCCCAAGGCGCCAGACTGTGACCTATTCAGAATGAGTGAAAGTTTAGGCGGGGCAACCCGGCCTAAACTTTCTTTTTAGCAGGACGACTTCGATCAGCACGACTTGAGCGCGCAAAGGCACGCCCTCTCTACGACCTAGCCCCGCGCGGTAGTGACCAAGCGGATCAACAAAACTCCCGGCTCTGCGTCGTCAACCGCCCCAGCAAAGGCGTCAAATCCACCAGCCGTTTGGCGATCAGGTGGCACGTTTCGCCGCCACTCTCGATGTCGCGCTGCCACACGCCATAGACTGCCAGCAGGCGCGAGCGCAACAGCTCGGTGCGCTGCTTTTCCTGCAGCGACTGCCACACAATCACGTTGACGCTGCCGGTCTCGTCTTCGAGCGTGACAAAGGTCACGCCCTTGGCCGTTTGCGGGCGCTGGCGCATGGTAACGAGGCCGCAGGCCCGCACCAGCCTGCCGTTGGGCAGGTCACGCAGTTGCGCTGCGCTCAATAGCTTCTGTTTTGATAGCTGCTCACGCAGCATGGACAAGGGGTGAGCCCTTAAAGTGAGCCCAAGACTGGCGTAGTCGAACACCACCTCTTCGCCTTCGCTGGCCGGGAGCAGTTCCAGAAAGTCTTCTTCCACCGGCGCACTTTTGAGCAGCGGCGGCGCGGGCCTCAAGGCCGAGGCGTCCCAGACCTGCTGGCGCCGGTGACCCGACAGGCTCATGAGCGCATCGCCGCTTGCCAGGGCCTTGAGGTCGCCCTGGTCAAGCCCGGCGCGCAGAGCCAGTTCTTCGGTGCTGGTGAAAGGGGCATCACGGCGGGTGGCGATGATGCGTTGGGCGGCTGTTTGGTGTAGCCCGCAGAGCATGCGCAGGCCCAGGCGGACGGCAGGCTGAGTCCTGCCCAATGGCTCCAGCGTGCAATCCCAATCGCTCGCCATCACATCCACCGCCCGCACTTCAACGCCGTGGCGCTGGGCATCCTGCACGAGTTGCGAGGGGCCGTAGAAACCCAGCGGTGCGCTGCCCAGCATGGCGGCCAGAAAACAGGCTGGTTCGTGGTGCTTGAGCCAGCAGCTCACGTAGGTGATCAAAGCAAAGCTGGCGGCGTGGCTTTCGGGAAAACCGTACTCGCCAAAGCCCTCAATCTGCTTGAACACGGTGTCGGCGTACTCCTGCGTGTAGCCGTTTTTGAGCATGCCACTGACCATGCGCTCGTAAAAATGGTGCACGCCGCCCTTGCGCTTCCACGCCGCCATGGAGCGGCGCAGGCTGTCGGCCTCGCCGGCCGAAAAGTCGGCCGCCGCCATGGCCACCTGCATCACCTGCTCCTGAAAAATCGGCACGCCCAGGGTGCGTTTGAGGGCTTCCTTCAAGCCCTCGCTGGCATACACCACCTGCTCCGGATGCTCGCGTGCCTTCAAATACGGGTGCACCATGCCGCCCTGAATGGGGCCGGGCCGCACGATGGCGACCTGCACCACCAGGTCGTAAAAGCAGCGCGGCTTGAGGCGCGGCAGCATGCTCATCTGGGCGCGGCTCTCAATCTGGAACACGCCCACGGTGTCGGCCTTGCAGATCATGTCGTAGGTGGCGCTGTCTTCTGCCGGGATGTCCTGCATCTGGAACGCATGGCCCCGCTGGGCGCTGATGAGGTCCAGGCAGCGGCGAATAGCGCTGAGCATGCCCAGCGCCAGCACATCGACCTTGAGCAAGCCCATGGTGTCCAGGTCGTCCTTGTCCCACTGGATGATGCTTCGATCTGGCATGGCCGCGTTCTCGACCGGCACCAGACGCGTGAGCTTGCCCTGGGTGAGCACAAAGCCGCCCACGTGCTGACTCAGATGGCGCGGAAAGCGCTGAATCTGGCGGCTCAGGTCCAGCCACAGGTCCAGTGCCAAGCTGTCGGGCTTGGCAAACGTCGGGCCCAGTCGCTCCAGCGCGGCATGCAGCCGCTCACCAAGCACTTCGCGGTTGTACATGCCGGGGTGCTCTTTGGCCAGCGCGGTGATGAGCGCCTCGTCGATGCCCAGCGCCCGGCCCACATCGCGCAGCGCGCTGCGGGGCCGGTAGCTGATGACGGTGGCGGTGAGCGCCGCGCGGTCCCGCCCGTACTTGGCATAGATGTACTGGATGACTTCCTCGCGCCGCTGGTGCTCAAAATCGACGTCGATATCGGGCGGCTCATTGCGCTCTCTGGAGATGAAGCGCTCGAACAGCATGCTCATGCGCGAGGGGTCCACTTCGGTCACGCCCAGGCAGTAGCACACGGCCGAATTGGCCGCCGAGCCGCGCCCCTGGCACAGGATGTGGCGGCTTCTGGCAAAGGCCACGATGTCATGCACCGTCAGGAAATACATCTCGTACTTCAGCTCGGCGATGAGTTCGAGTTCGTGTTCGATCTGCTGCTGCACGCTCGCGGGAATTCCCTGCGGGTAGCGCCCGCTGGCCCCCTCCCAGGTGAACTGGCGCAGGGTCTGGGCCGGGGTGCGGCCCGGCAGCACGGTCTCCATCGGGTACTGGTAGCGCAGTTCGTCCAGGCTGAAGCTGCAGCGCGAAGCCACCACCAGCGTGTTGGCCAGCAGTTCGGGGGGGTAGATTTGCGCCAGCCGCTGGCGCGAACGCAGGTGGGCTTCGGCGTTGCGCTCCAGCTCGAACCCGCACTCGGACACAGGTCGGCCCAGGCGCACCGCGCTGATCACGTCCTGCAGCGGCTTGCGCGAGCGCACGTGCATGAGCACGCCACCGCTTGCGACCAGCGGCACACCACTGAGGGCTGAGACCCGCTCCAGGGCGTGCTGCCACAGCGCATCTCCCAAGCCATGGCGCAGTTCCATAGCCAACCAAAGTTTTAAGACAAATAGGCCTTTTGCCCACATGCAGCAAGCGTAAAGCGCTTCGAAATCAATAGCATTTGATGGCAGCAAAAGAATCTCACAGCCCCCCAGCAAGGCAAAGTCGCTGCCCACGCGCGACACCTGATAGTGCCCCTTGGTAGCCGAGCAGCGCGCCGCGGTGATGAACTCGCACAGATTGCCCCAGCCCGTCAGGTTGTGCGCCAGGGCGACGAATTTGCAGCCGTCTTCCAGGGCAAACTCAGCCCCCAACAGCAGCTTCAAGCCCAGCTTCTTGGCCTCGGTATGGGCCCGAACGACACCGGCCACCGAGCATTCGTCGGTGATGGCCAGCGCGCCGTAGCCCAGCGCATAGGCGCGCGCCACCAGTTCTTCCGGATGCGAGGCACCGTGCTGGAAGCTGAAGTTGCTCAGGCAATGCAGTTCGGCATAGCCCGGCAGGGAGACAGGCAGAGAAGGCTCCATAGGACAAAGGCACTGGGTTGACATCGATAACTGTATGAATATACAGCATAACAAGGGAGCGAGCACCCCTAGAATCACCGCTTTGCGCCGCTCTGTGGGCGCGCCAGACACGCCAAAAGGAATTGAAGTGACGATGACACCCGCGCCCTCTGTCTTTGCCCAACGTCTGGCCAGTGCCCAAAATACATTGATCGAGCTTGATCTGGCGGCCTGTCTGGTTCCGTCCAGCGACCCTCACCTCTCGGAGTATCTGCCGCCACGCTGGCAGGGCCGACAGTGGCTGTCCGGGTTCACCGGCTCGATGGGCACCCTGGTGATCACGCGGGATCAGGCGGCCCTGTTCACCGACAGCCGCTACTGGGCGCAGGCCGAGGCCGAGCTGGCCCGCAGTGGCATCGAACTGGTCAAGATCGAGAGCGGCGGCTCCACGCGCCACGTGGACTGGCTGGCCGAGCGCGCGGGCGCCGGTGACGTCGTGGGCGTGGATGGCCAGGTTCTGAGCCTGGCGGCCGCGCAGCAACTGCGCCAGGCTCTGGGCAAGGTCAAAGCCAGCTTGCGCACGGACGTTGACCTGTTCGCCAGCATCTGGCCCGACCGCGCCGGATTACCGTCAGAGCCGGTGTACGAGCACGACCCGGCCTACGTAGGCTCGCCCCGTCACGACAAACTGGCCCAGGTGCGCGCGGCCATGACCACGCAGGGAGCGAGCCACCATTTCATTTCTACCGTCGATGACATCGCCTGGCTGTTCAATCTGCGCAGCTCGGACGTTGAGTTCAACCCGGTCTTCCTGGCCCATGCCCTGATCGATGCGAACACGGTAACCCTGTTTGTCACCGACGGCAAAGTGCCCGCAGATCTTGTCCGGAAACTCAAGCTTGACGCCGTCACCATCGCCAGCTACCAGCAGGCTCCCCAGGCCTTGAGCGCCCTCGATGCCACAGCCGTCCTCCTGATTGATCCGCGCCGCATCACCCTGGGTTTGCGCGAGAGCGTGCCCGCAGCCGTGAAGGTGATTGAGGCGATCAACCCCAGCGTCTTGATCAAGAGCCGAAAAGGCGCCGCCGAAGCAGCCCATGTGCGCGAAGCCATGGCCCAGGACGGCGCGGCCATGTGCGAGTTCTACGCCTGGTTTGAGTCGGCGCTGGGGCAGGAGCGCATCACCGAACTCACCGTCGATGAGCGCTTGTCGGCGCAGCGCGCGAAACGGCCCGGCTTCAGGGGCCTGAGCTTCAATACGATCGCCGGTTTCAACGCCAACGGGGCCCTGCCCCACTACCGGGCCACCCCCCAAAGCCACGCGGTGATCGAGGGCAACGGCCTGCTGCTGATTGACTCGGGTGGACAGTACCTCGGGGGCACCACCGACATCACCCGGGTCTGGCCCATCGGAACGCCCAGCGACGAACAGCGGCGCGACTACACCCTGGTCCTCAAGGGCACCATCGCCCTTTCATGCACCCGTTTCCCCTTGGGCACGCTCTCCCCCATGCTCGATGCCATTGCCCGCCAACCGCTGTGGCAGCAGTGCATGGACTACGGTCACGGCACCGGCCACGGCGTGGGTTACTTCCTCAACGTGCACGAGGGACCGCAAAGCATTTCCAAAGCCATACCCGAGCCCACCATGGCGATGCAGTGCGGCATGATCACTTCCATCGAGCCCGGCCTGTACCGCAGCGGCCAGTGGGGCGTGCGCATTGAAAACCTGGTGCTCAACGTGCCCGTGTCCACGAGTGAGCCGTTTGGCGATTTTCTGGCGTTCGAGACCTTGACGTTGTGCCCGATCGACACCCGCTGCATTGACAGGACGCTCCTGCGCGCTGACGAGACGGCATGGCTCAATGATTACCACGCCACGGTCCGCCTGCGTCTGAGCCCGCTGGTGAGCGGCGCCGCCCTGACCTGGCTGATGCAGCGCACCGAACCGATCTGAAATACTGCGGGCTTACACTGTCCGTTCGCAGTACCCTGGTCAGTCATGAAATTATTTGCGCTCAACGACGACATCACCGCGCTGGAAGGGCAGCTCAAGACGCTTCGTGGCGTAGCCAGGGCGGCGCCACTGGTGACTCTGGCCTGGTATTTGCGCCAGCGAGATTGCGCTCGGGCTCTTGGACTCTCTGACGAAGCCGAGGCTTTGCTGGCTCTCGCCGGCGCAACCAAGAATGAGCACATCATGCTGTCGGCACGCCTGGCCCTGGTGCGCGCCGAAGTCAAGATGATGTTTGTGGACCTGACCAACGCGCGGCAATTGGCAGATTCAGCTACGAAGGCATATGAGGAACTCGGCGACCCGATCGGTCTGGGGGACGCGCACTGGCTGAATGCTTCCCTGTTGGTCGACCAGGGCGACGGCGATGGCGTTGATGCCTGTATCCATCTGGCGATCGCGCAATATCGCCTGGCAGGCGACTCATTAAGACTCGATGCCGCTTTGGGACGCAGCCTGGTTTATGCGGCATTTCGGGATTCAACGGCCACGGCATCCGCCCTGGAAAAAATGTTTCCACCCAACGCGAAGCTTGCCGCGCCTGTGCTGACCTGGGTTGGCGCTGCCCGGGGCAACGTTGCGGGCCTGACCGGCGACCCGGGCTCTTCAATCAAACATGACCTGCGGGCTTACCAGGCGGCGCTTGACAGCGGCCAACTGCGACAGGCCCTGGTGGCAGGAACCAATGCAGCGGAGTCCTTTGCCACACTCGGTGACCTGGACGCCGCGCTGCAGTGGACTGAGCGCGCGCTGACCCTGGCCCGAAGCACGGGCTGGCCGGCCAGTGTGGGGGTCTGCCTGATGCAGTTGGGTGACGTGATGCGGCTGCTCGGTCGTCATGACGACGCCAGGCACCATTTGCTTGAAGCGCTGACCTTGATGGAACCCTTGGCAGGTTCGCGAAACTACGAGCAAGTAGTGGGAAACCTGGGTCAACTCGCGCTCGATCAGGAGGACTACGCGGGTGCATTGAATTGGTTCTCGAAGTTCGAAGTGCAGGTGGCGGCTCATGGGGAGGCCGATATGCTGACGAAGGCGTGGCGCGGGCAGGCCAACGCGTTGATGCACCTGCAGCGGCCCCAGGAGGCCAAGCTCAAGGCCGACGCGGCGCTGACCGCGGCGCGCGAGCAGGGCAACGCTGACGGTCAAATTCAGGTCTTGAGTATTTGCGCCCGGCTGCACACCGATCATGACTTGCCGCCCCCGCCCGGCATGACGACCCCCACGGCCGCGCTCCATTACCTGAACCAGGCACTCGAGCTTGGGTCCCGCATCAGCGGCTACACCGCGGCGCCGGAGCTTTTCAACCAACTCGCCTCGGCTTATGCCGCTTGCGGCGAGTTTCGTGCCGCCTACGAAAACACCCTGGCCGCCAACGCAGCGCGTCACGCCACACGCAACGAAGAAGCCCACAAACGTGCGCTGGCCATGCGAATTCGCCAGGAAATCGAGATCGCCCAGACCGAGGCTGAGCATCACAGGCAATTGGCCGAAACCATGAAAGACATGGCGTCAACGCTGGAAACGCTGGGTTTGGTGGGACGCGAGATTACCGCCAGTCTGAACACTGATGCCGTGTTGCTGGCACTGCATCGCCACGCCGGACAATTGCTCGATGCGAGTTTCTTTGCCGTCTATCTGCTCGACCAGGATCAACATTCATTGACCACTGCGTTTGGCGTCGAGGCGGGCATGGCACTGCCAGTGATTCACACGCCGTTGGACAGCCCCACGTCGATGTATGCCCGCTGTGTGCGTGATCGGCAGGAAATCTTCATCGACCGCGAGAACGGCGCCAATGATCCCAACCTGATCCCGGGAACGCTGCCCAGCCTGAGTCTGCTGTATACCCCGTTGATCGCCGGTGAGCGCCTGCTTGGAGCCATGTCGGTGCAGTCGCCACGTCAACACGCCTACGGGGAGCCTGAGCGCTCCATTTTCCGCGCGCTGTGCGCCTATGGGGCCATCGCGCTGGACAATGCCGCCGCCTATGCCTCGGCTGAGGCTTCACAGCGCAGGGCGGATCAGGCGCTGAGTGAATTGCGTCACACCCAGGGCCAATTGCTTGAACAGAACCGGCAGCTGGCGCGACTGGCCGTGACGGACCAGCTTACCGGTTTGTACAACCGCTTGCGGCTGGACCAGTCGCTCGAAGAAGAGCGTTTGCGCAGCGTGCGTTACGGTACGATTTTCTGCCTGCTGATCCTGGATGTGGACCATTTCAAATTGGTCAATGACACTTTTGGCCATCAGACCGGTGATCAGGTGTTGGCGGACATCGCCCGCATCCTGCAGAAGAACATTCGTGAAGTTGACATCGTCGGGCGTTGGGGGGGTGAGGAGTTCCTGGTCATCTGCCCTGAGACGACGATCGAAGGCGCACTGGTGGTCGCGGAAAACCTGCGCCTGGCGATGCAGGCCCATGTGTTCGAGCAGGTGGGCCGCAAGTCGGCCAGCTTTGGGGTGGCCATGTTCCATGCCAGCGAAGCGCTGACCGAGACCCTGGCGCGGGCCGACACGGCCCTGTACCGCGCCAAGCGGGAAGGGCGCAATCGCGTGGAAAACGGTGAAATGACAGAACCTGGAAAGTCTTTGGAATACGCCGGATCCTAGTCAAACAGGCCATGCAAATACCAGCGCGGCCCGGCCAGGCGCTCGCGGTAAACCCACAGCAAGCCGGCCTGCTCGCTGCGGGCCACAAAGCAATCACGCAGGGCGCAGCCGCGGCCCTCCCACCAGGCGACTTCCAGGCGCTGGCATCAGCCCGTTTCCCTGAGCAACCACATGACGTGCACAAAGGAGTCCTGCTCGTGGGGGTGCAGCGACTCAATCAGGCGGTCCAGGTGATTGCGGTTGTGGTCCGAACGACGCGCGTAGCTCTGCAGCAACTGGACCACGCGTTCATCGGTGAGGCCCTGATGCCGCGCGGCCATGCCCACCAGCAGCACTTGCAGGATGGTCAGGTTGAACACCAACTCGCGGTAAAGGTCGAGAAACGAGCCCCGGGTAAAGGGGAACAGGCGCATGAGAACGTGGTTGACCAGGTAGTTTTCAAGAATGTGCGCGTTCTTATCAAAGTACGGCTGGAAATACAGCGCATGGCTCTGGTGGTACTTGGCAAGCACATCGGCGGCACATCCAATACCGTCGGGTCTTTGTGGCTCCAGGCCCTGGGCAGCGGCGAGCAGGCATTCGCTGAAACGGGCGGAGGCGCCAACCGAGAGTGCGCTGGCAATCAGCCCGGTCATGAGTTCGAGCTTGCGGGCCGTATGGGCTCCGATTTGCGCAAACTGTCTTTGCAATTGCTGCGGGTGCGACAACATGCCCACCACGGCCTGCAGCGCGGGCAGCACCTGCGAGGCGTGGGAGAAAGTCTCCGAGGTGAAAACCTGGTTGACCTCGTCGAGCAGAAAACCCAGCAGCATGACCCGAGCACCCAGACCGACGTCGCGGCATTGCAAAATCGAAATGATGACGGCACGAACGTCGTTGAGCACCTCGATCTGCTGCGCATCACCCTCACCCCGCGCGGGAAACCGGTAGTTGGTGAGCGACTGATCGTCCAGTGCAGCGTCCAGTGCCAGGGTTTCAAACTGCATGGGCTCAGGATCAAGCAGAACCAGGCGCGCGGCCTCGGGGCAGGAGATGCCCAGCGCGCATTCCCGCTGCGGGCCAAACTGGTTGAGGTAGCGCGGGTACAGGCGGCAGGTATCACTGAGAGCCTGCTCGCCCAGGGTGCGCTGAATGGCGCACAGTTGGTCCTCCTGTTGAAAATAGCAACCGCCATCGGGTTTCATCTTCATCACGCCAAAGTTGTTGGCATGGTCTGCGCCGGGCGCGGTGTTTTTGCTCACGGCCAGTTTGAACAGCGGCGCCAGTACTTTGTGTCGGTTCTGCCTGTAGCGGTGGTAGGTGTCCCGGTCAATCGTGACGGCCCAGCCACGGCAGCAAGTATCCTCGCACTGCGGGCCAATGCAACCAAATTTTGAATAGTAACTGGGGGCAATGACGCTTTTCATGGTGCCGTGGTCTCCTCGTGCTCCAAAATTGATGGTACTGCGTACCTAGGCGAACAGTCCGTGCAAATACCAGTGTGCAACGGCACTATTGCTGCTTTCTGCACCCCCTTGCCCGGCCAGGCGCTCGCGGTAAACCCACAGCAAGCCGGCCTGCTCGCTGCGGGCCACAAAGTAATCACGCAGGGCGCAGCCGCGGCCCTCCCACCAGGCCACTTCGAGTCGCTGCGGACCGGCGAGCAGGGTGAGTGGCCCCTGGTACAGCGGCTGGCCCCGGTGCAGCGCCAGCTTCAAAGGCACCTCCAGCAGCCAGGTGGGGTACAGCGCGGCGCCAGCTTGTTCACGCAATTTTTCATCGTCTTTTTGACCTCCAGGGGTTTGGGCGGCAGAGCGTTCTGCGCAGGTCAAAGGAGGAGGCCGAAGGCCGGGGGACACGAAGCAGAGTGCTCTGCCGCCCAGATCCCTGGTCACCGCCTTGTCTGCATAGTCAGCTACTAATTGCGTAGCATTTTCCGCAGGCTGCCAACGCTGCATGCACTCGGGGCGATGGTCGGCCTGCAACTGGCACTGCAACACCTGTTGCGCCCCCAGTCGGGCGCTCAGGCGCTCAAGCAGTTGCACCAGGCTGTCGCCCTTTTTTTGCTCGTCGGGCAGCAAGCTGGCGCTTTGCCCGCCCAGCGGCTGGGTCTGCAGCGTGCGCAAATGCAAATAAAGCACCGGTGCGGGCAGGGTGACGTGCGCCAGATGTTCCCCCAGCAGGCGCTGCAGGTGCGTCACATCACCGGTGGGCTCGGCGGTGCGCAGCACCAGCTCGCCGTGGGTGGCGGTGTTGCGCCGTGCGTCCAGGGTCCAACCCAGCGCCAGGGCCAGCACGCCACGGTGGCGCAGCCGCAGCCACACCTGCAACTGCCTGAGCAGGCGGCCCGCGCCAAACAGCAGGGCCGGAGCGGTCTCGACCTGGGCCAGCAGTTCCAGCGTGGCCTCAAATACCTCAGGCAACTCCAGCCAGGGATAAACCTCGAGTTTGAGTCCGTAGGCCCGGTCCAGTGCGTCGAGCAAAGGCGCGCCAAAGCGCCGACTCACCCCGCCACGCGGCAAGGCGCGCAACTGGCCCCAGCGGGTGCAGCCGATGCGCTCCAGCGTGGCCAGGTGAGGTAGCGCCGCAGCCAGTGATGCCAGCGGCAGATCGTCGGGCAGGGTGCGTGCCAGCGCAGCGTCTTGCAGGCGGGCAATTGCTACTAATGATGTAGCACCTCGTGCATATTTCACAAGGGATACAGGCTTTTTTGACTCATAAATATGGTGCAGCATAGGTTTCACGCCGCCCCACAGGCGCTCGCTGGCAGAGACCTCAAACACCACGCTCTCTTGCACCTGCGCCACCCTGGGTGTGTACTGCAAGGCCCACCAGCCCAGCGCGCTCAAGGGGTCAAGCAGGGGCGCATCCAGCGCAGCCTGCAGCCTGCCTTCTTGCGGGTCTGCTGGCATGGGCGGCGCGGCTTCAAGCTGCGGCCGCAAGGCGATCCAGTGCATCACCCCTCCCTGAGTGGTTGGCCACTGACTCATTGCCCCCCGCCTCGCCTGCCCCCGTGGTGGATGCAGTGCGGTCCGACTTTCCACTCAAGGCCAGCAACGCGCCCAGCCAGGCATGGCGGGCCACCAACACCAGCGGCTTGGCCAGTGGCGGGCCGCGCCGCTTGAGAATCTGCACCTGCAAGGCGTCCAACAATGCGCCAGTTGACGTACTGGCCACCAGCATACGCAGCACCGCGGGCGACGACTCGCCCTGCGCCTGGGCCGGGCGCATCACAAACAAAAGCTTGCCGTGCGCGTACGCTGCCATCTGCAAACGCCGCAACTGCTCGGCCCTGGCCTGTGGCAGCCAGGCCAGCACGGCCACCACCTCGGCACAGCGCAGCGCCTGCTCGGTGGCCCACAGGCGCTGGGCCGGTGTGGTGGCGCTCACCCGCAACAGCCGACGCGCCTCAAAACCCTGGAAGCGCAGGCCCGGTGCAAACGGCGCATGGGGGGCGCCCACCAGCACCACGGCCCCGCTGGCTGCGCGCTTCAAGGCGGGCAGCAACAAGCGCCATTCACTCTGGCCCGACTGCGCCTGCAAAATCTCGCTGATGGCCCCCACCGGCCAACCGCCGCCGGGCAACTGGGTATCGAGCGCCGCATGCCCGGTGGCCACGGTGGCTCCGCCCGCGCAGGCCAGCTCATCGGCGCGCCAGACGGCATCGCCAAAATCGGGCAGAGCGGCGGACCAACCAGAGGGCAAAGGAGCAGGAAGCATGATAATAAACTGTACAAATACACAGTATAATGAGTTATCCGGTTTGCGCTATGTTCTGTTCGGCAAAGGCCCGCACCGCTATCATTCGCCCATGCCTTCACGCCCGCCATTGCCTGCCGCTCCCAACGCTTGGGGAAGCGCTTTTCTGCGGGGGGCACAAAGCTGGTGGTACATGATCCACTTTGGCGCAGTCGTGCTGGTGATGGCGCTCTCGCCCTCGACCTACAGCCGGGCTAACCGGGCCGCCACGTCCCGCTACATCTACACCAGCACCTGGCAGGTGCTGCCCTGGTTCACGACGCTCTCGGCCCTGCTCAGCCTGGTCTTGATCCGCATTGTGGTGGTCACCGCGCTGAGCTACGGCCTGTCGCAATACGCCCTGCAAATGGTGGTGCGGGTGCTGGTGTTGGAGCTCATTCCGCTCTCGGCGGCCATGTTTGTGGCGCTGCGCGCAGGGCTGACCTTCAACCCCAGTGCGGCAGATCTGACGGCACCAGCAGAGTCCGGCCCAGCGCTTCCCCTGAGCATGCAGCGCCTGCGCACCGAACTGGTGCCGCGCGTGCTCGCCGGTGCCCTGTCGGTGCTGACGCTGGCCATGGTCAGCAGCGTGATTGCGCTGGTGCTGGCTTACTTCACGGTCTATGGCCTCTCGCCCTGGGGCCTGCCCGGCTACACGCGCAGCGTGGGCCAGGTGTTCAATCTGGCAGTCTCCCTGGGCTTTGCACTCAAAACCGTTTTCTTCAGCCTGGCCGTGGCCATCGTTCCCATGGCCGCCAGCCTGGAGGCCGCGCAAAAGCGCATTCCATCAGGCACCACCCAGCCCGGCGCGGTGCGCCTGTTGCTGGTGCTTTTATTGATCGAAGCAGTCTCGCTGGTGATCAAATACATCTGACCCATAACCCACACCCATGCCAACCACACCTGAATCCTCCACCCCCAACGCCATTGCCAATGTCGAGCGCAAGGCCGTCGTGCTGCTGGCGCTGGTCACCGCACTGGTTTGCGGCTTTCTGCTCTATGTCATGTACGCACGCGGTGTTTTCGAAAGCACCCAGCAACTGGTGCTGGTGTCCGACGACTCTGAGGGCGTCATCGTGGGCATGGACCTGACTTTCGCCGGCTTTCCCATCGGGCGCGTGCGTCGCATTGAGCTCGGCGCTGACGGCAAGGCCCGGCTGGTGATTGATGTGCCGCGCAAGGACGCCAACTGGCTGCGCACCTCGAGCATCTTCACCATGGAGCGCAGTCTGGTGGGCGAAGTGCGCCTGCGCGCCTACAGCGGCATCCTCACCGACCCGCCCCTGCCCGAAAATGCCGAGCGCGGCGTGCTGCGCGGTGACGCCAGCGCCGAGATTCCGCGCCTGGTCTCCTCCACCCGCGCCCTGCTCGAACACCTGGAGAACATGACCGCGCCCGAGTCCAGCCTGAACACCAGCTTGGCCAACCTGCAGACCGTCACCACCCGCTCGGCTGGCTCCTATGGTGTCCTCTCTGGTGTATTGGGTAGTGACGACAAGGCCAAAAAGGTCATTGCCGCGCTGGACCGCACCAACGCCCTGCTGGCCAAAGCCGACCAGCGAATTTTTGGCACGGATGGCCTCATGGACGGCACCCAGGCCACGCTGGCCAGCACCAAGGCAGCGGTTGAGCAAATCCAGGGCTTGCTGACCGATGCCCGCGCCAGCCTCAAGAAGGTGGACGCCGTGTTGGCCGAAGCGCAGGCCGTGGGTGCCAACGCCCGCGTGGCCAGCGCCGACCTGGGTGAACTGCGCGCGCAGGTCGAGGCCAGTCTGCGCAAGGTCAGCCAGCTGGTGGCGGAGATCAACCGGAAATGGCCGTTTGCAAGGGATACGGAGATTCAGCTGCCATGAAGTTCTTTTTATCGTTAACCGCCCTGCTGCTGAGTGCCTGCACCAGCACACCCCCAGCCCCCGACTGGCAGGGCAACGCCTTTGCCGCGCTCAAGGGATTCACGTCTGCTTATCTGGAAGGCAACACCCGGCTCGCGGATTTTGAATTCGCCCGGGCCCGGACCGAAATCGCCAGCACCGGCCGCGTCGATCTGATGGCCCGCGCCGAACTGACGCGCTGCGCGGTGCGGGTGGCCAGCCTGGAGTTCGATGATTGCGCGCCCTACCAAGACCTGGCCAAGGATGCACAGCCTCAGGAGCAAGCCTATGCCGCCTATTTGAACGGGCGCTGGGCCAATCTGGACCCGGCATTACTGCCGCCGCAGCACCGCGCCCTCGTCACAAAAGTTGCCTCAAGCAAGGCGTCGACAAGTCAATCGCCGGTTGCAAGCGTGCTGCCTGGCATGAAGGACCCCTTGGCACGTCTGGTGGCTGCGGGGGTGTTGCTGCAGCAGGGCCAATTGACCCCGGCAGACATCGAGTTGGCGCTGCAGGCGGCCTCCAGCCAGGGTTGGCGTCGCCCGCTGCTGGCCTGGCTTGGGGTGGCGCTGGCACACGCGCGCAGCGCCAACGACCCCGAGACACAGGCGCGCATCCAGCGCCGCATTGACCTGGTGCTCCAAACCAGCGGGAAACCTCAGTGAACCGGGTGCTCGATGGCGCGGCCAATGTCGGGCCAGCGGCGATGCAGATACACCCAGGCGATCAGGCCGATGCTCATCATGGCCAGTGAGGCGCTGGCCATGGCAACAGTCGAGTGCATCACCAGCGGCGCAATCACACCGGCCACCAAACCGTTGGCCGAGGCCCCGATAAAGGCCTGCAACGACGAGGCCATACCCCGGCGCAAGGGGTAGAGGTCCAGCACCAGCAGCGTGATAACCGGCACCATCAGAGCCCAGCCAAAGGCAAAGATGGCGATCGGAAACAGCGCCCAAAGTACATGGGCCTTGAACAGCAGGTTGGCCGTCAGATTGGTCAGAGCAATGAGCAGCATGATGGAAAACCCGTAGCGAATCTGCTGCTTGGGTGCGAGCTTGCCTGCCATGCGGCCACTGACCCAAGCCCCGCCCATGATGCCGCTGATGGTGAGCACAAAAAACCAGAAAAACTGCGTGGGCTCCAAACCCAGATGCCCGCCCAGAAAGGCTGGGGCCGACAGCACATACAAAAACATGCCGTTGAACGGCACGCCACTGGCCAGCGCCAGCAGCAAGAAGCGCGGGTCCAGCCCGAGTTGCCAGTAACCCTGCATCAAATTGCTGACCTTGAGCGGCTGGCGATGGCTGAGGTGCAGGGTCTCGGGCAGTAACCTGTAGTTGGCAACCCACAAGGCCACGCCCACCGCAGTAAGAAACCAGAACACACTGTGCCAGCCCAAATGCACGAACAACCAGCCACCGATGATGGGCGCAATAGCGGGGGCCACGCCAAAATAAATGGTGATCTGGCTCATCACCCGCTGGGCGTCGGCTGGAGCAAACATGTCCCGGACCACGGCCCGGGCCACCACGATACCCGCCCCGGTTGTCAGGCCTTGCATGGCCCGGAAAAAAATCAACTGCCCAATGGTCTGTGACAGCGCACAGCCCACCGATGCAAGCGTAAAGGCCGCCAGACCCCACAACACCACAGGCCTGCGCCCCAGACTGTCCGAAATTGCACCATGAAACAGGCTCATGAAAGCAAAGCCGAACAGGTAGGCCGAGAGCGTCTGCTGCATCTGCACCGGCGTGGCCCCAAGCGAGGACGCAATGCCCGAGAAGGCGGGCAAATAGGTGTCGATGGAGAAGGGTCCGAGCATGCCCAGCACGGCCAGCAGGACCGCCAGCGCCCAGCGCGGCGCACGCCAGAGTTGTTGCGCGTCGGGATTCATGGCGAAGGGCTCAGCTCAGCGCGCCCATCAGGGTGATCACCACGATCAGCACGCCAAGCGCCAGATTGACCATCACCCAGGTGCGGATGGATGCCAGCACGGCGCTGCCCGCGGGCCACGCCGTAGCAGTGATGGCATCGGTGAAGCGCGGGTACAACACAAAACGGATGTACAGAAATATGGCTGCCATGGCAAGCCCCAATACCGCCATTGCCATCCATTCGATCGGCATGGTAAATTTAACCCCAGCCAGTGCCATCTGCCGGGCCGCTCGGCCAATCATCCAGATTCCGCTGGACACGACCAGCGCAGCAGCCACCAGCACGGCATTGAAAAACCGCCCCAGCACCTCGTGCATCAGACGCAGGCGCTCGGGTGCGGCCAGCGCCACAAGTGCCGGGCGCAGGAAAAACTGGGCAAACACCATGCCGCCAATCCAGATGATGATGGACAGAATGTGAATGGTTTTGAGAGTGAGGTAAAGCATGGGTGATGGAGGAGTCCTGAGACTGTGGGTGAATGTTCAATGATGCCACAGGCACAGCAATGCGAACCTGTGCAGCCAGAAACGGCCCAGGCCCTTGGCGGAAAATTTTCCAGAACGAGTCCCATCGACCGACCCAGTTGACTAAAAGTGTGCAGGTTGCAGCGCCATTCCAATTTTCAGCCAGCACAATGCCACTCCCCAACGCAATGCGGTCACAATACATCCCCGTCTTTGTTGATAAAGCATGACCGCGGCGGCAAGGGTTTGCCGCCGTGGCACCTGAAGAACCTTATTTCGCCTTGTTTACTTCCGACAATGCCTTTGAACGCACAACCAAGCGAACACAATTACGACCGCCTTGCTCTGGCGTTTGTGTTGCTCAATGCCTTGGTGTGGTGGGCTGTATTCAGCGTGGGCCGTTCCAGCCTGGACCCATTCGGGGACATGGCAGAGGCCTATTCCTGGGGTCTGACCTGGCAATGGGGCTATGACAAGCACCCACCGCTATCTGCATGGATGGCCGCTGCCTGGTTCAAACTGTTTCCAACGAGGGACTGGGCCTACTACCTGCTGGCAGGGCTCAACCAGGCAACAGCGTTTTGGTTTGTCTTCCTGGCGGGCAAACGGTGGCTCACCCCGGCACAAGCGCTCCTGGCAGTCATGCTGACCAGTTTGGTGCCGATCTTCGGTCCGGACACAGGCTTCAAATTCAATGCCAACTCGGCCATGTTGCCCTGGGTGGCCATCTTCGCGTGGAGCTTGATTGCTGCGTTGCAGACCAAGGCGAAACGCTATCTTCTCGTTGCTGGTCTTGCTGGTGGTGCGGCCTGTCTGGTCAAGTATTGGGCTCCGGTGATGCTTGCCGCGATCAGCGTGGGCGTGGTCCTTATCGTGCACCAGAACAGGACGTTCAGTTGGCAAGCGACCGCAGGCGCGCTACTGGCGGTTGCAGGATTGACGTTGTTGGTATTCGCGCCCCATGTTGCCTGGGCTGTGGCCCATCGTTGGCCGGGTTTGCGCTATGCACACGCCGCGCACGATATGGTTGTGACTCCATTGGGACTGGCGGCAGCCATGACAACCACCTCAGATTTGCTGCTCGTTGCCCTGCTGCCCTCACTTGCTTTGCTGATCGGCCTGACATTCACCCGCAAAATTGCCGCGACTTCATTGGAGCGGGTCAGCGGGCCAACCCTACGGGAAAAACCCGTACTTCCATTAGGCTTTCGGGGCGCTTCAATATTTCTGCTGACCGTTTTGTTCAACGCAGCCAGCGCACAGCTGGCGGGCGTCTCAGTGGCTGTCAAATGGCTGATTCCAGCCTGGCTCTTCTTCGGATGGCTGCTGTGCTCTGTCATGCCCACAAAGCTCGACCCGCGGCGATTGATATGGCCAACCGGCGTGTTTGTCGGTCTCTATTGGGTGGCTTTGCTGGCCTATGTCGCCTGGAACAATCCCTCTTTGGATATTCAACGCGACTCCACCAATGAACGTCGCTTGGTGGCCAATGACGTAACCCAGTTTTTCCGCAGCAACTTCGGCCAACCCCTGCGATTTATCGGGGGCAATGAGGCCTTGTCTTTCAGCACCTCCTTTTATTCGATGGATCACCCGATTGCCATTGCAAATCTCGACTTTGCCAGAACGTTCTGGGTTGACGAATCCCAGGTCCGCGCGGCGGGGGTGGCAGTCATCTGCCTGGCCGATCAATTGGAATGCATCAAGACAGCGATTGATCAACTTGGAACTCCGCAGGTGCGTCGGGAGTGGCAAGGCGTCACCAAGGATGGCCTCCCGGCTTCCGTGCATGAGCTGTTCTATGCGCCGCAGAGGCTTTTGAACAACACAGGCCGTCAGTTGGAGCAGCCCCATTAGTGGCAGTAATAAATTCGTGGTCAAGTGGCACGCTAGCGCGAAATTCATGCTCAAGCTGGCAAGTGGTTGAATAATCAGTATCGAGTCGCCCCGCTAAAGCTTTCCCCTCGCGCTTTGCTTGCGCGTCATTCATATCCATCTCATACTGATATCCATACAATTCGACGGTTAATCGCACCGCCTGAAGCCTGCCCGGATGACTGCGATTGTAAATTTCAACTGCGGCAACCAATGATGGGATGCAAAGAGTAAATTGGCAAAATGCGATTTTCGCTTTCCGAAAAGCTGCGTCAATCCACAAATGCCGAGCCCATTGGCAAGTTGGTCCGGGCTATGCTGGGCTCCTGACAGCACCAATCAAAGGAAAATAGCACCATGCGCCTCTTGCTGGTGGAAGATGACACGATGATCGGCGAGTCCGTGCTGGACCTGCTGCGTGCGGAGCATTACGCCGTCGACTGGGTCAAGGACGGCGAGATGGCCGAGACCGCCATGCGAACTCAAACGTATGATTTGATCTTGCTCGATCTCGGCCTGCCCCGACGCGATGGACTGAGTGTGCTGCGCGCGCTGCGCGCAAGCAAGGAGCGCATTCCCGTGCTCATTGCAACCGCCCGCGACTCGGTGCAGCAGCGCATCGAGGGATTGGATGCAGGCGCCGACGACTATGTGCTCAAACCCTACGATCTCGATGAGCTTCTCGCCCGCATCCGCGCATTGTTGCGCCGCGCGGCTGGACGCGCAGAACCCATTTATGAGCACCGGGGCGTAAGCATCAACCCGGCAACGCGCGAGGTTCGGGTTGGCGATCTGCCGATCGTATTGTCGGCACGGGAATGGGCCGTGCTCGAGCCACTGATCGCCCGGCCGGGAATGGTGCTGTCACGCGCCCAGATCGAGGAAAAACTGTACAGCTGGAAAGATGAGGTCAGCAGCAATGCGGTGGAGGTCTATGTCCACGGCCTGCGCAAAAAGCTCGGCGCCGACTTGATTCAGAACGTCCGCGGGGTTGGTTACATGGTACCCAGGGATTGACAATGCGCATGTCCTCACCTCACTCGCTGCGCGCCCGGTTGCTATGGTTATTGCTCATGGCGATCTCGGTCACCGCAGTCTCTCAAGCCTTGATTGCCTACCGAACTGCACGCACTGAGGCCGATGGCATTTTTGACTACCACATGCAACAAATGGCCACGACGTATGGGCGAGGCTTGCCCATCAATCCGGCAGGCGCAGAAGGAAGAAATCCTGGCAACGACGAGAACACCGATTTTGTCGTCCAGGTATGGACAGCCGAAGGATTCCGTATCTTCCAGTCGGCGCCGCGTACGGCACTTCCGGATCGCGCTGTGCTTGGATTCACAAACGTCACAGCGAACGAGACCACCTATCGCGTGTTCTCGATGCAAGCGGGATCACAGATCATCCAAGTAGCACAGGATATGGCTGCCCGTCGGGAGATCGCCAGTACCTTGGCGCTGCGAACAGTTGCACCAATCGCCGTGGTGGCACCTTTGTTGATGCTCATCGTATGGTGGTTGGTGAGTGCATCGCTTGCGCCGGTGTCCCGTGTCCAGCGCCAAGTCGCCGAGCGCCAAGCCGACGACCTCACCGAAGTGAGCGAGGTGGGTCTACCCGATGAAGTCCGACCTTTGGTGCGCGAACTCAACCTCCTGTTCGGTCGGGTGCGTCAGGCCTTCGATGCGCAAAGGAGTTTTGTCGCCGACGCGGCACACGAACTGCGCTCGCCGTTGGCAGCCCTGAAGCTGCAGGCACAAGGTCTGCGCCGCGCCACAAATGAGGCACAAAGGGAGGTGGCAGTAGACAGACTAAACGCCGGCGTTGACCGGGCCGCGCGTCTGGTTGAGCAATTGCTGGTCCTGGCCCGTCAGCAGGCCAACGCAAGCACCGGGGTCAAGCCGCAGCCGGTTTCACTGGCTGAGATCGCGCGCCAGGCAGTGGCAGACAGCGCCTCATACGCGCAGGCTCGCCATATCGATCTCGGTCTGAGCCATGCCGACGAAGATGAAGTGTCCGGGCACGCTGAAGCGCTGCGCATACTGGTTCGCAATCTTGTCGACAACGCCGTCAAATACACCCCGCCTGCCGGGACGGTCGACCTGGAGGTGCGCCGCACGGCCGAGCAGTTGGTGCTCACTGTGGACGACAGCGGCCCCGGAATACCCGAGCAACACCGAGCGCGCGCGTTGGATCGTTTCTACCGTGTCGCCGGGTCCGAGACGACGGGCAGCGGCCTGGGGCTGGCCATCGTTAAATCGATTGCCGAATTGCACGGTGCCACACTGTCACTCCAAGTTGCGCAGCGACTGGGTGGACTGCGCGTGGAGCTGCGCTTTCCGCCAAATCATTGACGCCATGGGCTTGCTGTTGTCGCCCCCATTTTTCGTGCTTGAGCACGCAATTCTTGTTGCTGCCGGATTGTTGACCTACGTACTCGTCACCCGCATCGGTCAGCAGCGGCGTCACCCTTCCGCAGCGATCGCCTGGGTTGTCGCCATTGCAGCCTTTCCTTATATGGCAGTGCCACTTTTCCTTCTGCTGGGTACGCGAAAGTTTGTGCGTCCAGCGCCGCCGGTGAGCACGAGAGACCCGCTTCGACCGACACCCGGGAAACCACAGTGGGCGACCCGCCTGCTGGGCGGTCTGGGTCTGGCCGAACCCGTGCAAAACTTGTCCGTTTCGTTTCACGTCAATGGCATTCAATCCTACCGGGCTCTGATCGATTTGTTTGGCCAGGCGCAGCATAGTCTGGAGGTTTGTACTTTTATTCTCGGCGACGATGAGATTGGCAATAGTGTCGCGGACGCACTCGTCGCGGCGGTCGGTCGAGGCGTGAGGGTTCGACTTCTGATCGACTGGGTCGGCAGTCTAAAGACGTCTCGAAAAATGAGGTCCCATTTGCGCCACGGCGGGGTTCAATTGCGCCTGTTCATGCCCTTGCTGCACAACCCCATGCATGGACGAACGAATCTCCGTAACCACCGAAAATTGGTGATTGCTGACAGTTATTCAGTCTGGAGTGGCGGGCGCAATCTGGCTGACGAATACTTTTTTGATCGCGTAGACCAACCGGCATGGCTCGATTTGACCTTTGTTGTTGAAGGGCCCCTCGCGGCGCAAGCCCAAGCGCAGTTCGACCAGGACTGGATGATGGCCAGTGGCGGCACGGACGGGACCGTGCCGCCCACTCCACGTGCTGCGGTCGAAACTGATCAGGCCAGCGCCCTGGCCCAGTGGATTCCTTGTGGACCTGACCGTGCGGAAGATACCGTCCACGCGCTGTTGATGGCCGGTTCCTACCACGCACGCGGACGCATTCTTGCAGTCACGCCGTACTTTGTACCCGACGACGCCTTGCTGGAAGCTTGGTGCATGGCCTGTCGGCGCGGCGTCCAGGTTCGTCTTGTGATACCCCTTAAATCCAATCACCGAATGGCGGACTGGGCGCGTGAGCGGGCACTGCGTCGCCTGGTTGACTCGGGCGGGCAGGTATTCATGACCCGCACAATGATTCACGCCAAAGCCGTGGTCGTCGATTCAGCAATGGCGCTATGCGGCTCGGTGAATCTGGACGGACGAAGCCTTTTTCTCAACTTCGAAGTGATGACCGCGTTCTATAGTCCGCCCGAGGTTACCTCGGTGGCTGCCTGGATCGAAGGACAAACGCAGGAGGCCATCGCTTACCAAGCCCAACGTCCGCCCTGGTGGCGCGACCTGCTGGAGGGAGTCATCAGGGCTGTGGGCTTCCAGTTGTAGGCGGCTTAAGCCCCATCTAAGGTTCAGTCTTCATACTTTCCTCGTCAGTCACGATGACTTTTTAGAGGAAACTGTATGAACACTCGCTTAATGACGCCCACCCGTTTGGTCCTTGCGTTGGTGGCTGCCGGCTTGGTCGGTGGTGCCGGTACGGCCTTCTTCTCGGGTCCGCTCGCGCATGCATATTCCAGCAGCACCTCAACCCCGGCGGTTACCGCAACCGGCGCGGTCGCCGTGCCTGACTTCACACAAATCACGGAGCGCTACGGTGCCTCCGTCGTCAACATCAGTGTCAGCGGAGTCCGGCAGGCGGCCAATGATGGCGAAGATCCGCCGATGGTGCAGCGCCGAAGCACGCCCGGGTTGCCGGGCATAGACCCCAGCGACCCGTTCTTTGAATTTTTCCGTCGCTTTCAGGGCCCTAACGAGAACTCCCCCGGGCAGCACGATCAGCCGGTACGCGGCCAGGGCTCTGGTTTCATCGTCAGCGCCGATGGTCTGATCCTGACCAATGCGCACGTCGTGCGTGGCGCCAAGGATGTCATGGTGAAGTTGACGGACCGTCGTGAGTTTCAGGCCAAGGTACTTGGGTCCGACCCGAAGACCGATGTGGCGGTGCTAAAGATCGAGGCAACGAATCTTGCGGTCGTGCCACTGGGCAGCGACAGTAACCTCAAGGTGGGTGAATGGGTACTGGCGATTGGATCGCCATTTGGTTTTGACAACAGTGTCTCGGCCGGTGTCGTCAGCGCCAAGGGGCGCTCACTGCCTGACGACAGTCTGGTTCCCTTCATCCAGACCGATGTCGCCGTGAATCCGGGAAATTCAGGTGGCCCATTATTCAACGCACTCGGCCAGGTGGTGGGCATCAACTCCCAGATCTACAGCCACACCGGGGGCTACCAGGGCTTGTCATTCGCGATCCCCATCGATCTGGCCATCAAAGTCAAGGACCAGATTGTTGCCACCGGTCACGCCAGTCATGCGCGCCTGGGCGTTGCTATCCAGGAGGTCAATCAGACTCTGGCCGACTCATTCAAACTTGAAAAGCCCGAAGGCGCGTTGGTGTCCAACGTGGATCCGGACGGACCCGCCAGCAAAGCTGGACTCAAGACCGGGGACATTATTCGCAAAGTCAACGGGCAGGCCATCATCGCCTCAGGCGACTTGCCAGCGGTTATCGGCGGCTCGGTTCCGGGTGCCACAGTAACACTGGGGATCTGGCGCAATGGACGCAGCGAAGAGGTCACGGCGCAACTGGGCGATGCCAATCAAAAATCTACGGTGATTGCCAAGATCAACGAAGAGGTGGGCAAGGGCAGACTCGGGCTCTCTTTGCGCGTCCTGCAGCCCCAGGAGAAGCGCGAGGCTGGCGTCGAAAACGGACTGTGGATTGAGAACGCCGCCGGCCCCGCTGCCATGGCGGGTGTGCAATCGGGCGATGTGCTTTTGGCGGTCAACGGTACGCCTGCCAAGACTGTCGAGCAGGTGCGCGAGGCGGTGGCAAAGTCCAACAAGTCGGTCGCATTGCTGATCGAGCGTGATGGCAACAAGATTTTTGTACCCGTGCGAGTTGGCTGAACCCACATGAAAGTCAAAGACTTGAGCTTAAAAACAAAAGATCATCCTGCCCCACAAGTCGAACGGTCCAATCGATTTCGCGGCCAGGAGGAATGCATCCTCGTTTTACAGGGCGGTGGTGCACTGGGTGCCTATCAAGGCGGGGTATTTGAGGCGCTGTGCGAAGCGTATAGCGATGTCGCCTGGGTCGCAGGCATTTCGATTGGCGCGATCAACGCGGCACTGATTGCGGGCAATCCGGCGCACATTCGAGTTGAAAGACTTAAGGAGTTTTGGCGCCTGGTCAGCTCTTCGGGCGCACTGCCAGGCATTCCCAGCAATGTCCCTGCCCGGGAAGCCATGAACGAGGCCAGTGCAACCCGGGGCATGCTGTTCGGCGTACCAGGTTTTTTTGCGCCACGCTTCCCTCCCGCGCCATTTCAACCACGCGGTACGCTCAAGGCCATCAGCTACTACGACACGTCGCCGCTTCTCAAAACTCTTGAACAGCTGGTCGATTTTGACCTGATCAACTCGGGTACCGTGCGATTGTCGATCGGTGCTGTCAACGTTCGCACTGGAAATTTTGCGTATTTCGATTCGGCCAAACAGCGTATTGACGCGCGCCACATCATGGCCAGCGGCGCTCTGCCGCCGGGATTTGCGCCGGTCGAAATTGACGGCGAGTACTACTGGGATGGCGGTTTGGTCTCGAACACCCCGCTGCAGTACGTCCTTGACCAGCCCGTAAAAGATCGCCGTGTCATATTCCAAGTTGACCTGTTTGCTGCAACTGGCGCAATGCCGACGACGCTGGCTGAAGTGACCGAGCGCGAAAAGGACATTCGATTCTCCAGCCGAACCCGGCTCAACACCACCAACGAGCTCGACCGGCAAGTGATTGCTCAGGCCGCACAGCGTCTGATGGGGAAGCTGCCGCCGGAGTTGCGCGACGATCCTGATATGTTGGCTCTGACGCGGGTGCGCGGGGCAGGCGAGGTCGAGGTCGTGCATTTGATCTATCGCAGCAAACACTACGAGAGTCAATCCAAGGATTACGAGTTTTCCCGTATCTCGGTGCAAGAGCACTGGGACTGCGGACGTGCTGATATGGCGCACACCTTGGGTAACCCGCATTGGATTGATCGTCCGCCAGGCGCCCTTGGCGTTCATGTGTTCGATCTCACCTCCGACCGCCCCTCCTCCACACGGGCGAAGTCATGAACACCCAAGATGCGGAGCGCAACGCCTTTGCGATCTGTGCACCATGATCACATCCCTGAACGGCTACTACCGCTTCGCTTAACCTGAAAGAATTCCCATGAAACTCAATGATAAAGTCTGCATCGTTACCGGTGCGGCCAGCGGTATTGGCAAGGAAATTGCCCTCACCTACGCACGCGAAGGCGCAAGGGTTGTCATCGCCGACCTGGACATGCAAGCGGCGCAAGCTACTGCCCAGGAAATCGTCAAGGCCGGCGGAATCTCCATGGCTGTCGCGATGGATGTGACCAGCGAAGATCAAGTCAATGCCGCTGTGGCTGAGGTGGCGGCAGCTTACGGCGGCGTCGATGTGCTGGTCAGCAACGCCGGCATCCAGATCGTGCATCCTATCGAGGATTTTCCGTTTTCCGACTGGAAGAAGATGCTGGCAATCCACCTCGACGGCGCGTTCCTGACCACCCGGGCCTGCGTTCCCCACATGCAGAAGTCCGGCCGGGGCGGCAGCATCATCTACATGGGATCCGTGCACTCAAAGGAAGCCTCAGTCTTGAAGTCTGCCTACGTGACGGCAAAGCACGGCTTGATCGGGCTGTGCAAGACAGTCTCCAAGGAGGGCGGCAAGTACGGCATTCGCGCCAACGTAATTTGCCCGGGTTTCGTGCGCACACCGTTGGTCGAGAAACAGATTCCAGAGCAGGCCAAAGAACTGGGAATCAGCACGGAGGATGTGATCAAGAAGGTGATGCTCAGGGAGACGGTGGATGGGGAATTTACCACCGTGCAGGATGTGGCCGAGGTGGCATTGCTGTTCGCCAGCTTTGGCTCCAACGCGTTGACGGGCCAGTCTTTGGTGGTTAGCCACGGCTGGTTCATGCAGTAGCCCCGATTGACGCGGGCCATGACCGATCAGACCGCGCGCACTGATCGGCAAGCGTCGCAGACAATTTTCGGTGCGGAATTCACCGCTGTCACCATGGTCGATCGATCAAGCAGCATCGCTGGACTTTCAAATTTAAGCGTAGCCTAAGCGTGCAACGCTATTGTTGGTTTGTGACGTTCCTATTTTTGTCGATGAACGTCGGGCCGATGGAGGCTTCATCCAGATCCATCGAGCCGCACCGCCCGAGGAGGCTATCGTTCAAATCGGGACCAGTGTATTGACAAATACAAAACTAAAGGAAAATGCTATGACTACCCACACGTTTTATCGCTCACCCGTTGCCATCGTCCTGGCGTTGAGCCTTTCGGCTCTAGCCTACCCAACGCTGGCCCAGACCACGCCACAAGCTCCCAATAAAACCACTGCGGCCAAGACACTCACAGCACAGGATCGTGAATTAACGAAACTGTCGCAAGAAGGTTTTCAGGCGATGCGCAATGTGCGTGGCGCCCGGATCGCCATCTTCAATGGCAATACACAGGTTGCCAGCGACCTGCTCGACAAGGCCAAGACTTCGCTTGATGCCGCTCGAAAGGAAGCGCCGGTCTATGTGGTCGATGTCAAGACTGGAATGGATGGCAAGATTGTCCAAGACTCCAAGTCTGTGGACCGGCTCGACATGATTCCGATTGACGGGCAGATCGTTCTGGCCGACAACTACATCGACACACCAGCAAAGAAAGCGCACATTGACAAAGCCAACGAGCATTTCGCCAAGGGCAGTGGCAAAGAGGCCCGCGAGGAGCTTCGCCTTGCCGAAGTTGATGCATCCTTTTCTCGGGTGCTCATGCCGCTCAATGCCACAACCCGACATGTGGCGGAGGCCACTAAGCTGATCGGGGCGAAACAGTTCTACGAGGCCAATCTGGCGCTCAAGGCCGCCGAGGATGGCCTGCTTGTGGACACAGTCGTTCTGAGCGAATCGCCATCCGCCAGCAATGCTGTTAAGGCCAAAAAATAAGAGACGCTTGACGGATCAACGCAACGGTTCGTCAAGGCTTTCAAAGAGCTCAACCAAAGGAAAAGAAGCGATATGAATCCCATCGATGCATCCGAAATTACCCCTCCAGGCGGATCGGTGTTGAGGCCGCCAGAGAAGACCCTCTCACAACTGGTCGGTCAAGTCTACGAATCGGCACCTGCGGCCGAGCGAAGCCAACTGCTCGAACAACTGCTACGGCCCCTGGGCGTGCTTTCGCTCGTCGCCGTGGCGAACGGGGTCTTTGCCAAAATCAGGTTTCGCGGGGGCTGGCCCCAATTGCATGTTCGCCTTGAGGATGCCCAGAGTGTGGGGATCGACGATGTCATCAATTTGGTCGACCATGTCCAGCAGGTCAGTGTTCAAGCCGTCGACGGATTGGCCCAGATCCTCGCAGCATCACCGGCGATGGCGAATTCGGCTGCTGCGGCGGTGCTGATCACCGTGCTAATGCGCCGCGCCATGACACGTCGTGCCAGTGATAGTTGGCAAGATTAGACAACCTCATCATTTTTTGGTCGGCCAGCGCAGCAAGTGCCGAGCCCAAGAAGAAAAGGGCAACGGCGTCAATTCCTTGACGCGCAATTTTGCTGCGGCCATAGGCACCGCCGGCAACCTTGAACTGTGTTTGCATGGGCCTTAAGCCACATACAAAAGAATGCACAGAAAATGGGCCACACTACCCCCCAGCACGAACAAGTGCCAGATACCGTGAAAGTGTTGGCGGCGCTCGCCGTTGATATAAAAGTAGATGCCCACGCTGTATACCAGTCCACCGGCCACCAGCCAGGCCAGCCCGGCCAGCGGCATCGCCGCAATTAGCGGTTTGATGGCAATGACGACCAGCCAACCCATCAACATGTACAGCACCATTGACAGCCTGCGGGTGCGCCGTCCCAGCGTGAGTTCCTGCACAATGCCAATCAGGGCCAGACCCCAGCTCATTCCAAACAGGGTCCAGCCCCAGGGGCCACGCAGGGTAACCAGCGCGATGGGGGTATAGCTGCCAGCAATCAGGAGATAGATCGCGTTGTGATCAATTTTTTGCAAAATTGCCTTCGCCCGCTGGTTCCGGATGCTGTGATAAATAGTTGAGAATCCGTAGAGCAACACCAGCGTGGTGCCATAAATGCTGAAGCTCACCACTTTCCACGAGTCACCCTGCAATACCGCGACCGTAACCAGAATGGATAGCCCGGAAATGGCCAGCGCCGCGCCCAGCAAATGCGTCAGGCTGTTGAATCTTTCACCGTGGTACACAACGCTCCCTCACTTCAAGTTCGATGCCCTGACCTCAGGCATCGAGCGGCGGCGGAATCAGGACGAAATTGCCGACGTGTTGCTTCGTGAGGAACTCAGCCTGTGCCTGTGCAATCTGCTCAAGCGCGAATGTCTTGGCGACGAGCGGTCTCAGTTCGCTGCGGTCAATGTAAGTAATCAGGTTCGCAAACACCGCCTCATCCCAGGTGGTGCAGCCAATGAGCGTTAAATCCTTGAGATAAAAGGTGCGCATGTCCAGGCTGACCATGGGACCGGCAATCGCCCCGGAGGACGCGTAGCGCCCGCCACGCTTGAGCACCTTGAGCAGGCCTCCAAAGGCGGGGCCCGCCACGTTGTCGATCACCACATCGACCACGTTTTCGCCCAGACAGGTCAGAGCATCCGCATCGCGATCGATGACACGGTCTGCGCCAATCGCAAGAATCTGCTCGGCCTTGTCCGAAGCCGCAACCGCCGTCACACTGGCCCCCCGGCGTTTTGCCAACTGAACCACCGCCGAACCCACGCCGCCGGACGCGCCCGTGACCAACACCCTATCGCCCGGACCCACCTTTGCCCGATGCACCATGTTTTCTGCCGTGCCGTAGGAACAGGGAATGGTGGCCAGCTCAGCGTCGCTCCAGCCGCAGTGGACAGCGAACACCTCTGACGCGGGCACTTTCACAAACTGGGCAAAGGCGCCATCGAAATCCGAGCCCATCCAGAGGTTGTCCATGGACCCTAACCCGGAGGGTCGCATGCACGCGCGCACTAGCACACGTGAGCCCATGATGCTTTCGTCGCCGCCAGGGGCAACGGCCACAATGCGGCCGCAGCAATCCGTGCCCTGAACGAGTGGAAACGGTGTGGCCTCGTTCCAGCCCCCGTCTGCCGGTGCCGTGGCCAATCTTTCACCCGCGACGGCGGCGGCGTCGGTAGCCGTGGTGACCGAGGACGAGTACCAGCCCACGCGCGTATTGATCTCCGTGTTGTTGACCCCCGCAGCGAGCACCTGCAACAGCACCTCACCTGGCTTAAGCACCGGACGGCCCACCACGCGGCATTGAAGCTGGCCGTAGCCGCCATGGCCTGCGGTCACCACCGCCTTCATTGTTTGCCGACCCTCTCTGGGGTCAAATCTGTCCTGCTTAAGAGTCGCGTCCCACTGCTTTTCCATGCCAAGCCTTTTTCTTGCGTTCACTGGCAAATGATGCCATGAACAAGGGTTTTTGCGGCAGCCCTCTTGAAAGCACGCCAAAAACCCTTATGATTAGCACTCGTAAGAGTTGAGTGCTAACAGGCTTTGATCTGGCGGAACCTGCTCTTCAAGTTAATGAGCGCCAACTTGCTTTCAAGTTGGCATTCTTGTTTACACACTGTTTTACCTAATTTAAAGGAGATCCCATGAAACTTCGTCCTCTCGCAGACCGCGTGATTGTCAAGCGCGTAGAAAACGAAACAAAAACCGCTTCGGGCATCGTCATTCCTGACAGCGCCGCTGAAAAGCCTGATCAAGGCGAAGTTCTGGCCGTCGGTCCTGGCAAAAAGAACGACAAGGGCGAGCTGATCGCCATGAACGTCAAGGTCGGTGACCGCGTTCTGTTTGGCAAGTACAGCGGCCAGACCGTCAAGGTGGACGGCGACGAGTTGCTGGTCATGAAAGAAGACGACCTGTTCGCCGTTGTAGAGAAATAATGCAACTGCGCAGGCGCCGTGCGTTGTTGCCCGGCGCTCGCAGTGTTTTCCTTCCCCACAACCCGTTTGTTAATTTATTGAAATATCTGGAGATTTAATCATGGCAGCAAAAGACGTAGTATTTGGCGGCGAAGCCCGCGCACGCATGGTCGAGGGTGTGAACATCCTGGCCAACGCCGTTAAAGTAACCCTGGGCCCTAAAGGCCGCAACGTGGTGCTGGACCGCAGTTTTGGCGCCCCCACCGTGACCAAGGACGGCGTGTCCGTGGCCAAGGAAATTGAACTCAAGGACAAGCTCCAGAACATGGGCGCACAAATGGTCAAGGAAGTCGCTTCCAAGACCTCTGACATCGCTGGCGACGGCACCACCACCGCCACCGTGCTGGCCCAGGCCATCGTGCACGAAGGCATGAAGTACGTGGCCGCCGGCATGAACCCGATGGACCTCAAGCGCGGCATCGACAAGGCGGTTCTCGCCCTGGTCGAGCAGCTTAAGAAGTCGTCCAAGGCGACCACCACCTCCAAGGAAATCGCGCAAGTGGGCTCCATCTCGGCCAACAGCGACGAAGCCATTGGCAAGATCATTGCTGATGCGATGGACAAAGTGGGCAAAGAAGGCGTGATCACCGTGGAAGACGGCAAATCGCTGGAATCCGAGCTCGAAGTCGTCGAAGGCATGCAGTTTGATCGTGGCTACCTCTCGCCCTACTTCATCAACAGCCCCGAGAAGCAATCCGCGCTGCTGGAAAACCCCTTCGTGTTGTTGTACGACAAGAAGATCAGCAACATCCGTGACCTGCTGCCCACGCTGGAACAAGTGGCCAAGTCGGGCCGTCCGCTGTTGATCATTGCCGAAGACGTCGAAGGCGAAGCCCTGGCCACGCTGGTGGTCAACACCATCCGCGGCATCCTGAAGGTTGTGGCTGTCAAGGCACCAGGCTTTGGCGATCGTCGCAAAGCCATGCTGGAAGACATCGCCATCCTGACCGGCGGCAAGGTCATCGCTGAAGAAGTGGGCCTGACCCTGGAAAAAGTGACGCTGGCAGACCTGGGCTCGGCCAAGCGCATTGAAGTCAGCAAAGAAAACACCATCATCATCGACGGCGCTGGCGCTGCTGCTGACATCGAAGCCCGCGTGAAACAAGTGCGCGTGCAAATCGAAGAAGCCACCAGCGACTACGACCGCGAAAAACTGCAAGAGCGCGTGGCCAAGCTGGCTGGCGGTGTTGCCGTGATCAAGGTGGGCGCTGCCACCGAAGTCGAGATGAAAGAAAAGAAAGCCCGCGTGGAAGACGCCCTGCACGCCACCCGCGCTGCTGTGGAAGAAGGCATCGTGGCTGGTGGCGGCGTCGCGCTGCTGCGCGCCATGCAAGCCGCTGGCAAGATCAAGGGTGACAACACGGACCAGGACGCCGGCATCAAGCTGGTGCTCAAGGCCATTGAAGCGCCCCTGCGCGAGATTGTGTACAACGCCGGTGGCGAAGCCTCCGTCGTGGTCAACGCTGTTCTGGCCGGCAAGGGCAACTACGGCTTCAACGCCGCCAACGATACCTATGGCGACATGATCGAAATGGGTATTCTGGACCCCACCAAGGTGACCCGCACCGCGCTGCAAAACGCAGCCTCTGTGGCATCCCTGATGCTGACCACCGAGTGCATGATTGCCGAGGCTCCAAAGGATGACTCCGCTGGCGGCATGGGCGGTGGCGACATGGGTGGCATGGGCGGCATGGGCGGCATGGGCGGCATGGGCATGTAATTGCACCGCGACTGTTAAAAAAAACCCGCAAAGCGCGAGCCTTGCGGGTTTTTCTTTTGCGCTATCTTTTAAATAGCTATGTCAACATACTGCACGAGGGCTAGAGGCTGATTTTCTAAATAAATCAGAGCTTGAACGGCACCACCCTCTGGTGCTGCTCGCCCAGGCCGTCGACGCCAAGCGTCAAGGTGTCCCCAGCTTTAAGGAACACTTGCGGTTTCATGCCCATGCCCACGCCGGGCGGCGTGCCGGTGGTGATCACATCGCCGGGCATCAGTGTCATAAACTGGCTGAGGTAGCTGATAATTTTGGCCACACCGAAGACCATGGTCTTGGTGCTTCCGTTCTGGACCCGCTTGCCGTTGAGTTCCAGCCAGATGCCGAGTTTTTGCGGGTTGGGCACCTCGTCGCGAGTCACCAGCCAGGGGCCGACCGGCCCGAAGGTATCGCAACCTTTGCCCTTGTCCCAGGTGCCGCCGCGCTCCAACTGATAGCTTCGCTCGCTGATGTCGTTCACCACGCAGTAGCCCGCCACATGCTGCAAAGCGTCCTTTTGCGAGACATAACGGGCCCGCGTGCCGATCACCACTCCAAGCTCGGCTTCCCAATCGGTCTTCTTGGAACCCTTGGGCAGCATCACAGAATCATCGGCCCCCTGGATGCAACTGGTAGCCTTCATGAACACGATGGGCTCGGCCGGAAGCGGCATGCCCGCCTCGGCTGCGTGGTCGGCGTAATTGAGACCAATGGCAATGAACTTGCCCACGCCCTGCACCGGACAACCCATGCGCGGTTTGCCCTTGACCAGCGGCAGCTTGTCGGCCTTGACCCGGGCCAGCTTGGCCAGCGCGGCATCGCCAAGCTGCCCCGGGCCAATGTCTGCGACCACCGCACTGAGGTCGCGCAGTTGGCCCTGCGTATCAATAAGGCCGGGCTTTTCCTTGCCGGGGTTGCCGTAACGAACCAGTTTCATGAGTCTCCTTTACAGGTTGTTGTGAGTTGACTTGCCAAATCGCTCTGCAATTGCGTCGGTGATTCGAACGTGATACCACGCCAGCCCAGTTTACATGCCGCCTGAACATTGCCTTTGAGGTCGTCAATCATCAGCGTGATCCCCGGCTCGAGCTGGTAGCGGACCTGCAGCATCAGGTAAATCTCGGCTTCGGGCTTGATATGCTGCACATCGCAGGAAAATATGCCCCCATCAAAATGCGTCATAAAGGCATGTTTTCTTTCCAGCTTGCGGGCATAGGGCGTGGGCATATTGGACAAAAAATACAGGCGAAGATCACCGCACTCCTGCCGCCTTTGCACCAAACCGGTCAGCAAATCAACCGTCCCCTCAATGGGCGCCAAAAGGTCACCGATCGAGTCCACCATTTGCACCATTGCGTCGTGCGCCAGGCCCAGCCGCTGCGAGGTGCGCTGTGCGACCTGGTCCGACGTCACGGTACCTCGATCAAATCCATGCCAGTCGGGATGGCCAAAAATAGACCGGGCCAAGTTCTGCGTGGCAGCCGGCGTCGATGTTTGCTCGGGGAAGTGCGTGGCCACCAGAGTAGCGGGCTCCCAGTGGAACAAGACCGCTCCCAAGTCAAACACCAGGTTCATGTGGCAATGTCCAATCTGAACAACTGAATAAACACTTAGCGCAGGCGCGCCAGCAAACCTGCGGTGGAGCCATCGAGCCCCGTCGCATCGCCGCTGACCAACCGCGGTGCGATGTCCTTAGCCAGCACCTTGCCCAGCTCCACCCCCCATTGGTCAAAACTGTTGATGCGCCACAGCGCACCAGTGACAAACACCCGATGCTCCTGCAAGGCAATCAAGGCCCCCAGGTTCGTGGGGGTGAGCTCGTCGAGCAGCAAAAAAGTGCTGGGCCGGTTGCCAGGAAAGTGTTTGTGCCCGCCCCCATCGGCCTTGCCCAGCATCAGCGCTTGGGCCTGGGCCAGCACGTTGGCCAGCAGCAGATCGTGGTGACCCGGCAAATCATGTTTGGGCTTCTTGACGGCGACAAACTCCACCGGCACCACATCCGTGCCCTGGTGCAGCATCTGGAAATAGGCATGCTGGCCGTTGGTGCCGGGCTCGCCCCAAAGCACCGGAGATGTGCCATACGGCAGGGCCTCACCCACTGCGTCCACCCGCTTGCCGTTGCTCTCCATCTCAAGTTGCTGCAAATAGGCCGGGTAGCGCTTGAGTGCGCTGTGGTAGGGCGCGATGGAGCGGCTGGTATAGCCATGAAAGTTGCGGTACCAGAGGTCCAGCAGCCCCAGGCGCACCGGCAGGTTGGCCTCCAGCGGCGCGGTGCGGAAATGCTCGTCCATTTCATGCGCGCCAGCCAGAAAATCCCTGAATCCCTGCGCGCCAATTGCAATGGCCAATGGCAAGCCAATGGCTGACCAAACCGAATAGCGCCCACCCACCCAGTCCCAGAAACCAAAGGTGGTCGTGATGCCAAACGCATTGGCCGCCGCCACGTTGGTGGTCAAGGCGCAAAAATGCCGGGCGATATCGGTGCCGCCCTGCGCCTCGAACCACGCTTTGGCCGAGTGCGCATTGGTCATGGTCTCAATGGTGGTGAAGGTCTTGCTCGCCACCAGAAACAACGTGCTCTCCGGTTTGATGCGCGTCAGAACCGCAGCGAGTTCATGTCCGTCCACATTGGAGACAAAGTGAAATCGCTTGCCCGTGGTGGCAAACGCATCGAGTGCCATCACCGCCATTTGCGGCCCCAGATCGGAGCCGCCAATGCCGATGTTGACCACGTCGGTGATGCGCTCGTCCGAGCGAACCGCCTGCGCGTAGGCCAACATGGCCTCAAGCGTGGCGTGGACTTCGTTCAACTCACTGGTCAGGCCTACCAATGCTGCATTGTTGATAGCTACATGTGCTTTATTCACAGGGGCTATAGTCGGATTTCTCAACAACCAGTGCATCACCGAGCGTTGCTCGGTGCTGTTGATGGGCTCGCCGGCAAACATGGCGTCACGGTAGTCCTGTACACCACTCTGGCGCGCCAGTTCCAGCAACAATTGCTCGGTGCTGGCGTCGATCAGGTTTTTGGACAGGTCGGCAAACACATGCGGTGCGCTCTGGCTGAAAGTCTCAAAACGAGCGGGGTCGGTGGCAAAAGCGGTGCGCAGGTCAAAGGTCTGTCCAGTCGCTTGAAAGGCGGTTTGAAGCTGCCTCCAGGCGGGGGTTTGGTCACAGCGTGTCCGGGTCATGTAGAGGACTCCTCGAATGCCGGTCAGGCGGCCAACAGCAGTTGGTCGAGCTTGGCGGCATCCACACAAAAGGCGCGAATACCCTCGGCCAGTTTCTCGGTGGCCATGGCGTCTTCGTTCAAGGCATATCGGAATCCCGCCTCGTCGTAATTCAGTTCGGGCAAGTCAAGTACCTGCGCCGCCTGCGGATCGAGTGCGCGCGCCAGCGGGGTGGAGGTGGCCGCCAGCGTGGCCAGCAGGTCGGGGCTGATGGTCAGCAGATCGCAGCCCGCCAGCGCCGTGATCTGGCCCGCGTTGCGAAAGCTCGCGCCCATCACCTCGGTGGCAATGCCAAATTTCTTGTAGTGGTTGTAAATCTGGCATACCGACTTCACGCCGGGGTCATTGGCCCCGGCATTGTCGGCCTCGACCCAGGCTGCGCCCGCGGACTTCTTGTACCAGTCATAGATGCGGCCTACAAACGGTGAAATGAGCTGCACTTTGGCCTGGCCACAGGCCACCGCCTGGCAAAACGAGAACAGCAGTGTCAAGTTGGTGTGAATGCCGCGCTGCTCCAGCTGACGTGCCGCCTCGATGCCCTCCCAGGTAGCGGCCACCTTGACGAGCACGCGCTTACGGTCAATCCCCTGTACCTCGTACAGCGCGATCAGCCGGACCGCCCTTGCCACCGTGGCGACGGTGTCAAAACTCAAACGCGCATCGACCTCGGTGGAGACACGCCCGGGAATGATCGACAGAATCTCGCAGCCAAAACGCACCAGCAGACGGTCCATAATTTCATCGAGCGGTGCCGCGCGATGCTGGACCACAGTGTCGGTCAGCAAGGTCCGGTAGTCGGGCTTTTGCACCGCCTTGAGAATCAAGGACGGGTTGGTGGTGGCATCCTGGGGCTGGTAAGCGGCGATCTGCTTGAAATCGCCCGTGTCGGCCACTATGGTGGTGAATTGTTTGAGTGCGTCGAGTTGGTTCATGCCGCCATTATCAGGCGGCTCGGGTGGGTCGATTGCACGCTGCGGCGTTCAGCTCACCTTAACCACCGACACTCCATGGTCGGCCAGCCGCAATTCCACCTCAACACCCACCGGCAGTACATCAGTCAGGTCTGGTGACACCACAAAAATGTTGCCCAGCGTCGTCTCGAAGGTGTACTCAAAGAAACTGCCCAGATAGGCGGACTTGAGCAGTTTGCCCGGCACGAAGGCCCCCTGCGCGATGCCCTTGCGCTGAATCAGCCAGGCCTCGGGGCGCACCGCCACCTTGACCGCACCGGCAACCACCGCCTGGCGCGGCGCAATCTGCAAGGGCCCCAACTGAACCCGCCCGTCAGAGCCGGATTGTGCCGGAAACAGCATGGCCTCACCCATAAAGCCGGCCACAAACTCGCTTTGCGGGCACTCGTACATATCTTGCGGCGTGCCGCGCTGCGCTATGACGCCGTCGTTCATCACGATGATCTGGTCGCTCACGGCCAGGGCTTCGCTCTGGTCGTGAGTGACATAAGCCACTGTGAGCTTGAGGCGCTGCTGCAAGGAGCGGATTTCTTCGCGCATCTCGCGGCGCAGGCGCGCATCCAGATTGCTCAGCGGCTCATCAAACAACAACACACCAGGCTCGAGCACCAGAGCGCGGGCCAGCGCCACGCGCTGCTGCTGCCCGCCCGAGAGTTCGCTGGGCAGGCGCTCGTCATACCCGACCAATCCCACGTTGCGCAGTGCATCACTGGCGCGGGTGCGGGCGGCTTCCTTGGCAACGCCCGACATCTTGAGGCCATACATCACGTTTTCCACCACGTTCATATGGGGAAACAAGGCGTAGCTCTGGAACATCATGCTCACGTTGCGGTCGGCTGGACCCAACGTGGTGACGTCCCTGCCGTCCATCATGATCTGGCCCGAGGTGGGCGACTCCAGCCCGGCGATCATGCGCAACAAAGTGGTCTTGCCGCAGCCCGATGGCCCCAGGATCGTGGTCAGCGAGCCCTGCTCAATCTCAAAACTGACCCCTCGGACCACCAGCGGCGCCGAGGAATCAATGCCGTAGCGCTTGGAAATGTTTTTGAATTCAACGCCGTGATTCATGATGTTCAATATTGCCTAGTTTTATTTGTACAGGTTCAATTGACCGGAACCGCAATAGCGCCAACACCGGTCTTGCGTCGCCCGAGCTTGCGCTCGCCCACCAGAAACTGGATCAGCGCGATAGCCAGCGACATCAGGATGATGAGCACCGTGCAATACGCCAACGCCACGCCGTAGTCGCCATTGCCCACGCGGCCAATGATGTAAGTGGTTGCCAACTCATTTTCAGCCGTAACCAGGAAAATCACGGCACTGACAGTCGTCATGGCCCGCACAAAGCTGTAGACCAGCGCCGCCACCAGGGCCGGCTTGAGCAGTGGCAGCACCACCTTGAACAGGGTTTGCAGAGTGGAGGCGCGCAGCATCAGGGAAGCTTCATCGAGCGATTTGTCGAGTTGCTTGAACGCCGCCGTGCCTGCGCGCACGCCCACCGGCAGGTTGCGGAACATAAAGCAAAGGACAATGATGAGCCCGGTGCCAGTCAACTCGACCGGCGGCACGTTGAAGGCCAGGATGTAGCTCACACCGAGCACCGTGCCCGGAATGGCAAAGGCCAGCAGCGCAATGAATTCAAACATGCCGCGCCCGCGAAACTCGGTGCGAGCCAGCAAGTAGGCAATCAAGAGCCCGACCGCCGCCGTGATCGGCGCTGAAATACCCGCCAGCTTGACCGTGGTAAAGAGCGAATTCCACGCGGTACCAGCCCAGACAATGCCGAACTTGCCCCAATCCAGACCAAAAGCCGTCTGGAAGTGCGCCAGGGTCAGCGTGTAGTCGCGGCCCCAGGTTTGCACAAAACCACCTGCGAATGCAAACAGATAAACCACAACTGTAAAGGCCAGCCAGGGATACACCACCGAATTGAGGGTGCGGCGCACCCCGTCGGGCAAGACCATGGGGATGCCGGCATCGCCCTTGCCGCTGACGGTCGTGAAATTCTGCTTGCCCAGAAGTGCCCGTTGCAGCGCAAACACACCCAGCGCGAAGATCGTCAGAATCCACGCCAGCGAAGCGGCGCGGCCCTGGTCATACTGGGCACCCACAATGGCGAAGAAGATGTCCGTGGAGAGCACCGAGTACTGCCCACCGACCACAATGGGGTTGCCAAAATCGGCAATGCTTTCAATAAAGCCGACCAAAAACGCATTGGCCAGACCAGGCTTGAGCAGTGGCAGCGTAATGGTGAAGAAAGTCTTGTGGCGATCTGCCCGCAGGGTTTGAGCGGCTTCCTCCATGCTGGGGGCGACGCCTTGCACCACCCCGCGCATGATCATGAAAGCAATCGGCGTGAAAGCGAACAACTGTGCAATCCAGATCCCCAGCACACCGTAGAACCAGCGCGTGGGCTGCACGTTGAAGGCGTACTCCAGAAACTGGTTGACGATACCGGCGCGGCCAAACAGCAAAATCAAGCCCAGACCCACCACAAAGGGCGGCGTGATGATGGGCAGCAATGCGACCACGCGCAGCGGCGTCTGCACCCGGCGGCTGGCGCTGCGCTCGGCCAGCAAGGCCATCATGGTGCCCATGATGGTGGTTCCCGCGGCGGTCAGGAGTGCCAGAAACAGCGTGTTCCAGGCCACACCGCAGCGCACGCCCCCCCGCAGACAATTGAGACCCCAGACCCGCTCGTTGCCGATGCGCTCAAAAATTGCCGAGAAGGCCCAATGTCCCTCATCGTTGAGGAAAGCGCCATACAGCGCCTTGGTCACCGGAAAAGCGATGAACAATAACAACAGCGCCGAACACCCGATCACCGCCGAGGCAATAAACAAGTCGCCCTTGAAAAACCCCCGCCGAGCCACGCCAAAGGCAAAGAGCATCACCAGCGCCAGCAGCGCGACAAAGGCACCGATGCCAATTCCAAACTGGTTGATCGCCAGCTCGCCAAACTGAGCGTTGAACCCTTCAAAAGACCAGCCCCGAGCGCCAATCAGAAAGCCGCTGCCCAGGAGGCCCACAAAGCCCGAAAAGCCACCGGCCACCAGCCAACGGCCCTGGGCTTTGCCAGGCGGTGTAATCAAGCCCACGGCAGCGACCGCCAACCCGGCCAGGCCCAGCAGCAGCCATTTGCGTCCATGCACCAAAGCCTGCATGAGGCCATTGGCAGTTTCAGCGTCCCCAAATATTTGCGGCAGCACGCTGAACCAGGCCGTATCCTGAATGGCATACCAGGGCACCGCCAGATAAGCGAGCAGGCCAATGACCAGCCAGATTGAAATAGCCTTATTGGGTGATTTGTTCATGGTCTGGGCAGACGCAGCACTGGGCGATGAGTGACAAGGTAACGAGGCACACGGCCCCACACACATCCGTGTGCGCGGGGCCGGTGGAAGGTGTCAACAGTGGCTTGGTGCCACCGTGAAGACCATCAATGCGGCAGCGAATTGACTTCTTTCTCCCACTTGGCAATCAAGCGCTTGCGCTCGGCGCTGGCGCCGTATTTTGCATAGTCATAATTGATGAAGTTGATCTTCTTGAAGTCAGGCACATTGGCATCAACCTTGGCGGCCTTGTTGGAAGGCACCTGGAACTGCTTGGCTGCAGCGCCGAGTTCCTGAGCAGCAGGGGTCAAAGCCCATTCATAAAACTTCTTGGCCGCTTCCAGATTGCGCGCACCCTTGATGATGCTCATGGAGCCAATTTCCGCACCGGTGCCATCGGTGGGAGTCACGGCCTCGACCGGGAATCCTGCCATTTTTTCACCAGGCGCATCGTGCACAAAGCTGATGGAAACGGTGGTTTCACCGCGGGCGGCCGCCTTGATGGGGCCAGTGCCACTGCGGGTGTACACGCTGATGTTCTTGTGCAACTGCTTCATGTAGTCAAAAGCCTTGTCCTCACCCATGAGTTGGACCAACGTGGCCACCATGGTGTAAGCCGTGCCGCTGGAAGCGGGGTTGGCCACCTGAATCTCGCCCTTGAGCGCGGGGTTGAGCAAGTCTGCCCAGGTCCGCGGGACCTTGAGCTTCTTCTTGGCGATCAGCTCGGTGTTGTAGCCAAATCCCAGTGGGCCCGAGTAAATGCCCACGGTCTTGTACCCCGACTGCTTGGCCTGCTGCTGGGCCCAGGTTTGCAATTGCGGCAGGGTGGGCGATTTGTATTCCATCGACAGACCCTGCTCGGCGGCCTGCAGGTGCGGGTCGCCCGTGCCACCAAACCAGATGTCGGTTTTGGGGTTTTCCTTTTCGGCGATCAGCTGGGCCAGCGCCTCACCCGAACCCTTCAGGCTGACATTGATTTTTGTGCCGGTGGTCTTGGCATAGACCGTACCGATCATGTTGCACCATTCGGCCTGAACCGAGCAAATGATATTGACCGTTTGCGCCTGCGCAGCCGCGCTGGCGGCCGCAATGGCCGTAACTACCAACAACTTCTTCATTACCATCACTCCTTTAAAAAACGAAACTTGTGCGATTCATTGCGGCGGGAACCGCATCCGTTCCCCTGGCCCGATCAACGCTTTCCCACCGTTGGCAGTGCGCGTCTTTCAATCTCGGGGAGCCCTATCGACGCCCCCTATGTTACACAGTTGCCGCTGTCGCTCAGGGAGTCTGGACGGCAAAGCGTTCTGCGCAGGTAAAGAAGGAGGCCGCAGGCCGGGTGACACGAAGCAGAACGCTTTGCCGCCCAGACTCCTGAGGCAGCATTCGGACCGGCGTGCGCTGGCAAACCGAACATTGGTTTTGATCCATCCGGTCCTGCGTTACATCAACCTCTGAAAAACATGAAACTAAGTTACATTATGGACTGATTTTCTTGGCTTTCTGGATTGAACCCTCATGAGTTTTGACCTTGTTATGTTTGGCGGTACGGGCGACCTGGCTTGGCGCAAACTGATGCCCGCCCTGTTCCAGGCCTTTCGTCACGGCACGCTGCCCGCCAACGGACGCATTCTTGGCGTGGGTCGGGAAGAACTCACGCATGAGCAGTACCGCGAGCGTATTCGGGAGCGCTTTGACAGTGTGGATCTGGCCAAACGCCCCAGTGAGGACGAGTTTCAACGATTTGCCGAGATACTGGAATATCTGCGCATGGATCTCTCGGGCCCGCAGGACTACGCCCAGCTTGCCAGTGCGCTGGCCCAGCGCAACGCTGACACCGTGGTCATGTACGTGGCTACGGCACCAGGCCTGTTCACCACCGTATGCGAGCAACTGGGCCTGGCCGGACTCAACACCCCGCAAACCCGCGTGGTGCTGGAAAAACCGCTGGGCCACGACTTGGCCAGCAACCGCGCCATCAATCAGACCGTGTGCCAGATATTTGGCGAGAAGCAGGTGTTCCGCATTGATCACTATCTGGGCAAGCCTGCGGTGCAGAATCTGTTCGCTCTGCGCTTTGGCAACGCCCTGTTCGAGCCCCTGTGGCGGCGCGAGCACATCGCCAACATCCAGATCACCATTGCTGAGGAGTTGGGGGTTGAAAACCGGGGCGCTTTTTACGAAACCACAGGCGCACTGCGCGACATGGTGCAAAACCACGCGCTGCAACTGCTGTGCGCCATTGGCATGGAGCCGCCCATCAACGCCCACGCCGACGCCATCCGGGACGAAAAACTCAAGGTGCTGCGCTCGCTCAAACCCTGGACCGCTGAGAGCCTCAAGCAGGACGTGGTGCGTGGCCAATACGCTGCTGGCACTGTTTCCGGCGCAGCCGTGCCCGCTTATCGCAAGGAAGCGGGCGTAGGCGCGAACAGCCCGACGGAGACCTTTGTGGCACTGCGCACCGAGATCTCCAACTGGCGCTGGGCGGGCGTGCCATTTTACATTCGCACCGGTAAGCGCCTGGCTGGGCGCGAGGCACAAATCGTGGTGAACTTCCGGCCCACGCCGCACGCCATTTTCAACTCACAAATCGGCGCAGCCAACCGCCTGATCATCAATTTGCAGCCCCGCGACGGGCTCGAATTGCACCTGCTGGCCCAGGGCCAGGACAACCGGCGCAACTCGCAGAATCTGGCACCAGTGCAACTCGATCTGGACTTTGACAAGCGCTTTGGCAGCGAACGCGTGGGTGCTTATGAGCGCTTGCTGCTGGACGTGATCGATGGTCGACTCAACCTATTTTTGCGTGCCGACGAGCAGGAAGAGGCGTGGCGCTGGGTCGAGCCCATTTTGGAGCACTGGCAGCATGACGCCCAGGGTCCGCGCCTCTACGCCGCAGGCACCTGGGGACCCAGTGCCTCAAGCGCCCTGATCGCGCGTGACGGCTTTTGCTGGGCCGAAGAACAGTAGCATGCTCGAACGCATCAACGCCTGCCTGCCGTCGCTGCCGCCCGCGGAGCAGCGGGTAGCCAAACTGGTGCTGCGAGACCCTCGCAGCTTTGCCCGGTTGCCCGTGAGCGAACTGGCTGATCGGGCCCACGTGAGCAAACCCACGGTGGTGCGTTTTTGCCGCAGTGTGGGCTACGACGGCCTGGCCGACTTCAAGCTCAAACTCGCGGGCAGTGCCAATGAAGGCGTTCCCTTCATCCATCGCAGCGTGGACGCCGACGACAAGACCGGCGACATCATGGTCAAGGTGATTGACAACACCGTGGCGGCATTCCTCAAATACCGCAACGAGGCCAGTGTGGCGGCCATCGACAAAGCCGTGGGCACGCTGGTGGCCGCCATGGGGCGGGGCAAGCGGATCGAGTTTTTTGGCGTGGGCAATTCTGGCATCGTCGCCCAGGACGCCCAGCACAAGTTCTTCCGCCTGGGCATGCACACCATGGCCTACAGCGACGGCCACATGCAGGTCATGAGCGCCACTTTGCTGGGACCGGGAGACTGCGTGGTCATCATCTCCAACTCCGGGCGCACCCGCGACCTGATGGACGCCTGCAACATCGCTCGCAAAAACGGCGCCACTACCATCGTGATCACCGCCAGTGGCTCACCCCTGGCCGCGCTCGGCCACATCCATCTGGCGGCCGACCACCCCGAAGGCTACGACCGCTACAGCCCCATGGTGTCCCGTCTGCTGCACCTCATGGTCATTGACATTGTGGCCACTGGCGTGGCACTGCGCATTGGCGCAAGCAAGCTCCAGCCACTGCTGCGCGACATGAAGGAGCACCTGCGCAGCAAACGCTACACCTGAGTAACAAGGTTTATTGACTCTAGCCCTCGTCAATAGTACATATGCTGCTATTTATTAAATAGCAATTCTCACCAAATAGGTGGTGATGGGTTCAAGTCGCCGACTCGGTCCGGAAAAGGCTATTTTCCGTCGCGCCTGGCGTTCAGTCAGGCCGTTGCCAGTGGCATGCCCTGCTCCACCAAACTGGCGTGCAAAGCGGCGCCCAGCGGCAAAATGTCGTCGTTGAAGTCATACCGGCTGTTGTGCAAATAGCAGCTTCCCACGCCGTTTTCCTCGCCCTGGCCGATGCGCAGGTAGGCACCGGGTTTGACTTGCAGCATGAAGGAAAAATCTTCCGCTCCCATGCTGGGCTCCAGATCACGCACCACCCGCTCACGTCCCACCAGGCTTTGCGCCACATCGCCTGCAAACTGGGCCTCAGCAGAAGTATTGACGGTGGCCGGATACATGCGCTCATAGTGCACGCTGGCTGCCGCGCCAAAGCCCAGCGCCACCGCCTGGCACAACTCGCTCAGGCGGCGCTCCACCAGGTTTTGCACCTGCGGGCTGAAAGTGCGCACCGTGCCGACCAGCGTGGCGCTACCAGCAATCACACTTTGCGCGCCCAGATCGCCCGCACGCAGGCCGCACAGGCTGATCACCGCACTGTCGACCGGTTTGACGTTGCGCGAGACGATGCTTTGCACCGCCGTGATGATGTGCGCAGCCACCAGCACCGGGTCCACCGTCTGGTACGGGTGGGCCCCGTGACCGCCGCGCCCCGTGATCTCAATGGTGATGCGGTCCGCCGCGGCCATCATCGGCCCCGGGTTCAAACCAATCGTGCCGGGTCGCATGCCCGGCCAGTTGTGCATGCCAAATACCGACTGAACGGGAAAGCGCTCAAACAAGCCATCCTCGATCATGGCCTTGGCGCCTGCGTAGCCCTCTTCGCCGGGCTGGAATATCAAAACCGCAGTCCCGCCAAAATTGCGTGTTTCGGCCAAATAGCGGGCAGCGCCCACCAGCATCGCTGTGTGACCGTCGTGACCGCAACCATGCATCAGGCCGGCCGTGCCCGACTTCCAGGCGAAGTCATTGTCTTCGCCCATGGGCAGCGCATCCATGTCGGCCCGCAGGCCGATCATCTTGCCGCTGTGGGTGCTGCGCCCTTCGATAACAGCGACCACGCCGGTCTTGCCGATACCCGTGTGCACCTCGTCCACGCCGCAGACCTTGAGCGCCTCAATCACCCGGGCGGCGGTGTATACCTCTTCAAATCCCAGTTCAGGGTGAGCGTGCAGGTCGCGTCTCAGTGCCGTGATTTCCGGGTGAAAGGCGGCAATGTGCGCAAACGCGCGGCCATGGATTTTGAGGGCGGATGAGGTCGCCGTGGCTTGCATCAATAGACTCCAAAGATGTGGTTGACTGGTCTGACTTTAACGCCTGAGGCGGCGATTAGAAACTTGTGTGAACTTCTGAGGGAAATAAATGGAATCTGACCCCCCCATTGTTTTCGGGGACTGCTGTTCGCTTGAATCACCGTGGACAGCTCGTGGCGAGACTTGCAACGCAAATGAGCAATCATGCCGGCGCACCACGAAAAAACCCCGCTGTGTCACCACAGCGGGGCTTTTGTCGTTTCAATCATCAGCTGACTTGCGTCAGCGTCAAATTAGAAGTTGTGGCGAACGCCAGCCGACAACAAGGTGTTCTCGGTGAGAGTACCAGTGGTGTTGACTTTGGTGTTCTTGTAGCCAGTGTACAGAGTCGTACGCTTGGAAAGAGCGTAAGTCGCGCCCAGGCCCCAGCCCTTGCCCGTCAAATTCACGCCGGCCAGTTCGTTCTTGCTGTGTGCATAGCCAGCCGACAGAGTGACGGCGCCCATGGGAGCAGCTACGCCCAATTGGTACTCGGTGTCCTTGCTGCCAGTAGTGTCAAGCTTGCGTGTACCGTAGCCAGCGCTCAAAGAAGCCACGCCGAAGTTGTAGGCGCCACCCAGTACGTTGTACGTATTCTTGGCACCAGAAGTTGCTTTCTCAGCCTGATAACCATAAGCGGCGGTCAAAGGACCGGCAGCGTACATCAGGTTCAAGCTGGTGATGTTGGACGCACCCAGCAAAGCAGTTTTGTCTTCACCAAAGGCATAGCTCACCGAACCGCTGAAGCCACCAAAGTTGGCGGAGTCAAAACGGACCTGGTTGTTGCCGCGGCTCGTGTAATCGCCGCCGAGGCCAAACACGTCGCCATAGGCCGTGAAAGCCGAGTCAAACACGTTGCTGCTGGCGCCAACGGCACGAGCGTCATCAAACGACGTGTAAGTGCGGCCCAGTTTGACTTCACCGAAGCCACCGGCCAAGGACACATAGCTGTTGCCATGGAACATGCGGGTGCTGCCATTTTGCGTGCCGTCATCCACGTTGAAGCGGTTTTCCAGGACGAAGTTGGCTTTCAAGCCGCCGCCAAGATCCTCAGTGCCCTTCATGCCCCAACGGCTGGTGGTCAGGCCAGCAGCGCTACCGTTTTGAATGCCGGTTTGTTTGAGGCCAACACCGTTGACCTTGGTTTCCCAGCTGGCCAGGGCTGCGTCAACGCGGCCATACAGCGTGACGGAAGATTGCGCCAAAGCGGCACCGGAAACAGCCAGCACTGCCAGCGCGACGAGGGTTTTTTTCATTCAATAACTCCAAAGTTGATATTCAGAAGGGCACTTTATGCTGCACCCCGTTTCCACTTCTTCAGCAGAAGCTGGATTGAATTTAAACAGAGCCCACCAGCCAAAGCAAAGATTTTTACCAATCTCAAGGAATTTTGTGGGATTGCTGTTGGCTGATTACAACGCTTGCTTGCGGTTACACCTGCACGCACCCATGAAAAAACCGCCTTCAGAGGCGGCTTTTTGAGCCAAGGCCGAGCCAATCCCCCCCGGCCCGGCCTTGAGGCGACGATCAGAAGGCGTGGCGCACACCCACGGCAAGCAGACTTGCGTCAGCGTCAACACCGGCCGTCGTGGTTGTATTGGACTGATAACCGCTGTACACGGACGTGCGGTTGGACAGGCTGTAGGAAGCCGCGAGACCGTAGCCCTTGCGAACACCACCGCCCACCACGGCCGCGTTGTCATGCGAACGAGCGTATCCGCCTGACACAGTCAAAGCGCTTGAGAGCAGGTAGTCCATTCCGACGCCCCACTCGTTGGTGCGGGCACCGACTGGTGCCTGAACACGACCCAATCCGACCAGAACTTTGGCCACGCCGAAGTCATAGGATGCATTCACCCGCGTGAAGTTTTGTGCGGCTGTTGTGGTGCCAAAAGCATCTTCGCTTTGATAAGCAACGCCAGCAAACAAAGGCCCAGCCTCGTACTTGATATGCGCGCTTTGCACCACTCCAACCTTACCTTCTCCAGCATTGCGGCTGTAGGCGCCACTGAACCCGGAAAAGCTTGGCGTGGCGTAGTAAGCGCCATTGTAAGGATTCGATTGATATCCAACGCTCTTCCAGACGTTGTTTTGTGGCGTCAGCGCCGAATCAAACACTGCATTACCAGCGCCATTGATGTCGTCGTAGGCAGAATACATCTTGCCAATTTTCAGCTCGCCAAAGCCACCGGAAAAACCAAAGTACGATTGGCGAGCGAACATTTCACCGGCTGTCTTTGCAGCGCCGGTATCAACCGAGAATCCCTGCTCCAGCACGAAGTTGGCTTTCAGTCCGCCCCCAAGGTCTTCAGAGCCTTTGAAGCCAAAGCGGTTGCTGCTGATGCCGCCTGCATCCACTGCAGTCTGCGTCGTCGCACCCTTGATCCTGCCCAGATAAACGTCCACCACGCCATAAACAGTCACACCAGATTGAGCAAACGATGCACCTGAGGCAGCAAGCACGGCAAGAGCAATCAAACCAATTTTCATAAACAACTCCAAGGAAAGAAACGTCAATTAAGAACTGCGCGCGCAGCAAAATCGATTGAATGCTGCACCGCCAGAATCATGTACTCATTAGATCAAGTATCAGGCGCCAGGCACTTGGGATCTTTCACGCGGCCCCAAAAAATGACAACGGTTCATTACTTTTAATGGGGGCATGTTGCAAAATTGATACAAGTTACCATCGCTTGTTGCTGGCAAGCATGAAGTCAGAGACCCTTTTGTCCAACGGAACCAGAGAGGTGCACATTGTCGTGCACCCAAATTGGCGCAGGTAAGGGAAAACCCGCGTGTAAAAAATGCCTAAAACACGGTGTTTGTCGCCTGCCCATCCTTGTTGCACGTCCGTCTCTTGGGCAAAATCAATGGGCTGGCCATTGTGCCAACGATTCTTTACATATTTTCTTGCAAACTCCGGACCGTTTAAGGAACCTCATGAACACAAAACTCCCTTCTACCTTCGTGCGCTGCGTTGCAGCGGCAGCTGCCTTGTGCTGCGCCGGTCTTGCCAGCGCTCAAGGTACTGGCTCAGCGTCGGTGACCCTTTATGGTATTGCCGACATCGGTATCACCCAGGTCAGCGGCCTGAAAGCGGGTTCAGTCACTCAGCTGGCCAGCGGCATCATGGAAGGTTCACGCTGGGGCCTGAAAGGCTCGGAAGACATGGGCGGCGGATACAAGACCATCTTCACCCTGGAAAACCGGTTTGAACTGGACACCGGCGCGCTCAACAACAAACCCATCACTGGTGCCCAGTTGCCTGACCGGTTCACCACTACCACGGCGTTGGGTCTGCCAGCTCCCTACGCCGGTACCGTCGCAGCCGTCGTACCGCAGCTCGGCGCATCGCTGGGTGTGAATCTGGCCAGCAACCTGTTCGACCGCCAAGCTTACTTGGGCGTGATCACTCCGTTTGGTGCAATTCTGGCGGGTCGTCAATACACACCTGCCTACGAAACCTCTGCCACCTACGACATCATGGCAACCCAATCTGCGCTCGGTGCCGGCCAAATCGTCGCCATCCCCTCGGCTTTTGACATCCGCATGCCAAATTCTTTGGCCTACCGCATGCAAAAGGACGGTATTTCAGCCGCTCTGATGTACGCCGCGGGTGAAGTTCCCGGTGGGATCAACAAGAGCCGCCTGCTGGGTATGAACGTCAACTACAAAACCGACATGTTCTCGGTCGGCTTTGGTTACAACACCAAAAACAACGAGTTGGGCGAGAAATCCCTGACCAACACCGTGCTGGGCGCGTCCATGAACATGGGTAGCAGCACCATCAGTTCCATGATCGTCAAGATCAAGGATGACCACCCCACGGGACTGAGCCCCATCGGGGCTTTGCTGGGTGCAGCCGGTGCCCCGGTTTACCAAGCGTTCATCAAGGCATTCATGGCTGACGGCACACTGTTCCACATCGGCTACCGCAACGTGACTGGCCCGAACACCATCTCGGTGGCATACAGCCAGTTCAACGACAAGACCGCTGCAAACGCCGACGTGAAGTCCTATGGTGTCGCTTACACCTACGCCCTGTCCAAGCGCACCGACCTCAATGCCGTGCTGGTCCGCTTCGACAACAGCGCCAATGGCCAAGCGGCACCTGGCGGCAATGGCTACCTCGGCGGAGTGACGGCAACTGCCGGCACCGACTCCACCGGTCTGGCCTTTGGCCTTCGCCACCGCTTCTAAGCAGCGTTGCAACTCCTGCAAAAAGCCCCATTGCGGGGCTTTTTGCTTTTCTGGGTTTCCGCGTGACCGAGGCAATGCGTAAAATGGCCTTATGCGCCTGTCCCTCGAACAAATTTCGTTCATCCGCACTAAGGTCGGCGCCTTGGCGGGCGAGTCTGCGCGGGTCTGGCTGTTTGGCTCGCGGGTAAGCACACCAGCGCGTGGTGGCGATGTTGACCTGCTGGTCGAACTCGATGAGGCCGTGGCCGAGCCGGCCCAACTCAGTGCCCGACTGGCGGCGCAGGTTTCAAGGAATATACATGGCCGCAAGGTTGACGTGGTGATCGCCGCCCCCAACCTCATGAACCTGTCCATTCACGCTATGGCACGGTCCGAAGGAGTCAGGCTGTGACGCTCGAATCGGCCCTGCGAGCGCGGTTGGAGTTTTTAGCCCGCGTCACAGACAAGGAATGCCGCCACCTGCTTGACACCGATGGCCGTTTGTTTGCCGGTGAGCTTGCACTGGAAGACCTGCGTCAGATCCAGGCTGATCCCATTTTGGCGGAGCGGCTCGATGCGTTTGTCGGCCGTCTCCAGCCTGAATGGGCAAATTAATTGACATCAATGGATCGCTTGTTGACCACTCTCGACGCCGCCCTGCGCACCCTTTTCGTGGCGCCGCACGCCTCGCAGCCCTGCCCCACGCTCAGTGCGGACGCAACAGAATTAACGCCCGCGGAAAAGTCGCAGTCGGGCGCGCTGATGCGGGTCAACCACGTGGGCGAGGTGTGTGCCCAGGCACTCTACACAGCGCAGGCTTTTGCTACTAATAACGCAGCACTTCGAGCCCATTTTATGAGGGCCAGCGCCGAAGAAACCGACCATCTGGCATGGACCCAGCAACGCCTTGACGAACTGGGTGAGCGCACCTCGCTGCTCAACCCGCTGTGGTACGGCGCGGCCTTCGGGCTGGGCCTGGTTGCGGGCAAGCTGGGCGACCGCTTGAGCCTGGGCTTTGTCGTAGAAACAGAACACCAGGTGGAGGCGCATCTGCAAAGCCACCTTACCCGCCTGCCTGCCAAAGACCATGCCTCGCGCGCCATCGTGGCGCAAATGAAGGATGACGAAGCGCGCCACGCGCTGGAGGCCCACGCCGCCGGAGCCATGGAGTTGCCCCAGAGCGTCAAAACCCTGATGACGCTGGCCGCCAGGGTGATGACGACCGTGGCGCACCGGGTTTAGAAACCCGGTCGCATCTCACCGGCAGCGTTGCCCTTCTTTACTGAGGCGATTGAACACGCCCGTCACGGCAACAGCTTGCGCAGCGCTGGCGTTGAAACGTCGTCGATATGGCGAAGCGCAGGCGCAATACTCGCGATTTCGGCCGCCGGGACGCCGAAGTTCTCAAAGTGCCCCCGCCACTCGCGCACGATGCGCCAGATGCCCGCGATGAGCTCGCAGGCCGCAACGCGCGACAGCGTGAACATCTCGTGTGAATCGAGGGCATTGTCGAGCGTGGCCAAGCGGCCCTGATGCCCCAGGCCTAGGTGCAGGAAACGCTCCGCTGCGTGGCTCGCACGGGGCAACACGTCATAAAGCGGGCTCAGTCGCCAGCCAGCCAGTCGTGGTTCCCAGACGAAACCATGGTTGCGCAGGTGGTCGTCGTCGTTGCTGACCAGAACGTTGTAGACCATGCGCTTGAACAGCTCCGCGTTGTCAGCGCGAATGACGCTCGGGTGGCAAGTGCGACGCACCGCCATCGCAAGGTCCGAATACGCTTTTGTGCGCGACTCGGTGTCGTCGCAGGCCACCAGCGTGAGACCACTCACGAACCCCAGACGGTGTTCGACTTTGCCCTTGCCAGGCCGGGTCGCGAGCAGGTCATCTTCGGCCGTCAGAACTTTGCCGGGCTCAGCCCAATAGCGGTCGAAACGGCGGATGAGCATGGCCTTGCGAGCGCCAAGCGTGCGCACCTGCACGGGTGGCACGGTGAGTCCTGCTTCGGCGGCCAAACGCAAGGCTGCGCACTCGATGGAAGGGATGTCAAACCTATCGTTGCGGCTGGAGAATTTGGCCAGCCACAGCACCCCGTCCTCGTCGCGCACCGAGGCCTTGGGCCGGGCGCCGCCAAGCGCCGTCCCGTCCATAAAGATGGAGTCCAGGTGCGCCGGAATAGGCAGCCCCGCTTCGATGCGCTCGGCCGCTTCCATCAGGTGCTCCAGCGCATGGGAGTCGCTGCTTCCCGGCATCGGCCCGTCGTGGATGGACGCCCGGATGTCGAGCGCCCCGACCCTGTCACTGCCAGCGTGTAGCAGGTACTGCGACTCGGGCAGGCTGTTGGCCGGAACCTTGAGCTTGGCCTCGATGACTCGCCGTCCCCAGGAGTCAGGGGCTGCGTCGCGGATGCCGCCAAAGAATGGCAAACCATTGGCTGGAAGCAGCCGCTTGCCGAGCACTTGCGTGCGGTCGCGCAGGCCCAGGCTCACCGGGTCGACTTCAAGTGCGTCGTCGCGGCGCGCATAGTTCAGACCATAGGCGAAGCTGGACGCGAGCACGTTCGAGCCCTCCTCGGCCATCAGAAGCTGGCCGCAAGGCGCCCAATCCTGGCCGAGGTGCGCAAAAACCATCAGCTTCAACTCCTTGTGAGCCATGTGGGTTGCTCCTTCAGAAATCGAGTTCTTCGAGCTCGGCTGCGGTCATGTCGCGCACACGCCGGGTCTTCTCACGCGAGCTTAGGGCGTGCAGCGCCGGATCTTTCTCGGACAACAACTCCAGCAAGGTGCTTCCCGGTGCGATGGTCTCCAGGTAGCGCAACACTTGACCGAGCGCCACGCCCGGGTCACCCTTTTCCAGCCGATAGACGGTGTTGCGCGAAAGGCCGGAGCGCAGCGCAGCGTCCGTCTGCTTGACCTTGCGTGCAATGCGCAGGCGCGCGAGTTGCAGCCCCAGGCGGACGCACGCATCCAGTTGCTGGGGTGAGAGCATGGCAGATTGCGTGATTTTCATGTTCGACAAAACGAGGATTAACCGCCTAATGTTTGATTACACAAGCATCATGCCACGAACCAGCCCTTCCGGCAATCAAATGCTCGTTAAGTCGATTATTTTCGCGTTAATCCATGATTTAACGAGCAAATTCACGTTGGTCAAAGACAAATAAGTGTTGGGCCCACCTTGATTCAGCCCTCCACCACCTCAAAGCTGGTGGTGATCTGCGCCGTTTTGGCCAGCATGATGCTCGCCGAGCAGTATTTCTCGTGACTCATGCCAATGGCGCGCTCCACCGCTGCGGGCGGGATCGCCTTGCCCGAAACGGTGAAATGCATATTGATGCGGGTAAATACTTTAGGGTCGACCTCGGCGCGCTCGGCGCTGAGCCTGACCGCGCAGCCCGTCACCGCGTGGCGACCACGCTTGAGAATGAGCACCACGTCATACGCGGTGCAACCGCCAGCACCAGCGAGCAGCAGTTCCAGGGGGCGTGGCGCGAGATTTTGCCCGCCACTTTCGGGGTTGTCCGCATCGGACGCGCCGTCCATCGCCAGCGTATGACCACTGCCGGTCTCGGCCACAAAGCCCATGCCCGAGCGAGTGCCCAGGGCACCGGTCCAGTTGACTGTGCATTCCATAGTGAAAATTCCTGTTCTCCATAAAGAAGTGAACGATTGTCACCGCTGGCGGGCGCTTATCATTGACGCTTCATGAATACCCACCACCTCACCCCCGCCGACTACCTGAAAAAAATCCTGACCGCCCGCGTCTATGACGTGGCCAACGAGACGGCGCTGGAAAACGCCAAAGCCCTGAGCCGCCGCCTGCACAACACGGTGCTGCTCAAGCGCGAGGACCAGCAGCCGGTGCACAGCTTCAAGCTGCGCGGGGCCTACAACAAGATGGCGCAGCTCACGCCCGAGCAGCTCAAAAGCGGCGTGATCTGCGCCTCGGCGGGCAACCACGCGCAGGGCGTGGCGCTGAGCGCTCACAAGCTGGGAACCCGCGCCGTGATCGTGATGCCCACGACCACGCCGCAGATGAAGGTGGACGCCGTGCGTGGCTTTGGCGGCGAAGTGGTGCTGTTTGGCGAGAGCTATTCCGATGCCTACACCCACGCCGCCGAGTTGCAGAAAACGCAAGGTCTGACCTTTGTTCACCCGTTTGATGACCCGGACGTGATCGCCGGGCAGGGCACGATTGCGATGGAGGTGCTGCGCCAGCTTCAAACCCTGGGCTCGAACCGGCTGGACGCCGTGTTTGTGGCCATTGGCGGGGGTGGCCTGATCTCGGGTGTGGCCAATTACATCAAGGCGGTGCGCCCGGAGATCAAGGTCATCGGCGTGCAGATGAGCGATTCGAGCGCCATGATGCAGTCGGTGGCCGCCAAAAAGCGCGTCACCTTGAGCGACGTGGGCCTGTTCTCGGACGGCACGGCAGTCAAGCTGGTGGGAGAGGAAACCTTTCGGGTGGCGCGCGAGCTGGTCGATGAATTCATCAGCGTCGATACCGATGCCGTGTGTGCGGCCATCAAGGACGTGTTTGTGGACACCCGCTCCATCGTCGAGCCCGCTGGTGCACTGGCAGTGGCGGCCATCAAACAGTACGTGGACACGCACAAGACCAAGGGCGAGACCTATTGCGCCATTTTGTGCGGCGCCAACATGAACTTTGACCGCCTGCGCTTTGTGGCCGAGCGCGCCGAGGTGGGCGAGGAACGCGAAGCCCTGTTTGCCGTGACCATCCCCGAGGAGCGCGGCAGTTTCAAGCATTTTTGCGAGCTGATCGGCGATTTGCCCGGCTTTGGCGGCGCCAAGGGCACGCGCAGCGTGACCGAGTTCAACTACCGCATTGGCGACGCCAGCCAGGCCCATGTGTTTGTCGGTCTCACAACCCACGGCAAGGGCGAATCGCTCAAGATCGCGGCCAACTTCAACAAACATGGCTTTGAGACACTGGACCTCACCCACGACGAGCTGGCCAAGGAGCACATTCGCCACATGGTGGGTGGTCGCTCAAAGCTGGCGCAGGACGAGCGGCTGCTGCGCTTTGTCTTCCCCGAGCGCCCCGGTGCGCTGATGAAATTCCTGAGCCTGATGCGCCCGGGCTGGAATATTTCGCTCTTTCACTACCGAAACCAGGGCGCCGACTATGGCCGCATTCTGGTGGGCCTGCAAGTGCCTGAGACCGACCACAAGGCGTTTGACACGTTTTTGCAAGCGCTGGGCTACCCCTTTGTGGAAGAGACCAGCAATCCCGTCTACCGGATGTTTTTGCAATCATGAGCGCCACTCTGGACGGCAAGCTGGTGGTGGCCATCTCCAGCCGCGCCCTGTTCGATTTTGAAGAAGAGAACCTGGTGTTCGAGCAGGGCGACGACCGCGCCTACATGGCGCTGCAAAGCGAGCGGCTGGACATTCCGGCCCCGCCCGGTGTGGCGTTCTCGCTGGTGAAAAAGCTGCTGGCCTTCAACCACAGCGCCGCGCAGGTGGAGGGTCACAGCAGTACGCAGCCCGTCGAGGTGGTGATCCTCTCGCGCAACGACCCGGTCTCGGGGATGCGGGTGTTTCGCTCGGCCAAGCACTATGGTCTGGCCATCGAGCGCGGCAGCTTCACCCGTGGGCAACCACCGTGGCGCTACCTGCGGCCCCTGCACGCCAACCTGTTTTTGAGCACCCACCTGAGCGATGTGCGCGCCGCGCTGGAGGCCGGGGTGCCCGCCGCGCAGGTGTATCCGCAATCAGTGCGGGCCGGTGAGTCGCACCCGGATGAAGTTCGCATCGCTTTTGACGGCGACGCCGTGCTGTTCAGCGACGAGGCCGAGCGGGTGTACCAAATGCAGGGCCTGCAGGCCTTCCGCCAGCATGAGAGCGACAGGGCGCGCCAACCCCTGCTGCCCGGCCCGTTCAAGCCGCTGCTGACCGCCCTGCAGCGCCTGCAGCAGGCCGGCACCCCCACCATGCGCATTCGCACCGCCCTGGTCACGGCCCGCAGCGCACCGGCCCACGAGCGCGCCATCCGCACCCTGATGGACTGGAACATTGAAGTGGACGAGGCGATGTTTCTGGGTGGCCTGGCCAAGGGCGAATTTTTGCGCGAGTTCGAGCCCGATTTCTTCTTTGACGACCAGACCGGCCATGTGGATGCGGCCTCGCGCCATGTACCCTCAGGCCATGTGGTCAGCGGGGTGTCCAACCCGCCGGGTTGAACCTGGGCCCGAGCACCCTGATGACACGCCCGTAAAATAGCGTCACCACAGCCTCTGGATATACACCATGAACCGCTACTTGCCTCTCCTCCCAAAATACTTTGCTGCCCTGGCCTTTGGCATCCTGTTCCTGCTGGGCTTGAGCCTGGCCAGCGCACAGACCGGCGTGCGCCAGTTCCCCCCCAAAGCCCTGCGCGCCACGCTGCAGGTCACCGCTCCGCCTGAAGTACTTCTCAACGGCGCTCCAGCGCGGCTCTCGCCGGGCGCGCGCATCAAGGGCGTCAACAACCTGCTGGTGATGTCAGGCACTTTGGTCGGCCAACAAGTGCTGGTGAACTATGTGCGCGACACCCAGGGCATGGTTCACGAGGTCTGGATTCTGAGCGAGCAAGAGGCGCTGGAAAAACGCAAAGGCATGGAGACGGTGACCAACATCGTCTTTGGCTCGGACGCCGACACGCCCAAAGCCGACGACGGCAACACGCCGTACAACCAGCTGCCGCGCTATCCCCGGCAATAGCAAAATTGCCACTGCGGCCCCAGCGCCGCCCTCCTCGCGGTTTTACATAAGAAAACGGGTCCTAGACCCGGTTGAATATACACATACAGCTATTTATTTAATAGCGAAATTGAGAACTCCCGCATGAGCAAGAAAGTATTCATCAAAACCTTTGGCTGCCAGATGAACGAGTACGACTCGGCCAAGATGAGCGACGTGCTCGGCGCCGCCCAGGGCTACGAGCCCACCGACAACGTGGACGAAGCCGACCTGATTTTGTTTAACACCTGTTCCGTGCGCGAAAAAGCGCAGGAGAAAGTGTTCTCCGACCTGGGCCGCGTCAAGCACCTCAAGAAAAAAGGCGTGCTCATTGGCGTGGGCGGCTGCGTGGCCAGCCAGGAGGGCGCCGCCATCATCGAACGGGCACCGTATGTGGACGTGGTGTTCGGCCCGCAGACCCTGCACCGGCTGCCGCAGATGCTGCAGGAGCGCGAGCGGCTCAACCGCGCCCAGGTGGACATCAGTTTTCCCGAGATCGAGAAGTTTGACCACCTGCCCCCGGCCCGCGTGGAGGGTGCCACCGCTTTTGTGAGCATCATGGAAGGCTGTTCCAAGTACTGCAGCTATTGCGTGGTGCCTTACACCCGGGGCGAAGAAGTGTCGCGCCCGTTTGAGGACGTGCTGGTGGAAGTAGCGGGCCTGGCCGACCAGGGCGTCAAGGAGATCACCCTGCTGGGCCAGAACGTGAACGCCTACCGGGCCCGCATGGTGGCGGGCGATTCGTCCCTGGGCAGCGAGATGGCTGATTTCGCCACCCTGCTGGAATACGTGGCCGAGATTCCCGGCATCGAGCGGCTGCGCTACACCACCAGCCACCCCAACGAGTTCACACCGTCACTGATTGCCGCCTACGGCACGATCCCGAAATTGGTGAGCCACCTGCACCTGCCGGTCCAGCACGGCTCGGACCGCATCCTGATGGCCATGAAGCGCGGCTACACCGCCATGGAATACAAGAGCACGGTGCGCAAGCTGCGCGCCATCCGGCCCGACATGGCCATGAGCAGCGACTTCATCGTGGGTTTTCCGGGCGAGACCGAAGACGATTTTGACAAGATGATGCGGCTCATCGACGACGTCGGTTTTGACAACTCGTTCAGTTTCATCTTCAGCCCCCGGCCCGGCACCCCGGCCGCCAATCTGGCCGACGACACGCCACACGAAGTCAAGCTGCGCCGCCTGCAGCATTTGCAGGGCGTGATCAATGCCAGCATCGCGCGGATCAGCGAAAGCCGTCTGGGCACGGTGCAGCGCCTGCTGGTGGAAGGGCCGTCCAAACGCGACAGCACTGAGCTGATGGGCCGCACCGAGTGCAACCGGGTGGTCAATTTTGTGGGTCAGCCGCGTCTAATTGGCCAGATGGTGGACGTGGCCATCACCGAGACGCGCCCCTTCACGCTGCGCGGCGAAGTTCGGGCGGTCTGATTGAATTGCTTGCGAGAACTACACCGGCCAGACGATGCCGTGGTCGTTAAGGATGGCATCGAGCGGGATGTCGTGCGCCTCGGGCTCAAAATCAGGCAAAAATCCGGGGGCAAAGCCCAGCCCCACGGTGAAGGGGCGCGGCTCCAGCGTGGCCAGCATGCGGTCATAAAAGCCACCGCCGTAGCCCAGCCGATAGCCGCCCGGCGCGTAACCCACACAGGCCACAAACAGCAGGCTCGGATGAATGATCTCGGTACCCACCGGCTTGGGGATGCCATAAGCGTCTTCCTCCATGGGGCAGCCCGGATACCAGGCGTGAAAGGTCATGGTCTTGTGAACCTTGTCCACCACCGGCAATCCAATTTTGCGAAGCTGGGGCTGGTCCAGCAGTTCGCCGTCTTCCTTCCAGCGGTGCAGGGCGGGCAGCGGGTCAAATTCGCCCTTGATGGGCCAGTAAGCGCCGATGACCGCCTCGGGGCGGCCTACCAGCCAGATCCGCATGACCTGTTGCAGCAGATCGGCGCGTTGCAGCCGGTCGGGCAGATTCAGGCGCTGTTCAATCAGGAGCTCACGTAGGGCCTTTTTTTGCGCAGCCACTTTTTTATCAGAGTTATCCATAATCCCCACATGCAGTTTCACCCCATTTTGACATCGATTTCGCTTCTGACCGCACTGACGCTGACGCCTGTGCTGTCAGCCCAGGCGCAGTCCAAGCGCGCGGTCATCAACTCGCCCGAAGACGCGGTCGTGGAGATGAGCCTGGCCTTCAAAAAAGGCGACATTGCGCGCCTGAGCACCCTGCTGCCGATGGTGCAGGGCCATGCGCTCGAACCCTGGGGCGCCTACTGGGAGTTGCGAGCCCGGCTTGAAACCGCCACGCCGGGCGAAATTCAAAACTTTTTGACCCGCTACGCAGGCACTTACCAGGAGGACCGGCTGCGCAACGACTGGCTGCTGCAACTCGGTAAAAGCGGCGACTGGGGCAGTTTTCTGGCCGAGTACCCGAGTTTTCGCATGAACGATGACCGCTCGGTGCGATGCTACGCGCTGATGGCAGACTTCAATGCCGGCCGGACCGATGTGGCCAGCGAGGTCGAGTCCCTGTGGCTGAGCCAGCGCGATGCCGATGAGGCCTGTGCGGCAGCGGCCCAGCAACAGTTCAAGGCCCGCAAGCTCGCCCCCCAAAGCGTCTGGCAGCGCGCGCGCCAGGGCATGGAGAACGACAACCGGCGCATCGTCGCCCAGGCCATTGGCCTGCTTGATACCGAGTGGGCCAACACGGCGGACACCATCTACAGCAAGCCCGCCCGCTTTCTGGACGGCAAGGTACTCGCGCTGCGCCAACGCACCAAAGAACTGGTCACGCTGGCACTCATTCGGCTGGCCGTCACCGACCCGGACGAAGCAGCCCAGGAAGTGGACAAGCTGCGCTGGAAAACCCAGCTCACGCAAGAAGAGCGCAGCTGGATCTGGGGTGTGATCGGCAAACGTGCCGCTTTGCGCCGATCGGACAACACACTGGCCTATTTCCTCAAGGCTGAAGACAAGTATTTACAAGCGGACCCCCTGGCTTGGAAGGTGCGCGCCGCGCTGCGTGCTGGCAACTGGGAGCAAGTGGCAGCCACCACGGCGGCCATGAGCGAAGCGCAGCGCAAGGACCCCGCCTGGACCTATTGGCGAGCCCGGGCGCTGATGAACCTGGCCCGGGGTGAGGCCGACCGCGCCGACGCCAGGCGTCTGCTGACGAGCATTGCCGGGGTCGCTGGTTTCTACGAACAGTTGGCGCTCGAAGAACTGGGTCAGCGCATCACGGTGCCGCCCCGGCCTGCCGCGCTGAGCACCGACGAGAAAGAAGCCGCACGGCGCAATGCGGGGCTCAATCGCGCGTTGGCGGCGTTTGAGGCAGGGCTGCGCAGTGAAGGCGTGCGTGAATGGAATTACACGACCAACATGCACCTTAACGGTGGTATGAACGACCGCGAACTGCTGGCCGCGGCCGATCTCGCCTGCGAGCGCGAAGTGTGGGACCGCTGCATCAACACCAGCGAGCGCACCCGCTCTTTCATGGATTTCGTGCAGCGCTTTCCCATGCCGCACCACGACGCCGTGCTCAAGCGGGCCACGCAGATCGGGCTCGACCCGGCCTATGTGTACGGCCTGATCCGCCAGGAGAGCCGCTTCATCATGGATGCGCGCTCGGGCGTGGGCGCCTCGGGCCTGATGCAGGTGATGCCGGCCACGGCCCGCTGGACCGCCAAAAAGATTGGTTTGACCGACTTCAAGTCGCACCAGATCAGCGAGCGCGACACCAACATCGCCATCGGCACGGGCTACCTCAAGCTGGTCCTCGACGATTTTGCCGGCTCCATGCCCCTGGCCGCCGCTGCCTACAACGCCGGTCCGGGCCGCTCCAGAGCCTGGCGCGGGCAAACCGGTGCACCGGAACTTGAAGCGGCGATCTGGGCCGAGAACATTCCGTTCAACGAAACCCGCGACTACGTCAAAAAAGTGCTCTCCAACACCACCAGCTATGCGGCGGTGATTTCCGGCCAGCCCCAGTCGCTTAAAGCCAGACTGGGAACGGTCGGCCCGAAGGAGGCCAGCGCCACAGAGAATGTTGAGCTGCCTTGAGGCAAGGCACGATCCATGGCACCGGCTGGGCAAAACGGAGAATCGATGAAGCCCAATGCCCAGGACCCTGTATCACTGCAGGTCGAAACGGTCCAGGTTCATGACCTTGTTCCAGGCCGCGACAAAGTCGTTCACAAATTTTTCTTTGTTGTCATCCTGAGCATAGACCTCGCACAGCGCGCGCAGCTGGGAGTTTGAGCCAAATGCCAGGTCCACACGAGTGCCTGTCCATTTGATCTCCTGCGTCGTGCGGTCACGGGCTTCAAAGCTGTCGGCGGCGTCGCTGGTGGCGTGCCACACCACACTCATGTCAGTCAGGTTAACAAAGAAATCGTTGCTTAACTGACCCTCACGTTGGGTAAAAACACCGTCTTGTGCTCCATCAAAGTTGGCGCCGAGCACGCGCAAGCCACCGACCAGCACCGTCATCTCGGGTGCGCTCAGGGTGAGCAGCTGCGCCCTGTCGATCAACAATTGCTCGGCCGACACCGAGTAGGTCTTTTTTTGATAGTTGCGAAAACCATCGGCCTGCGGCTCCATGGCTGCGAAGGACTCGACATCGGTCTGCTCTTGCGAAGCATCCATGCGCCCCGCCATGAACGGCACCTGCACCGACTGGCCAGCCGCCTTGGCAGCCGCCTCCACCGCGGCGCAGCCCCCCAGGACGATCAGATCGGCCATCGAGACTTTCTTGCCGTCCGTTGCAGCGGTGTTGAACACCTGCGCAATGGCTTCCAATACGGCCAACACCTTAGCCAACTGAGCCGGCTGATTGACTTCCCAGTCTTTTTGCGGAGCCAGACGAATGCGGGCACCATTGGCACCACCGCGTTTGTCCGAACCACGGAAGGTCGAGGCCGAAGCCCAGGCGGTTGACACCAGTTCACTCACCGACAAGCCACTGGCCAGAATTTTTGATTTCAAGTCGGCGATGTCCTTGCTCTCAATCGTCGGCTGCGCCGTCGCCGGAATGGGATCCTGCCAGATCAGGTCTTGCGCGGGCACTTCGGGGCCCAGGTAAAGAGCCTTGGGTCCCATGTCGCGATGGGTCAGCTTGAACCAGGCGCGCGCGTACGCGTCGGCAAATTCGTCAGGGTTGGCTGCGAAATGGCGGGAGATCTTTTCGTACACCGGGTCAAATCGCAACGAAAGGTCCGCCGTGGTCATCATCGGGCGATGCTTCTTGGTGGGGTCATGTGCATCCACCACCATGTCCTGGTCGGCCACGTCTTTGGCCAGCCACTGCTGAGCGCCTGCCGGGCTCTTGACAAGTTCCCACTCGTACTGGAACAGAACCTTGAAGTACCCCATATCCCAGGTGGTTGGATGAGGTTTCCAGGCTCCTTCTATGCCGCTGGTGGTGGTGTCCCCGGCAATGCCGCTGCCCAACTTGTTGATCCAACCCAAGCCCATTTCTTCCAACGGCGCCGCCTCAGGTTCGGGGCCAACCAGCTTGGGATCACCGGCACCATGGGCCTTACCGAAGGTATGGCCACCGGCCACCAGGGCGACGGTTTCATAGTCGTTCATGGCCATGCGAGCGAAAGTTTCCCGCACGTCCCGACCGGAGGCTACCGGATCAGGGTTGCCATTGGGACCTTCAGGGTTCACATAGATCAGGCCCATTTGCACCGCAGCCAGCGGGTTTTCCAGCTCACGCTCACCGCTGTAGCGCTCATCGCCCAGCCACTGCGTTTCGGAGCCCCAGTAGATATCCTCTTCAGGTTGCCAGATGTCGGCACGACCACCGCCAAAGCCGAAGGTCTTGAAGCCCATGGTTTCCATGGCCACATTGCCCGCCAGAATCATCAGGTCAGCCCAGGAGATTTTGTTGCCGTATTTCTTCTTGATGGGCCACAACAGCCGTCGTGCCTTGTCCAGGTTGCCGTTATCGGGCCAGCTGTTGACGGGCGCAAAACGCTGGTTGCCGGTGCCAGCACCGCCGCGGCCGTCCGAGGTGCGGTACGTGCCCGCGCTGTGCCACGCCATGCGAATGAACAGTCCGCCGTAGTGGCCCCAGTCGGCAGGCCACCAGTCCTGGGAATCAGTCATCAATGCGGCCAGGTCATTTTTAAGCGCGGCGAAGTCAAGCTTTTGAAATTCTTGGCCGTAGTCAAAATCGGCTCCCATGGGGTCGGAATTTGGAGCATGCTGGTGCAGGATGCCCAGGTTGAGCTGGGTTGGCCACCAGTCGCGGTTGGACCGGGCTCCGATGGCACCACGAACGCCGTGAACGGCCGGGAAGGGGCACTTGGATTCATTCGACATACTGGTCTCCTTGGGTTTGCACAATCATGTTGATCGAAAATCATGTTGCTGCGCTTGTCCGCTATTGGGGCCGATCACTCCTGGGCGGCCAATGAATGCCCCGAAGTCGGCTCAGCAAATGAACATAAATTCAGTATATGTAATTGAACTTGTCAATCCAATCGCTATTGACTATCAGTGATATTGGCGCAGGCAATGGCGGAAGTTGCGCGAAGGACAACGAACCATGAGCTAGGATGGTGGCCAAGGAGACTGTCATGCTCAAACTCTACATCGGCAACAAAAATTATTCCTCCTGGTCCATGCGACCCTGGGTGCTGCTCAAGCAGGCGGGGATTGCGTTTGAGGAGGTGATGATCCGTTTCGACGGGTTCACGCCCGAAACGGCCTTCAAACGCGCAGCGAGCGCGCTCGCACCTACCGGCAAGGTGCCGGTTCTGGTGGACGGCGACCTGGTGGTGTGGGATACGCTGGCTATTGCCGAGTACGTGGCCGAGCGATTTCCCGACAAACACCTGTGGCCGCAGGACAAGGCGGCCCGCGCCCGGGCCCGCAGTGTGTGCGCTGAAATGCACAGCGGCTTTGCCGCCCTGCGCAGCCACTGCCCCATGAACATCGAAGCAAAACTGGCCGACGCCGGAGCGCTGATCTGGCGCGACCAAACCGGCGTGCGCGCGGACGTGGCGCGCCTGGTGGCGATGTGGGAGCAGCTGCTGGCGGCGCACGGCGGCCCCATGCTGTTTGGCCAGTTCAGCATCGCCGACGCCTATTTCGCCCCTGTGTGCATGCGCCTGAAAAACTACGCACTGCCGGTGTCGCCCACGGTAGCTGCTTATTTGACGCGGGTATGCGCCCTGCCCGGTGTCAAGGCGTGGGTGGACGGCGCCCTGGCCGAGAAAGACTTTCTCGATTTTGAAGAGCCTTATCGACTGGCCTCCTGAGATGAACCTCTACCTGGTTGGCGGTGCCGTGCGCGATGCCCTGATGGGCTTGCCCGTGACCGACCGCGACTGGGTGGTGGTGGGTGCAACGCCGGAGCAATTGCTGGCCAACCGGTTCAAGCCCGTGGGCAAGGACTTTCCCGTGTTCCTGCACCCCACAACGCACGAGGAATACGCCCTGGCCCGCACCGAGCGCAAAACCGCACCGGGCTACCACGGCTTTGCCATCCACGCCGCGCCCGACGTGACGCTGGAAGAAGACCTGGCCCGGCGCGATCTCACTATTAATTCAATAGCTGTTCATGCAGATGGGGCGGGGGCTAAAGGCCAATTTCCTATAAATATTTCAACCGATCCGCAGCAGTGGAAGGCAGCCGGTGCGCTGGTGGACCCGCATGGCGGCCAGCGTGACATCGCCGCCAGGGTACTGCGGCACGTGACCTCGGCTTTTCGCGAGGACCCGGTGCGCATCCTGCGCGTGGCGCGGCTGGCGGCGCGCTTTTCCGACTTCACCGTGGCGCCGGAGACCCTGGCGCTCATGAAAGACATGGTGCAAGAAGGTGAGGCCGATCACCTGGTGGCCGAGCGGGTGTGGCAGGAGCTGTCCCGCGGGCTGATGGAAGACACCCCCTCGCGCATGTTTGAGGTGCTGCGCGAATGCGGCGCTCTGGCGCGCCTGCTGCCCGAAGTCAACCGGCTATGGGGCGTGCCCCAGCGCGCCGACTACCACCCCGAGGTGGACACCGGCGTGCACCTGATGATGGTGATGGACATGAGCGCGCAGTTGCGCACCAGTCTGGCCGTGCGCTTTGCCTGCCTGATGCACGACCTGGGCAAGGGCACCACACCGGCGCCTGTCCTGCCCAGGCATCTGGGACACGAAGGGCGCAGCGCACAGTTGCTGCAGGGCGTCTGCCAGCGTCTGCGCGTTCCCACTGCTTGCCGCGAGCTGGCCGACGTGATGGCCCGCGAACACAGCAACATTCACCGCAGCGCCACGCTCGACGCCGCGGCCACGGTGCGCCTGCTCGAGCGTTGCGACGCATTTCGCAAACCGCAACGCTTTGCCGAGTTGCTCACGGCCTGCGAGTGCGATGCGCGGGGTCGGCTTGGCTTTGCCGAACAACCCTACCCGCAGGGAGCACGGCTGCTCGATGCGCTGTCCAAAGCGCAAAGCGTTGTTACTGAGACAATAGCAACAGAGGCAATGCAGGCGGGGGCCAATGGCAAAAATATCGGTGATTTGATCCACCTGGCCAGAATCGAGGCTGTGCAGTGCTCAGGCTAGACCTCTGGGTGGCAGAGCGTTCTGTGCAGGTCAAGGAGGAGGCCGCAGGCCGGGGGACACGGAACAGGACGCTCTGCCGCCCAGACTCCCCTTTGGGCTTATGCTCGCACCATGCCCAATTTGCTGATTGTTGAAGACGACGATTTGTTGCGCGATGGCCTGTGCGCCCAATTGGCACAGGTTGGTCACAGCGTGACCCCCGCCGCCGACGGCGCCGCCGCCCAGGCCCTGCTCGATTCACGCCGTTTTGACGGGATGGTTCTGGACTTGGGCCTGCCCCGAATCAGCGGGATCGACCTGCTCAAATGGCTGCGTAAACGCTGGCCGGCCTTGCCGGTGCTGATACTGACGGCACGCGACGGCCTGGACGACCGGGTGCAGGGCCTGAACGCCGGGGCCGACGACTACCTGACCAAGCCCTTCAACATGGCGGAACTGCAGGCCCGGCTCGTGGCCCTGCTGCGCCGCGCCCGCCTGCCCGCCTTTGGAGGTTCGCTCGAACTGGAGTCTCCCTCCACCCGGCGCCTGCGGGTGGACGCCAGTTTGCCCCTGGCCTGGCTAGACGACGAGGCCATGGAACTCACCCAGCGCGAATGGGCGCTTCTGAGCCTGTTGGTGCGCAACGCGGGCCAGGTGGTCAGCCGCGAAGATGTGCTCGAGGTTTGGCAGCTCGAACCGGCAGAGGGACTGGGCGCGGGCTCCAATGCGCTGGAGGTTTACATCCATCGCCTGCGCCGCAAGCTGCTCGATTCGGGCCTGAACATCCGCAATGTGCGCGGACTTGGCTACTTGCTCGAATCGTCGTCATGAGGTGGCCGGGCACACGGGGGCAACCGAATTCGGTCCCGCAGCCGCCCTCGGGCAGGAGCGGTCAGGGCCTCTCGCTCAAGCGCCAGTTGCTGTTGTGGCTTCTGCTGCCCCAGTTGGTGCTGTGGCTGGTGGGCGGCGCACTCACCTACCGCATCGCCCTGCGCTATGCCGAAAAAGGCATTGACCAATCGCTCACCCAATCGGTGCTGTCGCTGGCGCGCCAGGTCAAACCAGTGGGCTCCGGGCTCCTGATCGATTTTCCTCGCGCCGCCCAGGACATCATCGAGCAGGACCCGCATGACCGGGTCAGCTACATGGTGTCCTCCCCGCCGGGTAGCTTTTTGCTGGGCAACGGCATGTTGCCCGGGCCCCAGATGAGCGACCCGCCCGCCACCGGCGCACCCCTGCTTTACAACGCCACCGTGACCGGCACACCCATGCGGGTGGCACTGCTCGATGTGAACTACGGCGAACCGGCGTCGCCCCAGCGCTTGCGGGTCCAGATCGCCAAAAGCCTGGCGGCCCAGGAACGCATCACCTCGGACCTGGTGGCCGATATGCTCGCACCCCTGCTGCTGCTCAGCGCATTGCTGAGCGTGCTTGTGTATGGGGGCATCTCCCGTGGCCTGCGGCCCCTCAAGCGCCTGCAAGCCCAACTCGGCGACCGCGATGACCGGAGGCTCTCGGCCCTGTCACCTATCGAGATGACTCAGGCGCCCCAGGAAGTGCACGCGCTGGCCACCGCAGTGAACCGCTTGCTGGCCGCCGTGGGGCGCAGTCTGGGGCAGGAAAAGCGCTTTCTCAACGATGCGGCGCATCAACTGCGCACGCCGCTGGCCGGCCTGATCAGCCAGACCGAACTGGCCCTGGTGGAAACCGACCCCAGTGCCCTCAAAGAACGATTGGTCAAGGTGCACGCCGGTGCCCAGCGCAGCGCGCATCTGGTCCACCAACTGCTCTCTCTGGCCCGCAATGAAGGCGACATTTCACTGAAATCACTGGACGCCGCTGCCCTGGCCCGCGAGGTGGCCCGCGAGTGGACGCCCCGCGCCCTGTCCGCCGGTGTGGACCTGGGCTACGAAGGAGTGGAGTCGCTGTACATCGAAGGTGAAAACCTATTGCTGCGCGAGGCGCTTGGCAACCTGCTCGAGAACGCCTTGCTCTACGCGGGCGCGGGCAGCGTGGTCACTCTGCGCGTCAGCCAATACGGCAATGTGGTCGTGATCGAGGTCGAAGACAACGGCCCGGGCCTGACACCAGCCGACCTGCCCCACGTATTCAAGCGCTTCTGGCGCGCCAGCGGCCTGCCCGGGGGTTGTGGTCTGGGGCTGGCCATCGTGGCCGAAATCGCCCATCGCCATGGCGGCGCTGCCTTCGCCTCGGCGGCACAACCCCGGGGCCTGCGCATCCGACTTGAATTGCCGTTCCGGCGCGCCTGACCCCACTGGCCAGTCCTGCCCGGCGCATATAACCGGGCAGCACATCGGACCACCGGGTGCTATATTTCGCAACTGCCTGGGTGGCTTTTTCGCCCCGCTGGCGCCCCCTGTTCACCCGATGAAAACACGTGACTGATTCCTCGTCCGCCGGCCCCCAAACCCCTGAAGCCCCAGCTGCGGGTCAGGGCGTGGGTGTGGGCTTGCCCGATTCGACTCAGGGCGTCCTGGGCCAAGGGCCCAATCCCTGGGAGTTGGGTCTGGAGAGTTGGGGCGAGGGCCTGTGGGAATGGAACCTGGTCACCGGCGAGCAACGCCATTCGCGCCGCTGGACGGAAATGCTGGGCTACGCGCCGGGCGAAATCGCAACCCATTTCAGTGATTTTCTGGCCCACGTGCACCCGCAGGATGTGGACCAGCTGAAGGATGCCGAGCGTGAGCACCGGAAGAATCTGGCCCGAGGCGGCGCGGTGGAATTTCGCCTGCGTTGCAAGGATGGTTCCTGGAAATGGGTATTGTCGCGCACACTGGTCGTGGAGCGCGACGCCCAGGGCCAGCCCCTGAAGATGCTGGGCACCCACACCGATATCAGTGAGCGCAAGCGCGCGCAAGCCGAGCTCCAGACACTCAACCAACGGCTGGCCCGGCAAGCCAGCGAACTCCAGACAACCCTGGCCAGCATCAGCCAGGGCATCCTGATGGTCGATGGCCAGGGGCGGGTGAGCACCTTCAATCCGCGGCTGTGCGAACTGCTCGATTTGCCCGAGGCTCTGCTGGCGCGTCACCCCCTGCTCGACGAAGTGATTGCCCACCAGAAGGCACAGGGCGAATTCAGCTTTGGCGGGCGGGTGATCGATCCCCGCACGGGCGAGGCCATCCCCGACCTCGTGGCTGGGGCGGGCGGTGATTTGCCCGATCATTACCTGCGCCAGACACGCAGCGGACGTACCCTGGCAGTGCGCACCCACCCACTGCCCGATGGCGGCCTGGTGCGCACCTTCACCGACATCACCGACTATGTTCAGGCTGAAGCAGACCGTCAGCGTCTGGGCGAACTGCTGGAATCCACCCAGGCCATTTCACGCGTGGGCGGCTGGGAAGTTGATCTGGCCAATGGCAAGGTCTTCTGGACCGAGCAGGTTCACCGCATGCTCGATACCACCCCTCAGGAATTCATGCCGACCCCGCAATCGGTTCTGCAGTTTTTTACACCGCAGGCGCTTGCAACGGTGCAGGCCTCGTATGCCGATGTCGTCGACCAGCCGCGCGATCACGAGTTTGAAATTGAAATGATCACCGCCAACGGGCGCCACATCTGGGTGCATTCCAAGGGAACGACCCGCTGGGAAGATGGCCGTCCTGTCAAGCGCACGGCCACCGTGCAGGACATCACTGAGCAAAAGCAATCGGAAGCCCTGATCTGGCAGCAGGCCCACTTTGACGTTCTCACCGGCTTGCCCAACCGGCATATGCTGCGTGACCGACTGGAGCAGGACATCAAGAAATGCAAGCGCGATGGGTTGCAACTGGCGGTCCTGTTCATTGACCTGGACCACTTCAAGGAAGTGAACGACACCCTGGGCCACGGTGCGGGCGACCAATTGCTGGTCGAGGCGGCCCGACGCATTCGATCCTGCGTACGCGAGGCCGACACCGTGGCCCGCATGGGTGGCGACGAGTTCACCGTGATCCTGAGCGAATTGCTGGACGTCAACCATCTGGAACGCATCCTGCAGGCCCTGCTCGATGCTCTGGCCAGGGTTTTCAAGCTCGGCCAGGAGCAGGTTTTTATCTCCGCTAGCGTCGGCGTCACGATTTACCCACTGGACGCCACACTGATCGAGGACTTGTTCAAGAACGCCGACCAGGCCCTCTATGTGGCCAAGGGCGACGGACGCAACCGCTATAGCTTCTTTACTCCGGCCCTGCAGGAAGCTGCACAAACCCGCGCCCGTTTGGCCGCCGATCTGCGCACGGGTCTGACAGGCGCTCAGTTTCAGGTGCTTTACCAGCCCATTGTCGAATTGGTGAGCGGCGCGGTACACAAGGCCGAGGCGCTGATCCGCTGGCATCACCCGACCCGGGGGTCGGTCAGTCCGGCCGATTTCATCCCGATTGCGGAGTCCACCGGTCAGATCCTCGAAATCGGCGACTGGGTGTTCGAGCAGGCCGCCCAGCAGGTGCTTGAGTGGCGAAATGCGATTGACCCGAAATTCCAGATCAGCGTCAACCGCTCGCCGGTGCAGTTTCAGCACAGCAGCGCCAATACGCGCTGGATCGACCATTTGCGCGCCTTGGGCCTGCCCGGCGATTGCCTGTCGGTGGAAATCACCGAAGGCCTCTTGCTGGACACCAGCGCCAGTGTCACCGCGCAGCTGCTTGAACTGCACGATGCCGGTGTTCAGGTCTCGCTGGACGACTTTGGCACCGGGTACTCGTCCCTGTCCTACCTGCAGCGGTTTGACATTGACTTTCTCAAGATCGACAAGTCGTTCATCAGCCACTTGGTCGCGGATTCAACCGACCTTGTCCTTTGCAAAGCCATCATCGTGATGGCCCACGAATTGGGCATGAAGGTGATTGCCGAGGGCGTGGAAACCGCGCAACAACGCGATCTGTTACTGCAGGCCGGTTGCGACTACGCGCAGGGCTACCTGTTTTCCCGGCCCCTGTCAGTGCCGGCCTTTGAGGCCTTTATTCAATCCTCAGACCGGACTCGGTGTTGAACCAGTTGTTGTGCCGGTCACTCACGGTGAGGCCGGTCTGCTCACCGACCTGGATGCTTGTGCTGGGCGGCACCCGAGCCGTCATCAGGCCAGCCTGCGTCTTGACCACCACATAAGTGTCGGCCCCGGTAGGTTCCACCAGGACCACCTCCCCACGCCAGGGCGCGTCCGTCGCCAGGTGAAGGTGCTCGGGCCGCTGGCCCAATGTCAACGCGCCCTCACGAGGGCAGGGCAACTCCAGTGAGCCACCCTCGAACACAAAGTGGCTCGTACCCTCCACCGATTCGCGCTGGCCGTTGATGAAATTCATGGTGGGCGAGCCAATGAAGCCCGCCACATAGGTGTTGGCCGGGCGCCGGTAAATGTCGTCGGGCGTCCCGATCTGCTGCAAGATGCCGCCCTTCATGACAGCAATGCGCGTGCCCAGCGTCATGGCTTCAATCTGGTCGTGGGTCACATAGACACTGGTAATGCCCGAGACATGGTGCAGGCGTTTGATCTCGGCACGCATCTCCACGCGCAACTTGGCGTCCAGGTTGGACAGGGGCTCGTCAAACAAGAACAGCTGTGGGTCGCGCGCCAGAGCCCGGCCCATGGCCACGCGCTGACGCTGACCGCCCGAGAGCTGTGAGGGGCGTCGGTCCAGCAGGTGCTCAATCTGCAGCATGACCGCAACCTCCTGGATGCGCTTGGTGCGCACGTCCTTGGGCACCTTGCGCATTTCCAGCGCAAAGCCGATGTTGTCGGCCACGCTCATGGTTGGATACAGGGCGTAGCTCTGGAACACCATGGCGATGTCGCGCTGGGCCGGGGCGACACTGGTGACGTCTTTGCCGGCGATGCGCAGTTCGCCCTCACTGGGCTCCTCCAGACCGGCGATGATGTTGAGCAGGGTGGACTTGCCGCAGCCCGAAGGACCGACCAGAATCAAAAACTCGCCCGGGGCGACGTCGATGTCGATGCGCTTGAGCACCTCGACGGCTTTGGCGCCCTTGCCAAAAACCTTGCGGATGCCTGCGATGTGAAGTGAAGCTGCCATAGTGTGTGTCTTATCCCTTCACAGCGCCGGCCGTGAGTCCCTTGACGAAATACTGTCCCGCCAGCACGTACACCAGCATGGTGGGCAAACCCGCAATCACGGCCGCGGCCATGTCCACGTTGTAGCTTTTCACGCTGCTCGAAGTGTTGGCCATGTTGTTCAGGCCAACGGTAATGGGTTTGCTGTCGGCGCCGCTGAAAGCCACGCCAAACAAAAAGTCGTTCCAGATGTTGGTGAACTGCCAGATCAGGGTCACCATCAGAATGGGGGTGGACATGGGCACCACGATGCGCCAGAAAATGCGCCAGAAACCCGCACCATCCATGCGCGCGGCGTTCACCAGTTCACGTGGAACCGCAGTGTAATAGTTGCGAAAAAACAGGGTGGTTCCGGCCATGCCGGCCAGACAGTGCACCAGTACCAGGCCATAGATCGAGCTCGACAGCCCGAGGTAACCCAGTACCTGGCTCATGGGCAGCAAAACCACCTGGAAGGGCATGAAAACGCCAAACAAAATAAAGCCAAAAAAGACCTCGCTGCCCCGGAATTTCCACATGCTCAGCACGTAGCCGTTGACCGCGCCCCAGGCCGTGGAAATCAGCACTGCGGGCACCGCCATGCTCACTGAATTCCAGAAGTAGGGCTGCAGGCCGCGGCAATCGACTCCGGTGCAGGCGGTAGACCAGGCCAGGCGCCAAGCGTCAAAATTGATCGACAAAGGCATGCTCAGCAGGTTACCCGAGCGGATTTCGGCCGAACTCTTCAAGGAAGTGACCAGCATCACATAGAGCGGTGCCAGAAAGAACAGGGCCGCTACGCCGAGCACCACAAACAGCGCCAGGCGGGAGATTTGCTTAGCGTTCATGGGGCTTGGCTCGCAGTTCGCTGTAGAGATAGGGCACCACAATGGCCGCCACGGTGGCCAGCATCATGGTGGCGCTGGCCGCGCCCAGGCCAATCTGGCCGCGGGTAAAGCTCATAACGTACATAAAGGTCGCGGGCACGTCGGTGGCGTAACCCGGCCCACCGGCGGTGAGCGCCATGACCAGGTCAAAACTTTTGATGGAGAGGTGCGAGAGCACCAAAATGGTGGAAAACACCACCGGCCGAAGAATCGGCAAAATAATGCGCCAGTAGATGCGCGGAAGCGATGCGCCGTCAATTTGCGCGGCCTTGATGATGCTGTCGTCGATGCCACGCAGCCCGGCCAGGAACAGCGCCATGGCAAACCCTGCCGACTGCCACACGCCCGCCAGCACCACGCAGTAAATGGCGGTCTCGGACTGCACCAGCCAGTCAAAGTGAAAACTGGCCCAGCCCAAATCGTGCATGAGTTTCTCAAGCCCGAGGCTGGGGTTCAAAATCCATTTCCAGGCGGTGCCGGTCACAATGAACGACAGCGCCATGGGGTAAAGGTAAATGGTGCGAAGCGCACCTTCAAAGCGGATCTTCTGGTCCAGCAGGATCGCCAGAACCATGCCCAGGGCCATGGAACCGCCCACGTAGAGCACGCTGAAAATCCCGAGGTTTTTCAGGGCGACCCACCAGCGGTCCATGCCAAAAAGCTGCTCATATTGCGCCAAGCCTACAAACTCGCTGTAGTTGGGCAGCATGCGCGAACCGGTCACCGACAACACGCCGTTCCAGATCATGAAGCCATAAATGAAGGCAAACCCCAGCACAAAGCCGGGTGCGATCACCAGTTTTGGCAGAACAATTTCGAACTTGCGTGACATGTCGGTGCTCGGTCGCTTTAGCGTTGCTTACTGGGTTGCGGCGGCTTTGGCGATGTTCTTCATGCCATCGGCCACGGAGATGCGGTCATCGTTCCAGAACTGGCTGACGGCATCCTTGATCGCGCCTTCAGCAGCGGGCTTGACCGCCATGCCGTGGGCCACAGAGGGAACCAGACCACCGGTCTTGGACGTTGCCACGAAGTCCTTGGCCGAGAGCTTGGCGCACTCGTCAAACTTGGACATATCCATCCCCAGGCGCACCGGGATGGAACCCTTGTTCAGGTTGAACACTTCCTGGAACTCCGGGCTCATGATCGCAGCGGCCAGATTGGCCTGCGATTTCTGGGCAGCAGCGTCCTTGAGCTTGAACATCGCAAACGAGTCCACGTTGAAGGTGTAGGCGTTGGCCGTGCCAGGGGCTGCAGCGCACAGGAAGTCCTTGCCCGGCACCTTGCCAGCAGCCAGGAATTCGCCCTTGGCCCAGTCACCCATGAACTGGAAGGCCGCCTTTTCCTGCATCACCATGGCCGTGGCCAGGTTCCAGTCGCGACCGGGGGACGCGGCATCTGTGTAACCCTTGACCTTGCGGAAGGTCTCCAGCGATTTCTTCATGGTATCGCTGGTCAGCGCCTTCTGGTCGAGCTTCATGAGTGCGTCGTTGTAGAACTTGGCACCGCCCACGCCCAGCACCACCGTTTCAAAGGTGGTGAAGTCCTGCCAATTCTGGCCCCCGTGCGCAACGGGAATCAGACCGGCTTTCTTGACCTTCTCAGCAGCGACAAAGAACTCGTCCCAGGTCTTGGGCATGGTCGCGACCCCGGCTTTTTTCAGCACGGCGGCGTTGGCCCACATCCAGTTCACACGGTGCACATTGACCGGTGCGGCCACGTAGTTGCCCTTGTACTTCATGACATCGGCCACCACCTTGGGCAGCAGACTGTCCCACTTCTCGGCCTTGGCCACCGGGTCGAGGTTGGCCAGCACGCCTTCAGCGGCCCACTCCTGGATGGCGGGGCCCTTGATCTGGGCGGCAGCCGGGGGGTTGCCCGCAACGACGCGGCTCTTGAGCACGGTCATGGCGGCATCGCCACCACCACCGGCCACGGCGAAATCCTTCCAGGTGTCGCCCTTGGCCTGCATGATCTTCTTGAGTTCGCCCACGGATTTGGCCTCTCCGCCGGAAGTCCACCAATGCAGCACCTCGACCTCACCTGCCACGGCTGCCGTACCTGCAACCACCAAAGCAACGGCTGCGGCCAAATGGGATAGTTTCATCATGTCATCTCCTGGGTTGAGCTCCGGTGCGAAAAATGCGAGGGAGCAAAAAGTTCGATTCGTGCCGACACCACGTCGCACGAATTAATTAATTGTTAATTAATTCGAAATCCAGGGATAGGGGGGTTTACCCTTAGAAATCCAACTCAGGCCACCAGCGCCAGCGCGCCGAAATCACCCACGCGTTCGCCCAACCCCGCCGGAACCAGTTCGCAACCATCGGTCAGCGCCGCCAGTTTGCCCTGCAGCTGCGATCGGAGCTTGGGCAGCAGCAGCGTCTGGTTGTGCCAGAACACGCTCCCGCCAATGCTGATGCGCTGCAAATCAAGCGTCACGACCAAGTTGTACAGGGCTCGACCCATGACCCGACATAAATCATCAATAATGGCTTCAGCCCTTGCATCACCTTCGCGTGCAGCTATGAATAATGCAGCAGTATCGGGGTAACCGAGATGCCCGAAGCGCCTTGGAATGGCGTTGCCCGCCACCAGTCCTTCCACGTCGCCGATGTTGCCGCAGCCGCACAGCGCGTCGTTGTTGTCACTCACAAACAAATGTCCAGCGTGCCCGGCATTGCCGTTCTTTCCGCGCAGCACGTGACCGTCCACGCACAAACCCATGCCGATGCCCGTGCTCCAGGTCACGTAGGCACAATGGGTCAGGGGTTGGCCATCAATTTGCAGCGCGCCCCAGCGCCGCTCGGCCTCCAGCGCGCCAATGCCGTCGTTCTCGACCCGCACACCCTTGAACGCCTGGCGCAGCGGCGCTTCCAGCAAAGCTGCTTTCCAGTCGTTCGGCAGGCCACGCCCCGCACCGGCCAGGCCGCCACAAATGTTGGGGGCGGCCAGTTCCACCAGCCCATCTCGCAGCACAAACGGCCCGCACGAAGCGACACCGACAGCCGACAAGTTATCGGCCTTGACGCCCGCCGCCTGGCAGCTCTGCCCCACCAGAGCGATGATTTGCCAGGCCAGCGCGTCATTCTTGCCTTGCTTGGCAGTGGGCTCGGCAACCCGGCCCCGAATGCCCTGCGCATCGGCAATGCTGACCGCCACCTTGGTGCCACCGATGTCCACGCAGGCCACGGGGGGCGCACCTTCGGGCAGGCGAAATCCGTCTGTCAATACCGTGTTGTTCATGGTTGTTCCATCAAATTCAAAACTGTGCCTGTCAAGACCGGCCGTAGTCGTCGCTCAGGCGCACGATGTCGTCTTCGCCCAGGTAAGCGCCAAACTGCACCTCCACAATTTCCACCGGGTCGGCCGTCAGGTTGGCCAGTCGGTGCAACTGGCCCACCGCGATGTCCACGTGCTCGCCCACACCCAGCGTCGTCACACGGTCGTCCACGGTGACCTCGGCCACACCCTGCACCACCACCCAATGCTCGGCACGCTGATGGTGTTTTTGCAGACTCAGGCGCTGCCCCGGCAGCACCCCGATACGCTTGATCTTGTTGCCCGGTGCCTCGGACACCGTTTCATACCAGCCCCAAGGGCGTTCGGTGCGTTCGATCAGTTCGGTTCGGTGTTGGGTTGTCATGGGTTTGCCGCTGCGGTGAACAAGCCCCAATGCTAACGGCTTGGCGCGTGGCCGATTACCTAGCAGTTACCGGCCCGCCCAGCCCTGTCAAACAGGCTGCGCCAAGGCCCAGCGCACGATGTCGGCCGCGCCCATCGCCCCGCTCTGACGCGCCACCTCGCGCCCGCCCGAGAACAGCACCATGGTGGGAATACTGCGAATGTTGAATCGCGCACCCAGGCCCTGCGCCTCTTCCGTGTTGACCTTGGCCAGCCGAAACCGCGGCTCGAGCTGCGCGGCAGCTTGCTCGAACGCAGGCGCCATCTGCCGACACGGCCCGCACCAGGGCGCCCAAAAATCGACCAGCACCGCAATCTGATTGCGCTGGACGTGGTGGTCAAAATTGGCTTCAGCCAGCGCCAGCGAATGAGCGACAAACAACGGCTTGTGACAACTGCCGCAATCAGGCGACTGGGGCAGATCGGCACTGCGGACCCGGTTGGTCGTGTGGCAATGTGGGCAAACAATGTGCAGGGGGTCAGTCATGGGGAACCTTTGTTCCCAACACATGGAGACGACCTGGCCGCGCTTCAAGGGTCGCGATTCACGCTCCCTGCCGACATCAGCAACACTTGAGACAGATCAATTTTTATGCACACGGTTGGTGCCGAAGGACCATCAACTGCCGGACAATCTCGTTTTGACACACCGACTTACCTTCCGTGAACACATCTTTGCGCACCCTGGCCTGCATTGCACTGCTCGCGCTCACCGGACTGGCCCTGGCGCAGGATCTTCCCCTTCAGTTTGACCCCCAGCGCGACGCGGCCAAGGATCTCGTCACCGCCCGGGAGCTTGCCAGGTCCACGGGCAGGCATGTTCTGGTGGACGTGGGAGGAGAATGGTGTGGCTGGTGTCGCCGGTTTGATCAATTGGTCGCCACGCAGCCTCAAATTAAGGCACTGATCGAGAGCCGCTACGTGTGGCTCAAGGTGAACTATTCCCGCGACAACAAAAACGCGGCTGTGCTCTCCCAGTGGCCCCGGATTCACGGCTACCCTTTCTTTCTGGTGCTCGATGGCTCGGGCAAACTGATGCACGCGCAAAGCGTGCAGGGCCTGGAAACTGAAAGCGAGAATGAGGCTGATGAAAATTACGATGCAGCCAAGATCATGGCGTTTCTCAAGCGCTACGCCTCTGGAGAAGCCGTGCCCGACAAAAGCACGGCCGCCGGAGCAATCGCAACGCCCAAGCACTCCTGAGACGAATTGGCAGAGCGGCGCCCACGATGCCGCGCCCCTAAAGGCGCACAGATTGACACCGCGGCACCGTCACGGCGCTGTGTTCTAAAGAATCCTGGCCACCCAGCTCGCCAGCAGGCTCAGCAGCACCGTGCTGCCCAGAGGGATGAACCAAATCCGCCCTGAGAGTTTGAACTCAAAGTCGCCCGGCAGCTTTCCCAGTCCCATTTTTTGCAGCCAGGGGGCCAGCAAATTGATGAGCACAAGTGACACGGCGACAACGACCAGCCAGCGGATCATGGCTTACAGCGTGTGGGTGCGGTCGCCGGTGGCAAAGCCGATGGCGTCCCAGGGCTCGCCCTGGTACAGGCCGATGACCTTGAACAGTTCGCCCATCTCGTGCTCGGTGATCAGACGCTGCGCCATCACGCGCTCGGGCAGCGTGCTCGATTCCATCAGCGTGCCCAGGCCGCAATTGATCAGAAACCGGCCCTGCGTGCAGTAGCCCAGCACCCCCAGGCCCGCGTCCTGCGCGGCCAGCGCAATGCCGGTGAAATTGACGTGAGCGGTGACGTCCTTGAGCCCCACATGAACCAGCGGATCGGCATCGGCCCGGTGCCCCTGATGGCACATCACGGTGCCCATGTGACGCTGCGGGTGGTAGTACTCGCTTTCAGGAAAGCCGTAGTCAATCAAAAAAGCCGCCCCCAGCGTGAGCTTGTCGGCCAGGGTCGCAATGAAAGCTTCAGCCTGGATATGAATCTCGGTCAGGTAGTCGTGGTCGCTTTCAATGGCCAGGGGTGGCCGCAAATCGGTGGGATGGTCCTGCCACACCAGCGTGGGCAAGGCCATGGCCGGTGTTTGATCCGGTTGCGCTGCGTCCAAATTCTCCGGGCCCAGCGTCACACCGCGTTCGTGCCAGATGCCCCCGACCCGGGCCAGCAACTTGACCGGCATGGCGTCCAGAACCTCGTTGCCGATCACCACGCCCTGCAGGGTATCGGGCAGCGCGTCCACCCAGCGCACGATGCCGCCATACTTTTCCAGCCGCTGTTTCTGGCGCTCGCGCAGGCTGGCCGACAGGTCCACAATAGTGTATTGCCGCACAGGCTGGCCCAGCGCCTGCAGCGCGTCCAGCATCTGCAAGGCCAGCGCCCCGGAGCCCGCGCCAAACTCCCAGACTTCGTCGGTGCCGGTTTGCGCCAAAGCCTGCGCCACCTGGGTGGCCAGTGCCCTGCCAAAGAGCGGCGTCATCTCGGGCGCGGTTACAAAATCGCTGCCCGCTTCAGTCTGCTCGCCCTGGCGCACGTAAGGCATGGCACCGAACTTGGCCGTGTCGTTGGCGTAATAGCCCAGGCCCGGCGTGTACAGGGCCAGCGCCATGAACTCGTCAAACCCGATCCAGCCCCCGCGAGCCGTGATGGTTTGCGCCACATGCGCCAAAAGCGCGTCCGTTAAGCGGTAGGATGTTGTCATGATCGTCATTATTGTCCCCCAATGCCTTTAAGCCAATCCAAGCGCACCGTGCTGGTAACGGGCGGCGCCAAGCGTCTGGGCCGGGAAATTGCCCTGGCGCTGGCCAGCGACGGCTGGCAGGTGGCCGTGCACCACCGCGCCTCGCCCAATGACGCTGCAAAAACAGTAGCTGACTGTTCTGCACTGGCGGGGGCTAGTGACCTATTTTGTGCTGACTTTTCCGACGAGGCGGAGGTGCGCAAGCTGCTGCCGCAAGTCGTGTCCCGCTTTGGCCGGGTCGATGCAGTGGTCAACAGCGCCTCCACCTTTGAGCACGACACCGTGGGCAGTTTCGGCTATGAGTCCATGACCCGGCACATGCGCTGCAACACCGGCGCGGCTATCCTGTTGGCGCAGGCGCTGCACGAGCACCTGCTCGGCAGATCAGACACCCAAGCGGCCAGCGCCACAGGCCAGGCTCAGCCCACGGCGGGCGTGGTGGTCAACCTGCTGGACCAAAAACTGTGGAACCAGAATCCGGATTTTTTCAGCTACACCCTGTCCAAGGCGGCGCTTGAAGCGGCCACCACCATGCTCGCCATGGCGCTCTCGCCCCACGTGCGGGTGGTGGGCGTGGCCCCGGGCCTGACCCTCACCAGCGCCTACCTCACGCCGGAGAAGTTCGAGGCCCTGCACAAGCTCTCCCCGCTGGGGCGCTCCTCCACGCCGCAAGACGTGGCCGCCACGGTGAAGTTCGCCCTGGACAACGCCTCCATCACCGGCACCACGCTGCTGGTGGACGGCGGCCAGCACCTCATGAAGTTCGAGCGCGATTTTTCGATGCTCTGATCGACCCTTTTCACGCCCACAAGCCCAGCCATGCCACACCACACTGGTCGCCAGACCCTCTCCCTCTCGGGCCTTCGCTTCAATGCCAGCCTGGGCATCCTGGAGTTGGAGAAATCCGCGCCCCAGCCAATTCAGGTGGACGCCGAGCTCAGTCTGGGCGCGCAGCCGTTGATGCCCAATGACGACGACATTTCCAACGTGCTGGACTATCGCAAGGTGCGCCGCATCATCATCGATGAATGCACCGCCGAGCACGTGAACCTGCTAGAAACGCTGATTGGAAAGCTGGCCCACCGGCTGATGCAACTGACCGGCGTGGTGGGGGTGCGGGTGAAGATCACCAAACTGGAGATCTTTGACGATTGCGAGGTAGCCATCCGGATGGAAGCAGGACAGTGGTGAAGTTTTTGCTATTTATTTCATATCTCACCTCATTGATTCACGAAGGCTACTGGCTGATTTTTCATATGTTCGTGGGTTAGCTGCTTTGCTGGGGAGCCCTCCCAAACGCTCCCCCCTGCGGACTGAGCGAAAATCGACCTTTGCCGAACTGGACCAAACCAGTCGGGAATGCATCACAGGAATCAAACATGAGTGCCGTCTGGATCGACAACGAAATCGCCACGCCTGAAGCAGCGCCCAAAAGAGAACCCAAGATCGAGCGCGAAATTCATAAACTGGAAAAGCGCCTGTGCCGCCAGGTGGGTCAGGCCATCATCGACTTCAACATGATTGAAGAGGGCGACAGGGTGATGGTCTGCGTATCGGGCGGCAAAGACAGTTTTGGCTTGCTCGACATCCTGCTCAAGCTGCAGGCCCGCGCACCGATCAATTTTGAGATCGTCGCCGTCAACCTCGACCAGAAACAACCCGGTTTCCCGGCGCACATCCTGCCCGAGTACCTCAAGAGCCTCGGCATCGAGTTTCACATCGAAACGCAGGACACCTACAGCATCGTCAAAAAGGTGATTGCCGAGGGCAAAACCATGTGCAGCCTGTGCAGCCGCTTGCGCCGGGGCATTTTGTACCGGGTGGCCGACGAGCTCAAAATCACCAAAATCGCGCTGGGCCACCACCGCGACGACATGCTACAGACGTTTTTTCTGAACATGTTTTTTGGCGGCAAGCTCAAGGGCATGCCGCCCAAACTGGTGAGCGACGACGGCGGCCACATCGTGATCCGCCCGCTGGCCAACGTGGCCGAGAAGGATTTGGCGCGCTGGGCTGAGCACCGGCAGTTCCCGCTCATTCCGTGTTCGCTGTGCGGCAACCAGGATAACCTTCAACGCCAGCAAATTGGCAACATGCTGCGCGAATGGGAGAGAAAACACCCCGGGCGCATCGAGAGCATGTTCACTGCGCTGCAAAACGTAGTGCCTTCGCACTTGATGGACCGCAAGCGTCATAATTTTGTGGACATCAAAATAACCGGAAAGCCCTGCGCGGATGGCGACAAGGTGTTTGACGAGGATTCCTTCCCGCCAGCCACCCTGCCTGCGGTGCAGATACTCACGCTCTAGGCATATTGGGGGACACCCCGTGTTCAAGGAGGCCCTATGTTCAAACCCGGTTCGGCGATTCTTCTCTGTGGATTCCTGCTCGGCGGCTGCGCCAGTGTGCGCGTGATCGACACCGAGGTCCGCAGCTTTGCCAGCACGCCCTCCATCGCGTCGGGCGCCACCTACCGCTTTGAGCGCCTGCCCTCCCAGCAGATCCAGGAGGTTCAGCAGTCCACGCTGGAAGCCATGGCCCAGGAGGCGCTGGTCCGGGTGGGGCTGGAGCGCGATGACGCGCAGGCCCGGTACAGCGTGCAGGTCTCGTACGGGCTGCGAATGGATCCCTACCCCAACCCCGGGCCGGGCACCATGGGCTGGAGCATGGGGTGGAACCTGGGTTGGGGCGGACGCGGTGGCGGCGTTGGCCTGGGGGGATATTTTCCCCTCATGGGGTTCCCACCGGCCATGGCGCAGCCCACCTACTGGCACCAGGTCAGCCTGGTCGTGCGCAACCTGAGCAGCCACACGGTGGCTTACGAGACCCACGCCACCCACGACGGCCTGTGGTCTGACAGCCAGGCCATCGTGCCCGCGCTGTTTGAGGCTGCACTCAGGGATTTCCCCAATCCACCCACCACAGTGCGCCGCATCAACATCGAGATAGCGCGCTGACCGCTGATCGCTGGCCATGACCATGACTCGCATCATCGCCGTGCGCCACGGCGAAACCGCCTGGAATACGCAGTCGCGCATCCAGGGGCATCTGGACATCGAGCTCAATGCCACCGGCCAGCGCCAGGCGCAGGCATTGGCACAAGCGCTGGCCACGGAGCCGATCCACGCGATCTACACCAGCGATCTGGCGCGGGCCAGGCAGACCGCGCAGGCCATCGCCCAGGCCACGGGCAGGATCGTGCAAACGCACACCGGCTTGCGGGAGCGCCATTTCGGCGCGTTTCAGGGACACACCCACACCGAGATCGAATCGAACTGGCCCGAACAGGTGCCACGCTGGCGAGGACGCGACCCGCACTGGATACCCCTGGGCGGAGAGTCTCTGGCCCGTCTGCGAGAGCGCATTGTCCAAACCACTGCGGAACTGGCGCAGCGCCATCCCAACCAACAGATTGTGCTGGTGGCCCACGGCGGCGTACTCGACATGCTGTACCGCTGCGCTACCGGTCTGGATGTGCAGGTGCAGCGCACCTGGCAACTGGGCAACGCCACCGTCAACCGGTTGATCTGGCGCGCCAGCGGCTTGGAACTGGTCCAGTGGTGTGACACCCGCCATCTTGAAAACGGGGCGCTCGATGAGCTCTCCAGCTGACTCCCTGGCAATGAGAGCCGATCGCAGTGGTACGGTTCGATCCATGATCCCGCTGCTGTGGCTGTTGATCGCCACCGCCGTCGGGGCCACACTCACGGGCGCGTTCGGTCCCGCCGATCTGCACCTTCTGCTCAAACCATTGACCATGCTGATTGCTATAGGTTATGTAGCTGTATATGCATATGCGACTAGGGCTAAAGGCTATTTTTATCTGAATTTGATTGCAGCACTGGCGGCCTCCATGGTGGGCGACGTGTTCCTGATGCTGCCCGGCGACTGGTTCATCGCGGGGCTGGCCTCGTTTCTGGTGGCGCATCTGTTCTATCTGGCGCTGTTCCGGCGGGGCATACCCCGGTTTGCGAGCCGGGTCGGGCTCGCGGGCACGCTGGCGGCGGGCGCGGTCATGTACGGGTGGATCTGGCCCGGCCTCACCGAGCCAGCACTCAAACTGGCGGTGGCCGCCTATGTCGTCGTGATCGCCCTCATGGCGGCTCAGGCCATCGGCCGTGCAGTAACGCTGGGCGATGGCGCCTCCAGGGCGGTGGCCGTGGGAGCCTGCGTGTTCATGCTCAGCGACACCCTGATTGCCATCAACCGCTTTGTGATCCCGCTACCGCTGGCGTCGCTGTGGGTGCTCTCAAGCTACTACCTGGCCCAAATCATGATCGTCGCCAACAGCACAGGCAACGGTTGGCAAACCGGCTTGTCCACCATTGCACCGGAGCGCAGCGAGCACTAACCCACAAACAAATCGGGATTGCTGGCGGCGGGCGGTGTCACGCCCAGATGGCGGTAGGCGGCCAGGGTAGCAACGCGCCCGCGCGGGGTGCGCTGCAAGTAACCCTGCTGGATGAGGTAGGGCTCAATCACGTCCTCGATGGTTTCGCGCTCCTCGCCGATGCTCGCAGCGATGTTGTCCAGCCCGACCGGGCCACCATCAAAGCGGTGGATCACGGCCTCGAGCAGCTTGCGGTCCATCACGTCAAAGCCCTGCGGGTCCACGTCGAGCATGGCCAGCGCGCGGTTGGCAATGTCCAGCGTGATCTCGCCCACGCCTTTTACATCGGCATAGTCGCGCACCCGGCGCAGCAAGCGGTTGGCAATGCGGGGCGTGCCACGGGCCCGCCGGGCAATCTCGAAACCGCCTTTTTCATCGGCGGGAACATTGAGCAAGCCCGCGCTGCGTTTCACAATACGCGCCAGCTCTTCGGCGGTGTAAAACTCCAACCGCGCCACGATGCCAAAGCGGTCGCGTAACGGGTTGGTCAGCATGCCGGCGCGGGTGGTGGCACCCACCAGCGTAAAAGGCTGCAAATCGAGCTTGATGGAGCGCGCAGCCGGGCCTTCGCCGATCATGATGTCGATCTTGTAGTCTTCGAGCGCGGGGTAAAGGATTTCCTCCACCACGGGGCTCAGGCGGTGAATCTCGTCGATAAAAAGAACGTCGTTCTTTTCGAGGTTGGTCAGCAGTGCCGCCAAGTCCTTGGGTTTTTCGAGCACCGGCCCGCTGGTCTGGCGCAGATTCACGCCCAACTCATGCGCGATGATGTGACTCAGCGTGGTCTTGCCCAGGCCGGGTGGGCCAAACAGCAGCACATGGTCCAGCGCCTCGTCGCGCATCTTGGCCGCGCTGATAAATATCTCAAGCTGCTCACGCACCTTGGCCTGGCCCACATATTCGTCCAGCAATTTGGGCCGCAACGCCCGCTCCACCGCCTCCTCATTGGGCGAGGCCGGTGCGCCGGACACCACGCGTCGGGGCGGCGGGGCGGCAAAGTCGTCGGTTTGAATGCTCACGGCAGATCGGGAATGCGGAAGTTGGTCAGACTATAGCCTGCGCCGGAGCGCAAACAGGCCGACACCCTCAAGCGGCAGGCAATTTGTGCCGATATGACGGCATGACTCCGATTTTTTCGTCCCGCACCCTCACTTTGACCAGGTTGGCCGAACCGCGCAGGCCGATGGCGGTGTGCATGGTTGCTCTGGCACTGGCTGCGACTGCCGCCGGTTGGCCTGCGCTGGCCCGTGCCACTGAACAGGCACCTGCACATGGAGCGGTCCAGACCGCACCCGAGGCCGCCGCCAGCGAGCCCTCGCCCACAGCGTCTTCCGTCGCCCCAAAGTCGATCAAGGAACTGCTGCGCGAAGCCATCAAGAACGGGGTTTCGCCTGAGCAGCGCCTGCAACTGGTGATTGAGAGCAAAAAAGGCCGGACTGCCGCGCCACCGATTGTCTCGGCGGAGTTGGCCAGCCCTGCTCACGCTGACTCACCCGCGGCACCCACGCCGAGCTCGCCCAAGCCCAGGCCCAGCCGCCAGCACACGCGGGCCCGCACTGCCGCCATGGTGGGACACGAGTCCGCGCCGTCAACGGTGCACACCGAGCACGGAGGCGAAGTGCACTGGAGCTACACCGGCGAGACCGGGCCGCAGGCCTGGGGCAATCTCAAGCCCGAGTTCGCAGCCTGCGCCACGGGCAAGCGCCAGTCGCCCATCAACATTGAGGAACCCGCGACACTGCAGGGCCCGGCCGAACCGCTGGTATTTCACTACCAGCCCAGCAGCGGCTCCGTGGTCAACAACGGACACACCATCCAGGTAGATCTGCAGGGTGAGAACACGCTCACCGTTCGCGGCTCCACTTTCAGACTGGTGCAGTTCCATTTCCACATGCCCTCCGAGGAACGGATCAATCAGCGCAGTTCGGCCATGGTGACGCACTTGGTGCATAAGAATGCTCAGGACGAACTCGCCGTGGTGTCGGTGCTGCTCGAACCCGGTGTGGCCAATGCTCTGATCAACAAAGTTTGGACGCACATGCCGCTGGACGCAGGCGACCGGGTGCCGCTGCCGGTTGACCTGATCGACCTGAACGAGCTGCTGCCCAAAGACCAGCGCTACTATCAGTTCATCGGCTCGCTGACCACCCCGCCCTGTACCGAGGGCGTGCTGTGGATGGTGTTCAAACAACCCACCACGGTCAGCATCGCCCAGATCAAGCTGTTTGGCCAGATCTTCCCGAACAATGCGCGTCCGGTGCAGGCGGTCAATGGCCGCTCCGTGCGAAACGCGCTATAGCGGTCTCGCGCGGGCCAACAACCAACCTGAACCAACCTTTCGGAGAAAACCATGGGATTACAGTGGCGCGAACAACTCAGTGTGGGCAACGAACTGATCGATGGCGATCACAAGCATTTGATCGACCTGGTGAACCAGGCCGAGGAAAGCCTGAAAACCAAAAAACCCGAAGGCATCAAGACGGTGCTCGGTGGTCTGGCCAGCTATGCCAAATTCCATTTTGCCCGGGAAGAACTGGTGTCCCAGGCGGCGGGCTACCCCGACGTGGAGAAGATGCATGCCTCCCACGAGGCCCTGGTGGCCGAGCTCACCAAGCTGACCGAAGAAATGGGGCCGGAGATGTCCGATGCCGGGGCGCAGCACCTGGTGACCTTTGTGCGCGACTGGCTGATCAACCACGTCATCAAGGAAGACCTGTTGATGAAGCCGTTTCTCACCAAGTTTTCACCCAAATTCGATCCCCGCAGGTAAGCGCCGGGTTCGGACGGTACCCGGACTACGCCTTGGACAGAGCCCGCAGCGCCTGCTTGATGCCCTCGCTCACGCCCACCTCCTTGGGCAAGGCCTTGAGCGCCAGCGCGGCCTCCTTGTCGCTGTAGCCCAGCGCCAGCAGCGCCTGCAGGATGTCTGCCTGGGCATCGCTCGCCACGCCGCTGGGCACGCCAATATCAGGTCCAAGCTTGCCCTTGAGTTCAAGCAGCAGACGCTCGGCTGTTTTCTTGCCGATTCCCGGCACCTTGACCAGCCGACCAGACTCTTGCAGCGTCACGGCCTGGGCCAGTTCGCCCACACTCATGCCCGAAAGCACAGAGAGCGCCGTGCGCGGCCCCACACCTGAGATCTTGATGAGCTGGCGAAACGCCTCGCGCTCCGGGGCGCTGGAAAATCCATAGAGAATCTGCGCGTCTTCGCGCACCACGAAATGTGTGAGCAGGCTGACCTTGGCACCGAGCTCGGGCAGGTTGTAGAAAGTGCTCATGGGCACATGGACCTCGTAGCCCACGCCGCCACAGTCCACCAGCACCTGCGGCGGATTTTTGTCACACAAAGTACCTGTCAGTTTGCCGATCATTTATTGCCTATCATGGAGAACCTTTTGAGGAATTATCAACTTGATTCTCAGACACCTGTTTTCCCCGCCCAATAACAACCGGCTCTCGCACCTGTGCGGCCCCATGGACGAGCATTTGCGCACCATCGAGGCGGGCCTTCAAGTCAAAATTGCCCACCGTCACGAGCAGTTCAAGGTCGATGGCACCAAGGCCAGCGCCAAACGCGCCATGGAACTGCTGCAGGCGCTGTACGAGATGGCGGGCCGTCCCATCGCACCGGCCACGGTGCAACTGATGCTCGCAGGCGACGGGCACGACCTGGACAGCCCTGCGCTCAAGACCCGGCGCGCCGACCTCAAGCCGCGCACGCTCAATCAGGCCAACTACATGGACTGCATTGCCAACCACGACATTACTTTGGGCATTGGCCCCGCTGGCACTGGCAAAACCTATCTGGCCGTCGCCATGGCGGTGGATGCATTGCAACGCAATGCGGTGCAGCGCATCATCCTCACGCGCCCGGCGGTCGAAGCGGGCGAGCGCCTGGGCTTCTTGCCCGGCGACCTGAACCAGAAGATCGACCCCTACCTGCGCCCCCTGTACGACGCACTCTATGAATTATTGGGATTCGACCAGGTGCAAAAGGCGTTCGAGCGCCAGACCATCGAGATCGCGCCGCTGGCTTTCATGCGCGGCAGAACGCTCAACACTGCATTCGTCATTCTGGACGAGGCGCAGAACACCACGCCCGAGCAGATGAAGATGTTTTTGACGCGCATCGGTTTTGGCTCCAAGGCCGTGATCACCGGCGACGTGAGCCAGATTGACCTGCCGCTGACCCAACTGAGCGGCCTGATCGACGCCGAGCGCGTGCTCAAACGCGTCGAGGGAATCGCCATTTGCCGCATGACCAGCGCCGACGTGGTGCGGCATCCGCTGGTCGCGCGCATCGTGGACGCCTACGATGCGCCCGGCGCCTCCAACCGGCCTGTGCGGGACGATGCCACGCCCGTGCGCCCGGCCAAGGCAACGCGGCCACGCAGCACCAAGGCAAAGGCATGAGTACCGTTTGCTCTCAATAGAGTAGCTTTTTAGCCATATTGAACAAGGGCTAGAAGTCAATTTCCCATATAAAGCCATGACCATCGAACTCACACTTTCACTGCAATTCTCCAAATTCAAGGACAAACCCTTGCACCGCGCCGCCCTGCCGCGCCACAAGGTTGCCCGCTGGGTTCGACATGCGCTCGCATCCGATGGGGAAATCACCGTGCGCGTCGTCGATCTCGAAGAAGGCCAGGCGCTCAATCGCGACTATCGCCATAAAGACGTGCCCACCAACGTCCTGACCTTTGACTACACGATGGAGCCGCTGGTCACAGCTGATCTCGTGCTTTGCGCCCCGGTGGTGGCCAAGGAAGCCAAGGAGCAGGGCAAGACCCTGCAGGCCCATTACGCCCACCTCATCGTGCACGGCACCTTGCACGCTCAGGGTTGGGACCACGACCTGCTTGAGGACGCCCAGGTGATGGAACTGCGCGAGAGCGAAATCATGGCGCGGCTGGGGTTTGACAACCCGTACTGATCGCGCCATACGCATTGCTCGAGCCCGCTCAAACCCAGCGGCCGGGTCAAGACCAGTTCCCTCCAAGGGCGCCCCAGGTCGTGTTGGTTTTCACTTTCTTTTGGGCGACGGCGACTTCACGAAGCTCGCGCAATGCAGCAGCGCATGTGGTCGGAGACCATGTCGCACAGGCCACCGAACATTCGCCTGGTCACCACATCCGGGCGGCCCTGAAAATACTCATGCATTCTCTGCACCAGTCCTTTGTCGTAAGCCGTGGTTTTGAATCTCCTTCAACGCGGTTAGTTCTGTCGATGTACCACCGCACGAGGCGGCTTTCGCGCTGTCGATTCTGAACATAGCACCGCTCAAACAGAGAATCTTGACCTGCCTCAACTCCGGCAGGCCCTCTATTTGGACGGCACCTCGATAAGATCAAATGGCTTGCGATTTGGCGTCTCAGTCTGGCCTGTGACGTTGACAAATGGAAGGTGCGGGAACAAAGTCACGCTAGGGATTTTGTGCAACTTGGAGGATGAGTTATGTCCAATTCTGTTTACCTCAAACTCGGCATCATTCTTGCCGGCGTGCTGCTGTGGTTTGCCCCGGTGCCCACGGGCCTGACCGTCCAGGCCTGGCACCTGTTTGCAATCTTCATCACGGCCATCACGATCGTGATTTTCAATGCGCTTTCGATCTTTACCTCGTCCATCCTGGCCATCACGGTTGCGGTGCTCACCGGTACGCTGGAAGCCAAAGATGCCTTCAGCGGCTTCAGTCAGGGGTTCATCATCCTGATCATCGTGGCCTTCCTGCTGGCCAAAGGGGTTATCAACTCCGGGCTGGGCAGAAGAATCGCCTTCCTGATTATCTCCAGGTTCGGCAAGTCGAGCCTGGGTCTGGCCTATTCGGTGATCGCGGCGGACATCATCATTGCGCCGGGTTTTCCGAGCAACACGGCCCGCAGTGGGGTGCTGTTCCCCATTGTCAACGCGCTGGCCGAGGACAGCGGCTCCCGGGTGGACGATGGCACGCGCAAAAAAATCGGTGCGTTTCTGATGATGAGTTCCATGGCGGGGCTGACCATTTCGTCGGCGCTGTGGCTCACCGCCATGGCAGCCAATCCCGCCGGCGTGGCCATGGCCAAGGACCTTGGCGTGGACATCACATATTTCTCCTGGGTCATCGCGGCCAGCGTGCCGGTGCTGGTGTTGTTCTTCCTGATGCCCTGGGTCATTTACAAGGTCTTCCCACCCGAGATGAAAGCCACACCGCAGGCACCCGTTGCGGCGCGGGCCGAACTGGAAAAGATGGGGCCACTCAGCCGCAACGAATGGATCACGGCACTGACCTTCGTGGGCGTGGTTGGGCTGTGGGTGGCATCCTCCTTTATCGACATCGACAAGACCATCGTCGCACTGGGCGGTCTGGCGGTGTTGATGATGTTCAACGTCTACACCGTCGACGATCTGAAAAAGGAAGGCGGCGCGCTTGAAATCTACATCTGGTTTGGCTTCTTGTTCACGCTGAGCGTGTTTCTCAACAAATTCGGCTTCATGGGCTGGCTCGGCGGCCACGTGACCGAGCAGGTCACCGGACTGGACTGGCCCGCGGCCTATGCGATCCTCGTGTGCACCTACATCCTCATTCACTATTTCTTCGTATCGCAAACAGCCCACATGCTCGCGCTCTTCGGGGTGTTTCTGAAAGTTGGTCTGGCGCTGGGGGTTCCGGGCGAGATGCTGGCCCTGATGCTGCTCTTTGCCACCAACTTCAATGCCATCATCACGCCGCAGGGTTCGTCGGCCAACGTCATCTACATTGCCAGCGGCTACATCAATGCCCGTGAGGTGTACAGCATCGGCGGCATTGTCACCCTGATCAATACCATTGTGTTTCTGACACTCGGGTCGGTTTGGATTCGATTGGTCCTGTGACCTGAACGGGCCACTGAGCGCAAGTGCTCTGCCCCATGGCCATCCCTCAACCAGGCTGGCCATTTTTTTGCCAAACCGCAGGTCAGGAGTCTGGGCGGCAGAGCCTTCTGCGCAGGTCAAAGGACGAGGCCGCAGGCCGGGGGACAGGAAGCAGAATGCTCTGCCACCCAGACTCTTGACTACGGCAATCCTGCTGGCATCACCCGCAAGGGGATCGTGACCGGGCCATCATTGACCAGATGCACTTGCATGTCAGCCGCAAACTCACCCGTTTGAACCAGGGGATGCGCCAACCGGGCTTGCGCGACAAAATAATCGTACAGCCTGCGCCCCTCCTCGGGCCTGGCCGCTAGGGAGAAGCTCGGCCGGTTGCCGCCGCTGGCATCCGCTGCCAGGGTGAACTGGCTAACCACCAGCAAGCCCCCCATCGCGCCGCGGCCGTCCATGTCCTGCACGCTGAGGTTCATCTTGCCCGAGATATCGCTGAAGATGCGCAGTTTGAGGATCTTGGCCAGCATCTTGTCGCTTTGCAACTCAGTGTCGCCATGCTCGGCGCACAACAGCACCAGTAGGCCCGCGTCGATTTCTCCGACGCTCTGGCCACCCACGACCACGCGCGCCTGACTCACACGCTGCAGGACGGCGATCATGCGCGGCGCTCCCGCCAACTCAAATTCAAATCAGATCCTTGTGGTCATCGAAATGCGCCTCCACGTCGCTGGGCAGCAACTGGATGGTGGCCCGCAACCCCGGCACGGCGCTCATCAAGGCCTGCTCGACGCTGGTTCGAACCGCGGCTGCGCGCCCCAGCGACCAACTGGCCGGCATATGCATGTGCATGTCCACAAAACGTCGCTGACCCGAGCGACGGGTCGTCAAATGGTCAAAACGGATGGTGTGGTGGTCAAAATCGGCCAGCACTTTGTCGATCTCCTGCATCACGTCGAGCTCCACGGCTTCATCCATCAGGCCTTGAGAGGAACGCCAGATCAGGTGGAAGCCTTCTTTCAGAATATTGAGAGCCACCCCAATGGCGACGACCGGGTCCAGCCAGAGCCAACCCGTGACGCCCACCAGGCCAATGCCGATCACCACGCCCACTGAGGTCCACACGTCTGTCACCAGGTGGCGGGCGTCAGCCTCCAGTGCAATCGACCGATGCTCTTTGGCCGCGCCAAACATCACCCAGGCCAGCAAACCGTTGAGTGCGGAACTGACCACCGCAAGAACCAAACCCGAGCCTACGGACTCGATGGGTTGGGGATTCGCAAAACGATGGGCCGCCGTCCAGATGATGCCCATGGCCGCCGCAATGATCAGGATGCCCTCAAAACCCGAAGAAAAATACTCGGCCTTGTGGTGCCCGTAGGGGTGATCTTCGTCGGCAGGTCGCTTGGCGATGGTCACCATCACCAGCGCGAAAATAGCACTGGCGAGGTTAACCAGAGATTCCATCGCATCAGAGAGCAAACCCACCGAGTCGGTGATATACCAGGCCAGCGTCTTGAGCGTGATGGTGATGATGGCCACGACCACAGAAGCCCACAACAGGCGCTGCGGCGTGAGAAATCGGGTCGGAAAAATGGCCATGGTTCAGCCCAAGGTTACGCGGGCAAATTTTCGCTTACCCACTTGCAATATATGAGTACCTGCGCCCAACTTAAGCCCTTTGTCACTGATGACCACCGAATCCACGCGCACGCCGCCACCGTCAATCAACCGGTTGCCCTCGCCGCTGGAAGCCGCCAGGCTGGCCATCTTGAGCAACGCAGCAATGCCCACGTCGGCACCACCCTCGCCCAAAGGCAGGGACAACTCCGCAATTTCATCGGGCACTCCGCCGCGCGAACGGTTGATGAAGTCCTGCTCAGCGGCATCGGCCTTGGCTGCGCTGTGAAAACGGGCGGCAATTTCCTTGGCCAGGGCCACCTTCACCTCCTTGGGATTTCGTCCCTCAACGACCTGCGCCTTGAGCGCGGCAATTTCGGCTTCGGTCTTGAAACTGAGCAAGGTGTACCAGCGCCACATCAGCACGTCCGAGATGCTCAGCACCTTGGCAAACATGGTGTTGGCATCTTCCGAAATACCAATGTAGTTGTTCTTGCTCTTGGACATTTTTTCAATGCCGTCAATACCCTTCGAGCAGCGGCATCGTCAAAATGCACTGCGGCTCCTGATCGTATTCGGCCTGCAAGTGGCGTCCCATCAAGAGGTTGAACTTCTGGTCGGTGCCGCCCAGCTCCAGATCGCTCTTGAGCGCCACGCTGTCATAGCCCTGCATCAAGGGGTACAAAAACTCATGCACGCTGATCGACTGACCGGCCTTGAAGCGGTCGTGAAAGTCGTTGCGCTCCATCATGCGCGCCACGGTGTATTTGGCGGCCAGCTCGATCATGCCACGCGAACCCAGTGCATCGCCCCACTCACTGTTGTAGCGAATCTCGGTCTTTGACGGATCAAGCACCATCGAGGCTTGGCGATAGTAGGTCTGGGCGTTGACTTCAATTTGCTCACGGGTCAGGGGCGGGCGGGTCGTGTTTCGGCCCGAAGGGTCACCGATCAGGCTGGTGAAGTCACCAATAAGAAAGATGACGGTATGCCCAAGGTCTTGCAACTGGCGCATCTTGTTGAGCACCACGGTGTGGCCAAGGTGAATATCAGGCGCGGTCGGGTCCAGCCCCAGTTTGATGCGCAGCGGGGTCCCCGTGGCCTCGGACCGGGCCAGCTTCTTGAGCCAGTCGTCTTGCGGAATCAACTCGTCGCAGCCGCGCAAGGTCACGGCGAGCGCCTCCTCAACACGCTCTGTTACAGGAAACTTTGGAGACGCTGACTGATTCATGGGGTTATTCTGGATGCGTGAAGAAGGGACGCGGGTAAAATGGGCCGCTGCTCAGAGGTTCTCATTTTAAGTGGCCAAGTCTGGGCTTTTGTTATACCCGGTTTGTTTTACGCAAACTGAACCCCGATTTTGGAACACTTGTCTTGAAAAACAGCCTTCATGGCGCTGAAAAATCGTTGCCGGATCTTTCCAGCCGTGCGCCCTCACAGCACCCCAGGCGACTCACCACCATCGTCGCGGCCCTGATGCTGGGCGGCGGTGGCGGCGCGTTTGCGCTGGCCTCGCTCGCGCCTGATGCCGCCGAGGTGCCCGTGCGGATCGTGAAGGAGGCGGTTCAGGCCCTGCCACTGCAGGATTTTGAACAGTCGCCGGGCATCGGGCCAGGCCTCTTTCGCTCTGAGCTCACACGCTCGACTGACACCGCCGACACTCTGTTCAAGCGCATGGGTGTTGACGATGCGGCTGCCGCCACTTTTTTGCGCTCGGACGCGGTGGCGCGCCAGGTTCTGCTCGGACGCAGCGGCCGCAACGTAACGGTTGAGACCACCAACCGCCACGCGGTGCTCAAGCTCAGCGCCCGCTGGAGCCCGGAGGACAACGGCACCTTCAACCGTCTGGTGATTGAGAAGACACCCACAGGCTTTGAATCACGCCTTGAGACCGAGCCCTTGACCAGTGCAACCCGACTGGCCAGCGGTACCATCGAAAGCTCATTGTTTTCTGCCACCGACGCGGCAGACATTCCCGACGCGATTGCCGTTCAAGTGGCAGAGATTTTTTCGGGCGACATCGATTTCAACCGGTCCCTGCGTAAAGGAGACCGTTTTTCGATTGTCTATGAAACGCTGGAGGGTGACGGCGAGCCCCTGCGCACCGGGCGGGTGCTCAGTGCCGAGTTTGTCAACAATGGCAAAACTTTTCAGGCCATGTGGTTCCAGGACCCGGGCGTGGTCCAGGCTGGCGCGCCCAGCGGCGACCAGAGGCCGTCAACACTGGCCAACGCAGCCGACAAAGGCGGCTACTACACGCTGGACGGGCAAAGTCTGCGTCGTGCCTTTTTGGCCGCACCCCTGAAGTTTTCCAGGATTACCAGCAGCTTCAAACTGCGTTTTCACCCCATATTGCACGTCTGGCGACGCCACGAGGGCGTTGATTACGCCGCCCCCACGGGCACCGCGGTGCGTGGGGTGGGTGACGGAGTGGTTGATTTTGCGGGTGTGCAAAACGGTTATGGCAAGGTGGTCATCCTCAAACACCGCAACAATTACAAGACCGTGTACGCCCACCTGAGTCGCATCAATGTGCGCAAGGGTCAATCGGTCAGCCAGGGAGACACGATTGGGGCGGTCGGAGCCACCGGGTGGGCCACAGGCCCTCATCTGCATTTTGAGTACCGGGTCAACAACGTGTACAAGAACCCGCAGAGTATTGCCCGTGAAAACGTCACCGTGCCACTGGCAGCCTCAGCCAAGCCTGCGTTTGCGAGATTGGCCGCGGGCTACCAGGAGGCGCTTGCTGCTGCGTCGACTATCGGGCAAAGCCGCGCCCAGTAGTCACCTCATTTGGCGATAGTTGTTCATGGCTGAAGCCTTCGTCGGCCTTATGTCGGGCACCTCGCTCGACGGAGTCGATGGCGTGCTGGCAAGCTTTTCTGATGCCCGCCCCCAAGTCCTGGCCTACGCCAGCATCCCTTTCTCGCCGATCTTGCGCAACGAGCTTCTCTCGCTCAATAGCCCTGGACCCAACGAATTGCACCGGGCCGCACTGGTGGCCAACGCGTTGGTACGGGTATACGCCGCCGTGGTGGGCGCGTTGCTGGCCAAATCTGGCAAGGACCGTTGCGAAGTTGCCGCCATCGGCGCCCACGGGCAGACGGTGCGGCACCAGCCCCAATCCTTTGACGGAACCGGTTATACGCTGCAACTCAACAACCCGGCTTTGCTGGCCGAACTAACGGGCATCGATGTCGTTGCCGATTTTCGCTCCCGTGATGTTGCCGCTGGCGGGCAAGGCGCGCCGCTCGTTCCGGCCTTTCACCAATGCCTGTTCGGGCGGAAGGGCCAAACCGTGGCCGCGCTCAACATCGGAGGCATTTCCAATCTCACGGTGCTGGGCCCCAAACTTGCCAATGACGTGCTTGGATTTGACTGCGGCCCGGGCAATGCCCTGATGGACGCCTGGTGCCAGCAGCATTTGGGTCAAGCCTTTGACGCGGGCGGCAACTGGGCTCGCGCCGGACAAGTGCACAGCAGACTGCTCGCCGAACTTTTGAGTGAACCGTATTTTGATCGACCGGCACCCAAGAGCTCGGGCCGCGACCTTTTCAACCCGGCGTGGCTGGCAGCAAAATTGGATGTCACTGGCCCGGCCTCAGCGGTTGACGTACAGGCCACCCTGACCGAGCTGACCGCCAGGGCTTGCGCCAGCAGCGTCAAACGCTACGGCATGAAAAGCCGGCAATTGATCGTGTGCGGGGGCGGCGCGTTCAATAGTTTCCTGATGGAGCGTCTCAAGGCGCTCCTGCCCGCGCACGAGGTCAGTTCCTCACAGGCCCACGGCCTGCCCCCTCTTCAGGTCGAAGCTCTGGCCTTTGCGTGGCTGGCACGCCAGACATCGCGGCGCGAAACATCGAGCCTAAAAAGCGTTACGGGCGCCCGAGGCGCCCGCATACTGGGTGCAATTTACCCGGCCTGAGCCAAGCAAATCAGACCAACGACCACGTCAAGCTGAAAAGCTCGACCCGCAACCGCAGGTGGTTTGCGCATTGGGGTTCTTGATCACGAACTGCGCGCCCTCCAAGTCTTCCTTGTAATCGATTTCCGCGCCCACCAGATACTGGTAGCTCATCGCGTCGATCAGCAGGGAAACACCATTCTTGGTCATGGTGGTGTCGTCTTCGTTGGTGATTTCATCGAAAGTGAAACCATACTGAAACCCAGAACATCCGCCACCCTGCACGAAGACGCGCAGTTTCAGGTCAGGGTTTCCCTCTTCGGCGATCAGGTCGGCTACCTTGGCGGCGGCGCTGTCGGTGAAGAGAATCGGGCTTGGCATTTCGGTCTGGATGTTGTCTGCAACGGCGCTCATGGCTTACTCCGTAATAAATTCAATAGAGGCAATACTACAGCAAAACGCTCAACAATTCAGCACCTACCCGTTTGCCGCCAGTTTGAGTGTGGGTTTTTCCTCGACCCCCACGACTGGGCGCATTTGCCCGGCGACGATCGCGCCCTGGTGCATCTCCAGCGCTGTGTAGTGAACGTCTCCCTGGATGCGGGCCTTGGGTTGCAACTCCAGCATGACGCGGGCGTGCACCGGGCCACGCACAGCGCCATTGATGATGACGTGATCGGCGTGGATTTCACCGATCACCACCGCCGTCTCCGACACCACGAGAATGCTTGCCCGGTCGGGTTGTGCATAAATATTGCCGGTCAGCGCACCGTCAATGCGAAGACCATCGGCGAACCGGTAATCGCCTTCGATTTGACTTCCATCGGCAATCAGGCTTTTGATGGGGGGTTGTTTCTTTTTGTTGAACACTTCATTACCTTCATTGTGCAGAACGGGCAGGTGAACAGGGCAACTATAACTTGATGGACTGCACAGCCTTGACCGATGCACCATCAAGAACCTTGGCGGTAACGCCTTTGAGCACGGTTTGAGCTGGGAGTTCAAAAACACCATCAACGCGGCCATATTGCTTGAGCTTGAGTTCCTGCGCCCCACCAGCCAACTGCGCAGACCATGGCTTGCCATTTTGCAGGCCGGTAAAGTGCAGATCGAGTTGCCCCTTAAATTCAGGAGGATTTTTGAGCGCCTGAATCACGAGCACCTGCCACTTGACCTCGCGCACATTGAGGACCTCGGCCTGCAGCGATCGGATTGCCACCCCGGTCCCTCCGGTGGCAGGAATCAGCTTCTCGAAGAACCCGAGGTCATCGCGCAGCTTGCGGTTGTCGTCCTCAAGTTGCTTGATCTGCGCGGAAAGTCCTTCCTGAGTGACCTTTTCTGAAGTCATGAGGGTATCAATCGTGTTGGCCACCGATTGCGCCTTGTCCCGCTCGACCGTCACGTCCGAGAGTTGGGCCTGCAATTGCGTGGCTTCGGAGCGCGCCTGCTGCAGCGCCTCCTTGACGCCGTGGTCCAGACCGGCGATTTCCTTGCCAAACTCAAAAGCCCACAAGCCGACGGCAGCGCAAAAACCAAACACCACCGCCAGCACCAGCCAGCGAAAGGGCCAGGGCAGTGCACTGCGCACTGCCATGCGCGGGGCGCTCACAGTCAATCGACGAAGAAGCAGGCGAAGTCTCATGGGCCGTGAAGTCTAGCAGCCGCAATGCAAACAGCCGCCTGAATTTGCATTCTGGCGGCTGCTCAATTGCAACAATTCGTTGGCGTAATTTCGACTGAAATTAACGCTTGCTGAACTGCTTGCGACGACGTGCACCGTGCAGGCCGACTTTCTTGCGCTCGACCTCACGGGCATCGCGGGTCACGAAGCCAGCTTTGCTGAGTTCGGACTTGAGCGTTGCATCGTAGTCAATCAGGGCACGGGTAATGCCGTGACGCACGGCACCAGCCTGCCCCGACTCGCCACCACCCGCCACGTTGACCATGATGTCAAACGTTTCGGCATGATTGGTCAGCAGCAGTGGCTGCTTGCAAATCATGATGGACGTGGCACGTCCAAAGAATTTTTCAATTGCTTTGCCGTTTACCACGATCTGGCCTGAGCCTTTTTTGAGAAACACGCGGGCGACGCTCGATTTGCGACGGCCGGTGCCATTGTTCCATTCACCGATCATTTGGCAGACTCCCTCTTGATTGCGTCAGCAGAAACGCCCGCAATTTCCAACACTTTAGGTTGCTGGGCAGTATGCGGGTGCTCAGCACCAGCGTACACCTTGAGCTTCTTGATCATGGCGTAACCCAACGGGCCTTTGGGCAGCATGCCCTTGACCGCTTTTTCCAAAGCACGGCCAGGGAACTTGGCTTGCATGTCACGGAAGTTGACGCTGGAAATGCCGCCCGGGTAACCGGAGTGGCTGTAATAAATCTTGTCAAGTGGCTTGGCGCCGGTAACGCGCAGCTGAGCTGCATTGATGATGACGATAAAGTCACCGGTATCGACGTGAGGCGTGTAAATGGCCTTGTGTTTGCCGCGTAAACGGAGAGCAACTTCGCTGGCTACTCGTCCGAGGACCTTGTCGGTCGCGTCAATCACAAACCACTCGTGCACCACGTCAGCGGGTTTGGCGCTGAAGGTCTTGGTCATGAGTTTTCTCTTTTCAAGGAGGGTTTGTCGGGCTCTTTTCCACGGTCGGCGTTCCTCTGATGGGAATCTCTTAGGTGGGGATACTCGGCATACGACCCATTGGGACGCTGCCAAGACGCTTCGCCGCGGAGCCACAAATGCGCTGCGAAGCCCGGCATTATACGAAATTTGCGCGCTGCGCGGTTACCATCGGACACCATGTTCAGTTATCGACACGCCTTTCACGCCGGCAACCACGCCGACGTCCTCAAACACACCGTGCTTATTGCCATCCTGCGCCATTTGGTTCAAAAGGATACGGCACTCACGGTGTTTGACACCCACGCTGGCGCTGGTCTGTACCGGCTCGACGGCGACTACGCCGCAACCAGCGGCGAGGCTGCCGATGGATTTCTGCGCCTTGTTTCCACGGTAAATCAGCCTCCAGCCCTCGTCAACAAAGCGCAAGCAGCTTCAAAAACAATAGCAAAAGGTTTCACGCCCGCGCTTCAGGACTATCTCGATGTGGTGGCAAGCTTTAACACCAAGGACAGCCACCGGGTGTATCCAGGCTCTCCTTTCATCATCCAAAGCCTGCTGCGTGAACGCGACAAGCTCAAGCTGTTCGAAATTCACCCCACTGACGCCAAGACGCTTTCGGCCAACATTGCCCAACTCAAGGCGGGGCGCCAGGTGGCCGTGTTGCGGGAGGACGGGTTTGAGGGGCTGAAAAAGTTTCTGCCGCCGCCCGCGCGCCGGGCGCTGGTGCTGGTGGATCCCAGCTACGAGATCAAGAGCGACTACCCGCGCGTCACGGCCATGATGGCCGATTCACTGCAGCGGTTTGCCACCGGCACCTATGCCGTTTGGTATCCCCTGATTCCCAGGCCCGAAGCGCACGACGTGCCCCGCAAGCTCAAGACCCTGGCAACGAAGGCCGGCAAAAGCTGGCTGAACGCCACCCTGACCGTCAAGTCGAGCAAGTTGTTGACCGATGAAGCCGGTCAGGTTGTGCGCCCGGGTTTGCCGGCCAGTGGCATGTTCATCATCAATCCACCTCACACCCTCAGGGCCAGCCTGCAGGTCTGTTTGCCACAACTCTCCGAGTTGCTGGCCCAGGACCGTCATGCCGCATTCTCGGTGGAGTCGGGGTCCTGACCCTGGCTGGCGCGCTGCCCCGCAAGCGATGATCTCCCGCTAGACTGAATCCAACACCCCCAGAGGCGCATCCCATGATTTTTGTCACCGGAGGAGCAGGCTACATCGGCACCCACACCTGCGTCGAGTTGCTCAATGCCGGCCATGAGGTCACGGTGTTTGACAATTTTTGCAACAGTCAGCCCCAGGCGCTGGAGCGGGTGGAGCGCATTGCCGGGCGCAGGCTTCTCCTGATCGAGGGCGATATTCGCGATCAGACCGCCCTGCTGGCAGCGCTGCGCCAAAGCGGGGCCAGCGCAGTGATTCATTTCGCCGGGCTCAAGGCCGTGGGCGAGTCGGTGCAAAACCCGCTGGCGTATTACGACAACAACGTGGTGGGCACTGTGAGGTTGCTGCAGGCCATGGCTCAGTGCGACCTGAAAACCATCGTATTTAGCTCGTCGGCCACGGTCTATGGCGACCCCCAACGCCTGCCGCTGACCGAAGACCACCCGCTCTCGGCCACCAACCCCTATGGGCAAACCAAGCTGGTGATTGAGAACATGCTGCGCGACCTGCACCGCGCCGATCCAGCCTGGCACATTGGCATCCTGCGCTACTTCAACCCGGTGGGCGCGCACGCCAGTGGTCTGATCGGCGAGAACCCGCAGGGCGTGCCCAACAATCTGATGCCCTTCGTGGCCCAGGTGGCGGTGGGGCAGCGCGAGTTCCTGCAGGTGTGGGGCGACGACTACGCCACGCCCGATGGCACCGGCGTGCGCGACTACATCCATGTGGTCGATCTGGCGCTCGGGCACCTTAAGGCGCTGGAGCGGCTCGGGCAGGGCCCCCAGTGCCTGAGCGTCAACTTGGGAACCGGGGTCGGCTACAGCGTGCTGGAGATGGTGCGCGCCTTCGAGAAGGCCAGCGGTCGGTCGGTTCCCTACCAGGTGGCCGCGCGCAGGGCGGGCGACATTGCCGCGTGCTATGCCGATCCAGCTCTGGCCTTTGCCCAACTGGGTTGGCGCGCCGAGCGCGCCTTGCAGGACATGTGCGACGACGCCTGGCGCTGGCAAAGCACCAACCCACTGGGGTATGCTTGAAACTGATTTGAGCTGAGCGGGAGAGAAATAATGACAAAAGCAAACGGGGTTCAACATGGCTAAGGGAATGATTCTGGCGGCCGGGCAAGGCACACGGGTGCGCCCCCTGACCAAGGACCTGCCCAAACCCATGGTGCCCATTCTGGGCAAACCGGTGATGGAGTACCTGATTGAGCATCTGGCCCGGCACGGCATCACCGAGATCATGGTCAATGTGGCCTACCACCACCGCAGCATCGAGCGCTATTTTGGCGACGGCAGCCGCTGGGGCGTGCAAATTGGCTATTCCTATGAAGGCGTACTCGACCACGGTGACATCCTGCCCCGGCCCATCGGCTCGGCCGGTGGCATGCGCCGCATCCAGGATTTCAGCGGCTTTTTTGATGAGACCACACTGGTGCTGTGCGGCGACGCGCTGATCGATCTGGACATCACCGCCGCGCTGGCCGAACACAAGGTCAAGGGCGCTATTGCCAGTGTGGTGGCCATGGATGTTCCGCTTGCGGAGGTTAAGAACTACGGCATCGTGGTGGCCGCCCCTGACGGACGGATCGAATCGTTCCAGGAGAAGCCCGATCCGGCCCAGGCCAAGTCCACACTGGCCAGCACCGGCATCTATTTATTTGAGCCCGCCGCGCTGGACCTCATCCCCTCGAACAAGGTCTATGACATCGGCTCTCAGCTGTTTCCCCAGCTGGTGGAGAAAGGCCTGCCGTTTTATGTGCAGAACCGCCCCTTCAATTGGATCGACATCGGACGGGTCAGCGACTACTGGTCGGTGCTACAGCGGGTGTTGCGTGGCGAGGTAGCGCAAATGCCGATCCCCGGGCGCGAGATCAAGCCTGGAATCTGGGTGGGCCTCAATACCTCTGTGGCGTGGGACAAGGTCAGTATCAAGGGGCCGGTGTACATCGGTTCGAGCGTGCGCATCGAACCGGGCGTGACCATTACCGGACCGGCCTGGATTGGCCACGGCAGCCACATCCGCACCGGCGCCAAGGTCTGCCGGAGCATTCTGTTTGAATACACCCGCATTGCGGCGGACATGAAATTCAGCGACATGATTGTCTCGCCCGAGTACTGCGTGGACCGCTATGGGGACACCCTGTACCGGGGCGACGACACCTGCCAGCTGCGCTGGGGCGACGCCCGGGCCTGAGACTCGCCAAACTGCTTTCCTTTGATCAATTTTTTCCTGATTGAGCACGCCATGTTGATTCAACCGGTGGTCCTGTCGGGTGGCTCGGGCACCCGCCTGTGGCCGCTCTCACGCGAGAAATACCCCAAGCAACTGCTGCCCCTGATCGGCAGTGACTCCCTGTTGCAGGCCACGGTACGCCGGGTCGAAGGCTTGGCAGGGGCCGAACTGGCACCGCCCATGGTGGTGTGCAATGAGGAGTACCGCTTCGTCATTGCCGAGCAACTCCGCCTGATGGGCAAGAACGGCACCATCGTGCTCGAACCTTTCGGACGAAATACAGCTCCAGCCCTTACCCTTGCTGCACTATCAGCTACGAAATCAGGAGCCGATCCGGTTCTGCTGGTGATGCCATCCGACCATGTGATTGTGGACACGGGAGCCTTCCGGAAGGCGGTTGGCCAAGGCGCGGCGCTGGCCGATCAGGGCTGCGTGGTGACCTTCGGCATCACCCCGGATGCGCCGGAAACGGGCTACGGCTACATTCAGGCCGGCCAAGCCCACGGTGGCCCTGCGGGCGGTGCAGAAAACACCGGAGCCCGTCACATTGCCCGGTTTGTTGAAAAGCCCGATCTGGCCACGGCCCAGAAATACCTGGACGCAGGCACATTCCTGTGGAACAGCGGCCTGTTCATGATGCGCGCCTCAGTCTGGCTCGCCGCCATGGGCCAGTGCCGACCCGACATCCTGGCCAGTTGTCAGAGCGCCTGGGCCCGGGGCAGCACCGACGGAGAATTTGTGCGGGTGGGCAAAGAGGATTTTGCCAACTGCCCGGCAGACTCGATCGACTATGCCGTGATGGAGCGCATAGCCGCCAGCGCACCACAGAAGCTGCCCAGTGCGGGCATGCTGCCTGCGGGAGTGGTCATTGAACTGTCGGCGGGCTGGTCGGACGTGGGGGTCTGGGACGCGCTGTGGAAAGTGCTGCCCAAGGACGAAGCCGGTAACGCCACCCGCGGCGACGTCGTGCTGCACGACTGTGCCAACACCCTGGCGCTGTCCGAAGGGCGGCTGCTCGCCTGCGTGGGCGTCAGCGATCTTGTGGTGGTAGAAACCGCCGACGCCATTTTGGTGGCGCACAAAGACCAGACCCAGAACGTCAAGAAAATTGTGGACCACCTCAAACAGGGCGGGCGCAGCGAAGGGCTGATTCACCGCAAGGTGTTTCGCCCCTGGGGCTGGTACGACCGCGTGGACGGTGGCGAACGGTTTCAGGTCAAGCGCATCGTGGTCAAACCCGGTGCCAGTCTGTCACTGCAAATGCACCACAACCGCGCCGAGCACTGGATTGTGGTGAGCGGCACGGCCCGCGTCACGCGCGGCACCGAAAGCTTTCTGGTGTCCGAGAACGAATCGACGTTCATCCCCCTGGGCACGACGCACCGGCTGGAAAACCCGGGGCGTGTGGCGCTGGAGATGATCGAGGTTCAGTCGGGAGCCTACCTGGGCGAGGATGACATCGTCCGCTTTGAGGACGTCTACGGCCGGTAGGAGCCTGGGCGGCAGAGCGTTCTATGCAGGTAAAAAAAGGAGGCCGCAGGCCGGGTGACACGGAACAGAACGCTCTGCCGCCCAGGCTTCTGTCTAGCGGGCCCCAGCCTGCTTCATCAGATCCACAATGAATCTGGACGGAATCGCGTAGCTGATGCCCGAGGGGTTGCTCAGGGCCGACTCGCGCGTGCCCTTGATGAACACCATGTTGAGCACGCCCAGCACCTCGCCGGTTTCGGGGTGGAACAGTGGCCCGCCGCTGTTGCCCGGATAGGCCGTGCCGTCGAGCTGGAAAATATCAAAGCTTTCCCCCTCGCGCAGGCTGCGGATGGTTTTGCCGTTGAGGTTGAGCGCCGAGGGCGTGGGCAGCGCGGCCGGAGCGATGGAAGACACCATGCCGCGGTGCGTAACAGGGGAAAAACCCAGCGCCCCGCCGATGGGAAACCCGATGAAAGCGACCGCCTGCCCTTCCTGTACGGCATTGGAGTCGCCCAACTTGAGCGCGGGCACCGGGGGCCCGGCCATGCGCAGCAAAACCAGGTCGTGCACGGGATCGGCCTCAATCACCGATGCGGGGCGCATCTGCAACCCATCAGGCCCGGTGCGCACCTGAACCACCATCGCGGGCGCAGTCTCCTCCCTGGCTGGCTGCTGCAGCACGTGCGCGTTGGTGACGACCAGGTTGCCGTCGCCCACCACAAAGCCGGTGCCGCGCAATGCAAAACGCGGGCTGCTGGTGCTCTTGTAGGTGCCCACGATGACGATGGAGGGTTTGATCCGGGCGATCGTGGCGGGAAGATCGGCCCGCGCCGACCCAGCCAGAAGCACACAGGCCAGCAAGAACACCATTGGCCCTGTTTTCATGGTTCACCTTTCCTTTGCACACTGGCGAACATGCCAAAGAGGATGGGAGCACAGGCCAAGTCAGCTCGCTTTGCGGTCCATCAATGGCGGCGCGACCACTTCAACATAAGGTAGGCCCGATGTTGCATACGAATCCCTCTGCCCTAGCCCCCATGTTCATGTCCCGCACCCGATCTGCTTCTTTGCGTGCCAAACGCCTGGTGGCTTCGCTGTTCGTGGTGGCCGCCGCCTGCGCTGCCCCGCTGCCACTCGCCTGGGCGGCGGACAGCCAGGCCTCGCGGTACTACGAGGACGCCCTGGTGCGATTTGAGAAAAAAGACCTCGACGGGGCCATTATTCAACTCAAAAATGCGCTGCAAATTGACAAAACCATGCTGTCAGTGCAGATGCTGCTGGGCCGTGCCCTGCTGCGAAATGGGGATGTGGTGGGTGCCGAGGTGGCTTTGAATGAGGCGCTGCGCCTGGGCGTCAATCGCGCCGAGGTGGTGATTCCGCTGGGCCAGGCCTATCTGGCCCAGGGCAAGCAAAAGCTATTTCTGGAGCAGGAAGTGTTCAGCCCGACGGCTCTGCCACCGTCGGTGCAGGGTCAGCTCTGGTTGATGCGCGCTGCTGCCAGCACAGATGTGGGCGAGATGCGCGCGGCGCTCAAGGCGGTGGAAGAGGCCCGCACGATGGACCCGAAATCGCCCGACAGCTGGCTGGCCGAGGTACCCATTCGCATTCGCGGGCGCCAGTTTGACCAGGCCAACACGGCGGTTGAGCGAGCGCTGGCGCTGGCGCCCAAATCAGCCCAGGCGTGGTACCAGAAGGGCTCGGTGCTGCATGTCTCGGGTGACCTTGCCAGGGCGCTTTCCGCCTACGGACAAGCCCTCTCGCTCGAACCCGATCACGTGGAGGCGCGCATTGCCCGTGCAGGTTTGCAGATCGATTTGGGACAGGTGCAGGAGGCACGCGCAGACCTGGAAGCGCTGCGCCGCGTGGCGCCCCGGGAACCCCGCGTGGCCTACCTGCAAGCCCTGCTGTCCGAGCGCGACAACAAGCCGCAGGAGGCAAAGAATGCGCTCAAGGACCTGGTCAGCCTGATTGACCCGGTGCCGATGGAATTCCTGCGCTACCGCTCCCAGTTGCTGATGCTCAACGGCCTGGCCCACTACGGCCTGGGCGAACCCGAAAAGGCCAAGCAATACCTTGAGGCGTTCCAGCAGGTGCAGGGCAACACGCCGGCCGCCAAGCTGCTGGCTCAGATCTACCTCAAGGAAGGCGGCGTCGAGCGTGCCATTGACGTGCTGGAGGGTTACCTGCGCGCCAACCCGGACGATGGCCAGGCCATGACTTTGCTGGGCTCGGCCCTGATGTCCAAGGGCCATCACGCCCGCGCCACCACCCTCATGCAGCAGGCGCTGCGTACCCGCGATGCGCCCGAGTTTCGAACCGTTTTGGGCCTGAGCCTGATCCGCGGGGGCCAGGCCGACAGTGGCACGGCGGAGCTGGAATCGGCCTACCGAAATGATCCCAGGCAAACTCAGGCCGCGGTGGCCTTGATTGGCCTGTATCTGCGCGACAACAAGGCGAACAAGGCTGTTGTCATCGCCGACGCGCTTCTCAAACAGCAACCCGCCAATGCCGGGTTTTATAACCTTGCCGGGATGGCCCGGGGCCAAAGCGGCAATCTGGCCGGGGCCAAAGCCGCGTTTGAGCGCTCGACGCAGCTCGACGCCAACCTGATGTCGCCCAAGCTCAACCTGGCCCGCCTTGAAATCGCTACCCACGCCAATGACGCTGCAGCCACCCGGCTGGCGGCCATCCTCAAGACTGACGAAAAGAACCAGGAGGCCATGTTCGAGATGGCGGTGCTGGCCGACCGCCGTGGCCAGAGCGCTGAAGCGCAGCGCTGGCTGGAAAAGGCCAACTACCTTGCTGGCCCCAGGGAGGTGCGCTGGGGCCTGGCGCTGTCTGATTTTCATCTGCGCAACGGTCGGCCTGGTCCCGCCCTGGAGGCGGTCAAGCAGGTGTCGGGAAAATTGCCAGATGATCTGTCAGTGCTGATGACCTACGCCCGGGCGCAGCTGGCCAATGACGACCCGTCGGGCGCCAAAAGCACGCTGACCAGCGCCACCCGGGTGGCCGAGTACGAACCGGCCCAGCAAGTGCAGATCGCGCTGTTGCAACTGCAGGCCAACAATGCGGGTGGCGCCGCCTACAGCCTGGAAAAAGCCTTGTCCGCGCAAGCGGACTTCCTTCCCGCCCAGGCCCTAATGACCGAAGTGGAGTTGCGCCAGGGTGAGCCCGCCAAGGCGGAGAAACGTGCCCGTGGCATTGTGGCCAGCCAGCCCAAACTCGCCATTGGGCACAGCCTGCTGGGGGACATCGCGCTGGCGCGCAGTCAAACTCAGACTGCGCTGGAAGCCTATCAGCGCGCCCACCAGTTGCAGCCCACATCGCAAACCCTGTTGCGCCTGTTTGGCCTGCTGGCCAACCAGAACGGTGGCAAACCGGCGGTTCAGTTGGCGCAGGACTGGTTGAAGGGCCACCCGAAGGACGCCACGGTTCAGCGTGCACTGGCTGACGCCTATGCAAGGAGCGGCGATTTTGTCACTGCCCGCAAGGCCTATGAAAACCTGTTGGTCATCGCCCCGGACGACGCGCAGGCGCTCAACAATCTGGCCAACGTCCTGCTGCGGCTCAAGGACCCGGGGGCGCTCAAGATGGCCGAACGGGCGGTGAACCAGAGCCCCAACAACCCCAACGCCATTGACACGCTGGGCTGGGCCCTGTTCCAGAGTGGGCAAACCGACCGTGGCCTGCAGTTGCTTCGCGATGCCCGCTTGCGCGAACCGGGCAACCCCGAGATTCGATACCACTTGGCGGTGGTACTGGCACAGACCGGTCGCATGACCGAGGCTCGCTCCGAGCTGGAGTCAGCTCTGGGCTTGGGTTCCGATTTCAGCAGTCAGAAGGACGCCCAGCGTTTGCTGGCCAGCATGAGATAACCCATTTGCCAGCAAACAGTGTCGATTTTTTTTACACTTTCCCCGAATCAATGGACAGGCATTGCGTAAGCCATTGATATTCAAAGGATTATAAAAATGGCATGAATGTTGCATGTTTGTTTCTGAATGTGTATTGGGGAAAGCGGGTTGCTGCGACACGCTTTCCATAAGGAGGTAAAGAAGATGAAGAAGATGAGCCATTTCCTGTCAGGGGCGCTGCTCGTGGTTTTGGCTGCGCCATCGTTTGCCACATCAACTTGGACGTATTCTGGCGGGCCGGGCACCGGTGCGTGCGCAAGCACCGCTAGTTCTGGCGTCGCCATTGGCAATGTGCTGGGTTGTGGCACGATTGCTGGCGTCACGCTAGATGCAAAAGGGTTTTCTACTTCGGCCGGTTTGACCACTGCTGGCACCACTTTTGCCGCAGCCGCCGTGTATAACTGGTCAGGCGGCTTGGGCGTTGTCAATGCGTATGAGACCCCGAGCGCGACAGGACCCCATGCCACCGACAATCGCTACGGCACCGACGCGATCCTGCTGCACTTTACGAGCGCGGTCAGTCTGACCAACGTGGGAATTGGATGGTCTGGCAGCAGCCATACCGTCACCGGCCTTTCCGGAAACCAGGACTCGGACTTCTCGGTCCTGGCCTACACAGGTGTCGCCTCTGGCAGCAACACAGTTCTGGGCACGACGTTGACGGGGACAGCGTCCAGCTCGACCCTCCTGACCTCAGGCTGGCAAGCGGTGGGCAATTACGCCAACAAGCTGGACAACACCAACGTGAGCGTCTCAACGCCGCTGTACTCCAGCTACTGGCTGGTCAGCGCCTACAACAGCGCCTATGGAGCCGGTACCGGCCTGAACAACGGAAATGATTATTTCAAGCTGGCCTCAGTGACTGCCCAGGCGCGTACCAGCGTCCCCGAGCCCGGCTCCCTTGCCCTGCTTGGAATGGGCCTGCTGGGCATGATCGTGCTGCGCCGCCGTGCCATTGAGACCACCTGACCGGGGTTCATCGCCGCCAAATGAAAAGCACCGCTTGCGGTGCTTTTTTGTGCATGTTTTTGGCTTCCAGCCCTCGTTCAGCGTGCATACATAGCTACTATATCAATAGCTATTTGCGGCGATCTACCCGCTGCCAACCATCGGCCCAGCGCCTATGCAGCCCACGGTCCGGCGGGTTCGTCCGGCGCAGAGGCGCTCTGGGGCCGGACCCGCATCAACGCCTTGCGTGCCAGATGCCCGACCAGCAGCCAGGGCGGCATGCGCAGCCAATGCCCACGCAGGTACAAAAGCCCTCGGGCCGCGGGCGTCCAGCGGTCTGAGGTGCTGGCATGCACGGGCCGCAGTGCGCGCAGGAACAGGGCGTCCATGAAGGCCATGAACAAAGGCGAGCGCGGCGCACCGGGCGCCTTGAGCAGGTCCGTCCATACGCTCTCGGGCACCGGGGTTGACAGCATTTTTTGGGCGTAGCGCAGCGCATAGAAGAGCGGGCGAGCCAGCTCCAGCGCCAGCGCCTGCGGCACCAACTTCGGCCAAAAATCATCCTGCTGCGCAAACTCGCGCAGCAGGGCATCCAGATCGATTAGCCCGCGATACCCGCGATCGAGTTCCCCCTCGTGAAAAAGGTGCGCGGCGCTGTGAAGCACCAGATCGTGCGGCGCGAGCAATTTGATGGCACTGCCCTCGCTCACCGGCCTGGCCGCAGCCAGCAAATCGTGAGTGCTCGGGTGGTGGCGCGATGTCAGGGGAAGAATGGCGTGGTGAACATCGAGCACGGTGCCGCGCTGAACATGGCGCATGGGCGGCAGCTCGTGCATCCAGGTGCGGTAGTAGCGCTGGTCGTACCCGGTCTTTGCCTCGGACACCCAGCCTCGCTTCATCAGCGCCGACTCCACCTGTGGCAGTGTCTCTCGCGGTACCAGAATGTCGACATCGGACATCATGCGCCCCTGGGCTGAGCGCAAACCGCCCATGGCGTAGGCTGCGCCCTTGAGCAGCACCACGGCAACCCCCACGCGCGCGAGTGCTTCTTCGATGAGTGCCACTTCCCGGCGCAGTTCGCACTGCTGACGTCGCGCCACAATGGCGGCGGACTCCAGGTGCCGTTTTGGCTGCTCGGGTATCTGATGCATGAGCCCCTGCGCGGCGCACCTGGCCGCGAGTTGCCCGAGCAGGTCTGCCGATCGCGCCTGACGAATAAGCAGGTCCCACTGGGCCAGCCCAAGCGCAGGCATGGTGAGCGGATCGATCAGCGCCGCGCCCAGCAGTTCCATGGCACCGCGGGTCATGGAAGAGCCTCCAGACCGGCAAACACCGCCAGAGCCTCGTCGAGGCGGCCATAGGTGAAATCATGGCAATCGCACCGGTCGATCAGATCCGACAGGGCTTCAAAACCCGCCCGGCCATGAACGCTCTGGTTGAAGCTGTTTTGTGCCAGTTCCATCAGGCTGGCGGCCTTGCCCCGTGCCACGAGGAGGGCCGGCGCGTCTTGGACATAGCGCGGAAAAATCACCCAGCCCGGCAGGGCCGCCTCGCTGGCACGTGCAACGCTCTCCCGCGGTGGCCGCAGGTGAGCCACGGTGCCTTTCATGGTGTCCCGTGCAACCGGCCCGAAAGCCAGCCCCGAGGCCAACTGTCCGATGATCTCTATGGATTGGTTCTTCAGGCCCACGGGCCGCGGCGAAGGCACGACCATCCCGGACTGGAGATCGAGCAGGGCCATTTCATCGGAGAGCAATCGCCAGCCGTTCAGGACCAACGCGGCGCACAGGGTGCTTTTGCCCGCCCCGGGCGCCCCGGGAAGAATCAGCACCCGGCCCGCCCGCTCCAGAACCGCCGAATGGATGGTGATGAAATTGTGGCAATAACCCGTGACGCACCAGTTCATGCCCCACTCAAGGAAGGCAAAGGCCTCGCCCAGGGCCAGGGGCGTGAAGGGACGAAGGCCGTCCACCTCAAACATGCAAAGCGGGCGCACCAGCCACCGCGTCTGGACCACGGCGACGTGAAAGTCTGCAAACCCGGCCTCGCTGGGCACTACTTCGTAATCGGCATAGAGCTCGCGCAGACCCTGACGGACCACGGCAATTCGGCTTTTGATTCTGAAAACAAACGGGGAAATTCGCAGGGACAGGCCTTCGCCAGCGAGACGCCGGTTCAGTTCGGACTCAGGAAGACCAGCCAGAAGGGTGGATGTCAATGCTGCAACCGGTGGACGAGATTCAAGGACAGAAAATGCGAGAGCACATTTTCCACCAATTCAACATCGTCACCGGCGGGCGCTTCGCGCAACAGGGTCTGCGCCAGCTCAAAAGAGGTCCAGGACCGCGCCTGCAACAACAACGCGAGCGCCTGACCGGCCTGCGACCGTCAGGCAGTGCAGGTGACCGCTGGCCTCGTCGTGCACCACGCTGGCATCGGGCCATTGCCGCAGGGACAATTGCGCGCGCCGCCTGCAATCCCACTGCGCCGCCCTGGCGGCACACAGGATGTCAGCCGTCATCGGGCGATATATGTAGTCGAAGTACGCCATCCAGTCCGCAAAGGTCCAGGTGGCACCGGCTACCGGCGACCACGTGCCTTGGCTGTCCCAAATTTGTCGGCACTGCGAGGTCGTGAGCAACACTTTGGTTGTGTCATCAGCCAACGAAACCGCCGTTAAAAACGTGCCTACGACGTGGCGTGCCAAATTGACACTGTTGGCACTGCCGCCTTCGTTCAGAATCTCAATCAGGGTCTTGTTGGTGTACCACCCGCCCGGATTCCAGGAAAAACCGGCTGATATCTGCGGACTTGTGCGCGCTGGAAGAAGAAAAAATGACTTATCCAGAGTTTGATAGGGATCCGGATGCGTGTGATTCTTCCAGTACCCATGCGAGTAACAGGTCCAGCCCTGATTGGGGATCCGGCTGAGCTTCATGTTCGCCGCCTTGAGCGAGGAAAACGCTGAAGGCTTGATGCAAACATCGCCACCGGCCAGCACCGACTGGCTCTTGAGCGCCAACACCACCGGCGCCGCCGACAAACCGGCACGCATCAGGCGCCTGCGCGCTACGTCATCCACCGAGGACGCCTGCGGCGCGCTGGGCGGCAATTGAATTTTTGAGTTTTCTGACATGGATTACCCCCGCTTCACAGGCACCGCACGATTGCCGTTGATCAACGCACGGCAATCTGCAGTATGTAACAAGAAAGCTGCAAGTTTCGTGCCGAAGGCATTATTTTCACCTAACTTATTGATTTCAATGGGTTTAGACCAGATCAACAGATCAACACTTTGGCGCGCACCGTGCATTTGTAAAAAAATCCGACAGTTCGCTCACAGGCTCTTGAGCAATTCAGCCACTTCGCCCTGTCCACGGTACTTGTCGCCCAGTGCGCTCAAAACCTCCAATTGCTTGCGAGCCAGATCCTTGTTCCCGCCCTTGATGTGAATTTTGGCCAGGTTGAGCTTGAAGATCGGATTGTCAGGCTGCATGCTCAAGGCCTTGCTCTGGATTTCCACCGCTTTCGCATAATCCCCGCGCTCGGCCAGCAATACCGCCAACGTGTCCATGAACGCGGGCTGGTCCGGCGCCAGGGCATTGGCCTTCTCGGCATAGGCGACGGCACCGGGCTTGTTCAGCTTGGCGGTCACCCAGGCCAGGTTGTTGTAGGCCACGGCATTCTTGTCCTGCAGCTTGATCAACGCCTGGTACACCTTTTCGGCGGCCGCGTAGTCCTTGCGGGCCAGGGCGCCGTCGCCCAGATAAAACACGAAGGCGGCGTCTTTGGGATTGTCCTTTTGCCATGCGCTTGAGAACTTGTCGGCCTCTGCGCCTCGGCCCGAGGCCAGAAAAACCGAATGAATTTTGATGGCAAGTTCAGTTGCGTTGGCCTGTTTCAGTCCCGCGCGGTAGCTTGACTCAGCGTCTTTCCAGTTTTTCTGCGTGACATGGATGTCGCCTTCAAGCGCATATCCCGCAGTCTCCTTGGGTCGCTGCTTTTGCACCGTGCGCGCCACGACGAGCGCCTGGGTGAAGTTCTCCTGGTTGATTTCGAGCGCGATCAAGGCACGCTGGGCCACCAGCAGGTCGGGTTTGATGTCGAGCGCCTTGCGCAGATTGGACACCGCCGACTCGACGTTCTTCTGGGTCGCGTAAATCTCCGCCAATCGCATGTGGGCCTGCGGCGAATGTGGCTGCATGACCGCAAGCTTGTTGTAGCTGGCGATCGCCTGATTGGGCTCGTTGGCAGCAAGTTGCGTGCGGCCAAGGGCATCGAGCATCTCGGCGCTGTCCGGGAATGCGGTCACGCCATTTTGTGCAACCGAGTTGGCCTGCTTGACCTCATTGCCGCGCAGGTGAAAGTCAATGAGCATCAAGCGTGGGGTCAAGTTGGTCGGGCTGGCGGCCACCGCATTGCCAAGTAGCTTGGCGATTTCATCGCGCGGGGCGCCGGTCTGCACCGCCAACTGGGCCAGTGCGAGCAGGGCCTGAACGCTCTTGGGATCACTGGCCAGCACAGCCTCAAAACGTTTTTTAGCGGCCTCAGGTTTTTTGTCGGCCATGTCCAGGCTCGCCAGACCCGCCACCGCCGGGAAGTAGTTTGGCGTGATGGCCAGAGCCCGCTCAAAGCTCTTTCGGGCCCCGTCCATGTCGCGCTTGGCCAGCAGTGTGCTGGCACGCAGTTGTGCAGCCAACGGCTTGTCGGGCTGCTTCTTTTCCAGGCCGTCCACCGCCTTCAAGGCCTTGTCAAACTCCTGGCGCTTGAGGTGGGCGCTGATCAGCGCAAGGTCTGCGGTCACGCCCGCATCGGAGCCCGCCAGGGTGCGCAACTCGTCAAACGCCTGATCGACCTGCCCGCCCACCAGATGGGTGAGCGCCAGCGAGGTGCCGCTTCTGACGTTCTTGGGCGACTGCTGGGTCGCCTTGCTGAAATACTCCTCGGCCTTCTTGATATCCCCATTTTGCAAAAAGACTTCCCCAGCCACGGGCAACAGGGCCGGATCAACATTTTTGGCCTCCAGGCCGGGCAACAGAACCTCCATCGCACGGTTTGGCTGGCCCGAACGCAGATAGGTCATGACCAGAGCCCGACGCGCCAGCGGCAGCCCCGGGGCAGCCTGCAACGCCTTGCTCAAAAAGCTCTCGGCCTGCAACAGCGAATTGAGCTGAAACTCTACAAGGCCTGCCAGTTGCAGGGCCTGGACGTTGGCCGGAACGGCCTTGAGCACCTGCTGAATCAGGTCCCTGGCCAGCTTGAAGTCATGCTTCTGGAACGCCAGTTGCGCCTCCAGATACTTTGTCTGCGGGTGGTTTGCGGCGTGCTTTTTCAGCTGATCGAGTTGTCTCTGCGCATCTTCGAGCTGGCCCTGCTGCAGCAACGAGGCAATGATGGCGGTGTGTGCGGCCATAAAGTCGGGCTTGATTTCTATTGCCTTACGGTATGCCGCCATGGCGAGCTCAACCTGATTCTTCCCGTACAGCAGAAGATCAGCCTTCAATTTCCAGGCCTCGTGGTCCTGGGGGTTTTTTGCAATCACGTCTGCCGTGGCGGACAAGGCCCCGTCCACATCACCCCCACCCGCCTTTTGCCGCGCCTGCGCCAGCAGCGCAGGGGCAAATCCGGGCTCAGCGCTCAAAGCCGAGGCCAGCGCACCCTGCGCGAGATCGGTTTTTCCCAGCATGGCGTAGGCCGATGTCAGCGACATCTGCAGGCTGGCCCGGGCCGAGGATTCGCCCAGCTCGGCGTTGGCCCATTCGTCGATCAGCTTCTTGCTTTCGCGCTGCGCCAGCAGGGCTTTGGCCAGCTGGGGCACCACAGCGTCCTGTGGGTGCCTAAGCTCAAGCGCCTTGCGCAACTCGATCTCGGCCCCGGCGGCGTCCCCGCTGTCGAGCAGTGCCGACCCAAGTAAAAAACGAGCCTCGGGCAGGTCCGGCTTGGCCTGCAAGGCGTTCTTCAACTGAATAACAGCCGCCTTGGTGTCGCTCTTGGCCAGGTAGCTCTTGGCCGACGCAAGCATGGCCTCGGGCTTTTCTCCGCAGGCGCCGAGCGCCACTGAAACGACCATGATGGCCACCGTCTGGCCAAGCCTTGAACTATGGAACTTCATGTTTCCCCCTTGAAAATTTTCGCGCACCGCAGTTTCACTTCAGACCCAGTCGATGCATGAGGTCGTACAGCGTGGGCCGACTCACACCCAGCAGATCAGCCGCCTTGACCATGTTTCCGTTGACCCGCCCCAGCGCCGTGACGATGGCCTGACGCTCGGCTGCGTCCCGAATCAGACGCAAATCCAGAGAATCGTCAAGTTCCTCCACAGGCTTGCCGGTGAGCCCCAGATCATTGCTGGAGATATGGCTGCCCTCGGTCATGATGGCAGCGCGCTTGATACAGTTCTCAAGCTCCCTGATATTGCCTGGCCAGGGATGCGACTCAATGGACCGAACCGCCCCCTCCCCCAGGGTCATGCTCGCTCGGCCCTGCTCTTGCGCAAAGCGCCGCATGAAGGAATGCGCCAACAGGGCCGCGTCTCCCACGCGCTCGCGCAGTGGCGGAATCTTGACCACGATTTCTGCAAGCCGGTAATACAGGTCTTCGCGGAACTGTCCCTGCTTGCACAACTCATGGAGGTCCTGGTGCGTGGCGCAGACGATGCGCACATCGACCGGAATTTCCTGGCGTCCGCCGAGCCGCTCCACCGTTCTCTCCTGCAAAAACCGCAGCAGCTTGGATTGCAGCGCAAGCGGCAAATCCCCGATTTCATCGAGCATCAGGGTGCCGCCGTTGGCCGTTTCGATCTTGCCAACGGTCATTTTGGCAGCGCCCGTAAAGGCGCCCTTTTCGTGTCCGAACAATTCGCTTTCAAGCAGATTCTCGGGGATGGCCGCACAGTTGATGGCCACGAATTTTTCCGAACGCCGACTGGAGGACTGGTGCAGGCCGCGCGCCAGAACTTCCTTGCCGGTTCCGCTCTCGCCCAGAAGCAGCACGGTGGCGTTGCTTGAGGCCACCTTTTCAATCATGCGACACACCCGCAGCATCTCCGGGTCGCGCGTAATCAAACCCGACAACGCATCGGGCTGGTGTATTTGTTGCAGCCGACGGTTCTCGCGCTGCAGCTCAAACAGCCTGAACGCCCTCTCGACCGTGAGATTGAGCACTTCCGGTTCAAACGGCTTGGCCAGAAAATCGTAAGCACCCATGGCGATCGCTCGCAGCGCGTGGGCCTGGTCGTTTTGACCGGTCAGCACGATGACCTTGACATCAGGATCGAACTCCACGGTCTGCTCGAGCAGGCGCATGCCTTCAGAGACCGAGTCGGGGTCCGGCGGCAAACCCAGGTCCATGGTGACCACGGCGGGAAGGTGCTTGCGCAACTGCAGCAGGGCGCTTTCCCGGTCCTCGGCGGTATTGGACTCGAACCGGTCGAGCGACCATTTGATCTGCTTTTGCAAGGCCAGATCATCTTCGACAATCAACAGGGAATTGGTCTTTTCGGATGTCATTGGACCGCCATCGAATGTAAGTCTGATTCCTTCGGAGTTTCAAACAGGGGCAGGAGAATCTCGACCGTGGTGCCTGCGTCCACCGCGCTGTCAACCTCGATGCGCCCGCCGAGCTCGTGCACGTACTGGTAACTCTCGTAGGCACCGATGCCCATTCCGGCAGGCTTGGTGGACTGGAAGGGCTTGAACAGCCGGTCACGGATGAACTCCTGACTCATGCCCTGGCCGGTGTCACCCACCACGACTCGGGCCTGACCGCTCAAACGATCAAGCTTGACCCAGACCCGCCCCGATGCGGGTGTGGCATCGAGCGCGTTTTGCACCATGTGACCGATGATGCGCTCAAGTCGGTCCTCATGGCCCCGCGTGCGGACCGATTCGGTCACCTCAACTTCAAGCGCACGTCCGCGGCCGCTCGCGACGGCCTCCACGCGCTGCACAATGCTCCCCAGATCGACCCCGAAGGCCGAGCCCGGCGGAGTGGCCCCCTCGCGCAACTGCAGCATCAGCTGGCGCATCCGGTCGAGCGCGTTTTCCACCGTCATGAGCATGTCCTGCTGGAAATCCGGGTTGTCCCCCAGCCGCTTGGCGTTCTTCATCATGAGCGAGAGCTGGGTGACGATGTTCTTCAAATCGTGTACGACAAAAGCGGACATGCGGTTGAACGCGTCAAACTTGCGCACTTCGAGCAGGGCCTCGGTGGCCTTCATTTGCGACAGGAAGCTGGCCGCTTGGCGTGCGGCCGTCTTGAGCAGGTCCACCACTTCCCAGTTCACATCGACCCGGGTACGGGCCCTGGACAATACGCAAAACCCCATCAGATCGTCTCCGATCATCAAGGGCACCACCAGCCAGGCCTGCGGGAGTTCCTGCAGCCATTCGGGCAGCACCAGTGGCCCATAGCGGCGAGAGAAGGAGCGGTACTCCTCCAGGTTGATCACCCAGCCGCTGGTCTTCATGAAATCGCACAGGGGAGAATCGACCTCTTCCCGGCCAGCCGTTTGGGGCATGTTCCAGCGCGCCGTTTGCGTGAATGCCGTGCCATCGCGGTTTTTCATCCACAGCCCACCAGCCGGACTCTCCAACATGTCGGCCAGCCCGCGGATGACCTGCGGCCCCATTTCCTGCGGCGAGCTTTTGTCCGACAGGGCGTGGGTGAATTTGAGCCACTCCTCCCGGTAGTCATACCGGTAGCGAAAGAAATGCTTGCTCAGGAACACTCTCAGCCTGGCGCGCACGGTTCCCGACAGGACCGTCAGTACCAGAACCACCAGCGCCAAAAAAACCAGAGCCAGTTGCAGTGCGCCGCCCCACTCGCCGCCAAAATACCGCACGTAGTAACCCACCGCCGAGATGAACAAAAGGTACAGCCCGGCCATCAGGAGCGTTGCAGAATGAAACGCAGCCCTGGGAGAGAGTCTGATCTTGGAAATCCAGTCGCTGCGGCGTGAAACCGACAGCAGCAGCAGCGGCACCACCAGAGAGTGCACGCCGCCGCGAATGCTCATGCCATCGGCGTCGAGCCGGTTGAACAGCACAGACTGTGAAAACAGGTACAAATCGAAGAGAAAGGTACCGGCCAGAGCCAGGCACAGGGGCTTGATGTTCCAGCGCGAATCCTCGGTGGCGTTGCGAAACACCTGCTCGAGCACGATCATCCCGAATACGGCCATCAACATGGAGCCAAACAGCACCAGTCGGGCCGAAGAGTCGGTGACCCTGATGCCGAGCATGGCCATCACAATGGCCAGCACGCCAAAACTCGTGACGCCAGCAGCGAAAGCGGGCAACCAGGCCACGCCATTGGGCGTGACCCCTTCCTGGTTGGTTCTGAGCAGAGTCAACAAAAACGCAAACCAGAACCCGTATCGCGCAACGTCAGACAAGGCGCTCGCTGACAACAGCAGTGGATTGGCCGCAAACAGGAACGCCAGGCCGAACCAGCCCCACAAGGCGCTGAACAACACGGCCGCAAACAGCATGGCTTTGGACCGCTCCCGGTGCAGACCCGTCAGGTACCCGAGCTGCAGCAAACGCGCCGCAAACAGCGAATAGACAACACCAACCAGGCCCAGGCTCCAGGCCGTAACGACAAGATTACTGCTACCCATGGCGCACCCAGGGCGTCACAGGCGCGTCCACCGGGGGGCGGCTAACACCATGCTATTGCGCACCTTTGCCCATCAGGACCACGCCCACCGTTTCAAAAATAACAATCAGGTCCAGAAACAGCGTGTGGTTCTTCACGTAGTAGAGATCGTATTGAAGCTTGTGCGCGGCGTCGTCCACCGAAGCCGCGTACTGGTAGCGCACCTGAGCCCAACCAGTCACGCCCGGTTTGACACTGTGACGCACCGCGTAATACGGGATTTTCTGGGTCAGCTGATCAACAAAATAGGGGCGTTCGGGCCGGGGCCCCACCAGGCTCATGTCACCGCCGAGCACACAGAAAAGTTGCGGCAGCTCGTCGATGCGCAGCTTGCGGATGATCTTGCCCACGCGAGTCACACGGGCGTCCTGTGGCAAGGCAAAACGCGGCGTGCCATCCTTCTCGGCATCGGCTCGCATGCTGCGGAACTTCACCACATTGAAAAGCCGCCCGTTCAGGCCAACGCGCTCCTGCCGGTACAAGATGGGCCCTCCGCTCTCCAGACAAATGGCAATCGCAGTGATCAGCATGACCGGCAGCGCCAGCACCAGCAGACCGAATGCGCAGAGGATGTCAAAGACCCGCTTGACTGCGGTGCGCAACAGGCCCTGCTCAAACCCCTCGCCAAAAATCAGCCAGCCAGCCGACACGGAATCGCTTCTGATCTGCCCCAATGCCTTCTCAAAGTGTGTTGCGGTGTCAACAACCTGCACGCCATGGAGCTTGCAGTCCAGAAGTTCGCGCAGCGGCATGCTGCCGCCGCGGCGCTCCGAGACCGCGACGACGATTTCGTCCACCTGCTCGTCAATGACCACCTCAGTGAGCGTGCGCTCGGAGGTGAGCAAACCCCAATCGGAAGTGTCTTCCAGGGGCTCGTTGGGACCGGCGTAATAGCCCACCAGGTTGACATTGGGATCACCGGCCTTGAGGGCCTTGCCTACGGCCCTGGCGTTCGAATCGGAACCAAAGATCAAGACCCGCTGGCGCAGCGTGGTGGCCGCCACCGTATGGGTCACATAGACCCGGTGGACCAACACCACAAAGACCGCCAGCACCATGGCCAGCACGAAAATCTCTTCGTCTTCGGGGCCGAGCGGCTGCAGCAGTGACAGGCCATAGACCAGCGGAATCGAAAAGCAAAGCGAGAGCACCACGCGCACCCGGGCCTGGACCTGAGTGCAACCGTAGGCGCGCTGGTAGAACCCCAGACCGGCATTGACCATCACCAAGCCTGCAGCCAGCATGACCGCACTGGAGATGACCGGTGAAGAGGCCGATGCCGGATCGGCCACCTGGGACAATACCGCCAGCACCACGGTGCCGACGACCAGACTGAGGTCAAAGAACACCTGTAGCAGCGTGCGCTTGTGAAAATATAGATTGAATATTCTTATCATGCCCGACCCCCGCTTCCCTTGCTATGGCCTCAGTCTGCCTTCTGGAGACGATTGCCCCTTGATTTTTGTCAAGTGGTCAGGACCGCGGGCCCAGAGGGCCGATTTGGCATCAGGGTTTGCACCGAGAACAGGGTTAAAAACATTCCCAAAAAGGCGATTCGGGGGGCATCCATCACACTGCTGACCAACCCGACGAGCAGCATCGCGCACAGGCTCGCTGCCAGGCTGGCGGCTATAGGGTGGAGTCTGGTGCGCCTGCGCAGCAGTTGCCACAAGGCCAATGTCACCAGGGCACCGAAGAACACGAGCGCGATTGCGCCGCGTTCGACCCACCATTCGAGATATAGGTTGTCGGTATGCCAGGGCAGAAAATACGCTTGCGCAGCGGGAAACCAGTGCGCCAGCGCGGCTGAGAAAGCTCCGTTGTCCAGAAGTTGCGACGACCCCGCACCGGTCAGCCGGAGGTTGTCGAGATCAATCGCGCCACCGGCATTGCCCACCGACACCGACAGGACCAACAAGCGCGGAGCAAACCACGGCCCACCCACAAGGTCGGGGCCGCGAAGGGGCAATGTGACCGCCTGCCATAGCGAAGCTCCAGGTTTGACTCGGGTCCAGGCGCGCTGGCAAGCGCCGTCGTACAACAAGTGCCGCTCGCACAGCTCCAGGTACAGGTCAGTCACTTCGCGCGCCCGAGCATCCATGCTCACGCTGTGCGGGCCCCTGAGCCCGGAACCAACGCGCTGCGTCAAGCCGAACTGGGCTCCCAGTATCTTGCGCGTGGCCGGCCCGCTCACGGTCACAAACCCGTTGACCCCGCCACCGTCCACCAGCTCGCTGTGCCAGACCACGGCACCGGAGAATTCGCCCTGCGGACCCTGACGCGCGTACTGCGCCGGCACGCGGCCCAGGCCCTTGCCCAGCAGCCAATCAAACGGGCTTTGGGCCATATCCAACGCGCGCTGCCAATGCGCCAGCCGGTTGCCCAAGTCAGCGGGTGTGGCCACAAGCCGATCGCCCATGAACGCGCCCGCACCCAGGACGCCGATCACTTCAATCGTCAGCGCCAGTGCCAGCGCTGCGTTGGCCCGGCGCCGCCAGCGCGGCCTGCGCTGGGCCTGCCAGCGCCTTGAAGGCTGCGCCGACCCGTGAAAGTGGCTGGTTCTGCGGTAGCCCAGCCAGCCCTGCAGCGCCAGCGAAACGCCCACGGCAAGATAGACCCCACGCGAATAGGTGGTCAGGCCAACATAGGCAGTGAGCAGGGCCAGCGCGCCCGCGCCCGCCCAAGCCAGCGGCCGACGGGCACGGTGCAGAGCCCACAGGGCAAAGGGCGTGGCCAGGGCAAGGTACACATCGATGGCCGCGCCCCCGACGTGCATCTCCCAAAAGAGCGCGACGGTGCGGTAGGGCGTTGAAAAGTCGAACACCCCCGGAAATGCCGCACGCTCCCAAAGGGCGGCCAGCACAACCACCGTGAGCCCGGCCACCATGCCACGGGCCAGCCGCCGGTTGGCGAGCGCGCGCGAGTCGGCAAGCTCTTGCGCCAGCAAGGGAAGAAACAACAGGACGAAGCCGGTGCTCTTGAACAGGCGCACGCTGTTGAGCGCGTCGGTGTAGCCAGCAAACCAGTCAAAAGACCAGCCCCCGGCATCGGCAACGCCGCGCACCATGGCCAGCAGCCCGGTGCTGCCCAGCAGCAGCGCGAGCCACTTGAGGGGAGCGGCGATGTGTGCCTGCGCCTGCCCGGGAGCGCGGCTCGCCAGACGCCAGTAGCCTGCCGCCAGCGCGCCCAGCAGCAAGAGATCGAATTCCTCAAAAATCAGCCAGCCAGTCCAGGGTGAAAAATTGAGCCATGGCAGGCAGGCAGGCACCACCAGGAGCCACAGTCCGGGATGCCGCACGGCAAGCCAGCACCACCCGGCAAACAGGATCAACAGCGGCAAGGGCCACAGCGGGTGATGCCAGGCCAGCGCCGCCCCGGCAGCCGCGCAAACGGCGGCCAGCAACCACCACGCCAGCCTGGTCCATGGATGCCTAGACAAGAACCTCCACGCAAGCGGGGTGTCCGAGAAATCCCTGCGGGCTGGCGCTCAGACCATAAGCCCCGGACTGGAAAACGACCACCAGATCGCCCACCTGGGCCACCGGCAGGCTCAATCGGTCGGCCAGAAGATCCAGCGGCGTGCACAGGGGGCCCACCACCGACACCACTTCTTTCTCTGCCGAATCGGCCCGGTTGCCAATCGTCACGGGATAGTTCTTGCGAACCACCTGTCCGAAGTTGCCCGAGGCCGCCAGATGGTGGTGCAAGCCGCCATCCGTTACCAGGAAAACCTGTCCGCGAGAAATTTTGCGGTCCACCACGCGGACCACATAAATGCCCGCTTCTCCCACGAAGAAGCGCCCCAGCTCGATTACCAAAGAGGCCTGCGGCAACTCCGACGTTGCACGCTGGGCGAGTTGGGCCAGGTTCTGGCCGATGAGCGCGAGATCGAGCCGATGCTCGCCCGGAAAATATGGAATTCCAAAGCCCCCGCCCAGATTGAGAAACCGCACCGGTGCGGGCGCGTCCTGCGCCAGGCGCACGGCCAGCTCAAACGACTTTTTCTGCGCTTCGCAAATGGCCTCTGCCCGCAGGTTTTGTGCGCCCGCAAACAGGTGGAACCCCTCAAAGGCCAGCCCCGCGCGGCCAATATCGGCCAGCAGCTCGGGAATCTTCTCCACATCCACGCCAAACTGCCGCGGGCCACCGCCCATCTTCATGCCCGAACCCTTAAGCTCAAAATCGGGGTTGACGCGCACCGCCACCCGAGCCGCCTGACCCAGCTCGCGCGAGATCGCCTCCAGCGCCACAACTTCGCGAAACGACTCCACATTGATCAGCACGCCGCTGGCCACCGCCTGCCGCAACTCGCCATCGCGCTTGCCGGGCCCGGCAAAACTCACCTCCTGCGGGTTGGCCCCGCCGTCAAGCGCCACTTTGAGTTCGCCGCTTGAGGCCACATCGATGCCATCAACCAGGCCCGTCATCAGCGCCACCACCGCAGGCATGGGGTTCGCCTTCATCGCGTAATGCAGCTTGATGGACTGCGGCAACACCTCGCGCAGTTGGGCAACCCGATTTCGTATCAATTGGCGGTCATAGGCATAAAACGGCGTTTGCCCCACGCGCTCGGCGAGCAGGCTCAGGCGCTGGCCACCCACCACCAACTCGCCGTCACGCACAGGAAACTGGTTCATCGCAGCGTGCACAGGCATGGCGCGCGGCGGCGTTGGTGCAGGGCTCATGGCGGGCTGGGTTGGGGAGGTAGCGGCGGAGTCAAGCTGCATGACGTTCCTGCCATTGAGTAGCGAGCAATTTGCGATCGATCTTGCCATTGGGGTTGCGCGGCAGTGGCCCCTGGACCAACTCAATGCCCGTTGGCACCATGTAGGCCGGCATTCGGGTGCGGCACTCGGACATCAAGTCATTTAGGGCATCAACCCCCGTCGCACCTTCATGAGTAGCTATTACATGTATAGCATGTCCAAGCACCGGATGGGCCACGCCGAAGGCGATGCACTCACCCACCAGGTGCGTGGCGTACAAAATCTCTTCAACCTCGGTCGGGCTGACGCGATAGCCTGACGTCTTCATCATCTCGTCACGCCGCCCGATGAAATACAAGAAACCTTCTGCATCCATGCGCACGGTATCCCCGGAGAACACCGCGTACTCCGGCAACTGCAGACCGCTCTGGCGACCCGGCGCATCGCTTGCCAGCAATTTGTAACGCTCGGCGGTTTTCTCAAAATCGTTCCAGTACCCCATGCCCACCAAAGCGCCCCGGTGCACCAGTTCGCCGGGTTCATCGGCGTTGCAGGGTGTGCCGTCGTCACGCAGCACCAGGATTTCGGCGTTGGGAATAGCCTTGCCAATCGAGTCAGGCCGCCGGTCCACTTCCCCTGGCGGCAAATAGGTGGAACGAAAGGCCTCGGTCAACCCATACATCAGGAAAGGCTGCGCCTTGGGCACACGTTGACGCAGCAGAGTCAAAGTCTCTTGAGGCATGCGCCCACCGGTGTTGGCGAAATAGCGCAGCGTCGCATTGATGGACTCAGGCCAATCGAGCTGAGTGAGCTGAGTGAGCTGAATGTACAGGGGCGGCACGGCGGTGAGCCCCGTTACGCCTTCACGCGCCATCGCCTTGAGCACGTCGCGCGGCATCAGGTAATTGAGCAGAACCACACGTGCCCCAGCATGAAATGCGGTGGTGAGCTGGCTGAAACCGGCGTCAAACGACAGCGGCAAAGCCGCCAGCAGCGTGTCTTGGGCGTTGTTCTCCAGATAGGAGGCTACGCTCTTGGCCCCAGCCACCATGTTGCGATGCGAGAGCACCACACCCTTGGGCTTGCCCGTGCTGCCCGAGGTGTACAAAATAGCCGCCATGTCCACGTCAATGACGCGGTGTCGGTGCCGTGCGGGACTGTCCAGCAAGGCGCGCCAAGAAACCTGCGACAGCGAGCCCGGCAATGGCGCTGCATCGGCGGGCGATGGGGCGGAATTCGGGATTGCGTCGGTGACCACGACATGGGTCAGATCCGGACACTCCTTCAAAGCGTCTTTGATCGATGCCAGCCGCTCAGGAGATGTCACCAGCACCCGCACATTGCAGTCGCGCAGGATGAAACCCACCTGCTCGGCCTTGAGCAGCGGATTGACCGGTACAAAAACCGCACCGGCGGCGGGTGCGCCAAAACTGGCGATCACGGTCTCAAAGCGCTTTTCAAGGTAAATAGCGATGCGATCCATGCGCTGAACGCCCAGCGCCATCAGACCACTGGCAAATCCACTCACATCCCCTGCGAGCTGTTCGTAGCTCAGGTGTGCGCTGCCGTAGGTGAGTGCGCGAGCCTGCGGATGGCGCTGCGCAGCCACAGAAACCAGCTCGTGCAAAAGAGTCGATTCAGCCATGTTCCCCCCAGATTCAGTAGCTCAATATCTCACAAGCCACAGGCCTGCGAGTTGACGAATCTCTAATTGGGAGTGATCAAGGACTCAGCGCACGCTCAAGCCATCAAAGCAGGTGCCCATGACCAAGTCGATGATCTCATCGTCGCTGAACAGGTTGCCCATTTTCAGGAACTCCAGCACTGGGTCGCAGGCACGGGCGTACAGGGTGTACAGCACCGCAATGGCGGGAAACTTGGGATTGAGGTCGCCTTGCGCCTGCGCCGCCTCAATCCATCCTCCCAGCCGGTCACTGACATCCATCAGGCCATCCATGTAGTCGCTGTTTTTCATCAGCGTCGTGCGCAGGCTTGAGTTCTGACTGGGAAGAGAGGGCATCTGGCCTGCCAGTTTCAGACCCATGGTCCATTGGACAACGGTGCGCAGCTTCTCCATGGCAGACGACGCTTGGGGCAGCGAATCCAGAAACGACTGCGCCCGACGCATGACCGACACCATGGCGGCGGCGGCCAGGTCTTCTTTGCTGGGGAAGTGCTTGTACAGACTGGCTTTGGCAATACCGACGTCGGCAGCCACCTCGTCCACGGTCATGGACTCAAAGCCCTTCTCAGCCAACAGGCGATTGACCGCTTCGATGATGGCGCCTTCTCGCGCCAGCAACATCTGTGATTTGAACGAAATTTTGGGTGGGATACTGGTTGCCATCCGCGCATTGTAAGCCCTTCAGTCATCATTTAGAACGTGAAGGAGTTATTAATACCGTCAAGTACCAACAAAGACTGTTTAGTATAGAATTGCTTTAATCAGTTTTTTGGGAGTCGCTGTTTTGGTCAAAGTTGCCATCGTGGGGTCAGGAATTTCCGGTCTTGCCGCCGCCCATGCCTTGCGCGGGAAAGCGCAGGTTACGCTGTTCGAAGCGGGTGACTACTTTGGCGGGCACACGCACACGGTCGATGTCACGTTGCCGACAAGTCGGGGCAACGTGACGCACGGGGTGGACACCGGGTTTTTGGTTCTGAACGAACGCACCTATCCCCAATTGATTTCGCTATTGAGTGAGTTGGACGTTGCCACTGCCAAGTCCGAGATGTCGTTTTCCGTCAAGGCCAGCGACCATGCGACCGCACGCGCGATCGAGTGGAGCGGCTCGAGTCTCAACACGGTGTTCGCCCAGCGGGCCAACCTGGGCAACCCGCGCTTTTGGGGCATGCTGCGCGAATTGCTGCGCTTCAATGCGCTCACCACCCGGATCGCTCAAGCCGGCACCGGAGTCGAACTGAACCAGCCCTTGGGTGAATTCTTGACCGAGCAGGGCTTTGGCAGAGCATTTTGCGACTGGTACTTTTTGCCCATGATGGCCTGCATATGGAGTTGTCCCACCGAGCAGATGTTGCAGTTTCCGGTCTCGACCATGGTGCGCTTTTGCCACAACCACGGTTTACTCCAAGTCACCAACCGTCCCCAATGGTGGACGGTTCAGGGGGGCGCGCGCCACTATGTGGAAAAAATCACCGCAGGGATTCTCGACAAGCGCCTGCACACCCCGGTGCGCCGCATTGAGACCCTCGATGAAACGGTCCATGGCCAGCGCAATGTCCGCATCGGCACCGATGTTGGTGCAGAGTTGTTTGACAAAGTCATCATCGCCACGCATTCGGATCAGGCGCTTGACCTGCTGGCTGCGCCTACGGCGCAGGAACAGACTATTCTGGGTGCCATCCGTTACCAGGCCAACCAGGCTGTGCTGCACACGGATGCATCGGTTCTGCCTACCCGGCCTGCGGCCTGGGCGGCCTGGAATTACGAACGCGCCGCCAACCCGCAAGGCGTGGAATCCAGGGTGTGCCTGCACTACCTTCTCAATCGACTGCAGCCCCTGCCTTGGGAGCAGCCGGTGATCGTATCGCTGAACCCCATTCGCCCCATTGCGCCAAAGCGCGTCATTGGCCAGTACGACTACGCGCACCCGGTATTGGACCTCGCGGCTGTGGCCGCACAAGGCAGCCTGCCCGAGTTGCAGCGCCAGAACAAGCGCTATTTTGCCGGCGCCTGGATGGGTTACGGTTTTCACGAAGACGGCCTCAAAGCCGGGTTGGCAGCAGCGGCCCGGTTGTTGGCAGACACAGCCACTGAAGGAACGGCCCTGTGACCCCACCAATCCCGCTCATTGGGTTTGGCCAAGTGCGCCACACCCGGCTGCGACCGACCAAGCACGCCTTTGTCTACCCCACCTATTTTTTGATGTTGCCGCTGCGCAGCCTGCATCAGGCGCCCCAACAGAGCGGTTCGTGGGAGATCAATCGCCCCGGCTTGCTGAGTTTTTATGAATCAGACCATGGCGACGGACGCCCGCCCGCGCAAGGTGGCGCCCTTGCTTGGCTTGACGAACTGCTGACCGTTGAGGGCATTCACGACGCCACGGGCGAGGTCTGGCTGCACACCTATCCGCGGGTTCTGGGCTTCACCTTCAAGCCGGTGAGCTTTTGGTACTGCCATCGGGAGCAGCACGATCAGGGCGGCGCTCTGCGCGCCATCGTGGTCGAGGTCAACAACACCTTCGGCGAGCGCCACTGTTATTTGCTCGAGGCTCCGAAATATGGGGTCGAACAACGTGCCGCCAAAGTGTTCCATGTATCGCCCTTCAACGCGGTTGAGGGGCATTACCGGTTTCGCTTCATGCGCAGTGCCGATGGCGAGCTGGAACGCACGGTGGCACGCATTGATTACCACGACAACCAAAGCCTGGCCGCATCTGACAACCCAAGCAATACCGCCGTGCTGCAAACCAGCGTGAGCGGCACGCTCGAACCCCTCACCCGCGCAGCACTGCGCCGCGCCCTGTGGCGCTACCCGGCCATGACGCTGGGCGTGGTGTTGCGCATTCACCTGCAGGCGCTGCGCCTGTGGCTGAAAAAACTACCGTTTTTCGGCAAGCCCACAGCACCGCAAACCTTTGTCTCTCGCTAGCGAAACCCAAGGAGCCCACCATGAACACGATGGCCACCACTGCCCAAGGCCTTGCCTTTCCGAAAGACGCCCCCGCGGCGGCACGCCAGGGTCTGCGTCTGCTGCACAGCCTCAAACACGGCGCACTCACACTGATTTTGCCGGATGGCTCGCAGCGCCGTTTTGGCGAGCATCCGCAGCGTCACGCTTTGCCTTCGCCGCACCATCCGTGCGCCAGCATGACGCTGCATAACTGGAATGTATTTGGCGCCGCATTCAAATCCGGTGACATTGGCTTTGCAGAAAGCTATATCGCAGGGGACTGGACAAGCCCCAACCTGACCGAGGTGCTCAAGGTGTTCTCCGCCAACCGGCGCGAGGTTGACGCCATGATCTTTGGCACCTGGGCCGGGCGTCTACTGTACCGCATCAAACACCTTTTGCACCACAACAGCCGCGCCAACAGTCGCAAAAACATCCACGCCCATTACGACCTGGGCAACGCGTTTTACCAACTGTGGCTTGATGACACCATGAACTACTCCAGCGCCTGGTTTGAAGGCGACTTGGCGCGTCCACTCGCGCAGGCCCAAAACGCCAAGGTGCGCCGCACGTTGAAAATGGCACAGGTCAAGGAGGGGGACCGGGTGCTCGAAATCGGTTGCGGCTGGGGTGCGCTGGCTGAGCAGGCCACAACGGAACTGGGTGCCAGCGTCGTGGGGGTGACTCTCAGTACCGAACAGTTGGCCTATGCCAATGAACGCATGCAGCGGCTGGGTGTGTGCACCGGCGCCGGTGAACGTGCTGATTTGCGCCTGCAAGATTACCGCGACATTGATGACGCACCGTTTGACGCGATTTGTTCGATCGAGATGGTGGAGGCGGTGGGCCGCGCTTACTGGCCCCAATATTTTGCAACAGTGAGCCGCCTGCTCAAGCCGGGCGGACGCGCCTGCGTCCAAAGCATCGTGATTGACGACGCCTTGTTTGACCGCTACATCGCATCGACCGACTTCATCCAGCAGTACATTTTTCCCGGCGGCTGCCTGCCCTGCCCCAGGGAATTTCGCCATGAGGCGCAAGCAGCAGGCCTTGAGGTAGTGGACGAATTTACCTTTGGCGCGGATTACGCCGAGACGCTGCGCCGCTGGCGAGACGCGTTTTTGGCGCGCAAGGCCGAAGTGGCGACGCTCGGTTTTGACGAGCGCTTCATGCGCATCTGGGAGTTTTACCTGGCCTATTGCGAAGCCGCGTTTGACACCGGCGACATCAGCGTCGTGCAATACACGCTGGCCAAGTCAGCTGCTGGTTAACTATGAAAAACATAGCTGCTTGCGCCCTGCTGACGGGTTCTATTGGCCTATTTGGCATGCAAACTCAAGCAACACCCTTGCCCAAGGAGTTGCGCGCTGCACTGCCTGCAGTGACCCTGTCGGGACAGGCAACGCTGACGTTCTGGGGTTTCAAGGTCTACCGGGCAAGCCTGTGGGTTCCACCGGATTTTGTGGGCGAGACCTACGACCAGAGCGCGTTCGCACTGGAACTGGCCTACCTGCGTGACCTCAAGGGCGCAGACATTGCCAGTCGCTCGATCACAGAGATGCGCCGCCAAAAAACCATTGACGCGGAACGTGCGCAGCGCTGGAAATCCCTGATGCGCAATCTGTTCCCCGACGTCAAATCCGGGGACAGCATCACCGGCATCAACCAGCCCGGCAAGGGCGTTTTGTTTCTGAGCAACGGGCGCGTGCTGGGCGAGATTCCTGACCCCGAATTTGCCAGACTGTTCTTTGGCATCTGGCTGGCCCCGCAGACCTCGGAGCCGCAGTTGCGCCAGGATCTATTGGCCCGAGCCAAGGAAATCCCAGCCTCCGGAAAAGCGCCATGATCTCAACGTCAGATGCACCGGCCGCCTGGAGCACGGGCGAGGGCTTGCGCTACGGGCTGCTGGGCTTGCCGCTGGCCTTTTGCGCCCTGCCCCTCTACGTGCTGATGCCCAATCTGTACGCCCGGGAGTGGGGCGTGTCCCTGGCGGCGCTGGGGGCCGTGTTGTTGGGCGCACGTCTGCTCGATGCCGTGATCGATCCGCTGCTGGGCCGCCTGTGTGACCGCCTGTTTTCCCGAACACTGGGTGCGGTTCTGGCAATGGGCGCGGTGGCTGCCGTCGTGCTGGCCGCCGGATTTTCACTGCTCTTTATGCCGCTGGTCCACGAGCCCACGGCACTCTTGCGGTGGGCCGCTGGATGCCTGGTTGTGACGTATGCCGCTTATAGCGCCTTGTCCATCGCGCACCAATCCTGGGGTGCCATGTTGGGCGGCAATGCACTGTACCGTGGCCGCGTCGTGGCCTGGCGCGAAGGCATGGGCCTGGCCGGGGTCCTGATGGCGGCCGTCACACCGGCGCTTTTTGGCGTGCCCGTGATGGTGGCAATCCTGTGGGTGGCGCTCGTCGCAGGCTGGTGGGCATGGAGTCGGTCACCGCGGCCGGTTGTGGCATCAGCGTCATCGCTGGGGGGCGCATCGGGACACGTTGGCGAGCTGCTTGGCCCTTTGCACAATGCCGAGTTTCGACGCCTGTTGGGGGTCTATCTGCTCAACGGCATTGCCAGCGCCATCCCTGCCACATTGATTTTGTTTTTTGTGCAGGACCGTCTTCAGGCCAATGAAACCATGCAGTCGGCAGCGCTTGGGGTCTACTTTTTGGCCGGCGCGCTGTCCATGCCCCTGTGGTTGCGCCTGGTGAGTCGATTGGGTTTGGAGCGCAGTTGGCTGGTGGGCATGCTCCTGGCAATTGCCTCATTTGCAGGCGCGAGCCTGTTGGGTGAGGGCGACGCCTTGTGGTTTTTGGTGGTTTGCGCCGCGTCAGGCGTAGCCCTGGGCAGCGATCTGGCGTTGCCCAGCGCCCTGCTGGCGGGTCTGATTGGCAAGGCCGGGGACCGGGGAAAAGCCGAAGGCGCTTACTTTGGCTGGTGGAACTTTGCCACCAAGCTCAATCTGGCCCTGGCCGCGGCCCTGGCGCTGCCGCTCCTGGGTTGGCTTGGCTACGCACCCGGCGCACGCGATGCCGAGTCACTTTTGCTGCTGACAGCGGCTTACTGCCTGTTGCCCTGCGCGCTCAAAGCGCTGGCTGGCGTGGCGCTGCACGTTTTCATCATTCAACCAACAGTCAAGGAACGCACAACATGAAACACGCTCACCCCATTCGCACACGCCGGCTCGGGGCTTTGCTCGGCGCTGCACTCTCCCTGACATTGCTGAGCGGGTGCAGCACTCCCCGGATTGAAGATTACGCCGCACAAAAACCGGTGCTCGAATTGCGCGACTATTTCAACGGCACGCTCGATGCCTATGGCATGTTCACGGATCGCTCGGGACAGGTTATCAAGCGCTTTACTGTGGTGATGACCGGCACCTGGCAAGGCGACTCCGGTGTGCTCGACGAGGCATTTACTTACTCGGACGGAAGCACCCAACGGCGCATCTGGCGCCTGGTACGCCACGCCAACGGCCACTACACCGGCCAGGCAGACGATGTAGTGGGAGCCGCCCAAGGACAACAAAGGGGCAACGCATTTCATTGGACCTACACCATGGCGCTGCCCGTAGACGGACGTGTGATCGAGGTTCAGTTCGACGACTGGATGTATTTGATGAACCAACAGGTCATGCTGAACAAAGCGAGCATGCGCAAATGGGGCGTGGGACTGGGCGAAGTCACGCTTTCATTTATCAAGAGGTAAATATGAACCTAGCCCTTACTGTTTATGAATATTTAGCTATTAATTTTGTAGTTAAAAAGCAAATCTTTCGGCGGGGTCACTCATGGCACTGAACCCGCGAATGGGTGGCTGGCACGCACGCACGGTCTGGCTTGTGGGCGCCTCGGCGGGCATTGGCCGCGCCACCGCGTCAGCCTTGCATGCCCAAGGCGCCAAGGTAATCGTCTCGGCCCGCAGCGCGCACGCACTCGATGAATTTGTCAGCGAGCACCCTGGCGCACGCGCCTTGCCGCTCGATGTGACCGACGCCGCCGCCGTCAAGGCTGCCGTCCAAACGCTGGGCACGCTGGACTGTGTGGTGTACTGCGCCGGGCACTACCGCGCGATGCAAGCTTCCCATCTGGACTTGCCCGACCTGCTGCGCCATAACCAAATCAATTACCTGGGCGCGCTCAACCTGCTCGACGCGGTGTTGCCACACGTGCTCGGCCAGCCCTTGGACCCGCAAAGCGGCCAGCGCGGACACCTGAGTCTGGTGGGCAGCGTGGCCGGTTACTTTGGCCTGCCCAATAGCCTGGCCTACGGCCCCACCAAGGCGGCTCTCATCAACCTGGCCGAGTCCCTGTACGTGGACCTTCAAGCCCAAGGAGTCGGCGTGTCGCTGATCAGCCCCGGCTTTGTGGACACGCAGTTGACGCAGCAAAATCAGTTCACCATGCCCGCCTTGATCACCCCCGAGCAGGCCGCGCAGGAGATCCTGAAGGGTTGGGCGCGTGGTCAATTCGAAATTCATTTTCCCAAGCGCTTCACGCTGTGGATGAAAGCCCTGCGGCTATTGCCCTATCCTGTCCTGTTTGCGGTCATGCGCCGCCTCAAATCAAGCTGACGCCCATGAAAAATCCCGTTGACCACATTGTTGAAGTTTTTCAAAACCTCACGCCCGAAGCGGTTGGAACCCTGGACGCGATTTACGCGCCCGATGCCCGCTTCAAAGACCCGTTCAATGACGTGCGCGGACTCGCTGAGATTCAGCACATCTTTCGCCACATGTACGTGGCACTGGAAAACCCACGCTTCGTTATCACGGAGCGCATCGTGCAAGGAAGCCAGTGCTTCCTGGCCTGGGAGTTCCGCTTTGGCTTCAGGCGCTTCAAACAGGGGCAGGAACAATGCATTCTGGGCGGCACGCACTTGGCGCTCAATGCCTGCGGTCAGATCACGCTTCACCGCGACTACTGGGATGCGGCGGAAGAGCTATATGAAAAATTGCCGCTTGTCGGTGGCTTGATGCGCTGGTTGAAACGCCGCGCCAAATCCTGATCGATCACGCCAGGAGCGGCGCGATGCCCGCTGCGTTCTCAACCCAGGACAAGCGGATTGTTCTGCCACACAGCCCAGGTCAGACCAGTCGCGAGGCTCACCCACGCCAGATACGGAATAAGCAGCACTGCCGCGGCGCGACGATGGCGTCCAAAGAGCAGCATGGTGGCCACAATCAGCGCCCACAGGAATATGATTTCGGCGAAAGCCAGAGCGCCCATTCGCCAGGCAAAAAACAACCAGGTCCAAAGCGAGTTGACGGCGAGTTGGAACAGAAACAACAGCAGTGCCGTTCGGGCCGCTCCAAAACCCTGAGCACGCCATACCAGCCAGGCCGAAACTGCCATGAGGCAATAGAGCACGGTCCAGACCGGCCCGAAAAGCCACCCGGGCGGGGCCCAAACGGGGCGAACGAGCGCCTGATAAAAGTCCCCGGCTTGAACCGAAGCCATGGCACCCAGCGCTGCCGCTGCGAAGCAAACAACAAGCCACGCCAGCAGGCCCAGAACTTGTTTGGAAATTGGATAAGGCGTCATGGAATTCCTGATTGGCCCGCCATGCAGGCCCGATTCAAGTCTAGCCGGTACTTGCCGGAATGACTTCCCAGGGTGCAACCGGCCCCTTGACCACACGAAAGAGCGGGTGCGCCGCAGGGTGCGCCACGCCCTCGAACTGCTTGAGACGGTCTGGATCACGAATCTCAAGCTTGGCACGCAGATGCTGCCATTCAAAATCGAGTTGCCCGCGGGTGACCGGGAGCGGCTTCACCGCAGTGCCTTCTCCAATTTTGTGTTGATCGAAGTGATAGCCCCGACGCAACGACTCAGCATGCACCGCTTGCAAGTAATTGGACATGTAGCCCTGCGGGGCGCCCGACTGCAGGAATCGGGTTAACTGAGGATGGTGCCGGTAGCCCTTGGTCTGGCCGGCCAAGACTGCTTGCGCCAGCAGCCCTTCGCGCCACAACGCGACCAAGCCCTTGGCGTCGAGGTAGCACGGGTGAATGGACCAAAGACGCATCGCAATCTCCAAAGTGGTGGTACAAAAGCCGGAAAAACAATTCAAGTCGCCATGATATCGGGCTCTATGCCACTGCCATCCGACGATCAGTTGAGGACAGAACTCGCCGCACTCTCCATATGATGAGTCTGGGCGGCAGAGCGTTCTGCGCAGGTAAAAGGGGGAGGCCGCAGGCCGGAGGACACGGAGCGGAATGCTCTGCCGTCCAGACTCATCATCCCGCGAGGTTTCAGGAGAGGGCCCTCTGAATAATGATCTTCTGCACGTCGCTGGTGCCCTCGTAAATCTGGCAGACGCGCACGTCGCGGTAGATGCGCTCTACGGGGAAATCCGTCACCACGCCGTAGCCACCCAGGGTCTGGATGGCGACGCTGCACACTTTTTCCGCCATCTCGCTGGCAAAGAGCTTGGCCATGGCGGCTTCTTTCAGGCAGGGCTTGTCTGCGTCGCGCAGTGAGGCCGCGTGCCAGATCAGCTGGCGGGCCGCCTCGATGCGGGTGGCGCACTCCGCCAGTCGAAAGCCCACGGCCTGGTGGTTGAAAATGGCGGTGCCAAAGCTTTGCCGCTCCTTGGAATAGGCCAGGGCCGTTTCAAAGGCGCTGCGCGCCATGCCCACGCTTTGGGCCGCGATCCCGATGCGCCCACCCTCCAGGCCGCCCAGCGCAATCTTGTAGCCCTCGCCTTCCTGACCGATGAGGTTTTCCGCCGGGATGCGGCAGTTGTCGAAGTTGATCTGCGCCGTGTCGCTGCTGCGCTGGCCGAGTTTTTCCTCAATGCGCGCCACCACATAGCCCGGCGCGTCGGTGGGGACGATGAAGGCACTCATGCCCTTCTTGCTTGCGCCTTTGTCCGTGACGGCAATAACGATGGCCACATCGCCGTATTTTCCGCTGGTGATGAACTGCTTGACCCCGTTGATCACATAGACGTCGCCCTCCTTCACGGCCGTGGTGCGCAGGCCTGAGGCGTCCGAGCCCACATGGGGCTCGGTCAGGCAAAAAGCGCCCAGCATCTTGCCCTGCGCCAGGGGCGTGAGCCACTGTTTTTTCTGCGCCTCGGTTCCGTAGCGCATCAAGATGGCGTTGACGGGGCAATTGGTCACGGAAATGGCGGTGCTGGTGCCCCCGTCACCGGCAGCAATCTCTTCAAGCACCAGGGCCAGCGTGAGGTAGTCCAGGTTAGCGCCGCCATACTCCTCGGGCACACAGATGCCATAGGCCCCCAGAGCCGCCAGCCCCTGATGCGCCTCCTTGGGAAAGTGATGCTCTTTGTCCCACCGGGCCGCGTTGGGCCAGAGCTCGGCTTGGGCAAAGTCGCGCACCGCGTCACGAATCATCTCCTGGTCCTGGGTCAACAGCATGGCGTAGTTCCTTGGGGCATCTTCGGCATAAATATATAGAAAATCAGGCAGTAGCCCTCGTCAGCATTGAAGATGGGCTACTGAATTTATAGCATTTCCAGTGCAACAGCCGTGCCTTCGCCGCCGCCAATGCACAGGGTCGCGACACCTTTCTTGAGGCCGCGGGCCTGCAGGGCGTACATCAGGGTGACCATGATGCGCGCACCGCTAGCGCCAATCGGGTGGCCCAAAGCGCAGGCACCGCCGTTGACGTTGATGATGTCGTGGCTCACGCCAAGCTCCTTCATCAGCGCCATGGGCACCACTGCAAAAGCTTCGTTGACTTCCCACAAATCCACATCCTTCACGCCCCAGCCCGTCTTGGCGAACAGCGCCTTGACCGCGCCCACCGGGGCGGTGGTGAACCAGTTGGGTTCCTGGGCAAAAACAGAGTGGCCCACAATGCGCGCCAGGGGCTTGTATCCCAGCTTGACGGCTGTGGACTCGCGGATCATGACCAGCGCGGCGGCGCCGTCGCTGATGCTCGAACTGCTGGCTGCCGTGATGGTGCCGTCCTTCTTGAAGGCGGGCTTGAGCGAGGCGATCTTGTCGAGCTTGACGCGCCCGGGCGCCTCGTCCGTGCTGACCACCGTCTCACCCGCACGGCCCTTGATCGTCACGGGCGTGATCTCGACGGCAAAAGCGCCCGACTGGGTGGCCGCCTGGGCCCGCTTGACGCTGGTGATGGCAAACTGGTCCTGCGCCTCTCGCGTGAAACCGTACTTGGCCGCGCAGTCCTCGCCAAACGTGCCCATGGAACGGCCCGCTTCGTAGGCGTCTTCCAGGCCGTCGAGCATCATATGGTCAAACATGCGGTCGTGCCCAATGCGGTAGCCAGCGCGCGCCTTTTGCAGAAGGTAGGGTGCGTTGGTCATACTCTCCATGCCACCAGCGACCACCACCTCAGCGCTCCCGGCAAGCAGCATGTCGTGCGCAAACATGGCCGCACGCATGCCCGAGCCACACATTTTGGACAAAGTGACCGCACCCGCGCTGATGGGCAGGCCGCCCTTGAACCCAGCCTGACGGGCTGGCGCCTGGCCCTGACCCGCCATCAGGCAGTTGCCAAACAGCACTTCGTTGATCTGCTCGGGCGCAACCCCCGCGCGCTGCACGGCCGCCTGGATCGCTGCGCCGCCCAGGTCGTGCGCGGCCAGAGCCGAGAAAACGCCCTGGAAGCTGCCCATGGGCGTGCGCGCTGCACCAACAATAACAATGGATTCAGACATGATGATTTCCTTTCACACAAACAAAAAAATAGATCAAAAACGCTCGCTTTTGTCCCCGGCGTGCAAGAAACGCTTTTCGCGCTCGTAGGGAAACACATCGAGCACCTGGCCCGCCAGAATGCGCTCTTTGTGGCCCTGCCAGAAAACCACGTCGAGCAAGTCGGCATGGTGTTTCATGAACACCTCGCGCACCGCCGGGTTGCCCAGCAGAAAGGGGCCAAAAGTCTCCGGAAAAACATCATGGCGCCCCACGTGGTACCAGATTTCGCCCGACATTTCGTCCTCTTCGTTGCGCGGCTCGGGCACTTTACGGAAGTTGCAATCGGTGATGTACTCGATCTCGTCGTAGTCGTAGAACACCACCTTGCCGTGGCGGGTGATGCCGAAGTTTTTCCACAGCATGTCACCAGGAAAGATATTCGTGGCCACCAGGTCTTTGAGGGCATTGCCGTACTCGATGACCGCGTGCTCGATGTTCACTTTGGCCCTGGCATCGTCTACGCCGGCATCAAAGGCCTCCTGCAGGTAGATGTTGAGCGGAATCATGCGCCGTTCGATATAGACGTGCTTGATGATCACCTCCCCAGGCAAGGCTCCCTCGCGATCGCTGATCTCAATCTGGCTGGGCGCGAACTTCTCGATTTCGGCGATCAATTCGTCGTCAAAGCGATGGCGCGGAAAGGCCACGTTGCTGTACTCCAGGGTGTCGGCCATGCGCCCGCCCCGGTCATGCTGCTTGACCAGCTGGTACTTGCCGCGAATCTGCTCGCGCGTGGTGTCCTTTTGCGGCGGGTAAAAGTCCTTGATAACCTTGAACACATAAGGAAAAGAGGGCAGATCAAACACCAGCATCACCATGCCCTTGATACCGGGCGCGATACGGAACTTGTCCGAGGAATGCCGTTGGTGGTGCAAAAAATCCCGATAAAACAGTGTCTTGCCCTGCTTGGCCAGACCCAGTGCGTTGTAGATTTCGTTGCGTGGCTTGCGCGGCATCAAACTGCGCAGAAACTGCACATAGGCCGAGGGCACCTCCATGTCCACCATGAAATAGGCCCGCGCAAAGCTGAACAAAATCAGGAGTTCGCTCTCGCCAAACAGTGCCGCGTCGATGGCCAGCGTGTCGTTAGCCCCCGTGTGCAGTATCGGAAGCGCAAAAGCAAATTCACTGAAGCCATTGATGACCTTGCCTACCACGTAGGCGCCCTTGTTGCGGTAGAACAGACTCGACAGGACCTGAATCTGGAAGTTGGCCCGAACGATGGCGTCGTCCAATTTGGCCTTGAGTGCTTCCACCACCAATCCGGCATCACGCTCCAGGTCCTCGAACTCTCGGCGCAATTCGAAATCGTGAACCATCTTGAGGATCACCTCGCGCAGGCTGGTCGAACCCGGGTAGTAGGCGCGGTAAGTCGGACGCGACTGAGGTTCCTCGTTCTCAATGTATTCGGTGCTGACCGCCGGTCGCACAAAAATAAAGTCATTGTGAAAATGGGTTCGGTGCAGGATGCGGGTCGTCACCGAATTGAAAAATGTCTCGGCCAACTCGGGCTGATGGTGATTGACCAGCAGACCGATGTAATGGAGCTTGACCTGTTGCCAGATCTCCATGGGCTGCTCGCCGGCCTTGAACTCCCGGTCCAGCCGCTTGAAACACTCTCGCACGCGAAGGTCGTAAAACTCGATGCGCTCGCGCTGGGCGCGCTGCTGGCCGTGCCAGTCGGCGGTTTCAAAACGGTGCTTGGCGCGCGCGGATTCGGTGCGAAACAACCGGTAGTGCCGGTTGAAGCCATCCATCATGGCCTTGGCAATCTCGTACGCCAGGGTCGAATCCAAACGCTGGGGGAACTTCATTGTTTCAATCCTTCAATCAATCGCGCCGTCTCAACGCCGAGCACCGGCCACCCCGGCGATCGCCGCGCGATACAGTGGCGCCATTCCTTCGTTGCGATCGAGCGTGATGAGCAGATCCTGCAACAGCCCATCCTTGAGCCCGTAAATCCAGCCATGCAGGGCCACGTGCTGGCCGCGGGCCCAGGCGTCCTGCATGACGGTGGTCTGCGCCACGTTCATCACCTGCTCGATCACGTTGAGTTCGCACAGCACGTCAAAACGCGACTTTGATGGCGCCGCTTCAAGAATGCGGGCGTGGCGGTCCCGAACGTCCTTGATGTGACGCAGCCAGTTGTCAGCCAGCCCCACACGAATGTCATTGAGCGCGGCATTCACGCCTCCACAGCCGTAATGGCCCACCACCATCAGATGCTCAACCTTGAGCTGGTCCACCGCAAACTGGATGGTCGAGAGGCAGTTGAGGTCGGTTGGCACCACCACATTGGCGACATTGCGGTGCACAAACACTTCGCCGGGCTCAAGGCCCGTAATCTGGTTGGCCGGCACGCGACTGTCTGAACAACCAATCCACATGAACTTGGGATTTTGCTGGCTTTTAAGACTGGTGAAAAAACCCGGGCGCTCCTGCTCCATCTGCGCCGCCCAAGCGCGATTGTGAGTAAACAGGTCTTGCACGGAAGGGTCCATAAAATCAGTTCGGTTGAATTAAAGAGGAACGGCGTTTACCCTGGCCGTATGCAGTTGCAATCAAGTCACGCCCATGGTAATTCACATTGAACCAGGGCCCGCTGCGCGCGCTGGGCCGCAAAATCCGGCAGCGTGCAGGCTTTTCGCAACGCAGTGTCCAGATGCACGGCAGTCAGCAGGGTCTGCGCGGCCATTTCACCCGTGTCCACGTTGCTCATCTGATGCACGAAGCGCAGCACCTTGGGGCGCACCTCGATGAAGCCACTGCGCACCAATATCGCGTCCCCAGCCTGCAGCTCGCGCTGGTAGGCGATGCGTTGGTCCAGCGCGGCCATGCCACGACCGTTCTCGCGCAGCCAGGCGGCGTTCAAGCCCAATGTGGAAAACAGCTGCCAGGTCGCCTCGTCAAACTTGCCCACATACCACATGACGTTCATGTGGCCCATGTGGTCGCAATGCCATGGGTAAACCACGCCCCGGTAGGTTTCAATCAAATCGGCCATACCCAACCTCGCCCAATCGCCCCGCTCACAGGGTTTCGGCAAACAATTCACGCCCGATCAGCATGCGCCGGATTTCACTGGTTCCTGCGCCAATTTCGTACAGTTTGGCGTCGCGCCACAGGCGGCCCAGAGGATACTCGTTGATATAGCCGTTGCCACCAAAAATCTGGATGCCTTCACCGGCCATCCAGGTGGCTTTCTCGGCCGTCCACAAAATGACGCTGGCGCAGTCCTTGCGCACGTGGCGCACGTGCTCTGCACCGAGCTGGTCGAGGTTTTTAGCCACCGTGTAGGCAAACGAGCGCGCGGCCTGCAACACGGTGTACATATCGGCCACTTTGCCCTGAATAAGCTGGAACTCGCCAATGCTCTGGCCGAATTGCTTGCGGTCGTGAATATAGGGCAGCACGTTGTCCATCACGGCCTGCATAAGACCGAGCGGCCCGCCCGAGAGCACGGCACGCTCATAATCCAACCCGCTCATGAGCACCTTGGCTCCCTGGTTCAAGCCGCCCAGAATATTCTGCGCGGGCACCTCGACGTTCTCAAAGACCAACTCGCCCGTGTGGCTGCCGCGCATGCCCAGCTTGTCGAGCTTTTGCGCCACCGAGAAGCCCTTCATGCCCTTCTCGATCAAAAAAGCGGAGACGCCACGCGCGCCGAGCTCGGGCTCGGTCTTGGCGTACACCACCAGGGTGTCGGCGTCCGGGCCGTTGGTGATCCACATCTTGCTGCCGTTGAGCAGGTAGTACCCACCCTTGTCCTGCGCCTTGAGGCTCATGCTGATGACATCGCTGCCCGCGCCCGATTCACTCATGGCCAGGGCCCCGACATGTTCGCCGGAAATCAGTTTGGGCAGGTATTTCTTGCGCTGCTCATCGCTGCCATTGCGCTTGATCTGGTTGACGCACAGGTTGCTGTGGGCGCCATAACTCAGCCCCACCGAAGCCGAGGCGCGGGAAATTTCCTCCATCGCGATCATGTGGGCCAGGTAACCCATGTCGGCCCCTCCAAACTCCTCTCCGACCGTGATACCCAGCACGCCAAGTGCGCCCATTTTTTGCCACAAGTCCATGGGGAACTGGTCGCTGCGGTCAATTTCTGCGGCACGCGGGGCAATCTCGGCCTGTGCAAACTCGCGTACGGCGTCGCGCAGGGCGTCAATGTCTTCGCCCAGCTGAAAGTTCAATCCTGGCATTGTCATGGTGTCTCCTTTATTTTGATTTCACTGATTTTCCGAGCGTGCTCTTGGCCAGCAGTGCGCTGGCCTCGCGCTGGTGCTCCTTGAGTTCGTCGAGATTGGCCTGCAGATCGGCCATCTGGTCTTCGAGTTGTTTTTGATGGTTGGCCAGCACCGCCAGAAACTTCTTGAGCTGCGGCCCGGTGTCGCGCGGGCTGTCGTACATATCGATGATCTCTTTGGCCTCGCTCAGGCTCAGACCCAGGCGCTTGGCCCTGAGCGTGAGCTTGAGCCGGGTCCGGTCGCGCCCGCTGTAGACACGGCTGCGCGCGCCCGGGCCGGAGCGTTCAGGCTGCAACAGGCCCATGTCTTCATAAAAGCGCATGGCCCGTGTGGTCAGGTCAAATTCCCGGGCCAGGTCGCTGATGCTGTAGCTGATTGCCATAAGTTGGTGCCGACAAGGGTGACAGCGCCATAAGGCGCAGCCACCTACAATGCTCATTTTGGTTGACGTTTACGTAAACGTCAATTATGAAGCAATTCTGGAGCCCCCCCTTGAACGAACTCGAAAACCAGCTCCACTACCCACTCGGCGATGCCCTACCAGCGCCAGGGACGGCCCTGAGCGTGGCTCCCGGGGTGAAATGGCTGCGCATGCGGCTGCCCTTTGCGCTGAACCACATCAACCTGTGGCTGCTGAGCGATGAAATCGACGGCCAGGCCGGCTGGAGCATTGTGGACTGCTGCATCAGCAGCGACGAGGCCAAGGCCCAATGGGAGCAGGTGTTTGCCAATGAGCTCGAAGGACTGCCGATACTGCGCGTGATCGTGACCCACATGCACCCGGACCACATTGGATTGGCCCACTGGCTGTGCGAACGCTGGAACGTGCGCTTGTGGATCAGCGCTGCCGATTACGCCGTGGCGCGCATCGGCACCCAGGGCCCGACCGGCTTTGGCGGCGATGCAGCCGCGGCCTTTTTTGCCTCGCACGGCCTGAACGACCCCGATTCCGGAGAAAAGATTAAAGCGCGATCGAATTACTTTCCCGCGCTGGTTCCGGCAGTGCCGCGCCAGTACCGGCGCCTGATGGACGGGCAGCAGCTGCGCATCGGCGCTCCGCAATGGCGATGCATCAGCGGCTATGGCCACGCACCGGAGCATATTGCGCTGTACTGCGAGGAGCTCCAGGTGCTCATCGGTGGCGACATGATGCTGCCGCGCATTTCCACCAACGTGAGCGTGTATGACCAGGAACCCGAAGCCGACTCGCTCAAACTCTTCCTGGAGTCGATTGACAAGTTTGCGACGCTACCGGCACAGACCCTGACCCTGCCCGCCCACGGCAAGCCCTTTACCGGCCTGCATGAACGCATCAAACAGCTGCACGACCACCATCAAGCCCGGCTTGATGAAGTCTTTCGGGCCTGCAATGCCAAACCCTGCAGCGCGGCAGACATGCTCGCCGTGCTGTTCCCGCGCGAGCTGGACCTGCACCAGACTACCTTTGCCATGGGCGAGGCCATTGCCCACCTGCATTGGTTCTGGCACAGCGGGCGCCTCTCGCGCCGACTGGGTGCGGACGGGGTTTACCGATTTGAGGCGAGTTCGGCCAAGCCTGATTCGATGAGCGCGCTGCACACCGCAGGAGCTTCGAGCGGCAACAGGTGACCGTAGGCCAGGTCCTGCCTGAACACAGTGGCCGGACAGCGGCGCTTCCACTCCTGCCACAGCGCTTCGGTGAAGAACACCGACGGCTTGCCGCGGATGGCCACACAGGGAATTCTCAAGGCGGCAATCTGTTCCATCGCATTGGGTGGCTGGGTGTACACATCGGCCTCCCACACCTTGGGATAGACCAACTCAAACTGTCCGGCGACGTTCTGGGCCACCCCATGCTGGGCCAGCGCCGACAAGCCCTCGTCATCGAGGCGTTTGAGCGACCGACTTTGGCAGCAGTGGGCCACAAACGCCTCGCGACTGGCCCACGTGTCGGGTTTCTTGAGCGCTCCTCTGGCCGGCTCGATCAGCGTCATCGCCGCCTTGGGCACGAGCCTGACCAGCCGGGCTTGGGCCCTTGACACCATGGCGGGCTCGATGAGCACCAGGGATTTGAACAAATCGGGCCGCTTGGCCGCCGCCAGAACGGTGCAAGTGGCCCCCATGGAATGCCCCATCCCAACGATGGGCGCGTCAAATTCGCGCTCGATGAAGGCGATCAAATCGTCTGCATAGAGTTGCCAGAAGTCGCGCCGCCTCGGAGGTGATCCGATCCCGGGCCACAGGGCCCGAAACTCCAGCGCGCTGAGATTGAAGCTATGGCCCAGCCGGGACAGCAGCGGACTGTAGACACCGGCCGAAAACCCAGTGGCGTGGTAGAAATGCGCGGCCGGACCCGTGCCAGCAAAACGTTTCCAGCCAGCAGTGGCCGGGAGCTTGTGGGCATCAAGGTTCAAGACCATCACCACGTTTCACAAGGACGCAGGTTCAGTCCCAACGCGGCACCGGGGCCTCTTTGAGTTGCCCGCGCAGCTGCTTGTGGTCGGGCACCACCGAGCCCACCGTCTCCCAGAAGTGGGGGCTGTGGTTCATCACGCGCAGGTGGCTCAGTTCGTGCGCCACCACGTAGTCGATCACGGGCAGGTTCAAATGAATCAGCCGCCAATTCAGGCGGATGGACCCATCCACCCGGGCGCTGCCCCAGCGAGTGCCCGCGTTGCTGAGCGACAACTTGCGCCACTGGACCTGCAGTTGCGCCGCGAAATGGTCGAGTCGCTCGATAAACAGCGCCTTGGCCTGACGCATCAACCAGGCCTGAACGGCATCCCGGATTTGCGTCGGCGTTGCGCTGCGCGGCAGGGGCAGGTGCAAAACAGGGCTCACGCTGCTGGCCTCTAGAACGGCCCCGCCCGCGCTCAGACCCTGCCCGCCGCCGAGTATCACCGTCAGCGACTGGCCCAGAAAAGGCAGTGCGGCGCCATCGCGCCAGTCAATTCGATGAGACTCCAACTGGGCATGGCGCTGGCGGGTCTCATCGAGTTTCTTCACCACCCAGACAGCCTTCTCACGCAGGGCCGCCTCAACCTCGCACAGCGGGGTCCATTTGGGTGCGCGAACCACCAGGCCCTCGGGCCCGACCGAAAAGCCGATGGTGCGACGCTTGCCACGCTTGAACTCATAGGCCACATGGGCATCGCGCAGACGCATTTCACGGTTGGCTCGAGGGTGACGAAAATTGGCGGGTGCCAGCACATCGGTCAGCGCGACAGCAGGTGTTGCTGTTTTTATTGATATCGATTTAATAGCGTCTTGTGCAGAGGCGACAGGGACTTCGACCCGATTTCTCTCAAATAAATCAAGGGTGTAACGATACAACGGATGCATAAAGGCTCAGGAATATGCCTCGGGGTCGATACGGCGCATTTCAGCCTCAATCCAGCCCTGCACGTCGCGCATCAGTTCTTTGGGGTCACGCCCCACGCTGGCCATGGGCGGGCCGATCGACACGTCCACGACACCGGGATACTTGGCGAAACCCTCGCTGGGCCAGCATTTGGCGGAGGAAACGGCAACTGGAATCACCGGGGCGCCAGTGTCTACGGCCAAGCGGGTGCCCGCCGTCTGGTATGTGCCCTGTGCGCCGCGTGCAATCCGCGTCCCTTCGGGAAACATGATGATCCAGGTTCCCTGATCGAGCAGGCGCCTGCCCTGTTCGACCACATGCTTGAGCGCCTGCGCCCGGGACTCGCGGTCAATGTGGATCATGTCCAACCGCGCCATGGACCAGCCGAAAAAAGGAATGCGCAACAACTCGCGCTTGAAGACAAACGCCAGCGGATGCGGCATCAGGGTGGGAAGCAACAGCGTTTCCAGGGTGGACTGATGCTTGGAGAGCAGAATTGCCGGCGCGGTATCGCCCTGGGGCAAATTCTCCATGCCGGTGACCCGCACCTGTACGTCCAGAATCACGCGCGTGCCCCAGATCACCATCCGGAACCAGGCCACCGCAAACCACCACAGGGTCGTGCGCCGGACCCACACCGAAATCACGATCAGTGCCAGCCCCCACGGGATCACCGTGAGCACCATCCAGGCCATGTGCACAATTGATCGGATCAGTCGCATTGGATATGTTTTAGGCCTCTAGCCCTCGTTGATATTGCGTATACAGCTACATTAAACATAGCAAAACAGGATCAATTTGATTCCTGCAAAGCCTCGCGCTCAATCAGGAAATCGGCAAACGCTGCCAGGTCCCTGTGCACTCTGGTTTCCGGCGGGAAGGTTTCAGGGAGGGCGCATTCACGGTAAATGGCGCCTTTGCCGGTCAGCACCAGATGCGGCTCGCATCCGGCAGCCGCGCCGCCAAGCACGTCGCGGGCTGTGTCGCCCACGGTGGGCACACCTTGCAGATCGATCCCGTAACGCTCGCCAATTTGCTCAAACAGGCCCGGTTCGGGTTTGCGGCAGTGGCAGCCCTCGGTGGGGGCGTGAGGGCAGTAAAACACGGCATCCACGCGTCCACCCACGGCCGCGAGCATCTTGTGCATCTTGCTGTGGATCGCGTTGAGCGAGGACACGTCAAACAGCCCACGCCCCAAACCCGACTGATTGGCGGCGATCACCACGTGCCAGCCCGCATGGTTGAGCCTGGCGATGGCGTCCAGCGCGCCGGGCAAAGGCTCCCACTCTTCGGGCGTTTTGACAAATTCGGCACTGTCTGCGTTGATGGTGCCGTCGCGGTCGAGGATAACGATTTTCATGGTGACAGGTCTCAAGTGGCCAGGCGGGACAAATCGGCCACCCGGTTCATCGCCTCATGCAAGGTCTTGAGCAGGCCCTGGCGGTTCAGGCGCAGCGCCATCTCGTCCGCGTTGACCATCACGCCGTCAAAAAAGGCATCCACCGGCTCGCGCAACGCCGCCAGCGCCTGCAGCGAAGCGGCGTAGTCGCCGGCCTCAAACCGGGCTGCCGCACCAGGGGCCACGTTTTGCATCGCAGCGTACAGGGCAACCTCGGCCGGTTCTTTGAGCAACAGTTCGCTCACATGCGGGTCCACGTCGGGGATTTTCTTGAGAATGTTGCTGATGCGCTTGTTGGCCGCAGCCAGCGCGGGGGCCTCGGGCAAGGCAGCAAAATTCCGCACCGCCGCCAGGCGCTTGGCCACATCGCCCAAGCGCTGGGGCCGCAGCGCCAGCACGGCATCAACCTCCTGGGCACTGTAGCCCTGCTCTCGCAAAGAGCCGGCCAGGCGGTCGAAGATAAAAGCGCTCAAGGGTGTTGTCGGGTCGCTGATTTTGTCGCCAAATGCGGGCGCCGCAGTGGTGAGCAACGCACCCAAGTCCAGAGCAAGATCTTTCTCTGAAAGCATGCGAATGACGCCAAGCGCATGCCGGCGCAGCGCAAACGGATCCTTGTCGCCAGTGGGCAGGTTGCCAATGCCGAACATACCCACCAGCGTCTCCAACTTGTCGGCCAGCGCCACCACCAAACCGACCTGATTGCGGGGCAGTTCGTCCCCCGCAAAGCGGGGCCGGTAGTGGTCTTCCACAGCCAGGGCAATATCCTCGCCCAAACCGTCGTGGCGCGCGTAGTAACCGCCCATGATGCCCTGCAGCTCCGGGAACTCACCGACCATGTCGGTGAGCAAATCGGTCTTGGCAAGCCGGGCAGCCGTTTGGACCGCCTGCGCCAAAGTGTCGCCGCCGAGTTGCTGGCCAATGGCGCTGGCAATGGCACAGACCCGCGCCATGCGCTCACCCTGGGTGCCGAGTTGGTTGTGATAGACCACCTTGTCCAACCCTGCCACCCGCGACTCCAGCCTCTTTTTGCGATCCTGGTCAAAGAAAAACTTGGCATCAGCCAGACGCGGGCGCACCACGCGCTCGTTGCCATCGATGACAAAGCTGGCGTCCTGGGGGCTGATGTTACTCACCACCAGAAACTTGTTGCTCAGCTTGCCCCGGGCATCGAGCAACGGAAAATACTTCTGGTTGGCCTTCATGGTGAGAATCAGGCACTCCTGCGGCACCGCCAGAAACTGCGCATCGAACTCGCACACCAGCACGTTGGGGCGCTCCACCAGACCCGTCACCTCATCGAGCAGGGCCTCGTCTTCAATCGCCTTGACGCCGCCGCCAAGCTTGGCCGCAGCAGCAGCAAGCTGGCGCACAATCTCAGCGCGGCGCTGTGTGAAACTGGCAATCACGGCACCATCGCGCTCCAGAGTCGAGGCGTAACTGTCGGCGTCCCTGATCACCACCGGCGACGCTTTGGCTTCAAAGCGGTGACCCTGTGTGGTGCTGCCCGCCGTCAAACCCAGGGCCTTAACCGGCACCACAGCGCTGCCATGCAACGCCACCAGACCATGGGCGGGGCGCACGAAGTTCACGCTGCTCCAGCCTGGCAGTTCGCAATCGGTCTCGAGTTGGTAGCTCATCACCTTGGGGATGGGCAACTTGGCAATGGCTTCTTCCAGCGCTTTTTGCAAGCCCGAGTCGAGCGTGGCACCGGTGACCAGACTGTCGTAAAAAAGGACTTCGGTCTTGCCGTCGGGGGCTCGCATGAGCGCAGCCACTGTGGCTTGCGGATCTGACATGTCCACGCCCAGTGCCTGCAATTTTTTGAGCAACGCAGGAGTGGCTTGACCCGCGGCATTGAGACCCACCGTCACCGGCATCAGCTTTTGCTGCACAGCCTTGTCTGCGGCCTTGCGCCAGACTTGGCTGATGTGTGCGGCCAAGCGCCGGGGCGATGCATAGGCTGTCACCACAGAATCGGCGGAAGCGAGTCCCTGCGCGCGCAACTGATCGGCCAGCTGGTCGGCAAACGCCGTACCGAGCTTCTGGAGCGCCTTGGGTGGCAACTCTTCGACGAACAATTCAACAAGAAGATTTTCGGTAGTCATAAGTCAATATTCGGTTGCGGACAGGGCGGCAGGTCGCGCCGACCGATCCCACACAATCTCAAGCACTCTTCTTCGTCATCTGCGCCACCCACTCGCGCGGGGCCATGGGGAAGCCCAATCGCTCGCGGCTTTCAAAATAGCTTTGCGCCACAGCCCGGGCCAGGTTGCGGATGCGGCCAATGTAAGCGGCGCGCTCGGTCACGCTGATGGCCCCACGGGCATCGAGCAAGTTGAAACTGTGCGCACACTTGAGAACCTGCTCGTAGGCCGGCAAGGCCAGTTGAACCTCGATCAGGTGTTTGGCCTGCTTTTCGTGGGCCGCAAATGCTGTGAACAGGAAATCAGCGTCGCTGTGCTCGAAGTTGTAGGCCGACTGCTCTTTTTCGTTTTGCAGGTACACATCGCCATATTGCATGGTGTCTGTCCACTGCAGGTTATAGACGTTGTCCACGCCCTGCAGGTACATGGCCAGGCGCTCCAGGCCGTAGGTGATCTCGCCGGTGATGGGACGGCAGTCGATGCCGCCAACCTGCTGAAAGTAGGTGAACTGCGTGACTTCCATGCCGTTGAGCCAGACCTCCCAGCCCAGACCCCAGGCCCCCAGTGTTGGGTTTTCCCAATCGTCCTCGACAAAGCGGATGTCGTTTTTTTTCAGATCAAATCCCAGCGCCTCCAGCGAGCCCAGGTAGAGCTCCAGAATATTGGCGGGCGCAGGCTTCAATACGACCTGGTATTGGTAGTAGTGCTGCAGTCGGTTGGGATTCTCGCCGTAGCGGCCATCCTTGGGACGGCGACTGGGCTGCACATAGGCCGCCTTCCACGGCTCTGGCCCGATCGCTCTCAAAAACGTGGCCGTGTGCGAAGTGCCGGCACCAACCTCCATGTCGTAAGGCTGCAACAGGGCGCAACCCTGAGCGTCCCAGTAGGACTGAAGTTTCAAAATGATTTGCTGGAATGTCAACATGACCTGGAAGTCTTCTATGGGCCTGGCCCGTGGTTGGGAAAACGCGCACACCCACCGCAGCAGGCACGCAACGTCCATTTTACGGGGTTCGCTAGGCCTGGGACCGGCGAATTCGCAAGTGAGCGCGCACCAGCGCCAGCATTGCAAAGGACAGGGCAGCCAGCCAATACGGCCACAGGCCCCAGCGCGCCAGCCAGCGGGCATAGGGCGTGACCCCGTCTCTGCCTTCGACCTGCCCCGCCAGCACTGAGCGGGTATGGGGCGCGGCGGTTAGAAGGACCTCACCGCGATGATTCACGATTGCGCTGAGACCAGTATTGGTTGCAAGCAAAAACGGCCGTGCGTATTCCAGCGCCCGCATGCGTGCGATCTGAAGATGCTGATTCATGGCCAGACTGTCGCCAAACCAGGCCAGATTGCTGAGGTTGATAAAAATCGTGGGCGCACGTGCGGGGTCCGAAAAATAGGGAGCAAATTCTTCCCCAAACAGGTCTTCGTAGCAAATATTGGGGGCGATTCTTTGCCCTTGCCACTCAAACGTGGGCTGCACGGGTGCGCCACGATTGAAATCGCCCAGAGGAATATTCATCATTTCGGTGAACCACTTGAACAGCGGCGGAATGAATTCACCAAACGGCACCAGATGCTGCTTGTCATAGCGCCAGGGCTCAGCCTGACCGGGCTTGAGTCCGACCACGGAATTGGTGTAGCCGTCGCGCGAGTTACCCAGGGGCATGCCCAACAGGGCTGCCTGCTCACCAGAGGCAAAACGCTGCCCCAGGGTCTGCCAGTAGTTCTCTGGCAATTGCTGAGGCAACAGGGGCAAGGCCGTCTCGGGGGCAATCACCAGCGAGCTGCGACTTTGCATCAATTGCGCTGCATACCACTGCAAAGCCATAGGCACACCTGTTCCGGCTTCAAATTTTTCGTCTTGGGGAATGTTGCCCTGCAGGAGCGTGACGCTCAGGCTTGCAGCGGGCTGCGACAAATCCGCCCGCAAGGGCCCAATCGCGCCGGGCAGCATCAATACCGCCGCAATGGCGGTCAAACCCGCCATCCGCGATAACCACGCTTGACCGCCTCCGGGTCGAACCGCCTGAGCCAGTGTCATGGCCAGCCACGCTGCCAGCGCGCTCAGCCCGTACATTCCCAGCCACGGGGCATAGGCACTCAGGGGGCCGTCGACATGGGCATAACCCACTGCCCCCCAGCCAAAACCGGTGAACCAGGTCCCGCGCATCAGTTCGGCCAGCAGCCAGAAAGATGCAAAAACAATAGCGGACAATGCCCTGTTGACAGGGGCAAAAACCGCAAATAGCCCATAGGCAATGGCGTAGTACAAAGCCAGTGTGCCGGCCAACAAAAGCACTGCCAATGCTGCCATCCAGGCGGGCAAGCCACCGTAGGTGTGCATGGCAATAAAGGTCCAGCCAAAACTGCCGACCAGCCAGGCCGTGGCAAAAACCCAGCCCAGCAGCGCGGTCCATTTCCAGGTCGGCGGCGCGCGGGAGCGGCTGCGCTCGATCATCCAAGCCAGGCCGGCCATGGCCAGCAACTGGAGCCACCACTGCGCCTGACCGTCTCGCAGTCCCGGGAAAAGCTCGGCACCAGCAACAGGTGTCCAGGGCAAGGCAAGGCTTGCGGCTTGGGCAGCGCCACAAAGCAAGGCCGAGAGGATTTGCAACAGCGCGGGCTGGTGAGCTTTCGCCGCCAGTGTGGCGGCGCGCCCGTTCACGCCACTACTCGGAGGCATGAACCACCGGAGAGACCTTGAACCATTTCACGGCCCCCCCCTTGGTGTGCAGAACCACGAAATTGAGGTCGGCCATCACATGGCGTTCCCCTCGCACCGGCACGTGCCCCATTTCATGCGCGATCAGGCCGCCAATAGTGTCAAATTCATCGTCAGGATCGGTGCTGGCAAGTTTGACATCGAAGGCTGTGTTGACCCGCTCGATGCTGGTGTCACCGCTGATGCGATAGCTGCGATCAACCAAGCAAAAAATATCGCCTTCGTCTTCTGCAGTATCAAACTCATCTTCAATCTCACCAACAATCTGTTCAAGCACGTCTTCAATGGTAATAAGCCCGGCAACCCGGCCAAACTCATCGATCACGATGGCCTGGTGGTTACGGTTGGACTGAAACTCGCGCAGCAATTCGTTTAACCCTTTGCTTTCCGGCACATATACCGGCGGACGCAAAAGCGCCCTCACATTGAGCTCGGGTGCCCGTCTGAGCTTGAGCAAATCCTTGGCCAGGAGCACACCAATGATGTTCTCGCGTTCGCCCTCGTACACGGGAAATCTGGAGTGCGCGGTGTCTATCACCGCATTCATCATGACGTCGTTCGATTCGCCGATGTTGACCATGTCCATCTGCGTGGCCGGGACCATCACGTCGCCAGCGGTCATGTCGGCCATGCGGATAACGCCCTCAAGCATGGCCCGGGAGTCCGAACCGATGATGCGATTGTCTTCAGCCTCGGCCAGCGTGGCGATCAGTTCATCTGTGGAGTCTGGCCCCGGGTGGAGGAATTCGGCCAGTTTTCGCAGGAAAGTGCGTTTGTCTTCCCGTTCGGGAAGACGCGATGGATGGGGGTCTGACACAGTCAGGGGAGCAGGACATGCGGTTGTTGACGACCCTCAAGGATAACGGATTGTCAGGGCACCGCAGCATCTAGTCCCGGTGAGGGGCGGTCGCAGCGCCGATAATATCGCGAAACTGCTTGATCTGCATCTTGAATCGGTAGTCTGCCTGCGCCATTTGCTCGTCAAGCAACTCCGTCAGCCGCGTATCGAACGTGGCAGGCTCCAGGCTTAGGTGAGCCTCAGACTCAGCCCCATCCTGTTCAATGACAGCACCCGCGTCGCGTGCGATCTTGAGCATCGCCGCGTTTTCCGTCAACGCATGGATAAATATCCGGCTGACACCATTGTTGCGGGCGTGCATGACTGCGCGATCAAACAGCCGCACTCCAAATCCCCGCCCACGCGAGCTGTTGTCGACCGACACACCAAACTCTGCACACGCACTCACACCTTCGTTCACAGGATAGGCCAGGTGCGCCATGGCTATCAGGCGGAGGTTGCGGTTGTATATGCCGAAGATCTCGTCGCGATCAAAGTTGAGCGACTCAACATAGCGTTGAATTTGCTCGTCGCTTGCCGAAATTCCAAATCGCAAATAGCGGTCGCGTGGGTCAAGATCCAAGAGGTGGCGCGCAATTCGGCGGCGGTGATTCTCCCCAAGCGCTCGAATCGGCAGCACTACGGGAAACGCCTTTCCTGCCGACGCGTTGGCTTCATCAAAGTCAAAGCGTGGCGACACCTCGGCTGCCTCGGCGGGCTTGTCGTTCGGGATTTTAATTGGGAACATGACAACGACTATAGGCGCTGTCTGTAGAGTGGCCCACCCAAAGTGATTCGACCCCTACAAAGGAAGTGCAGTCGTCGCCTTGATCCGGTCCAGAACAAAGCTGGTTTTGCAATCCTGTACGCTGGGATGAGCCAGCAGGGTGTCCATGACGAAATGTGAGTACGCACTCATGTCGCGAGTTAGAACACGCATGAAGTAGTCCATCTCGCCACTCAGGGCATCACACTCAACGACCTCGGGCCAGGTCTGCACGCTGGCGCGAAATAATTCCCTAGGATTGCGCCTGGAGTTCTCAGTGTTCTTCTCCAATCGTACTGTGATGTGGGCCATCAATCCCAGGCCCACCATATCGGGTTTCACAAGGGCAACATACCGATCAATCACTCCGACGTCCTCCAAACGCCGGACACGGCGCAAGACCGCACTGGCCGAAAGCCCAACCGCGCCGGCGACCTGGTCATAAGTAGCGCGACCATCCAATTGCAGTTGGGTCAGAATTTGACGATCAAGTTTGTCCAATGTGTCCATCGGGCAAATTGTGCAGTGACATTGTGCTTCTGGCAATCGCGGCCTATCAGAGTCCTGCTATTCTTTGCGATTCACCACATGATGTCCCATATTTCCGATGAAGACGCAGATTTCAGACACCATCCGCGATGCGCTAGCGCGCGTAGCGCAGATACGCCAAACCGCTGCAAGCGTCGATGGACTGCAACTCGCGATCAGTGAAATCAAGCAGTTTCAAGCGGGACGGTTCTCCCGAACCTACGCAGACTTGTTAGAGACAGCGCGTTACCGTCCCGCGGCTCTTTTTTTTCTCGATGAACTTTATGGGACCAGAGACTTCTCCGAGCGGGACAGGCAGTTCTCGCGCATCGCGGGCTCCCTGGAGAGGATTTTCCCGGAACCCGTGGTGCAAACTGCGCTTCTTCTTGCAACACTGCACTTGCTGACCGAGGAACTTGACCTCGCCATAGCTCAATACTGGATGAAAAGCCACGGCGACAGCGAGGCGGTTCGTTACATTAGTGCTTGGCGAGCAGTTGGTCGACGGGTGGATCGCGACAGACAGCTTCGTTCAGTGGTGCAACTGGGGCAGGAACTCACTCGTTTGACCGGAACGCCGGGCCTGAGAATTATGCTCAGAATGATGCGCACACCTGCTGCCCTGGCTGGATTAGCGGCACTACAACAGTTTTTGGAACTTGGTTTTGACACCTTTGCAACCATGGGACACCGAGACAATGGCCCCACGCACTTCTTGGCAATAATCCAAACGCGAGAATGTGCCCTGCTGGAGTGTCTGTTTGAGTCACGCATTTCAGCGTGCGAGACTGAATTAAGCAGGGTGTTCACACAAGCTAAGTAACCCGCGCAAACA
>CAWAST010000001.1:0-156280 GCA_963784775.1 uncultured beta proteobacterium | reverse complement strand
TGGGCAGATTGCGCAGCAGATACGGATAAATCTTGTTGCCAGGAGCGGCCTTGCTGGTTCCGGGCTGCGGGGCCAGTGCCTCAATGCCCATGCGGCGCATAAGCGTGCCGATATGGCGACGCCCAACGTGAATGCCCTCGCGCGCCAGTTGGTCGCGCAGCATGCGCGCACCCATGAACGGATGTTTCAGATGCAACTGGTCAATGCGGCGCATCAGCGCCAGGCCAGCCTTACTGACGGGCTTGGGCAGGTAGTACACCGACCCCCGACTGACCTTGAGCAGCGTGGCCTGGTGGCTGACCGGCAATTCGTGGTTTCGGTCGATCATGGCTTTGCGCTCAGCAATCCCGCTTTGGTGAGCGCGCTGTTTAAAAAATCCAGCTCCAGTGCCTGCTGGCCGATCTTGGCGTGTAGTGGCACCAGATCAACCGGTGCTTCCAGCCCGACGACCCCACCAAAGACGTTGGCTGCGTTCTCCAGCAATTGCTTCTTCCAGTCGCTGATTTGGTTGGGATGCAGCTCGAACTGTTTGCACAGATCGGCCATCGTCTTATCCTCACGCAAAGCGGCAAGGGCGACCCGTGCCTTGAATGCGGGTGTATGCGTACGCCGGGTTCGGCGCGCTGATTTTTTGACCATCAAAACTCCTGTCTGCCAAGCCATTCTCGGCCCGGACTCATACCCAGAGTTTCCACTTAAACAAGTGTTCAAATTTGCGCGGCCACTTCTAGTGCTATCCTTTGCACACGGCGCTCGGCGAGTCAAGATAGATCCAATGTCCACTTATCGCTATGTTCTGCAGGGCTGCAATGACACCAATATCGGGTTGGTTAATGAGGCTGCGCGTGCGGGAATTCCGGGCAGCAAATTGCCCGTGGAACGGAGCACGCGGGGTTATTACTTTATTTCGGTCGATTCGCAGGCCGATCATGACAAGGTGCTCAAGGCCGTCACAAACGCGTTCGCGCCCCTGGGCCTCACCGTCGCTGTCGTTCAGAACTGGACGCCAAGTAATTTTTCGGATTTGTCGTAAGTATTTCGTTGGAAAGACGCATAAATCAAATATTGTTTGACTTCATCAACGATACGCGCCTGTCGGCAAGTATCATTTTGTAGCAGGGCGGCAATGCTTACGTATTTAGTTTTATATGCACGACACACAGCACGAATTTGTAGATATTGATCAGCTGCGGATTGGACTTTTCATTGAACTTGAATTGGGTTGGATGGCACACCCCTTTCCCACGGGAAGTTTCAAGATTTCATCACGAAAGCAAATCGATACCCTGCGTTCCCTGGGACTCAAGCGGGTACGCTGCTATCCGGCAAAGAGCGATCCAGTCAAAGTTGCTGAGCCGGCACTAAACGGCAATTTAGAGGGGGCAGGCGACCTGCCACGACAGGCTGGTGCTCAATCGGATGAGGCCACAGCGCCCATCCCAGTTGCAGATTCGCCGCCCCTGGGGTCACTTGCCGCCCAGCAACAAAGCCTGGAACTTTGCGAACGTCGATTCACCAGTGCGATCGACCAGTATCGGCGGACGGTTGAGCAAGTTGAGTCGCAGCCGTATGTCGTCAAGGAGCAATGTCAGACACTGGTAACCACGTTTGTGGGCGAGGTGCTTGAAGGTGAGTCGGCGATTCGCCTGCTCTCTGAGGGCGTAGGGGAGATGGCCTACATGCATCCGGTCAACGTCACGGTCATTGCGCTGTTGCTCGGGAAGAAGATTGGCCTTGTACAGTCCGACATGGTGGAGCTGGGCCTGGCAGCGTTCCTGCATGACATCGGGAAATCTGCACTGCCTCAGCAAGTTCGCTGGCCACAAGACAATTTTTCCCCTGCCGAACTCAGGCAGTACCAGGAGCATGTGAATCACAGCGTTCGGCTCGCGCAGGGGATGCAATTGTCACCGTCCACTTTGCAAACTATTGCGCAGCATCATGAAATGACCGATGGCAGTGGTTTTCCCGCGGGGCTCATGGGCGATCGCCTGTCGGTTTGTGCAAGTATCCTGGCACTGGTCAATCGGTATGACAATCTTTGCAATCCGGTGCGGCTCGGCGCGGCCCTGACGCCGCATGAAGCCCTGTCGATGATTTTTTCCCAGTTGAAGGTGCGTTTTGACAGCGTTGTGTTGGGTCAATTCATCCACCTGATTGGCGTATATCCTCCAGGGTCGGTGGTTCAACTGACGGATGACCGCTACGCCATCGTTGTGTCTGTCAACTCGTCTCCGCCGCTTAAACCCCGGGTTATCGTGTACGAGCCCAGTGTTCCCAAATCCGAAGCCTTAATACTGGATCTGGAGCATAGTGACGGCCTTGGAATCCGGCGCAGCCTCAGACCCGCGAGTTTGCCTCTGGCAGCGATGGAGTACCTGTCACCCCGCCAGCGGATGTGCTACTTCTTTGAAAAATCTATCCCAGCCGAGCCAGTGAAAGGGGCCTAGTGAAGCCCGCTTCGTGGCGCGCATTGTTCGAGCCTTTGCTGGAGGCGGTCTGGTTGGTCGATCCCGTGAGTTTGCGCATTGTGGCCGCAAATCGCGCCGCGCGCGATCTGCTCGGCATCGCTGCCTCTGATTTGATTGGCAAACCCGTTGTTGAATTGGCAAGCACGCCGGAAGATCAATTCTTCTGGGAAGACGTCGCCGCCGGATCGATGGATGAGATTCATTCGGAAACCCTACTGCGCAGCGCGGACGGGGTGGCAGTGCCCGTTGAGCGCAGGGTCACAAAAATCTGGCCAGAATCCGATCGTTCCGCCTACTTGGTTTGCGTTCGGGACCTGCGTCGGCAACGACTGGCCGAAGACGAACTTGAGCAGCGTGTGGCTGAGTTGCAGGCGACCCTGGAATCAACCGCAGATGGAATTCTCGTCACGGATCTCAATGCAAGGGTACTGAGCTACAACAGAAATTTCATTGAATTATGGGACGTTCCGGAACACCTCCTTCTGGACGTGCACAGCCCGGCCTTGAGCCACCATATGGCCAGTCTTGTTGTGGACACAGAGCACTACCACAGGCGCCTCCTTGAAATCATGGGCGATGGCGCAATGCAAACCACGGACGTTCTGGTACTGACCACGGGACGAATTTTGGAGCGGGCGACGCGAGCGCAATTCAAACGGCAACAACCCAGTGGACGCGTGTTCTCGTTTCGCGACATTTCGCAACGCGTTGACGCGGAATCCCGACTGCGCATCGCGGCAGCGGTTTTTGAATCCAGCCTGGACCCCATTTTTATCACCGGGCCGAGCTTTGTGATCATCGCGGTGAACCCGGCGTGCGAGTCACTGATGGAGCGATCAGCGGCTCAATTGCAGGGGGTTCTTTCGACTCACCTTTTTAATGACCCGCACGATCCCGGGGCAATGGCAGAAGTGGCCACGAATTTGGCGCAAAGCGGCTTTTGGCGTGGCCAGACATGGTTGACCCGAGAGGGTCGGGCGGCTTGTGCAGTTCAACTCTCATGGGTAATGCTGCGGGGGGCCAGTGGGGATGGTTTGCACGTCATCGGATTTGTCAAGGATCTGACAGAGGCCCTGGCCGCTCAAAAGAGGATCGAGCAACTGGCATACACCGACATCCTGACCGGCTTGCCCAATCGATTATTGCTGTCGCAGCGGGTAGATTTCGCGCTTCGCATGGCTGAACGCAATGGAGGCGATTTCAGTGTCTTCTTTCTGGACCTTGACCGCTTCAAGAACATCAACGATTCGATGGGTCATCCCTTTGGGGACCGGGTGTTGGTTGAGGTGGCCGAGCGCATCAAACGCTGTTTGCGTGACGTCGACACGCTCTGTCGAAATGGCGGCGATGAATTCATTATCTTTCTGCATCAAACCGACGCCCACGGTGCTGAGACACTGGCACGAAGAATTCTTGACATCATGGCCAGCCCGTTTCAAATTGAAGAGATCAGTTTTTCGGTTGGCTGCAGCATAGGAGTGGCGCTTTATCCAGATGACGGCCGATCGCTCGATCAACTGATCCAGTGTGCGGACACCGCCATGCATCTGGTCAAGGAGCGCGGTCGTGCAAGCTTTCGCTTTTACCAGCCGCAGATGAACGTTGACCTGTTGTCTCGAATGAAGATGGACCATGCCATGCGCAGGGCGATGGAAAATGGTCTGTTCCGCCTTCACTATCAGCCCCAGATATCTTTGGCCACCGGGCAACTGATTGGAGCCGAGGCACTGGTACGGTGGTTTGATCCAGAGTTGGGCACGGTATCGCCCGCAGTGTTCATTCCGCTGGCCGAAGAGTCCGGGTTCATCATTGCCATTGGCAACTGGGTTCTGCAGGAGGCTGTTCATCAGGCTGTGTTGTGGCAAAACCGTGGCCGTCCGGTAACGATCTCCATTAACGTCTCTGCGCTGCAGTTTCAGCAGCCTGACTTTGTCAATCATGTCGCCCATACCCTCTTTGCAGCAGGTTTGAATCCCGGCCTGCTTGAGTTGGAACTGACCGAATCGATACTTGTCAATGATGCCAATGAAGCGCTTGGACGTTTGCATGCCCTGGCTGCGCTCGGGGTGGTGATGGCCATTGACGACTTTGGCACGGGATACTCCAGCCTCAGTTATCTTAAGAAATTTCCGATTGCCAAGCTCAAGATCGATCGCTCGTTTGTCATGGGTCTGCCAGATGATGAGAGCGACCGCGCCATTGTCAGCGCAACCATCGGCATGGCGCGCGGTCTGCGCCTCAAGGTGGTTGCCGAAGGGGTTGAAAATACGGCCCAACGAGACTATCTGGCGCAACTGAGCTGCGAGGCTTACCAGGGCTATTTATGTTCGCCAGGATTGCCTGCCGATCAGTTTGAAAGCCTCATCGCCACGCTTCCCAAAGGCTAGCGGCTGCCCCAGGAGTGGCAATTGCCGAGCAAAATGTGAATCAAGCGCTGGTAATGCCCTTGAACAGCATGTAAGCGGCCAACAAATACAAAATGCTGGCAAAAAGCCGCTTGAGTTGTTTCACTGGCAATTTGTGGGCGGCCTTTGCGCCCAGGGGCGCTGTCAACACGCTGCAGGTCGCGATCACGGCCAGCGCGGGCAGCCAAATATATCCAAAGGAGTGCGGTGGAAGGTTGTGCAACGATTGACCGCTGATGACGTAGCCCACAACGTTGGCCACGGCAATCGGAAAACCAAGCGCGGCCGATGTGGCCACGGCATTGTGAATCGCCACATTGCACCAAGTCATGAAAGGCACGCTGATAAAACCACCACCAGCGCCCACCAGGCCGGAAAGAAACCCGATCACGCCCCCGGCTCCTACCAGACCCACGGCACCAGGAACCTGCCGCGTTGGCACAGGTTTGCGGTCGAGAAACATCTGGGTGGCCGAGAAACCCACAAAGACAGTGAAAAAAAGTGCCAACCAGGCTCCTTTGAGCAGAGAAAAGACACCCATGCTGGCGATACTGCCACCCAAAATGATTCCCGGTGCCAATCCTTTAACCAGTTCCCAGCGCACAGCACCGCGCTGGTGGTGTGCCCTTACGCTAGAAATGGAGGTAAAGAGTATGGTGGCCATGGATGTGGCAATCGCCATCTTGACTGCAAGATTGGATTCAATTGCTCGGCTTGTCAGGATGAGGGTGATAAACGGCACCATCATCATGCCCCCGCCTATACCCAATAATCCGGCCAGAAAGCCCGTGGTCAGACCAAGCAAGGCCAGCTCAACAATAAGTGAAGGTTCGATGTTCATCAGGGTGTAAGTGAGGTGTCTGCAAGTGACGCCGGACCGGCATCCTGAACCGGGGTTCAGGTGGGCGAGGGCAACTGGACATTGGGTTCATCTGACGCGAGATGATCACGCTTGTTCAGTGATGTTCCAAGCCCGGGCTCGATGAGCATTGGTTCAAGAAATATAAGGCCCGATGACACCGCAGACAATTTGATTGTACGGCGCGAATTCTGGACCTGCTGATGGGACGAATACAGCGCTGCAGATTAACTCAGAGCAAGCGCCCATCGTCACCCAGTGCTGCATCCAGGCGCTCAAGTAGGGAAGTGAGCATGGCGTCACTGTCGGCCGATGACGGGTGGGGTGTATTTGATGTTATGCCCCCGGGTGCAGAGGTGGCAGCGCTGACTCGATCGGCCAGGTCGAAAGCCAAATTAAGGGCCGCTAACACCGCAATGCGGTCACGGGCCTTGATCTTGCCGTTGTCCCGAATTTTGCACATCGCAGTGTCAACTCGCTCAACCGCATCCAAAAGACGTGATTCACCACCGTCGGGGCATCCCAAAAGGTAGCTTTGACCCATGATTTGAACTTCGAGTTGCTTCACGTGCTACCACCTGTACCAGCATCGGGCAAGCGCTCCAGCAGAGCATCGACCCGCGCGCGTGCGGCGCCAAGCCTGGATTTAAGAGAATCGCGTTCGTGTGAAAGAGTCTGCACTTGAGCGCCCAGCAGTGCGTTGGTGCGTTGCAATTCATCGTAGCGCACGAGCAAGCGCTCCACGCGTTCTGCAATTTGGTCGATTTGGGACTGGTTCGACATAGAGAGCTCATTGTAGGGTGCGCAAATGCCGTTCGGCGCTAGAATCTCTGCGTTGGTGCTCGCGGTGTGGTTCACACGCCGCAGTTCAACGGGAAGCAGGAGGGTGACGCTGGCAACAGCAAACCTAACCTGCGCTGCCCCCGCAACGGTAAGTGGACGAATCGCAAGATATCGCTTCCATCACAGCCACTGAGCGTTTTGAACACGCGCTTGGGAAGGCGATGGAAGTTGCTCCACCAGCCCGGATACCGGCCAACAAGGTGGTTGCACGTTCACGCGCAACCGTAACGCCCAGGTGCTGTCGGGGACGACGGTAAGGGCTTTTGTTGATTTCTTACTCATGAAAACTTATTCTTCACTTTGGTGTGCCACGCTCATTTTGGGAGCGCTTGCGTTCACCAATACTGCCAATTCCCAACCAACGACAACACTGCGCGATGTCGTTGTAACCGCCAGCAGGGTGCAGCAACCACTTTCAGATGTGGTCGCCGACGTCAGCATCATCGATCGCGATCAAATTCAGCGTCTAGGTGCAAATTCCGCTCCTCAATTGTTGGCGCGATTGCCGGGAGTTCAGGCAGTTTCTTTTGGTGACAAGGCCCGTGTCTACATCCGCGGTGCCGACTCAAGGATGACGGCGCTCTATGTTGATGGCGTACGGATAGATTCCCAGGATGGGCTTTCGTTGGGTGGTGGTGTTCCCTGGGATCTGGTGCCGACCTCGGAGATCGAACGCATTGAGGTGTTGCGTGGCCCGGCCAGCGCAGTCTACGGTTCCGATGCCATGGGCGGTGTCATTCAAATTTTTACCCGCCGCGGTGAAACAGGTTGGCATCCTTATGCTGATGTCGGTGTCGGCAGTTCGAACCTGCGAAAACTTGGTGCGGGAGTGAGCGGCGCTCAGGGCGGTTGGGACTATGCGTTGGGCATTGGGTATGAAGACCAGAAAGGGTATGACACCCGTCCTGATTTGGTGCACATGCCAAGCCGGGAACCCAGTACCCGCAGCTCGGCCAACGTGCGTGTGGGCTACCAGGTGGCATTGATTCATCGCTTGGACCTCGTTGCAACTGACAGTGAACTCAAGTCTCAATATGTTCCTTGGGGTGGCGGTTCAAATATCAAGGCTGTTGGAAATTTGAGCACATCCGCATTGAAGTGGAGTGCGAAGTGGACCGATTCGTATAGCAGCCGGTTGAGTCTGACGCGCAGCAAAGTCGCCAAGCGCGATGACGTACCTTATGACTATGAAACGACCTTAAAGGGCATCTTGCTTGAAAACAACTTTCGTTGGGCGGGCGGCACGTTGACAGCGAATGTTGAGCACAAGCGCGACGAATTTGACTCGAAGCTATCGGGCTGGGATCCGGCATTTGGGGGGCAGCGAACCCAGAACGCGGTTGCTTTGGGCTATGGTACTCGACTTGGCGCCCACACGTTCCAGTTGAATTTGCGCAACGACAGGGACAGTGTTTTCGGATCGCATCAAACCGGCGCTGCCGCCTACGCGTATGCCTTTACGCCAAATTGGCGGGCCACTCTCTCCTCGGGAACAGCCTTTCGGGCCCCTACACTGGAGCAATTGTTTGGCCCCTATGGGAGTTCGACGTTACGTCCGGAATCCAATATCAATTCTGAAGTGGGCTTGCGTTACGAAGACCAGATGCAGTCTTTCAAGGCCGTTGCGTTTCGCAACGTCATCGCCGATATGATCAGTTCCAGTGCCTCACTGACCACTTGCTCGGCTGGTTTCTTTTGTTACTACAACGTAGGTCGAGCCAGCATTCAAGGCATAACGGTCAGTGGAACACGGCAATTTGGACGCATCGACCTTCGTGCTTCGATGGATTTTCTCGATCCAATAGATCAGTCCACAGGGCGGGTTTTGAGTCTGCGGTCACGCAAGTCAATGATACTGGGGGCTGATATGCGTTTGGGCCTTTGGCAACTTGGGGCTGAAGCACAGGCGGTAGGCGAACGCTTTGACAACGCTGCCAATACGATCGTCCTGCCCGGGTATGTGCTCTTCAATCTGAGTGCAAGCAAGCAGCTTTCTCGGGACTGGCGCTTGGTCATGCGTATGGACAATGCTGCAGATACGAGTTATCAGCAGATTGGACAATATGCCACTCCAGGGCGAATTTTTTATACCGGTTTGCAGTGGAGTCCGCTATAGCTTGCCGAAGCGCAACTGGTCTGTCGCTGAGCAACGGTACTCAAGGTTTACTGAATAAATATGATGATATTCCTTGATAACAAAGAATACTGCGCTATAAAAAATAGAGCATTGTTATGAAAGGACACACGCTTTTCGTGTTCGCCTTGATTATTGTTTCAGGGGTTTACGCCGCGGGCCCAGTACAGATTCGCGACGATCGGGGCGTCACCGTGGTTTTCGCGCAACCCCCGCAGCGCATCGTTAGCTTGCTGCCTTCGCTCAGCGAGGTGGTATGTGCTCTGGGGCAGTGCCAACGACTTGTTGGGACTGACCGGTACTCCAATTTCCCCGAATCTCTGCGCTCGGTTGCCAAAGTGGGTGGTGGGCTCGACCCCAGCGTGGAGGCCGTTCTCGCGCTGAGGCCCGATGTGGTTTTACTGGCCACATCCTCGCCCGCCGCAGCACGTCTTTCGGCATTGGGGCTTAAGGTGGTTGCCATCGAGCCCAAGAACCATGCTGATGTGCGCCGTGCGCTTGAGTTGCTGGGACAGTTGCTGGAGGTGCCAGACGCGCTGCGCATCTGGCACGACATCGATTCAGGCGTAACGGCGGCAGCGCAAACGCTGCCGGCCTCCTTGAAGGGTGTGCGGGTTTATTTTGAGGTCAACAGCGCACCCTATGCGGCCGGGGAGTCGTCATTTATTGGTCAGACGCTGACCCGGTTGGGGGTGCGCAACATTGTGCCAGCGGAATTGGGGCAGTTTCCCAGAGTTAACCCCGAATTTGTGGTGCGTGCCAACCCCGGCGTCATCATGGTCAGTGATGCGCGCTTTGAGGGTTTGGCTCAGCGGCCAGGATGGAGCGGTATGCCAGCGATCCAGGCGCAGCGGGTTTGCGCCTTTACGCCCGATCAAACCGACATGATGGTCAGGCCGGGCCCGCGAATGGCGGAGGCGGCGCATCTAATGGCTCAGTGCCTGCTCCAGAAGGCGCCATGAAGCCCGCTAGTGCCACTTTGGTCCGGACGAAATGCAGGCCGCGCCAGACTGGACGCCGGGTGGGCACTGTGGGTGTCTCGCTTTTGGTGATTTCGTTTTTCTTGCTGCTACTGGGCATGGGCGTGGGGAGCACTGGGTTGGAGAGTGTCTTCACGGCGCGGCATGATCCCATAGCCCTGCAGATCGTGATGGAGATCCGTGCGCCACGTGCGCTTGGCGCCTGGTTGGCTGGTGCCCTGCTGGGCTTGGCCGGGGCCATTGCGCAAGGACTGTTTCGCAATCCACTGGCTGACCCGTACCTGCTTGGCAGCGCATCTGGTGCCTCCTTAGGTGTGGCGACGGCGCTTGCGCTGATGGGTAAAACGTCCGTTTCAAGTACGTGGGGCGTTCAACTTGGCCTCACCAGTGCCGCGTTCATTGGCGCGGTGGCGGCGGTACTGCTGACTTTGTTATTGGCGCGCGGCAGCGGACACACGCTGCGTTTGCTGCTGGCCGGGGTGGTTGTGGGCGTGGTGCTCGGCGCGCTGGGTCAACTCGTCATGATGATGCGCCCGGAAGTCATGTTTTCTTTGCAGGGATTTTTGTTGGGTAGCACTGGCCTGGTCAGCTGGACGGCCTGCGCTCTCATGGCCGGTGCCTGGGCAATTTGCTTCGTGGCGGCCTGGGTGCTGAGCCCGGTGCTTGATGGCCTGTCGCTGGGGGAGGCCACGGCCATCAGTTTAGGCTTGCCGCTGCCGCAGGCGCGCGCGGCGCTGATTGTCGTTCTCGCGTTGGCCACCGGCACCGCCGTGGCCCAAACAGGTTTAATTGCCTTTGTCGGTCTGGCCGCACCACACCTGGTGCGCTCGGTGCTCAAGAGCGGCCATCGGCACTTCATCGGGTTGTCAGGTTTGATGGGGGGCGCATTGCTTCTGGCAGCTGATCTTCTGGCACGCGGTCTGATTGCCCCGCTGGAACTGCCTGTGGGGGTATTGACGGCTGTGATGGGCGGGGGCTATCTGCTGGTGCTGATGCATCGCCGCACCCGTGGTGGCGGTGGGCTGTGATGAAACCCGGAATTGCTATAAATTTTGCAGCTATAAGCGCTTTATCCATAAGGGCTAGGCTCGGAAATTCCGAGATACTTCATGGTATTGATCTGACGCTGCCTGTGGGAGTTTGGGTCAGTATTGTCGGGCCCAATGGGGCCGGTAAGTCGACTCTTCTTAAAGCGCTTGCACATCTCTTGCCGCACGACGGACAAGTGAACTTGCTGGGGCAGCCCCTGGCGAACCTGCCTGGGCGGTTGCGTGCCCGGCAGTTGTCCTGGCTGGGTCAGAGTGAATCCACGGCGGATGATCTGACGGTTATTGATATTGCGATGCTGGGGCGTTTGCCGTATCAGGCTTGGCTGGCCGCACCTGATGAGGCCGATCATGCCGCCGTTGAGCGGGCATTGCGCGCCACGCAGGCCTGGCAGTGGCGCGACCGTGGCTTTGGACAATTGTCCGGTGGCGAACGGCAGCGAGTGCTGCTGGCAAGGGCCCTGGCTGTAGAAGCAGAGGTCTTTCTGATGGACGAGCCGCTGGCCAACCTGGACCCACCGCATCAGTCCGATTGGTTGTCTTTGGTGCGCGAGTTGGTGGCAGCTGGAAGGACGGTGGTGAGTGTGCTACATGAAATCTCATTTGCGTTGCACGCTGATCAGATGGTCATCCTGGACAAAGGGCGTGTCACCCATCAAGGCGCGTGTTCAGATGCCGCCACGCACCGCGCCTTGGAGCAGGTATTTGACCGACGAATCGCCATCCACGCCCTGGGCAAACAGTGGATTGCGCTGCCGCGCGAGGATTCGCCCGACTGATACTCCGGTCAGATCACCCATCAGATGAGTCGGGGCGTTTTTTCCTTGAAATCGCAGTACTGACTGACCGCGCACTGCCAGCACCGGGGTTTGCGTGCCTGGCATACATAACGACCATGCAGAATCAACCAATGGTGGGCGTCCACCAGGTACTCGCTCGGAATGCGCTCTAGCAGTTTCATCTCGACTTCATGCGGCGTTTTGCCAGGTGCCAAACCGGTGCGGTTGCCCAGCCGGAAGAGGTGGGTGTCCACCGCAATGGTGGGCTCGCCAAAAGCGACGTTAAGGATCACGTTCGCAGTTTTTCGCCCCACGCCGGGCAGCGCTTGCAACGCCCCACGCGTACGTGGGACCAAGCCGCCATGACGGTCGAGCAAAAACTGGCAGGTTTGCATCAGGTGCCGGGCCTTGCTGCGGTACAGACCGATGGTTTTGATATGGCTTTCCAGACCCTCGACGCCCAAGGCAAGCATCTTTTGCGGGGTGTTGGCCACGGCAAAAAGATGCGGCGTGGCCTTGTTGACACTGACGTCAGTCGCCTGGGCCGACAGCAATACAGCCACCAGCAGCTCAAAGACCGAACTGTATTGCAGCTCGGTCACTGGCGATGGGTTGGCCGTCTGGAGTTCGGCAAAAAACGGACCAACGTCCGCAGCTTTCACAGGACCGTACCCACTCGGAGGGTGGGAACTCTGGGCGCTTGAGAGTCCACCCAGCGATCAGGCCAGGTGCCGCAGTTCACGAAGCGCCACCGACACGGGTGCCAGGTCGGCAGCCTGCACACTGATATCAGAAAGCAACCGGCACAGGCGGTCAATGGTCACGCTGTTCTTGCTGCGCCAATCAGCCAGGTTCTCTTTTCGCGCCAGCAAGCCCTGCGTGATCTGGCTGGCAATGGAATACACATCGTCGCGGGCGCTGCCACGGGCCTGGGTTTGCCACAGGGTCTCGGTGGGAAGACGATTGATCTGGGCGCGCCATCCGGTCAGACCGATTTCCTCCTCCACACCAAAATACGCGCGTGCCGCCTGCTCAAGTCCACCGTCGCCGTGTTGGGCCAGGTCGACCAAATCGAGGGCAGGGAATATGAATTCAAGCGCTGTCAGGTTTTTCGCCAGTTCAGCTTCGACGCCCGCGGTCACCAGCGCTTCGGTGGTCTGTTGCCAGCGCTTGTTGGCACCTTCGGGCAGCCAGTCGGCCAAATGCGCCCGCAATTCGCGCGCCGCGGGCTGATAGCGCTCAATCAGGGTGGGTAAATCGGTGTTCTGTGATCGAATGCGCAACATCCAGCGCGAGGCACGCTGGGCAATTGAAATCAACTTGGCCAGCAAATCGAGCTGAAGCTTGGCCTCGACCTGAAGATCGAGCGCGTCGATTTGATGCCACAGAGGACCCAGGTCAAAAATCTCCCGTCCCAGGGTGAAGGCACGAATGACATCTGCCGTGCTTGCACCCGCTTCAGACGCAATGAAGTTGACAAACGTTGCGCCAGCACGGTTGAGCACCGTATTGGTGATGTAAGTTGCAATAATCTCGCGTTTGAGCGGATGGCCAGCAATTGCCGGGCCGAATTTTTCGCTCAAGACCTTGGGAAAGTACTCCTTGAGAGCGCGGCTGAAATAGGGGTCATCGGGCAAATTGCTGGCCACAAGCTCGTCAAACACCTTCATCTTGGCGTAAGCCAGAACCACGGCGCTTTCTGGTGCGGTGAGACCTACTTTGCGTGCCTTGCGGCGAGCAATTTCCTCGTCACTCGGCAGAAACTCAATGACGCGGTTCAGGCGTCCGGCTCCCTCAAGCCATTGCATCAGGCGCTGCTGCCCGTCCAGAAAGTAGAGCGGACGATGGGTGGAAACGTTCAGCGCCTGGGTCTGATAGTAGTTGTCTTCCAGTACAAGCAGGCCCACTTCGTCGGTCATAGAAGCGAGAACCTCGTTGCGTTGCTTGATCGTCAGGTCGCCAGCTTCGACCACGCTGCCGAGCAGAATCTTGATGTTGACCTCATGGTCTGAACAATCCACACCGGCTGAATTGTCGATTGCGTCGGTATAAATCAAACCGCCCTTTTGGGCGAATTCAATGCGGCCGTTTTGCGTGCAGCCCAGGTTGCCGCCCTCGGCCAGCACCTTGCAGCGCAGATCGTTTCCATTGACGCGGAAGCCATCGCTGGCCTTGTCGCCCACCTGAGCATGGCTCTCGTAGCTGGCCTTCACGTAAGTGCCGATACCACCGTTGTAGAGCAGGTCCACAGGGGCCTGCAAAATGGCGCGCAGCAAATCCACTGGCGCGAGTTCTGCGGTGTCGATGCCGAGAACGGCGCAGGCCTGCGCGCTCAGTTTGATGGATTTGGCGCTTCGGGGATAGACGCCGCCGCCCTGGGAAATCAGGGCCTTGTCATAGTCGTCCCAACTCGACCGTGGTAAATCAAACAGGCGCTGGCGTTCGGCGTAGGACTTGGCCGTATCGGGCGCAGGATCGATGAAAATATGGCGGTGGTCAAAAGCCACCACCAGCTTGATGTGCTCCGACAGCAGCATACCGTTGCCAAAGACGTCGCCCGACATGTCGCCGATACCGGCCACGGTGAAAGGCGTGGTCTGGGTATTGATTCCCAGTGAGCGGAAATGACGCTTGACCGACTCCCAGGCCCCACGCGCTGTGATGCCCATCTTCTTGTGGTCATAGCCCACCGAGCCACCCGAGGCAAAGGCATCATCAAGCCAGAATCCGTAATCGGCTGACACGCTGTTGGCAATATCGGAGAAGGTTGCGGTGCCCTTGTCGGCAGCAACCACCAGGTAGGGGTCGTCCTCATCGTGGCGAACCACGCTGGCAGGTGGCACCACATTGCCCTTGACCACGTTGTCCGTGATGTCGAGCAAGCCAGATAAAAACAGCTTGTAGCAGGCAACGCCCTCGGCCAGATAGGCTTCGCGGTCGCTTGCCACGGGTGCATTCTTGAGCACAAAACCGCCCTTGGAGCCTACTGGGACGATGACGGTATTCTTGACCTGCTGTGCTTTGACCAGGCCGAGAATCTCGGTGCGAAAGTCTTCGCGACGATCCGACCAACGCAGGCCACCCCGCGCGACTTTACCGCCGCGCAAATGAACGCCCTCGACCCGCGGCGAATACACCCAAATCTCGAAGAGCGGCTTGGGCTCGGGAACGCCTGGAATCTCGCGCGGGTTGAGCTTAAAGCTCATGTATGGTTTCGGCCCGCCGACGCTGGCCGCCTGCCACGCGTTGGTCCGCAAGGTAGCGCGCACGGTGGCAAAAAACTGCCGCAGGATTCGGTCTTCATCGAGACTGGCAACATCGCCCAGCAGTGCTTCAATCCGGGCAATGATGGTTTGTTGATTTTGTTCGCGATCACCGGACTGCTCCGGATCAAAGCGCGCGGCAAACAGAGCAGTGATCGCCTCAGCGATGGCTGCGTTGTTGTTCAGTGCGGCTTCGATGTAGTTCTGACTGAACGCGACCCCAATTTGCTTGAAGTAGCGGGTGTAGGCGCGCAACACGGCAATGGCACGTTCATCAAGGCTGGTAGTGAGCACCAATTTGTTAAGGTCATCGCTCTCCACCTCGGCTCGCCAGGCCCTTGAAAACAGGGCTTCAAACCGGGTCTTGACAGTCGCCAGTTCAGTGCTGGCGGGCAACTGCAGACCCAAATCATGGATCCAGAGGTTGTCACGGTCGGTATCGACGTGGTAGGGGCGCTCGTCGAGCACCCGTGCGCCCATCCGCTCGAGAATGGGCAGGGAGTCTGACAATGTCACCTTGCTTGCGCTGTAGATCTTGAAGCGCAGCATTCCGGGGTCCGCGTCCAGCGGGCGGTAAAGCTTGACGGCCAGAGGTGTAGTAACCGACAGACCAGCCAGCATCTCAGCGTCCTCTGCCGCCACGGGCGCACTGTAGTCTTCGCGGTAAGCTGTTGGAAAGGCACTGGCAAAGCGGTGCGACAGTGCCAGACCCTGACCTTCGCCGTGGGTGCGCAACAATTCGGCGGTGCAGTCGTCTTCCCAGCGCTGGGCCAGTTTGGCCACCCGCGCTTCAAGGGCGGGGACATTGACCGATGAAGCGCCATCGGATTTGGCACGCACCATATAGTGGATTCGTGCCATCGGGCTATCGGTCAGAGCGGGTGTGAATTCAATCGACTCCCCGTCGAGCGTAGTCATCAACTCGTCACCAATCTTGATGCGCAACTCCGTGTTGTAGCGATCGCGGGGCACAAACACCAGAACCGAGGTGAAGCGGCCAAACGGATCGCGGCGAAGAAAAATTCGGGTGCGCTGGCGTTCCTGCAGGCGCAGGATGCCAATTGCATGCTCGGTGAGGGTCGCCGTGTCCATCTGGAACAACTCGTCGCGCGGGTAGGCGTCCAAAATGCTTTGCATTGATTTGGCTGCGTGGCTCTCGGGCACCACGCCTGCGCTGGCCATCACATCGGTCGCCCGGCGCCGCACCTGCGGAATTTCGCTTACCTTGGCCGAGTAGGCCGTGGAGGTGTACAGACCCAGAAAGCGGGACTCACCGACCACGAGGCCGGCTGCGTCAAAACGCTTGACGGCAATGTAATCCAGCCAGGCCGGGCGGTGCACGGTGGCGCGGGTCATCGCCTTGGTGACCAGTACCAACTCGTCGGCTTCGATCAGCGAAACGGCTTCCGTGGGCAGGTAGGTCTCGGCGGTTTGAACCGGTCCACGAAGAATGCCAAGCCCGGATTCGGGGCGGGCTATTAAACGCACCGCATCGCCGTCACGAAGAAGATCGTACTCGCGCGCGCCCAAAAACGTGAAATGACGATCTTCGAGCCATTGCAGGAATCCAATGCCCTCCTGGCGGCTGGCGGCCGAAAGCGGAGATTTCTCGGAAGCCTTGCTAACGGCTTTGATTCGCTCGAGCATGGGCTGCCAGTCCTGCACCGCGCTGCGCACATCGCCGAGCACGCGGGTCAACTCGTCGGCCAGTGATTGCAGGTCGGCCGGCGCGACGATGCGGTCACATTCCACCAAAATCAAAGACTCAATCGACGCCTTTTCCTTGGACGCCGAGCTGGGGTCCACACTGGCGACGGCCGTGATCTTGCCTTTGGCATCACGGGTCACCCGCATCAGGGGGTGAACAATCCAGTGGGCGGTACGGCCACTGCGGTTGATGGCCATGGTGACCGAGTCCACCAGAAAGGGCATGTCTTCCTGAACGATTTGAACCACCGTGTGGTCCCTGACAAAGCCATCTTCGGCCAGCGTCGGGTTGAACACGCGCACCTTTGCCCCGTGCGCTGGACGAGGAGCATCGAGAAGACGCCAATGGGCGTTGGCCATGGCAAACAACGCAGCAGGTCCCCGCGCCACGATCTCGTCGGGATCGGTGTTGGCAAAATAGGCCGATACAAATTGATCCTGAAGTTTGGCAGCGGGTCCCGCATGCTCTTTCGTATAGGCCAGAAGTTCAGCGAGATAGGAATTCGTCATGTTGGTCTCCATTTGGACTTTGAATATGGGCCAGATTCTAGGCACATGGCCTCGATCTTTGCGGGCTTGTCAGGTCCAGTTATGGACTTATGCGCGAGTTGCATTACCACGCGGGGAAAGGCGCGCACCCGGCTGCCAGACCCTGCTGTTGAGGTGCAAGCTTCTAGTGTAGGCGACATTGCGGATGCGGTTCAAGATCGCAATTGACCAGGAATCGGTGACAATTTGCCTGGAATGTCCGCTCAGTCGAATCGGACTGCGCCCTTGGTCTAAAGCACGAAACTGTGTTCGTACAGCCTCTGAAAGAAATGAGTCATGCAATTTGCCGATCGCCTGAACAATGTTGAGACCTCCGCCATCCGCGAGCTATTCAAGCTGCTGGGAAAGCCCGGCATTATCAGTTTTGCTGGAGGGTTTCCGGACCCGGCGCTGTTTGATGCGCAAGGTATCCAGGAGTCAGCCAATGCGGTGCTCAGCGCTAACCCGGGCCCCGTCTTGCAATATGGTGCCACGGAGGGGTACGGGCCGCTGCGTGACGGGCTGAGCGCATTCATGGGCAAGAAGGGCGCAACCGTTGCGCCAGAGGGCTTGATCGTCACGACCGGAAGCCAGCAGGCGCTCGATCTGATCGGCAAGACCATGATCTCGCCGGGCGACAAGGTGATTGTCGAGGCCCCAACCTTTTTAGCCACTATTCAGTGTTTCAGACTTTATGGGGCGCAATTGATCGGTGCTCCGATCGATGCCGATGGCGTTGATGTCGACCGACTGGAGCAGCTCATTGAACAGCACAAACCCAAGCTTGTCTATCTGATTCCCACTTTCGGTAACCCCAGCGGAGCTACGCTGAGTTTGCAACGGCGCAAGCGCATCCTTGAAATTGCGGCCCGCACCCGGACCCTGGTGGTCGAAGACGATCCTTACGGTGAGCTGTTTTTTGATGTGCCACCACCGCCGAGCCTCCTGGCCCTCAGCGAGCAGGTGCCAGGCAGTCGCGAGTGGCTGGCCCATTGCGGAAGTTTCAGCAAGATTTTGTCACCTGGGCTGCGTGTGGGCTGGCTGATTGCGCCTGCCGCTTTGCTGGCCAAGGCCACCATGTGCAAGCAGTTCAGCGATGCTCACACCAGCAACCTGACCCAGGCCATCGCGGCGCATTACCTCACGATGGATCGCCTCCAGGGTGCCTTGGCGAAGGTACGCAAGACTTACGCCCAACGCGCCCAGGTCATGGCCGCCGCGCTGCGGCGCGAGCTCGGCGAGGCCATTGCCTTTGTCCAGCCCCATGGGGGAATGTTTTTTTGGGCAAGTCTGACCGGCGCGGGCGGCAAGAGCACCTCGGCTTCAGAATTGGCCAAACGCGCCATCGATAAGGGCGTTGCCTTTGTGCCTGGCGCTCCGTTCTTTGCCCAGGACCCGGACCTGTCAACCTTGCGACTGAGCTTTGCCACCGCTGACGTGGCACTGATTGAAGAGGGGATTGCAAGACTGGGGCAAGCGCTTGGATAATTCAAGCCACGGAACAATCGCAACATGGAGCTACAGGCAATTTACAGAAAAACTGACCCGGGCCGTGAGGAAATCGCCCAGAGAGGCGGGACCTTGGGTGCGCTGCAACGGCGGGTACTCATACTGATCGACGGCAAAAAACCGGTGAACGAATTGTGCGCCTTCGTGCGGGTTGGGGAACTCGACGACGCCGTGCGTCTGCTGCTGGAGGCGGGCTTGATTGAACACACCGATCAGGTGGCGCCGTTGCGTGCGCCGACGGCTCCCGGGTTCGTGTCCGCCGACGCCTCAAGTGCGCCACGTCCAGCAACCAGCGTTCCTGAGTTTGAGAAAGTTCGCGCCCAGGCGTCAGATTTTGTTTCAGACCGCCTTGGAACGTCCGGCGAGCCCATCTGCGAGGCAATTTCGCGCTGCAACAGCCCTGAAGACTTGCGCAAATTGTTGCGCGGCATCGAAATCTTTGTTGGGCAACGGCTGAGCGTTGAAACCACCCGGTCCTTCGCCCGCCATTTTGGTTCATTGTTGTTGTAACGCCAGTGGTCGCTACGAGCTACTCGTGGTGCGGCCAGTCGGAGAACGGGAAGGGCACCTGTTCAGTGGCAAAGCTGACAAAAGTGGCAATCTGGTTCTGATAGCGCCCAAGAGATCGACCCAGGTTAATCAGGCGCTCATTGGGATCAATGTTGAGCAGACCCAGCACAAACTGGATGAACGCCAGAAAGAACAGCAGAGTCCCGCCCAGTTGGTACGCCAGAGCCATCAAGATCATCAATAGACCCCGCAACCAGATGTTGCGTTTGGCCTGGGGTTCTGTGTTGTGTTCGTTCATGTCGGCTCTTTCTAAAGTTGCGGCAGCCCGGCCCGGAGGTCCCAAGCGGGTCTCCTACCTCCGACTACATGGGGGCTAGGTGCAAATTGACAAGTCCGGTGCAGGTGGTGTCCCCAGGGGCCGGGCCAGCGAGGCAGGCAAAATACGTTCCATGACAAACAAGATTTTGATCGTGGGCGGGGGGATTGGTGGTTTGGCCGCGGCGCTGGCCTGCGCCAGAGCTGGCTTGGAGATTGAACTGTTCGAGCGAGGCAGTGAATTCACGGAGGTGGGCGCCGGCATTCAGATGGGCCCCAATGTGACGAAGATTCTGCACGCCTGGGGGTTGAGCAGCGCCCTGGCCGAGGTTGCTGCATTTCCACAGCGGTTACAGGTTTGCTCTGCCACAACCGGGGCACAGCTTGGCATGTTGCGCTTGGGGGAAGAGACTCTGCGGCGCTATGGCGCCCCCTACGCGACCATTCATCGTGCCGATTTGCAGCAAATCTTGCTCAAGGAAGTGAGCAGCCAGGACAGGGTATTGCTCAACTTGGGCAGCGAAGCCAAGAGTTTTGTACGGCACGACCATCACGTGGCACTTTCGCTGGCCGATGGGCGAACGACCCAGGGCGAAGCGCTGGTGGGGGCCGACGGACTCTGGAGCAGGGTGCGACAGCAGATGCTGCAGGGTGAGACGCTGCACGCTTTTGGACACCTGGCATACCGGGCGCTGGTGCCGCAGAGCGCCTTGCCGGAGCGGTTGCGCTCGCAACAGATCACAGTATGGCTCGGGCCACGGCTGCACGTGGTGCAATATCCCGTGCGGGGCGGGGAATGGCTCAACGTGGTGGCCATTGTTCAAGGACGCATGCACGGCGATGCTCAAGACTGGAATCACGACGGCAACGCGCAGCGGTTGCAGCTGAACATGGCAGCAACCTGTCACGCGCTGCGCGACCTGACCTCCGCCATCGAAAGCTGGCGCCTTTGGTCCCTGAACATCAGGCCACCGATGCGTGGTGCCTTCGAACAGGCCCAGGGCAGAGTTGCGCTGCTCGGAGACGCAGCGCATCCCATGCTGCCCTACCTGGCGCAGGGCGCGGGCATGGCCATTGAGGATGCTAATGAACTAGCACGGGCCCTTCAGGCCAATGGGGCGAATTTGCCTGCTGCGATGCAGCAATATGCACAACGACGCTGGCAACGCAATGCGCGTGTTCAGTCTGGTGCGCTGCGCAATGCGCAGATCTTTCACGCCCAGGGCCTGCTCAGATGGGGCCGGGACCTGGCCATGAGGGTTGTCGGTGAGCGCCTGCTGGACATGCCGTGGCTCTACAGGGGGGCGCTGTGATCGGGGCGATGCCCTCACCGGACTGCATCCAACAGGCTCCGCATCGAAGCCACATGTCAGCAAAAGGCACTCAAAAAATTGGCCTCCGCGCCGCAGTTTTTGGGAAAATGTAACAAACACAGGCGTATTGATACAAATTGATCCTGGTCAAGCTCAACGATGTGCGATGCCGCGATACTGCGCCGGGTTCAAGAATAAGTTGTCGCTGGATTTCACATTGCCTGGCATTTCGACCTTCGGTCGAGCGCCGTCCGTGCACATTTCAGCGGCTTTGGGATACGCCGGGTGGGCGAGGCAATGGTACTGACCAGTCTTTTGCACCGTTTATGCCTTGGCCAGCACGTTGAAATTTTGCGAAAGACGGGCAGATGAATAACCGGGTATTGATTGTCGGAGGAGGAATTGGAGGTTTGGCCGCTGCCATGACCTGTTCGCGCGCTGGCGGGCAAGTGCGCCTGTTCGAGCAATTCCCGAAATTCTCGGAAGTGGGTGCCGGTATTCAACTCGGCCCCAATGTGGTCAAACTGCTTCATCACTGGGGCTTGAAAAAGCACCTGGCGCACGCTGCAGCATTTCCTGATCGCTTGCAGGTGCGAGATGCCGTCTCTGGCGGCGAGCTTGCCGCGCTGCGCCTGGGTGCTTCCGCAATCAAACGTTATGGCGCGCCCTACGCCACGATTCACCGTGCCGATCTGCACGCCCTGCTGCTCCGGGAATTGGTTCAAAACCACAGCGTGCAGTTGAACGTTGACAGCGCGATTGATGGGTTTGAGCAGGATGAGGACAGGGTTACGGTGCGGCTGGCCGATGGGCGCGAAGCGCACGGCGAATTCATGGTCGGTGCCGACGGCCTGTGGAGCAATGTCCGACGGCACTTGCTCAACGATGGCAAGACCGTGGGCATTGGTCACCTGGCCTACCGGGCTCAGATACCTCAAAGTAGCATGCCCGAGCGGCTGCGTTCCCAGCATGTAACCGCCTGGCTTGGGCCCGACATGCATGTCGTTCAGTATCCTGTGCGCAGTGGCGAGTGGCTTAACGTGGTCGCCATTGTTCACGGCCACATGCCTGGCGATGCTGAATACTGGGATCACAACGCCAACGCCGCCAGGCTGCGCCGTCACATGTCGGCGAGTTGTGGTCCATTGCGGGAATTGATCAACTCGATTGATTATTGGCGGCTGTGGGCAATCAGCGCCCGCAATCCAATCCGGGGTCCACGCGAGTTGGCCCAGGGCCGTGTGGCCTTGCTGGGAGATGCGGCGCATCCGATGCCGCCCTATCTGGCCCAAGGCGCGGGCATGGCCATCGAAGACGCCGAGGCGATGGGTCGAGCCCTGGAGGGGCGCTGGGACAACGTGCCCGACGCGCTGAAGCAGTACGCGGCGAAGCGCTGGCGGCGCAACGCCAGGGTGCAGTCCGTGGCTTTTCGAAATGGCCGAATTTTCCACGCCACCGGCCTGGTTCGCTGGGGCCGGGACACAGCGCTCAAGATCATGGGCGGGCGCCTGCTGGACGCACCCTGGCTGTACCGCGGTTTGACCTGAGCGATTTTCCACCCGGTGACGGCGGGGTTTGCCAATCCAATCAGGTCACTGCAGGCCTGTGCTGGAACCGGGCTTGCCGCCACTCCCCGCCATCGAGTATCTGCGCCAAGTGGTCCACGGCGTGCCAGACGTCTTCAAAACGCAAATAAAGCGGCGCAAACCCAAACCGCAACAGATCCTGACGCGCGGCTGATTCAGATGGCGCTGAGAGGTCCCCAGCACGAAAATCCCCAATCACGCCCCTTTGGATCAAGGCCTGCATGATGGCAAACCCCTCACCGCCTTGGCCATTTTTGCCAGGAGAATTCCAGGATAGAGATACTTGCGAACCACGCTGGGCATGGTTGAGCGGCGTCGCGACGGTCACATCATGTTGCTCGCAACGCTGGCTGACCAGTTCAATGAACAAATCAGTAAGGGCCAGAGATTTCTTTCTCAGGGCCGCCATGCCGCCCAAAACAAGGGTTGCGTCAAATACATCAAGTCCGCACTCCAGTGCTGCGAGGCTTAATACAGGTTGTGTTCCGCACAAAAACCGGTTTACCCCGGAGGCGGGCCGATAGTCGGGCGCGAACTCAAATGGTGCGCAATGGCTCCACCAGCCCTGCAGTGGCTGAGTCCCGCATTCGACATGCCTGGGGTGGCCCCAGACAAACGCCGGGGCGCCGGGGCCACCGTTGAGGTACTTGTAGCCGCAGCCCACCGCAAAGTCTGCGTCGGCACCTCGCAGATCCACAGGGACCGCTCCGGCACTGTGGGCCAGATCCCAAATGGCCAGGGCGCCAGCGTCGTGGGCCACCCGGGTGAGTGTCTTCATGTCGTGCATGGCGCCGGTGCGATAGTTGACCTGTGTGAGCATGAGCACGGCAACTTGTGGGTTCAATGCTTCGCGCACTGCGTCAGCCTCTGCCAGACGCAACTCAAACCCGTGCTGCTCGCAAAGACCCTGGGCGATGTACAGGTCGGTGGGAAAGTTGCAGCGCTCGCTAAGCACCAACTTGCGCCCTGGAGAACGGTTCAGTTTGGCAATGGTCAGCGCCGCGCTGAGCACTTTGAATAGGTTGATCGAGGTGCCGTCGCAAACAACTACCTCGCCCGGACCCGCGCCGACAAGGGGTGCGATCTTGTCGCCCAGGCGCTGGGGCAGGGTGAACCAGTGGGCGCTGTTCCAGGAGCGAATCAACCCTTGCCCCCATTCCTGGGCCACCACCTCGGCCACCCGTGCGGGCGTGGCTTTGGGCAGGGCGCCCAGCGAATTGCCGTCCAGGTAGATCACGCCATCGGGCAGGGTGAAGTGGCTTCGCAGCGAGCGCAGTGGATCGGTTGCGTCGAGTTGCTGGCAATCGGCGAGGGTTTTCATAAAGTGCGCAATATGGCTCGTACTGGCGAAGCGTCGGCGCCAGTCAATTTGAGTGGCAGGGCGATGAGTTCGTAGTCTCCGGGCGGCACATCGTCGAGCACGAGGTTTTCCAGAACCCGCATCCCATGGTTCATCAGCATCTGGTGGGCTGCCAGACCCTTGCTCTCTGGCGGGTCCACGCTGGGCGTGTCGATGCCAATCAACGCTACGCTATTAATAGCTAACAGTGCAATAGTGGCAGGGGCTAATGCCGTAAAAGACTCCCAATTTTGGTGGGCGATCCGTGCCGTGCGCAGCAGCACCCGCCGGGGCGCATTGGTCAGCGCATGGGCAAGGTGTTCGGGCTGAACGAGGGAGCCGCAGTCAAGGCAGTGAATCACCCGGCACGGTCCCAAATAGGGTTCAAGGTCCAAATCTCCAATGGCCTGGCCCCCATTGGCGTAATGCAGGGGCGCGTCGGCGTGGGCCCCCGTGTGGGGCGACAGAGTGATGGCGCTGACGTTGACGGGGCCATTGGCTCCCCGCGAGAACACCATCTGTTGCGAATATAGCGTGTCGCCCGGAAACACGGGTGAGTGCTCATTGACCGGCGGTGAAATATCCCAAATGTTCCGCATGATCGGGCGTCCAGGGCAGGGCTTAGAGCCGACCCAGAAGCAAATACTCCATCAGAGCCTTTTGCGCGTGCAGCCGGTTTTCGGCCTCATCCCACACCACCGACTGCGAGCCGTCAATGACTTCGGCCTGGACTTCCTCGCCCCGATGCGCAGGCAGGCAGTGCATGAACAGTGCCTCGGGCTTGGCCGCGTTCATCATCTCCTGATCGACGCACCAGTCGGCAAATGCAGCTTTACGGGCCTCGTTTTCGGCTTCGAAGCCCATGCTGGTCCACACATCGGTGGTGACCAGGTCTGCTCCGGCGCAGGCCTGCATGGGGTCTTTGAACACTTCGTAGCTCTTGCCTGACCTCAGGCCCGCAATGGATTGATCCACCTCATAGCCGCTCGGGGTGCTGATGTGCACCTTGAAACCCAAAATTTCACTGGCCTGAAGCCAGGTGTTGGCCATGTTGTTGCCGTCGCCCACCCAGGCCACCGTCTTACCCTTCAAGCTGGCCAGATCGGGCTTACCCTCAGCTGTCATTCCCCGGTGTTCAAGATAGGTGTAGATGTCAGCCAGAATCTGGCAGGGGTGAAATTCGTTGGTCAGGCCGTTGATCACCGGCACACGGGAGTGCTGGGCGAACAAATCGATCTTGGCCTGCTCGTAGGTGCGGATCATCACCAGATCAACCATACGGCTGATGACTTTCGCGCTGTCTTCAATGGGTTCGGCGCGGCCAAGGTGGGTGTCGCCCGTGGTCAAATGCACCACACTGCCGCCGAGCTGGTACATGCCCGCCTCAAAGCTCACCCGGGTGCGGGTGGATGCCTTCTCGAAAATCATGGCCAGGGTGCGGTCGGTCAGGGGTTGATGGCGCTCGTAGTTCTTGAACTTTTTCTTGATGATGGCCACGCGCTCAAATAGATAGGCGTAGTCGTCGGCACTGAGGTCGCTGAATTGAAGATAGTGTTTCATGGCAGGTTGCTTGGAGTTTCGTTGGACCGGCAGGCGTCGATCAGCTGGTCTCGGACAGAAGCTGTTTGATCAGTGGGCACAGGATGGCCACCACTTCATCGGCTTCAGACTCGGTCAGGATGAGCGGCGGCACCAGTCGTACCACGCTGTCGGCGGTCACGCTGATAAGCAAACCTTTGTCGGCGCACCGCTGGACCAGTTGCGCGCAGGGTTTGGCCAAGTCAATGCCAATCATCAGACCCTGGCCCCGGATCTCCCTGACCGCCTTGCTGGCAAGTTCAGGCGCCAGAGCGGCAGTCAGCGCCGCTGACAGATGAGCGCCGATCCGGGCCGCGTTTTCCAGCAGACCGTCCTCCTCCATGATGCGGATGGTCTCCACCCCGGCCCGCATGGCCAGAGGGTTCCCGCCAAAGGTGCTGCCGTGGTTGCCAGCCTGAAAAATATTGGCCGCCTTGGGGCCCGCGACCACGGCACCGACGGGAACCCCGGAGCCCAGCCCCTTGGCCAGCGGCATCACATCGGGCTGGATACCGGCCCATTGGTGGGCGAACCACTTGCCGGTGCGCCCCATGCCGCACTGCACCTCGTCGATCATCATCAGCCAGTCGCGCTCGTCGCACAGCTGGCGCACGGCTTTGAGGTAATCCTGATGCATGGGATGAATGCCGCCTTCACCCTGAATGGCCTCAAAAAACACGGCCACCACATTGGGATTGCCTTCGGTGGCTTTTTTCAGGCTCTCCATGTTGTTGATGGGTACGCGGATGAAGCCTTCTACCAGCGGGCCAAAGCCGGCCTGGATTTTGGGGTTGCCGGTGGCGCTCAGGGTGGCGATGGAGCGGCCATGGAAAGCTTTCTCGTACACCACGATCTCGGGGCGCTCAATACCCTTGTCGTGACCGAATTTGCGCGCCAGCTTGATTGCTGCTTCGTTGGCCTCCAGGCCAGTCGAACAGAAAAAGACGTTGCTCATGCCCGAGAGCTCGACGAGCTTGCCGGCGAGGGCTTCCTGCAAAGGGATGTGATAGTAGTTCGAAGTGTGGATCAACCTGGACAATTGCTCCTGCAGGGCGGGCACCAGTTTGGGGTGGTTGTGGCCCAGCGTGTTGACAGCGATGCCGCCGAGCGCGTCCAGGTAGCATCTGCCGTTGACATCCCACACCCGGCAGCCCTGACCATGCGACAGCGCGATGGGCAGGCGCCCGTAGGTTGGCATCACGTGGGGCGAGGCGGCTTCGATGAAATCGATCGTGGCGTTCATGGTGTTTAACTTCCAGCTCTGACGGTGGGGACAACGCGCGCTGACTGGAGGTCACCAGAGCCGGTCCCGCAAGGTCTGCAAAATAAAGCGGCCCGTTCAATGGCGGGCCGTTGAAGTGCAATTCTAGGACAACAAAAAAGCCGTCCAAGGACGGCTTTTTGCTTTTTGCTGACAGCGCACCCGTTACAAACGGCGCTTTACTGATGTGTTGAGGACAAAATCTGCGGCGTTGCGGCCGGGGTTGGTCCTGAAAAATCTCAGCAATGCGTGCGATTTGCCTGAAATCAGGCGGCGGCTACGGCCAAGGTTTTCACCTTGGTTGACAGGCGGCTCTTGTCGCGAGCTGCCTTATTCTTGTGGAAGATGCCTTTGTCAGCCACGGTGTCGACCACGGCTTGCATTTTGGCAAACAACTCGGTCGCCTTGACCTTGTCGCCAGCCAACACGGCCTTCTCGACGTTTTTCACCGCAGTGCGGTATTTGGAACGCAGCGAGGTGTTCGCGGCGTTGATTTTGATGTCCTGACGGACGCGTTTACGGCCCGACGCGAGGCGCGGGTTCTTTTTCTTGGGCTTGGTAGATGCCATATGTGTTCCTTGGGTCTGTGGATGTTGTCAGCAAAACCCAGCATTCTACCAGCAACCAGGTCACGCGGGCCGCCGCTGTGGCACTCTGACCGGGGCGGGCTACACTCCCCGGCGTGACACTTTTCAAATCGGCCTCCATTGTCTCGCTATTGACCCTGGTCTCAAGGGTCACCGGACTGGCGCGCGAACTCTTGATTGCCTCCACGTTTGGAGCGACAGCGATGACCGATGCGTTCAACGTGGCGTTTCGAATCCCCAACCTGTTTCGCCGATTTTTTGGGGAAGGCGCGTTCAGTCAGGCCTTTGTCCCGGTGCTGGCCCAGTCCAAAGCCCAGCAGGGCGAGGAGGCCACCCATCGGGTGATTGACCAGGTGGCCACCGTGTTGAGTTGGGCGTTGCTGATCATCAGCGTGATCGGCGTGGCTGGCGCACCGATCCTGGTATGGGCCATGGCCAGCGGCTTGAAGCAAAACCCCCAGGGGTTTGAGGTGGCGGTCGTCATGACACGCTGGATGTTTCCCTACATCGCGTTCATGTCGATGGTGGCACTGGCTGCCGGGGTGCTCAACACCTGGAAGCGCTTTGCCGTGCCGGCCGCCACGCCGGTGTTGCTCAATATTTGCATGATTTTCGCAGCCTGGCTGGGTGCACCCTGGTTCAAATCGATGGGTCTGGAGCCCATCTATGCCCTGGCTGGTGGGGTGTTGGCCGGAGGTGTACTGCAACTGGGCGTGCAATGGCTAGCGCTTAATAAAATGGGCTTGGCACCTCGCATCGGCATGGGCTGGGCGGCGCTGTGCACGGCGTGCTCAGACCCCGCGACCAGGAACATACTGCGCCTGATGGGGCCGGCCCTTTTGGGTGTGAGCGTGGCCCACATTTCAATGCTGATCAACACCCAGATCGCCTCGCACCTGGCCACTGGCAGCGTGAGTTGGATCACCTATGCCGATCGATTGATGGAATTTCCCACGGCAATGCTCGGCGTGGCCATGGGGGTGGTGCTCATGCCCCAGTTGGCGCTGGCGCGCGCCGCCGGTGATTCGGCCAGGTATTCGGCCATGCTGGACTGGGGCCTGCGTCTGGTAGTGCTGCTGGCCGTGCCGTGTGCAGTGGCGCTGATTGCATTCGCCAAGCCCCTGGTGGCGGTTCTGTACCACTACGGCGCCATCTCGGATCACGATGTGCAGCAGATCACCTATGCGCTGATGGGCTGGGGTGTCGGCCTGGTGGGCATCGTGGCCATCAAGGTGCTGGCACCCGGTTATTACGCCAATCAGGACACCAAAACACCGGTGCGGATCGCTGTCGCCGTACTGGTTATCACGCAACTGCTCAATGTGGCGCTGGTGCCTGTGTTTGCCCATGCGGCGCTGACGCTTTCCATCGGCATCGGGGCGGTGCTCAATGCCGCCTGGCTGCTCATTGGCTTGCTGCGCCGGGGCAGCTACCGGCCCGAACCAGGCTGGGGTGTGTTTTTGATGCAGGTGCTTGCGGCCAGCGTGTTGTTGGCGATCTTTCTGCTGTGGGCCAACAGCGCCTTTGCGTGGACTGGGTTGCGCGCCGAAAGTTTTAAGCGAATCGGGCTTCTTGCCCTTGTCATGATTGCTTCAATAGCTATTTATTTTGTAGCGACATGGGCCACTGGATTGAAGCTCAAGCAGTTCCTGAGGCGCTGAATCTGCGCCAAATGCACCAGCGCTGCGGCCCACAAAGCCTGTGGCACGCCGCAACCTAGGCCCAATGTTTCCGGGTGTAAGTACCATTGACCGATTCATGAACGTTTGGGTAGTATGAGCGCCAGACTCCCGTCATCGCAACCGTGCTGGCGTGGGCTGCTCCTACCACTGAAACGAAAAATATCAAATGAACAACTTCAAACAACTTGTCGCCTCGGTCCTGATCGTGGGCTTGACGACCATGGGCTTTCCGCTGGCTGCGCAGGCCAGCATCGTGCCCACCGAGCAGATAGTCACCCTTGGCGCGGCTGCGTCCAACCGTGATCGGGTCAGCACTTTCATGGCCCGCAAAGACGTTCGTCAGGCCATGAGTGAGCAGGGCGTGAGCCCTGAAGCCGCCGCCGCGCGGGTCGCAGCCATGTCCGACAACGAAGTGGCGCAATTGGCTGGGCGCATCGACCAGGCACCGGCCGGTGGCGAAGTGCTCGGGCTCATCTTCACGGTATTCATCGTGCTGCTCATCACCGACATTTTGGGCTTTACCAAGGTATTTCCTTTCACCCGATCCGTGCGGTGATTCGCTGGCTTGCCAGCATGCGAGCCCCCGCTGCGGCGGGGGTTTGTGTTCTTGCGGTCATCACATTGCTGGGCTGTGCTACGCCGCAGGTGGCCAGGCTTGACGAGGGTTGGCCTGGGGATCTGCCTGCGCGTGTTGAGCTCACCCATGTTCCGTTTTTTCCCCAGGAAGAATACCAGTGCGGGCCCGCCGCGCTGGCCATGGTGTCAGGGGCTGCCGGCGTCGATATCACGCCGCAAGCCCTGATCGAGCAGGTATTTCTACCCGCTCGCAAGGGCTCTGTGCAACAGGAAATGCTGGCAGCCACGCGTCGGCAGGGCTTGCTGGCCTACCCGGTGCGACCTGAAGTGGAAGCAGTGCTGAGGGAGGTCGCGGCGGGAAATCCGGTGCTGGTGTTTCAAAACCTGGCCTTTCCCGTCTTTCCGGTCTGGCACTACGCCGTGGTGACCGGGTTTGATCGCGACCGCAATGTGCTTGTGATGCATTCCGGAGTCACCGAGCGGCTGGAGGTGTCCCTCTTTGCCTTTGAGAGAACCTGGGCCCGCGCCAACTACTGGGCCATGCTGGCCCTGGCCCCCAAGCGCTTGCCAGCCACGGTGGAGGCTCCGGTGTACGTGGCCGCTGCAGCCGCCCTAGAGCGGGTCAATCCACGCGCCGCCCAGACGGCCTATGGTTTGGCACTGCAAAGGTGGCCAAGTGACCGTGTTGCATTGCTGGGGACCGGCAATGCCGCCTACGCTCTGGGCGAGCGCAACACTGCGCTGGCCGCCTATCGCAAGGCCACAACGCACCATCCGGATTTTGCCGAGGCCTGGAACAACCTGGCACAGGTGTTGCTGGAAAACGGGGAAGTCGCGCAGTCTGGCGTGGCCATCGCCAAAGCAGTGGCGCTGGGTGGGGCGAGACTGCCTGACTATCTTTCGCTTGCGCAACAAATACAAGAGAAATTGGCCTCTAGCCCTCTACAGCATTGAATAAATAGCTATTATTTCGATAGCCGTCAATGATTTCCAAAAACCCGTCGAACGCCCAGCAAAACCAACGCGGCCAGGCCAAAACCCATGCCGGCGATGAATGTGGTGGAGGCACCCCAGTGGTCCCACAACAAGCCCGCCACACCGCTGGCCAGGAGCATCGATAGACCACTGAGCAGGTTGAAAAACCCGTAGGCCGTACCGCGCAGATCTTGAGGAGAAGTATCCGCCACCATGGTCGCGAGCAAGCCCTGGGTCATCGCCATGTGCAAACCCCACAGCACAATGCCAGCCCAGACCCAGACGCCCTGGTTGCTATAGGCCAGCAGTGCATCGGCAGCGATAAGCAGCAGCACGCCACCGATCAGCAGCGCAGAATGGCTCATTCGATCAGCGAGTTTGCCCAGCGGATAGGCGCCCAGCGCATAGATCAGGTTCATGGCAATCAACACCATGGGTGTCCAGGCCAGCGCCAGCCCGCCTTGTTGCGCCCGCAGCACCAGAAAAGCTTCACTGAAGCGCGCCAGCGTGAACACCGCACCAATCGCTACCACCCACCAGTAAGCCGGACCCAGGCGCGCCAGATTGACCCGTGTGATCGGATTGGTCCGCGGGACGCCCGCAGGGCGCTCCGGTTCTTGCACGCCAAGTATCAACAGGGCTACGCAAAAGCCAGCGGGAATGACTGCAATCCAGAATACCGCCCGAAAATCGTTGGCCCAAAGCAGCATCAGTCCCATGGCCAACAGCGGCCCTAAAAATGCGCCCACTGTGTCCAGCGACTGGCGCAGGCCAAAGGCGGCCCCGCGCATCTCAGGCGGCGCAAGGTCGGCCACCAGGGCGTCTCTCGGGGCGCCGCGAATGCCTTTGCCCACACGGTCGATCAGGCGGGCGCCAAAAATCAGACCGGCGCTGCTGGCCAATGCAAACAGCGGTTTGGACAGGGCGCCCAGCCCATAGCCCAGTACCGCCAGAGGCTTGCGTTTGCCCCAATAATCACTCAGAACACCCGAAAACACCTTGATGATCAAGGCTGTGGACTCCGCCGCGCCTTCAATCAGTCCGACCGCGAACATGCTGATGCCCAAGGTGGTGACCATGAACACAGGCAGCAAGCTGTGAATCATCTCGCTGGAGACGTCCATCAGCAGACTCACAAAGCCCAGCGCCCAGATGCCCGCTGGCATATGGCGCAGGGACGGGGCGGAGGCTGGGGCGGGCGTCGACACGCTCAAGACTTCTTCAGTTGACCAGAACGGCTGCTCCGTCGCCGCGTTGGGCAATCAGGCCAATCTGGTACACCTGTTCGCCCGCAGCGCTCAGACTCGCAGTGCAGGCCGCTGCGTTGGCGGCGTCGATCACCACCACCATGCCGATGCCGTTGTTGAAGGTGCGGTTCATCTCGAAGTCATCAATCCCCGCAGTGGCTTGCAGCCACGCAAACAACTCAGTCTGCGGCCAGCTGCCCTTGCACAGATGGGCGGCCATGCCCTCGGGCAGCACCCGGGGAATGTTCTCGAGCAAACCGCCGCCGGTGATATGGGCCAATGCCTTGATCGGGTGCTCCGCCAGCGCTGCCAGCACGTTCTTCACGTAGAGGCGGGTCGGCTCCATGATCGCTTGTTTGAAGGGCTTGCCGTCCAGCGTGGCGGGCAGTTTGTCACCGGCACGTTCAATGCACTTGCGCACCAGGCTGAACCCGTTGGAATGCACACCGCTGGAGGCCAGACCCAGGACCACGTCGCCGGGCTGAACCGATTGCCCGGTGAGAATTTTCGACTTTTCCACCGCACCGACGGCAAAACCGGCCAGGTCGTATTCGCCCGCCGGGTACATGCCCGGCATCTCCGCGGTTTCGCCGCCGATGAGGGCACAACCTGAGAGTTCGCAGCCCTTTGCGATGCCCCCCACCACGGCGGCGGCCGTGTCCACATCGAGCTTGCCGCAGGCAAAATAGTCCAGGAAGAACAAAGGTTCGGCACCCTGCACCAGCACGTCGTTCACGCTCATGGCCACCAGGTCGATGCCCACGGTGTCGTGCATGTCCCACTCAAAAGCCAGTTTGAGCTTGGTGCCCACGCCGTCCGTGCCGCTCACAAGCACCGGTTCCTTGTAGCGTTTAGGCACCTCAAAGAGCGCGCCAAAACCGCCAATGCCCGCCAGAACGCCCTCGCGCATGGTCTTTTTGGCCAGCGGCTTGATGCGCTCCACGAGCGCATCACCGGCGTCAATGTCAACGCCGGCGTCTTTGTAGGAAAGGGGGGAGGGTGCGGTCATGGCGTTGAGGTAAAGTGGACGGGGTTCGGTGGCCAGGGGCAGGCCGATAGAATTTGCCCAGATTTTAAGGGTTTGTCTTCGGGCAATTGCATGCAATTTACTTCCACTCAAAAAACCGCCGCCGCATGGAGCCTGATTTCAGTCATCGCCGGGCTTGTTCTGTGGCTGCTGGGCCCTGTGCTCACCCCGTTTGTGGTGGCGGCCATCCTGGCCTATGCGCTCACGCCTTTGGTGGACCGGCTCGACCACCTCAGTGGCCAGCGGGTGCCGCGTTTTCTGGTGGTCGTGACCGTTGAATTGCTGTTCATCCTCATGGTGCTCGGTCTTGCGCTGCTGGTTGTCCCCATCCTGGCCAAGGAACTGCCCCTGCTGCGCGATCAGGTACCGGTGCTGTTCGAGAGCCTGAACGCCACACTCAAACCGTTTTTTGCGCAATTTGGCGTTGTGTTCTCCATGGATGTGGCCAGCATCAAAGGTTTGGTCCTGGAGTATTTGGGTGCGAACTTCAGTGACGCCTTCGTACCGGCCATGAAGTCGCTCAAGCTCGGCGGCAGCGTGGCCTTGGCCGTGATCGGCAACGCGGTGATCACACCGGTGGCCCTCTTTTACCTGCTGATGGACTGGCAGCATTTTGTCGAACGCTCGCTGGCGTTCGTGCCGCCCCGCCTGCGACCGGCCTATGACGCCTTCACCCGGGAGGCCGATGCGGTGCTGGGCCAGTATTTGCGCGGTCAACTCCTGGTCATGCTGATCATGGCCATCTTCTACAGCACCGGGCTGGCCCTGTTCGGGCTGGACCTGGCGCTGCCCATCGGCATTTTCACAGGGCTGGCCATGTTCGTGCCCTACCTGGGCTTTGGCCTGGGCCTGATTCTGGCTACGCTGGCGGGTTTTCTTGAATTTGCCACCACGGTCGGTCCCGGCCGGGCGGTGCTGATGGTGGCCGTGGTGTATGGAGCCGGTCAAATCATCGAGGGTTTGTTCCTCACCCCGAGGCTGGTGGGTGAGCGCATTGGCTTGCATCCCCTGGCGGTCATTTTCGCCCTGCTTGCCTTCGGGCAGTTGCTAGGGTTTGTCGGGGTCCTGATTGCGCTGCCCGCCAGTGCGGTGCTGCTGGTGGCTCTGCGTCGTGCTCAGGCCAGCTATATTGCAAGCGGTTTGTACCGGAACTGAGGCGCGGCCATGAAGCAGATGGCACTTGACATTGGCCTGGCAAACGGACCCACGCTGGCCAGCTTTGTCGCGGGGCCGAACCGGGCAGCGCTGGAGTATCTGCAACTCTGGGTGGGCGAGAAGTCGCGTTCGGGAACACGCTCTCCGGTGCCCACCTACTTGTATGGCAGCAGTGCCAGCGGCAAAAGCCATTTGCTCAAGTCGGTTCGCGAGGCCTTGCGCGGGCAGGGCGCCACGGCAGGCTGGCTCGATACAAGCGTGCACGAACCACCGGAGTTCGACGAACGCTGGGCCGTCGTACTGATGGATGACGTTCATTTGTACACGGCGCAGCAACAACATGCGGCGTTTAACTGGTTCGTCAATGCCCAAACCTACAAGCGCGGGGTGTTCGCCAGTGGCGACTCTCCGCCGGTAGATTTAAAGTTGCGCGATGACCTTCGGACCCGGCTCGGCTGGGGCCATGTGTTTCGTCTGCAAGTGCTCAGCGAGCCCGAGCGGCGCGCCGTGCTGCGCCAGGCAGCCGACGCGCGTGGTGTTTTTCTGGGTGACGATGTGATGGACTTTATGCTCACGCGTTTCAGCCGTGATCTGGGCAGCCTGATCGAGTTGCTGGACCTGCTGGATGGCTACGCGATGCAAACCAAGCGGGGCATCACCATTCCCCTGATCAAAGCCATGATGGAAGACTCTTGAGACATGAAACTGGCCCTGTTTGACCTCGACCACACCTTGCTGCCCATTGATTCCGATTACTCGTGGGGGGTGTTTACCACCAGCATCGGCTGGAATGACCCCACGGAGTTTGAGAGTCGCAACGACGAATTCTTTGCCCAGTACCGCGCTGGAACACTCGATATTGCCGAGTACGTGCGGTTCTCAACGGCCGCGATCCGAACCCATGGCGCTATTGAATCAGAAGCGGCACACGCCCGTTTTATGAAGGATGTGGTCAATCCAGTCATCAAACCGGAAGCGTTGTCGCTGGTTCAGGAGCACCAGAAGGGGGACGATGCCGTGCTGATCGTCACCGCCACCAACGAGTTTGTGACGCGTCCGATCGCCCGCGCGTTTGGTGTGGATGAGCTGATTGCAGTGGAACTGGAATGCGACAATGCACCCGGTGGAACGGGTTGGATCACCGGGGAGATCAAGGGTGTTGCGTCGTTTCGCGAGGGCAAGGTCACTCGCATCGAACAGTGGCTGACCCGGCGCAAGCTGCGATGGAACGATGTGCAGAGCACGTTTTATTCCGATTCCATCAACGACCTGAGTTTGCTTGAAAAGGTCACCTACCCTGTGGCGACCAACCCGGACGAGCGACTTCGCGCGGTCGCTTTGGAGCGGGGATGGCGCATACTTGATCTATTTTAGACAATGCCCGGGATGGGAATGAAGCGAATCCGCTTGGTCTTGCGATCAGGCGTTCCATTAAAGTTGTATGAATGAGAACGGGACCCGCGCCGTTGGCGTCAAAGGGCCTGTCCTGCAAATGAACATGAGAAAAAATGATCAAGAAATTTATTGACAAGCTGCTCGGCAAGGCTGCCCTGGCAGCCGGTGGCAAGAAGAATCCGTTTGGCAAACGCAAAGAGGTGCCGGTGGCCGTGCACGGCATTGACCCCGGTCTGGTCGACGGGCGCGCGATCAACGTGGTGCACACCCTCAAAGACGCCGGTTTTGAAGCCTATATTGTGGGCGGCGCGGTGCGTGACCTGATGGTGGGCCTGGCCCCCAAGGACTTTGATGTGGCCACCAATGCCACGCCAGAGCAGGTCAAGGGTCTGTTCCGGCGCGCTTTCATCATCGGACGGCGCTTTCGCATCGTGCATGTGGTGTACGGGCGCGGACGCGAGCACGAAGTCATCGAGGTATCGACCTTTCGCGCGCACATGGACAATGCCGCTGCCGAGGCTGTTGCGGGCAATGAGCGCACCAGCAAGAACGAGCTTGCTGGCATGAAGCATGCCGTCGATGCATCGGGTCGGGTATTGCGCGACAACGTCTGGGGCCCCCAGGAAGAAGACGCTGTGCGCCGCGATTTCACCATCAATGCCATGTACTACGACCCCGAAACCCAGATCGTGGTCGATTATCACAACGGGATCAGCGACGCGCAAAAACGCATCATCCGCATGATTGGTGACCCCGCCACCCGTTACCGCGAAGACCCGGTGCGCATCATCCGTGCGGTGCGCTTTGCCGCCAAGCTCAGTGCCCTGGGATTCAAGTTTGAGGCCAAGACGGCGGCGCCGTTGCTCAAGTCGCGCGAACTGCTCGCCGACGTGCCGCAAAGCCGGTTGTTCGACGAAATGCTCAAGCTCTTGCAGACCGGCCATGCGATTGCCTCGGTCGAACAGCTCAAGGCGCTGGGTATGGCCCGTGGCATCTACCCCCTGCTTGACGTGGTGGTGGAGCGCGCGGGGCAGCCGCTGGTCAATGCCGCGCTCAAGGACACCGACCGCCGCGTGGGTGAGGGCAAGGCGGTCGCGCCGAGCTTCCTGCTGGCCTGCACCCTGTGGGCAGACGTGCGCGACGGTTGGGCCCGGCGCATCGAGCAGCGCCAGCACGCTCATCCGGCGCTGCAGGATGCCATTGACGATGTGTTCAATGCCCGTATCGGCGATGTTTCCGGGCGCGGCAGGCTCGCTGGCGACATGCGCGAAATCTGGATGATGCAGCCCCGCTTTGAAAAGCGCGTGGGCAGCGCGCCGTTTGGCATGGTCGATCAACCGCGTTTTCGGGCCGCCTTTGACTTCATGCGTTTGCGGGCCGATGCGGGCGAAGTGGATGTCGTTCTCTCGGACTGGTGGCAGGAGTTCAGTCAGGCCAATGATGAACTTCGCGAGGACATGGTGGATCAGGTCCGGGCCGAGCAGCAGCAGCGGCCGCGTGCGCCCCGGGTGCACAAAGTGCCGGCCAGAGGCGCGGCACCGGCGACGACCGAACCGGCTTCGCCCGACACACAGGCATCGGCCGCTCCCGAGGCCCAGGCCCAGGCCGGTGATGCACCCAAAAAACGCCGTCGCCGCAGGCGCAGTGGCGGCCCTAAGGCCGACGGTCCCGCAGCGCCCGATACCGACAATTGAACTCTGACGCACGAAGCCCGGTCACAGCCTTCATCGGGCTGGGTGCCAATTTGGGCGATGCCGCCGGGACGGTGCGCAACGCCCTGACCGCGTTGGCGACATTACCCGGCACCACATTGGTTTGCCAGTCGTCGCTGTACCGCACTGCGCCGGTCCAGGCCAGCGGCCCGGACTATGTGAACGCGGTGGCGCAAATCAGCACGCGCCTGAGTGCCCCTGAATTGCTTGACGCACTGCATGACATCGAACAGAGTTGCGGACGCGAGCGGCCCTTCCGCAACGCGCCGCGCACGCTGGACCTGGACATTTTGACTTTTGGCAGCGGTTCGGTGAACAGCCCGGCACTCGTCATTCCGCATCCACGCATGTTCGAGCGCGCCTTCGTCCTGGTGCCGCTGGCCGAGATTGCGCCGGACAGGGTATCCAGGGCGCAACTGCTGGCGCTTCAGAATCAGGCATTGGAACAGCTGTAATTCTGGGCGCTGCCCCCTAGTCACGGGGGCTAAAATCGCGCTCATAACAAGTTCGTTGGAGCCGGTAGATGGGCGTCAAAAATATTCACTTGTCCACCAAGTTGTGGATCTCCGTCGGACTCATGATCCTGGGTTTTGGCGTGGTCACTGGCTTTGTGGCCAGCCGCTCGGCGAGCGATCGGGCAGAAATGAATGGTGTTCTGGAGCAGATTGATGCCAAGACAAAGTTGAGTTCCCGCTGGGCTGCGCTCGCCGAACTCCATGAGGTACGCCTGCAGACGATTCTCGCCAGCGCCGATAATTCTCTTGAGACCAACCTGAAGGAGGCGGTTGCCACCACCGCCGCACTGACGAACGATGCGAAAAAGTCAGTACAGGCCAGCGCTCTGACACCCGCAGATTTGGCCCAGCTGCAAAAAATTTCCGATGCCCACCAGGCCGTGCTTGCCATCAGGGCGACCATTTTGCAGTTGCGTGCCCAAGGTCGCCACGAAGACGTGTTGCCAATTCTGACCAGCCGCTACGAGCCCTTGCTGACGAGCTACCGCAAGGCGCTGAACGAATTTGTGGCGATGCAGGAGCAAGCCGGGTATGACACGCGGCTGATGTTCGCGCAGCGGGCCAAGGGGTTGATTGCTTCCGGGGTCATCGGCATCGTGCTGCTGCTCTCTTGCATTTTGGTCGGCGCGGCTCTGTTGATCCGCTCTATACGCCAACCGCTGGAGGCAGTCAATGCGCTGGCGGCGAGCATCGCCCGGGGCGATCTTACCGTCAAAATTGACACCGCACGGGGCGACGAGTTTGGCGATTTGATGCGTTCACTGGACTCAATGGCTCGCTCTCTGGGGCAAATGGTCAATCAGGTGCGCCTGAGCACCGACAGCATTGCAGTGGCCAGCGCAGAGATTGCCAGCGGCAACAACGATCTGGCACAACGCACCGAGCACACCTCGGGCCATCTTCAGTCCACCGCCTCGGCCATGGCGCAACTGACCTCCACCATGCAGCAAAGCACCGGCAGCGCACGCCAGGCCGGTACGCTGGTAGCCAACGCCTCGGCGGTCGCGATCAAAGGAGGTGAAGTCGTGCGGCGGGTTGTGGTCACGATGGGAGAAATCAACCTCAGCAGCCGGAAAATCTCCGACATCATTGGTGTGATCGATGGCATCGCGTTTCAAACCAACATCCTGGCGCTCAATGCGGCGGTGGAAGCTGCCCGGGCCGGCGATCAGGGTCGCGGCTTTGCCGTGGTGGCCAGTGAGGTACGCAGCCTGGCAAAACGCAGCGCCGACGCGGCCAAGGAAATCAAGGTGCTGATTGGCACCTCAGTCGATAAAGTGGCATCGGGCACGCAATTGGTCTCTGATGCCGGTGCGACCATGGACGATATTGTTCAGTCGGTGCGCAAGGTCACCGAAGTGATCGCAGAGATCTCGGCCGCTTCCGCCGAGCAAAGCGCGGGCATTTCCCATGTGAACAATGCCATTGGCAATCTGGACCAGATGACGCAGCAAAATGCCGCACTGGTCGAGCAAAGCGCCGCGGCAGCCGAAAGCCTGCGCCAGCAGTCCGTACAGTTGGCCCAAACCGTGGCGGCGTTCAAGGTGGACGACGCTACGCTGTCGTTGCCAGGCGCACGCCCCATCAGGGACATCACTCCGCGCGCCAACGCCGACGTTTACCGGCCACGACCACCTGTGGCGACCGTGCGCCCGGCTCCGGCTCCTGCTCTGGGCAACACGCCCGAGAGGCGTTCCTCGCGCAAACCCCCGACGGCACCCACGGTTCAGGCCCAGGCAGCAGACGACGACGATTGGGAATCGTTTTAGGCCACTTCGGCGATCAGCTCAATCTCGACGCAGGCGCCCAGCGGGATTTGCGCCACGCCAAAGGCGCTGCGGGCGTGTGCGCCCTTGTCACCAAAAACCTCGCCAATGAGTTCGCTCGCGCCGTTGGTGACCAGATGCTGCTCGGTGAACTCGCCCGTGGAATTGACCAGCGACATCAGCTTGACGATGCGCGTGACGCGGTTGAGATCGCCCACGGCGGCGTGAAGGGTTCCGATCAGGTCGATGGCAATGGCCCGGGCGGCTTCCTTGCCGTCTGCGGTATGCATGTTGTTGCCCAGTTGCCCGACCCAGGGCTTGCCGTCCCTCTTGGCAATGTGCCCGCTCAGGAACACCAGATTGCCGGTTTGAACAAACGGAACGTAAGCGGCTGCGGGAACGGCCACTGGGGGCAGCGTGATGCCCATTGCGGTGAGTTTGTCGTAAATGCTCATGGTGCTTCCTTTTCAAAGGTTTAAGTATTGATTGGCCTGTAGCCCCCGTCCAATAATCGTTAGCCGCTACTTAAAGAATAGTATTTTGGTTTTTGGACGGATCAATCGACTGGCCCTGGCTTTGAGTTTGGAACTGTGTTTGGCCTTGCGATTGCGACTGATTTTGAGATTGCCATGCGGGCGAGGCGCCGTCTTGCCCAGTGCTGCCGTCATTTCCGGAAACTGGCTCTACCGTCACCGCCACCGCCAGGGTGTGGCTGGCACCGCCATGGATGACGCCGCGAATCGGCGACACGTCGGCAAAATCACGGCCGACTGCCAGCGTGACGTAGTCTTCTCCGGGCGAATGCCAACCGGCGCGGTTGTTGGTGGGGTCCAGGTCACACCAGCGCTCACCCGCTGGCAAATCGGGCACGTAGACTGCGCCCCAGGCGTGGGAGGCATCGCTGCCCTTGAGCTTGACCATGCCCGGTGGCGGCAAGGTGAGCAAATAGCCGCTGACGTAGCGCGCCGGAATGCCCATGGAGCGCAGGCAAGAAATCATGATGTGGGCAAAATCCTGGCATACACCCTTGCGCTGGGCCAGAGCCTCCAAAGCCGGGGTGTTGATCTCCGTGCTTTGGCTCTCATACAAAAAGTCGGTGAAGATCCGCCGCATCAAGTCCTGGGCCGCAGCGAGCACGCCCACGCCCGCGGCAAAACTGGGCTGCGCATAAGCTGCAAACGCTTCATGGTGCGGGCAAAACGGCGACGCAAACACAAATTCAGCGTCTGCCTCGAAGCGCATGCCCGACTGGTAGCGAAACATCTCGCGGGTTTGCTCCCAGGTGATGCTGCTTGGTGGGGTTGGCAGGGCATGGGTATCGACCACGCTGTGCGCCACCACTTTGAGTTGTAGATGAGGCGACTGCAGTGAGAAAAAGCAGCGCGTGTTGCCAAAGACGTCCAGCGCCTCACTCATTTGTGCCGGGTGCGGGCTAATTTCCAGCGCGTGACTCACAAGCCGCTGAAAAGGCGTGTCCACCGGCTTGAGGAACGCCATGTGCTGCGCAGTCTCCACAGCGGGTTCGTAGTCATACCGGGTCTCATGGGTGACCTGTAGCTTCATAGGGTTCTCACGCTCTGGTTGGTGTCACGGGTGTGCGTGAAGTAGGTGGCGCTGATTTCCTCCGACACCTTGACGGCCGCACCGCCGCAGCCCAGCAGCAACTCGTTGAGGTTATAGAAGTAGCTCGACTGAAGCGCCGATTGTGAGCCGGGTTCCAACTCCGTGGGCGCACCCTCCAAGGGCCTCAATTCGCACAGGGGGGCCAGGCTCCAGTTGGCGGGGTCGGGCACCTGCAGTGCCAGTTCGCTAACAGCGCCGGACTGGCCGCCGCCAAGCCGACTCAGCCGCCCGCGCAGGGTCTGCACCACCCAGGCCAGCGAGCGCGGGCTGTCCTGATCGAGTATCAACAGGTCGATCAGCGCCGGAATGTCGCGGCTTTGCTGGTAAATGGCATGAAAAGAAATTGTGCTGTCAAACAATTCAATCATGGCGTCAAAGCCGCTGTCGGTGTGCACCGAACCAGTCTCAAAGCCGCCGAACAGGGCAGAGGTCAGAAAACTCAAGCGCTCGATCTGGCGACCAATGCTGAGCAGCCGCCAGCCATCGTCGCGGCTCATGCGGTCGGTCTGGGCACCGGTAATGGCAGCCATCTGATCGCTGGCGCTTTTGAGCACTCGCAAAGCCTCCAGAGAGGAAAAATCAGTGCCGTTGGTGATGGCCGCGAGACGGGAAAACAACTCCTCCTCGGCCTGCACGATGACCCGCCAGTGCTCTTGCGACAGGCGCTCGCGCACAGCAGAGGCGGTCATCCTGAGGGCACGCAGCGAGTAGCCCACGCTGGTGGCGTCCTCGGTGCTTCCCAAGCTCGCGATCAAGGAGCGCTCAAAACTCTGGCGGTCCAGGTTTGCCGAGGGCACGGTGGGCAGCACCAGCGTGCTGTCGACCGCCAGCTTGCTGATCCAGGCCATCAGGTGCGGGGACGATTGATTCTCCCCGTGCAGGCATTCGAGGGCCAGGCGGGCCAGCCGGATCGAGTTTTCAGTGCGCTCGGTGTAGCGTCCCAGCCAATACAGGTTTTCAGCCGCCCGGCTGGTCACCATTCGCTTGCGTTGTGCCAGAGAAGCGGGCGTCAAATGCGGTGCCAATAAGGTGGTGTTGTCGATTTCCCCCTCAGTCAGGATCCAGACATCGGCGCTGCTGCCCCCGCGTTGCATGGAGGCGATGTCGCTGTTGGAAACCGCCACCCGCGCCAAGCCACCCGGGAGCACCCGCCAGGACTGGGCACCATCGGATACCGCATACACCCGCAGCATGGCCGAGCGCTGCACCATCTGGCCACCGTTCTGGTCCTGCTCGGGCCCTGCTGGCTGCCAGGTGGGCATTTGGGACATGGGAACGTAGGCCTGGACCGTGTGCTCGTCGCCCTGGCGCCCGATGCGTCCCGCCCATTCATTGAGTTCCTGCTCAGACAGGGAGCGTCCCACCGCAGCATCAAAGCTGTTGCGATTGGGTGAAGCCGGGTAGGTCGGCTTGATGGCCAGCTCGCGCAGGCGGGGCAGGGCATCTTCCATGGCCGAGCGCTCGCCGCACCACCAGGTGGGAAGCGCTGGCATATTGAGTTCTTCACCCAGCAAGTATTGGGACAACGCAGGCAGGAATCCCAGCAACGCCGGTGATTCAAGGAACGCAGAGCCCGGCGCGTTGGCCACCAGCACGTTGCCCGCACGGATCGCCTGCAACAGGCCTGGCACGCCCAGTGTGGAGTCGGGCTGAAGCTCCAGGGGGTCGAGGTAGGCATCGTCAACTCGCCTGAGCAGCCCGTGGATCGGAACCAGTCCGTTGAGCGTCTTGAGGAAAAGACGCTCGTCACGCACGATCAGGTCACTGCCTTCGACCAAGGTCAATCCCAGATAGCGCGCCAGGTAGGCATGCTCAAAATAGGTCTCGTTGTAGGGTCCCGGCGTGAGCAGTGCAAGATGCGATTGGGCACCGCCGGGGCTCAGGCGCTTGAGGCTTTCCATCAGGGCGCGGTAGGTGCCTGCCAGTCGCTGCACCCGCATGGCGTCAAAGGCCTGGGGAAATTGGCGTGAAATGGCCAGCCGGTTTTCCAGCAGATAGCCCAGGCCCGAGGGGGTCTGGCAGCGCTGCCCGACCACCCACCAATTGCCATCGGGCCCGCGTGCCAGATCGAAGGCGGCGATGTGCAGGTGGATACCGCCCACGGGTTTGACACCGTGCATGGAGCGCAGATACCCAGGGTGACCCTGAACCAGTGCCCGTGGCAGCAAGCCCTGTTCGAGCAACTTCTGGGGGCCGTAGACATCGGTCATGACCTGCTCGAGCAGGCGCATACGCTGCGTCACACCCGCCTCAATTTGCCGCCAGCTCTCGGACTCGATGATGAGGGGAAACAGGTCAAGCGACCAGGGTCGCTGCGGACCGCTTTCGTCGCTGTAGATGTTGTAGCTCACACCATTGTCTCGAACCTGGCGTGCCAGGCTGGCCGAACGCTGATTGAGGTCAGCGGCGCCTTTGCCGGAAAAAAACCCAAGAAATTGGTTCCAACCCCCCGACCATATTGCGTTACTAGCTATGAAATTAGAAGCGTAAGGAGATTCTTCATCGACATTTTTCGGGGGTCGGGCGCGAAGTTCATCAAAATGCCCGGGTTCTGGCAGGCTGGTGATGGCCAACTCCTGCACTGCGGGCTGCCTGTTGACGTTGGTATTCATGGGGGAGTTGAGATCGATCATTACCCTTGGAGTATGACAGTGTCACAGCGTTCAGGCTCGATGTGTGCCTCCAAAGTCATGTGCAGCCAGCAATAATTCATGTGGGCCGCCTAGAATCGTTCTGGTGTGTGTTGGCCGCGCTTTGCGCTGCGGTCGGACATATTTCATCCTCTGTTCTTTCAAGGTGTCCGATGAGAAAAAAGGTAGTTTCTGCGGCTGAAGCGATTGCGATCCTGCGCGATGGCGACACCCTTTGCTGTTCGGGATTCGGCAGCAACGGGGTGCCAGTCGAGTTGATCGAGACGCTGGAGAAGCGTTTTCTTGAAACTGGCTCGCCCAAGAACTTGACCTTGCTGTTTGGCGGCGGCCCGGGCGATGGCGGCACGGGCGGGGTCAACCATCTTGCACACGAAGGCATGCTCAAAAGGGTGGTTGGCGGGCACTACGGGTTGGTCCCGCAAATCGGCAAGATGGCCATGGAGAGCAAGGTGGAGGCCTATAACCTGCCACTGGGCGTGATTTCGCATTTGTACCGCGATATTGCCTGCGGCCTGCCGGGCACAGCGTCCAAGGTGGGCTTGGGTACGTTTGTCGATCCCCGACTGGAGGGCGGCAAGATTGGCAGCAAGACCAGTGAAGACCTGGTAGAGGTGATTACCCTGGGCGGCCAGGAGTTGCTGTACTACAAGACCTTCCCCATTTCGGTGGCTTTCATTCGGGGCACCAGCGCCGATTCCGAGGGCAACCTCACCCTGGAGCGCGAGAACCTGACGCAGGACGTGCTGGCCATTGCCACGGCCACCAAGAACAGCGGCGGTTTTGTGATCGCCCAGGTCGAGCGCATCGTCGAACGCGGCTCGCTGAACCCGCGCCGGGTTAAGGTGCCGGGGATTTTGGTCGATTGCGTGGTGCTGGCGCAGGCTCAGAACCATCCCCAGAATCTCGGCGGAAGCTACAACCCGGCGTTTTCCGCCGAAGTGCGGGTCCCGCTGGATACCATGCCTGCCATGCCACTGGATGAGCGAAAGATCATCGCCCGGCGCGCCGCCTTTGAGCTGTTGCCCAACGCCGTGGTGAACCTGGGTATTGGCATGCCCGAAGGCGTGGCCGCCATCGCCAACGAGGAAAAAATTCTCAAGTACATGACGCTGACGGCCGAGCCTGGCGTGATCGGCGGCGTGCCCGCGTCTGGTGCCAATTTTGGCGCGGCGGTCAACCCCGATGCGGTGATCGACATGAACCAGCAGTTTGATTTCTATGATGGTGGCGGGCTGGACCTGGCCTGCCTGGGCCTGGCCGAGTGCGATGCCTCGGGCAGCATCAACGTGAGCCGATTTGGCCCCAAACTGGCTGGCGCCGGGGGCTTTATCAACATCACCCAGAACAGCCGCACCGTGGTGTTCGTGGGCACCTTCACCGCCGGAGGTTTGAAGACGACGGTTGAAGACGGGGGGCTCAAGATCGTCAAGGAGGGACGGGCTCGCAAGTTTGTTAACAAGATCGAACAGGTCACCTTCAGCGGCCCCTATGCGGCCAGCAGTGGCCAAAAGGTGCTGTACGTCACCGAGCGTTGCGTGTTTCAGCTCACGGCCCAGGGACTTGAACTGATTGAAATTGCGCCCGGCGTGGATCTCGAGCGCGACATCCTGGCGCAGATGGAGTTCAAGCCCATCATGAACAATGTTCAGCCCATGGACACGCGCATATTCCAGCCTGACCCCATGCAACTCAAGGAAGCGCTGCTCTCCATCAGCCTGGTCGATCGCATGCAGTACGACGCCGCCAGTGGCATTGCCTATTACAACTTCCAGGGCCTGCGCGTACGCACCGAAAAAGATGTGCAGGACATTGCGCACGCGGCCGTGGAGCTGTGCCGACCGATCGGCAAGAAAATTGGCGTGGTCGTCAATTACGACTCGTTCCAGATTGACGAAAACGTGGTGGACGCCTATGCGGCCATGGTCCAGGATCTTAGCGACCGCTATTACACCTATGTTTCGCGTTACACCACCAGCGCCTTCATGCGTCTCAAACTGGGCGAAGCCCTGGAGGGGCGTGGTCTGGCGGCGCACATTTACGAGACCCCCCGCGAAGCGATTGATTCTGCCAAACAGGGGCTTGGCAACAGGCCGATGTGAGGCAGCGCCACTTGGCCGACAATCGGCGACTTGATTTTTGAAATTGATTCATGACCACCACCCACACTAACGCTGCCGAGCCTTCTTCACAATCACTGGCACTGTCAGACCAAGTGCCTGCGTCGACTGCACAAACGCCTTTTGTGCCCAGCCCGGCTCCCACACCAGTGCCGACTCGGGCGGATCTCGTGCAGCCAGTTCTTGAAAAGCTGTTCGAGCTTTATCCCCGTTTGTTTGGCGGGCAGTTTCTGCCGCTCAAGCTCGGCGTGTTTCAGGAATTGATGGCAGCCCACCCGGACTGCTTTGAGCGCGAGAGCCTCAAGGCAGCACTGGGTCAACACACCCGCTCAACGCGCTATCTGCAGAGCGTGGCGGCGGGCAACAAGCGCCACGACCTGCAGGGTCAGATCGTGGAGGACGTGGCACCCGAGCATGTGCACTTTGCGCTGTTCGAGATATTTCGCCGTCGCCAGCGCCGCACCAGGGAAGACCTGCGCCCCAAATTGCGCAAGCAACTGATCGCTGCCTTTGAGGCCTCTGGCTTGAGCCAGCAGGACTACCTGCTGCGCGTGCAGACCCGGGATGGGGAAGCCAACGCCCTGCTCGAACAAGCATTGGCGGAACACGCCGTGAAACGGGCCAAACAGGAAGCACTGGTGCGCGCCTATGAAAGCAGCGGCCAGACGCCCGAGACGTTTGCTGACATGTACGGCCTGGACAAGCGGGACGTGGCCCGCATGCTTGGCCGTGACCCGCAAAGTCAGCCGGTCAGTGAAGAGCCGGCCCCGGCTGCACCGCCGGAGCCCGAGGCTACACCCGACGCAGATCCAGCGTAAACGGAAACTCCCGGCTACCCGCCACATTGATGGTCGCGGGTGGCACCACCAGCGTGCCCGGCGTGTGGCCCATGGGCGCAAAGCGCGCCATGCGCCGACTCTCGGCCTCGTAGGAGTTGACCGGGAAGGTGTCGGGGTTGAGCCCGCCCGGATGGGCCACGTAGTAGCGGCAGCCACCAATCGAGCGCTTCATCCAGGTGTCGACAATGTCAAACGTCAGTGGCGCATGAATTTTGATGCTCGGATGCAGCGCCGATGGCGGGTTCCAGGCCTTGTAGCGCACGCCAGCCGCAAACTCGCCCACGGTTCCAGTCGATTGCAGCGGAATGGCCCGGCCATTGCAGGTCACCACATAGCGACTCTCGTTGAGACCCGTGACATGCACCTCGATGCGCTCCAGGGATGAATCCACGTAGCGCGCCGTGCCACCGGGAGCCCCTTCTTCGCCCATCACATGCCAGGGCTCCAGCGCATTGCGCAGGGTCAGTTCGACGCTGGCAGACTCAATGGAGCCGACGATGGGGAAGCGGAACTCGTAGTGCGGCGCAAACCAGCTGTTGTCAAACGCATAACCCGCATCACGCATCTCCTGCATGACATCATCAAAGTCCATCTTGATGAAGGTCGGCAGCAGGAAGCGGTCGTGCAACTGCGTGCCCCAACGCGTGGCCGGTGCCTGGTAGGGCCTCTTCCAGAACCGGGCCACCAGGGCTCGCAGCAAGAGCTGCTGCACGATGCTCATGCGCGGGTGCGGCGGCATCTCAAAGGCGCGCAACTCCAACAGACCCAGGCGGCCCGTGGCCGAATCGGGCGAATACATTTTGTCGATGGAAAACTCGCTTCGGTGGGTGTTGCCGGTAGCGTCAATCAGGATGTTGCGCAGGGTGCGGTCCACCAGCCAGGGTGGCATGCTCTCGCCGTGCAGCCCGCGGTTCTTGTAGATCTGCTCGATGGCGATCTCCAGTTCATAGAGCTGGTCATTGCGCGCCTCGTCCACGCGCGGAGCCTGGCTGGTAGGGCCGACAAACATGCCGCTGAACAGATAACTTAGCGAAGGGTGGTTGTGCCAGAACAGCAGCAAGCTGGCCAGCACCTCGGGCTTGCGCAGGAAGGGGCTGTCGGCCGGAGTGGCGCCCCCCATCACAAAGTGGTTGCCACCACCCGTGCCGGTATGGCGGCCATCCTTCATGAACTTTTCGGCCGACAGGCGTGATTCAAAAGCGACGTTGTACAAAAACTCGGTGTTCTTGACCAGATCACCCCAGTTGCTCACGGGGTGAATGTTGACCTCGATGACGCCCGGATCGGGAGTGACCTGCAACAGTTTGAGGCGCGGGTCGCGCGGCGGTGGATACCCTTCCAGCACCAACTGAACGCCCAGTTCCTGCGCACTGGCTTCGATGGCAGCCAACAGGTCCAGGTAGTCGTCGAGTTTTTCGAGCGGCGGCATGAAGATGTACAGCACACCCGAGGCCTCGCCCACCGCCTCGGCCTTGGGGCCGCTGGCACGCCGGGGGTCGCGCACCTCGACGCACAAGGCGGTGCGGGTGACCCAGGCGGCAGATTCCTGTGCCTTGGGTGCGCGCGCAAAGTCGGCAGGCTCGCTCTGGGTTGGGCTTTGGGCATTGACCGCTGCCGCAGCGGATTGCGCTCCCGGGCTCTGGAATTTGCGCGTGGCCTCGGGTTGGGGCCCCGTTCCCGACAGATACGGGACCGCGCTGGCAACTTGGGGCGATGCGCTTGGCATATAGCGCGCCGCCAGAACCTCATGGGCGGGCAGGTCGCTGCGCAGGTTGGCGGGGTCTTGCTCGAGCATATAGGGGTAATCGGCTTCACTCACCCAGGGCAGCGAATCCAGCGGCAGGCGCAATCCCATGGGAGAGTCGCCGGGCATCAGGTACATTCGTTCATCGCGCAAGAACCACGAGCCCGTGGTCCACACCGGGCGTGCGGTGTCGCTCGACGCCTCATCGACTTTGATCGGCAGCACATAGCCCACCACGGATTCGAGCTTTTGCTTGAACACGCGACGCAAACGGGCCCGTTCCATTTCGTCGTCCAATTTGGAATTCAACGGGTCAACATTAACCGGCAGACGGCGCTCGCGCCACTGGTAGTACCACACGTCTTCGTAGGCGGTCTGTATGAATTCATCAGTGACGCCCAGTTTGGTCGCCAGTGTGTGCGTGAAGCGCTTGGCATCCTCGCTGGTGTAGTGGGTGGCCACCCGTTCGTCGGTGAACAGCGCCGGATTGGCCCAGATTGGCTGATGGTCGGCACGCCAGTAAATATTCAGTGCCCAGCGCGGCAGTTGCTCGCCGGGGTACCACTTGCCTTGGCCGAAGTGCAGAAAACCGCCTTGCCCGTATTCATTGCGTAGCTTTTGCACCAGTTCAGTGGCAAAGCCGCGCTTGGTCGGCCCCAGGGCGTCGGTGTTCCATTCCGCGGCGTCGCGGTCGCTCACGGCCACAAAGGTGGGCTCACCACCCATGGTCATGCGAACGTCGCCCGCATCGAGTTCCAGATCGACGGCGTCTCCCAGCGCCATGACGTCGGCCCATTGCGCCTCGGTGTAGGGCTTGGTGACGCGCGGCGACTCGTACAGGCGGGTGACTCCCATATGGTGCGCGAACGTCACCTCGCACTTCTCCATTGCGCCTTCGATCGGCGCGGCGCCCGAGGGCTGCGGGGTGCAGGCCAGCGGAATATGGCCTTCACCAGCGAGCAAGCCCGAGGTGGCATCGAGCCCGATCCAGCCCGCGCCCGGCAGGTAAACCTCGCACCAGGCATGCAGATCAGTGAAATCGACTTCGGTGCCGCTGGGGCCGTCCAGGGATTTGACGTCGGGTTTGAGCTGGATCAGATAGCCTGAGACAAAACGTGCAGCCAGACCGCAGTGGCGCAGCAGTTGCACCATCAGCCAGGCCGAATCCCGGCACGAACCCGAACCAACCTTGAGCGTATGGTCGGGCGTCTGCACCCCGGGCTCCATGCGAATAAGGTACTTGACGGCGTGGTGCACCATCTGGTTGACGTCCACCAGAAAGTCCATGCTGCGGCGCTTTCTGCGGTCGATCTTTGCGAGGAACGCCCGCAGACGCTTGGTCAGGTGTTCTGTGGCCAGATAGGGCGCGAGTTCCTGTTCCAGCATGGTTTCGTACTTGAACGGGTAGTTCTCGGCACCGGGCTCCAGAAAGAAGTCAAACGGGTTGTACACCGCCATCTCGACCACCAGATCGACCGTCACCTTGAATTCACGGGTTTTCTTTTCAAACACCAGGCGTGCCAGATAATTGGCGAACGGGTCCTGCTGCCAGTTGATGTAGTGGTCAGCGGGCTCGACCTTGAGCGAGTAAGAGATGATCTTGCTGCGGCAGTGTGGCGCAGGGCGCAAACGGATGACCTGCGGCCCAAGGTTGACCAGCTGGTCGTACTTGTAATGCGTGACGTGGTTGAGTGCGGCGTGAATGGCCATTTTTTGCCTCTCTTTTTATGGGGCAAGGCAGGAGCCCTGCAGCCTTACATACTACCAATGTTGAAGCAGTCCGTGCTTTGGAGGCGCCGTTTAACCCCACAAACGAGGCAAAAAAAGGCTACATCGACTGCTCAAGCATGACCTGGTATTCGGCCGCCGTGGCGACGCGCGGATTGGTCTTGTGGCAATGGTCCAGCATCGCGTTGGCGATGATCTTGTCGAACCAGTCCGCCTGCACGCCCATGGCCGCCAGACCGGAGGGCAGGCCAAGCCGGGCGTTCATGTCCGCGATGGCATCGGGAACATCCCCTGCCGACTTCAAGCCCATGGCATGGGCCATGCGCTCCAGGCGTTTTTCAGTTTGAATCGGCTCCGCACTGGCATTGAAGCGGATGACCGCTGGCAAAAACATGGCGTTGAGCGTGCCGTGGTGCAGGCGCGGGTTCACGCCACCCAAGCTATGGCTGAGCGAATGCACGCAACCCAGGCCTTTCTGGAACGCCATGGCGCCCTGCATCGAGGCGCTCATCATGTTCAGGCGGGCCTGCCGGTCGCTGCCATCCTGTGTGGCACGCTCGATGTGGCTCCAGCCTCGGCTCAAGCCATCGAGCGCAATGCCGTCTGCCGGCGGGTTGAAGGCCGGGGCCATAAAGGTTTCCATGCAGTGGGCGATGGCATCCATGCCCGTGGCTGCGGTCAGTTGCGGAGGCAATCCAAAAGTGAGTTCCGGGTCGCAGATGGCGGTCTTGGGCACCAGATGCCACGAGTGAAAACCGAGCTTGCGATGATCGTCCACGATGATGATGGCGCCACGCGCCACCTCGCTGCCAGTGCCGCTGGTGGTGGGCACGGCGATCAGTGGTGCGACGCGGTCGCTGATGCGCGGCGAGCCACCCTCGATGGTGGCGTAGTGGGTCAAAGGTCCTTCATGGGTGGCCGCAATGGCCACGCCTTTGGCGCAATCGATGGCGCTGCCTCCACCCACGGCAATCAAACCGTCGCAGCCCTTTGTTCTGTACACCTCAACAGCAGCGCGCACAGCCGCCTCGGTGGGGTTGGACGGTGTCTGGTCATACACGGCCACCACCACGCCAGGCAGGGCGTCGAGCGCCTTTTGCAAGATGCCCGCAGCCTTGACGCCGGGGTCGGTCACGATCAAGGGGCGGCTGATGCCCGAGCGAGCGCATTCCTGCTTGAGCAGTTGAATCGCGCCAAACTCAAACTGGATCTGTGTGATGTAGTAAATCAGTGCCATGGTGTGCTCCGTTCAAATCAGAAAAATACTGTAGCAACTATGCACTGTGGGTGCTGACGCCGACATGACAAACCCAACACGACGGCACCCAAGGCTGAGCGCAAACCAGGCGCGGCGCCGTTTGTCGCCCCGATTCCGGCTAAATATCAGCCAGCAGCGGGTAGGGCGCGGGCGCGACTGAAAGTGCGGGACCGTCGGGCGCGCCCAGGTGCAGATCACCGGCCTCGAAGGCTGAAACCTGCAGGCAAACAACGGCATCAAACCCGCCCGGCGACTGGCCTGAGGGCACTTGGGCACCTTGCGCAACCATGCCGCAAGGCTGGTCGCCATCGGCAGACTGGAATAACTCGCCCCCCGCCGTCAGAGGGCTGGTCGAGTGCGCCAGGTAGGCACGGCGCTTCAAGGTGCCACGGAACTGGCTGCGCGCCACCACTTCCTGACCGGGGTAACAGCCCTTTTTGAAATTGACACCGCCGATGGACTCGTAATTGAGCATTTGGGGCACAAAGGCTTCAACGATGGGCGCAGAGACCATGGCCACGCCGCTGCGCACCTCGCTCCAGAGCCACTTGGTCATGCTCATAGCCGGGCCCGCCGGAGCGGCCTCGCCAATGGGTGCCAGCCACACACCTCGCTTGACGCCATCGGCGGGGTACAGGTTGACCAGACTTGCAGTGCCAATATCGGTCTTTGACCATATGGAACAGTCATTTACAGCTATTGATTCAATAGCGCTACCTGCCAAACCAAAGAGCCCATAGTCGCCGCTGACGTCGAAAAGTTTGACTTTAGAGCGCAAGACGAACATCGACAAACGTTTGAGCACGCTCGCCAGAATATCGCGGCTGCAAATCAGCACGATCTCCTCACTGCCGCGCTTGAAGCCCACAAAGCTGGCCTGCATGCGTCCTTTTGCCGAGCAAAAGGCTGCCAGCCTGGCCTGTGTGGGTGCCAGATTCAGGAAATCCTGGGTCAATTGGTTGTGCAGAAACTGCGCTGCATCCGGGCCCTCAGCCCGAATTACACCCAGATGCGCCAGTGGCGCCACGCCGTCGAGTTCAATTTGCATGACCTGAATTATGATCGCCTCACGTTTTCCTGGAAGGCTCAAGGGCTGTGCGACGTTTTCTGATCATCATGGTTGTGCTCGCTGCGCTGGCGGGCGCCAGCGTTGCCTGGTGGCTGAATCGGGGACTGGAGCTCAATGCCCCGACTGTGGACCTCTCGGTTGAGCCGGGAACGCCGGCCCGGGGCGTGGCCATGGCGGTGAGTGAAGCCGGCGTGGCGGTGAACCCAAGCCTGCTGTACTGGTGGTTCCGGCTCTCCGGATACGCTCGCCAGATCAAGGCGGGAAGCTACGAAATTGAGCCCGGCGTGACCCCGCGCAGCTTGCTGAGAAAACTGGTGCAGGGAGAAGAATCCCTGTTGTCGCTGACCCTGACCGAGGGGCAGACCTTTGTCCAGGTGCGTGCGGCGCTCGCCCAAGCTCAGTTTTTGAAGGCCGATACTCAAGGCATGTCGGATCAGGTCATCATGGCATCGCTGGGCCGACCGGGGGTTCACCCCGAGGGCCGGTTCTTCCCTGACACTTACAACTATGCCAAGGGCAGCAGTGACATGGCGGTTCTTCAGCGTGCCATGCGCTTGATGGACAAACGCCTGACCGCGGCCTGGAGTCAGCGCGTGGCAGACACCCCCCTGAAGACGCCCGACGAGGCCCTGATTCTGGCCAGCATCGTCGAAAAGGAAACCGGCCGCGCCAGTGACCAGGCCCAGATCGCCGGTGTGTTCATTAATCGCTTGCGGCTGGGCATGATGTTGCAGACCGATCCGTCGGTGATCTACGGGCTGGGCGAGAAGTTCGACGGCAATCTGCGCCGCAAGGACCTGCTGGCCGATACCCCCTGGAACACTTACACCCGTGTCGGCCTGCCGCCGACCCCGATCTCCATGCCCAGCAAGGCCGCGTTGATGGCTGCGGTGCAGCCCGCGCCCACCAAAGCGCTGTATTTTGTGGCGCGGGGCGACGGCAGCAGCCAGTTCAGCGCCAGCCTGGAAGAGCACAATCGGGCGGTCAATAAATATCAGCGGGGACGATAGGAGACCATGAAGGCCGGCGGTTTATTCATCAGCTTTGAGGGCATCGACGGTGCGGGAAAATCCACGCACATCGAGGCGCTCGCCACGCAGTTTCAAAGTCAGGGCAGGGTGGTGACGCTTTCGCGCGAGCCCGGCGGCACACCATTGGCGGAAAAGCTGCGCACGCTGGTGCTCAACGACGCCATGGACCCCATGACCGAGGCATTGCTGGTGTTTGCCGCCCGGCGCGACCACCTTCAGCAACTGATTGAGCCCGCGCTGGCACGCGCCGAGGTGGTGCTGTGCGATCGCTTCACCGATGCCTCCTTTGCCTACCAGGGCAGCGGGCGCGGTTTCGATCTGAAAATGCTATCTACTTTAGAGCAATGGGTGCAGCACCAGCAAGGGCCAGAGCAGGATTTCATTCGACAACCTGATTTGACGGTGTGGTTTGACCTGCCCGCAACAATCGCTGCACAGCGGCTCGACGGCGCCCGCGCGCCCGACAAATTTGAAGCCCAGCCGGTAGAGTTCTTCACCCGGGTATCAGACGGCTACCTGCGGCGCATGAAGGCCTTTCCTGAGCGTTTTGCGCGAATTGACGCCAACAAAGCGCGCGAGGCGGTCTGGAGCGACGTCCTGCAGTCGGTTCGGAACCGGGGCTGGCTGCCATGACTGAGGAGACACCAGCGCCGTGGATCGCGGCCCAGACCCGGCAAATTCTGGCCCAACGCGGCCATGCCTGGCTGCTGGCCGGGCCTTCCGGCCTGGGGCAATACCAGCTGGCGCTGGAACTGGTGCGGGCTTGGCTGTGCGAGTCGCCGACCGGGCAGGGCGCCTGTGGCGCTTGTGGCAGCTGTCATGCCATCAAGGTGCGCACTCATGCGGACTTGTGCGTGCTCCTGCCCGAGACCGTCATGGCGGAACTGGGCTGGCCCTTGAGTGAAAAAGCGCAGTCCGACATTGACGACAAGAAGCGCAAGCCCAGCAAGGAGATCCGGGTGGATGCCATGCGCGAGGCGGTCGAGTTCTCGCAGCGCACCAGCGCCCGCGGACGCGGCAAGGCGGTGCTGGTGTTTCCGGCCGAGCGCATGAACCACGTCACCGCCAATGCGCTGCTCAAGACGCTCGAAGAGCCTGCCGGCGACGTCAAATTTGTGCTGGCCAGCCAGGCGGCCCACCAATTGCTGCCCACCATTCGCAGCCGATGCCTGTGGCATTCCATGGCCTGGCCCGATGCGGCGGCGTCCCTGACCTGGTTGCAGGAGCATGGTCTGAGTGCCGAACAGGCCGGCGTGATGCTGCGTGCGTCGGGTGGTCGACCCGAAGATGCACTGCTTTTTGCCAGCTCCGGGCGGGATGCACAAACGTGGCTCAAGCTTCCCAGGGCAATGGCGCACGGCGATATTGGGCCGATCAAGGACTGGACCCCAGCGCAGACCCTGGACGCGTTGCACAAGCTGTGTCACGACGCGCTGGCTGTGAAAGTGGGCGCGCAGCCGCGCTTTTTTGATGCAGATGAGTTGCCCAAAGGAGGCTCGCTGGCCTCGCTGACAGCCTGGTCCAAAGCGCTGGGATCGGCAAGCCGCACCGCCGAGCATCCCTTTAACACGGGTTTGATGCTCGAAGCCCTGGTCAGTCAAGCCAAAAGCGCGCTAAATTCATTACACTAACGCTGCTTATGCCAAATACCCCCGTCGTTCCACGTCCAAGCGTCATTCAATTGGCCATCAAGGAAAAGTCGGCTCTCTATGCGGCCTATATTCCGCTGTTCGCCGAGGGCGGGATTTTTATCCCCACTTCACGCGAATACAAGCTTGGTGATGACGTTTACGTGTTGCTCTCGCTCCCTGAAGACCCGCAGCGCTACCCGGTGGCTGGAAAAGTGGCCTGGGTAACGCCCGCCAAGGCAGCGGCCAGCCGCACGCAGGGCGTTGGCATTCAGTTTCCCAGCGATGAAAAGTCACGCCTGCTCAAGCTCAAGATCGAACAAATCCTTGGCGCGCACCTGGCCTCTGACCGCCCGACCCAAACCATCTGAGCGGGCGGCAGGGCCGCTTGCCGCTTGGGGGCCTGCGTAGTTTCATGTTTACCGATTCACATTGCCATCTGGCCTTTCCCGAGCTTGCTGCTGACATCGCCGATATTCGCGCGGCGATGTCCAAGGCCAGGGTAGGCCGTGCCCTGTGCATTTGCACCACCCTCGAAGAGTTTCCAGTGGTTCACGCTCTGGCCACGGACTACGATAATTTCTGGGCAACGGTGGGGGTTCATCCGGACACAGAAGGCCTCACCGAGCCTACGCTGCAGGACCTGCTCACCCTGGGGCAACTGCCCCGCGTGGTCGGCATCGGCGAGACCGGGCTCGACTACTACCGCCTGGCCGGCCGCAGCCTAGCCGACATGGCGTGGCAGCGTGAGCGCTTTCGGGCCCACATCCGGGCGGCGCGGCAATTGGCCAAGCCGCTGGTGATTCACACCCGAAGCGCGTCAAGCGACACGCTGCGAATATTGCGGGAAGAGGGCGAAGACGGCTCGCACGGCAGCGCTGGCGGCGTTTTTCATTGCTTTACCGAGACCGCCGAGGTGGCACGGGCTGCACTCGATCTGGGCTTTTGCGTGTCTTTTTCGGGTATTTTGACATTCAAAAACGCGCAGGATTTGCGTGATGTGGCCGCCTTTGTGCCACTTGATCGCTTGCTGATTGAGACCGATAGTCCTTACTTGGCGCCGGTTCCACACCGGGGCAAGACCAACAATCCGTCCTTTGTACCCCATATCGCTGCCTGCCTGGCCGAGATCAAGCAGTGTCCGGTGGAACATATCGCTGAACACACCAGCAGAAATTTTGACAGACTGTTCAAAGGCGTATTGGCATGATGAATAATACCTTTCAACAGTTAATTAATGTAGCTAGATTATCGCTATATCTTATTGTTATATATGGGTATTCTCTTGCCTCTGCTGGATCGTACGACGATTTCTTTACCGCCATCAAACGGGACGATGCCAGCACCGTCACAGCGTTATTGAATCGGGGTTTTGACGCCAACACGCTCAATCCTAATGGCGAACACGGCTTGATCCTGGCGGTGCGGGAGCCTTCGCTCAAGGTGCTGGCCGTGTTGATCAACGCGCCGAAAATTCAAATTGAGCTGCGCACAGCCAAAGACGAAAGCCCGCTGATGCTGGCGGCTCTCAAGGGCTTCACTGGAATCGTCCAGCAGCTTATCGACAAGGACGCTGACGTGAACAAGACAGGCTGGACGCCGTTGCACTACGCGGCGACGAACGGCCACCTTGCGGTGATGCAGTTGCTTTTGGACAACCATGCGTACATCGATGCCGAATCTCCAAACGGCACCACGCCACTCATGATGGCGGCACACTATGGAAGCGTCGAAGCGGTCAAGCTCTTGCTTGAAGCGGGTGCCGATCCCATGCTAAAGAACGCCCAAAACTTGACCGCCATTGATTTCGCCCAAAGCGCCAAGCGCCAGGACGTTGCAGAGGTGATAGCGGCTTCAGTTCGAGCGCGACAGCCGAAAAACACCTGGTAAAGGCGGTGGCTGGGTCTTTATTGTACTTCATACGATGTATAGAGTCACAAGTTGTTGATTTCATTGGAAATTCTTTCATTTGACGACAAAAAAATGGGGGTTTGTACACAGTGCTGGCAAGCTTATCCACTGCGAATGAAACAAAGTTACAGGTTTGCCGACGTTGTTCTGCTTAACATGGCGCGGAGCGGCATCTTTGGCACGCAGCACCCCCACACGCGACGTAGCGCCTACAGCACGCCACAGCCCTTTGCCTCGCTTCGCTACATGGGGTTTCACCCCATACCCCAGGCAAGTCATAGGCCACCCCCACGGACCAGCGTCTCGACTGCCTCAGCAGCCACACGAATGGCCTCTACTTGGTCACGGAACACACGCACCCATGCCGGAGCATCCTCACCACCCGCCAAATCAAGCGCCTCACCGATGCTGTCAGCAGCCAACAGACGGTCGTTGAGAACATCCACGGCAAAGAGTAGGGCGCTCATACAGAAACCCCCTTGCGTGGCCTGCCACGACCCCGTTTAGCCGCCCCTGGCAAAGCCTTGCCTTGCGACCGGAGCATCAGCTTTTCGATCAACGACAGGCTTTTACGAGCAACCAGCTTGACACCCTCGGCATCGGTCACACGCTCATTTGCCGGTTGCCGGAATTGATGGCCATCTACAAACTGGACGCGGGAATCGTTGACTGCGGCCCGTGCTTGGACAATTTGGAAAAGTTCAGTTTTCATTGGTGAGCACCTCTGAAAAAGAATTCTGTGTCCTAAAGTGTTTACAGGATAAATTTAGGCCGGTCGGCTTCGCCGCCCGCCCGGCTTCGCCGGTCGGAGCGTCTGACGCCACCGGCCCCGCGCCGCGCTGCGCTTGCGTCACCGTGCCGGCTTGCGTCATCCACACCGGCCCATTCAAAGTCGTTTGCATGGCGATATCGAGTTGACGTTCACGATCTGCCATCTGACGGAACAAGCGCGCTTGACGCACCTTATGTTAATAATTAAATTGACAGGTACAGGCCTAAGGTTGGGCTCCATCAATGCAAACACCAGGCCCGAACCTTGCACACGACCGCCTGGAAACTCCCCCGCCTATGTCCGATAGTGCCGTCTACGCCATTGTGCTGATTTCGGCGGTTGCCCACGCAACCTGGAACGCGATGCTCAAAAGCAGTGGCGACCGGCTGCTGACTCTGGCGTCGATACGCGCGGTGGGCCTTGCTGCAGGCATTGGTGTTGTCATGTTCGTGCCACTTCCGGCCCGTGAGAGCCTGCCCTATCTGCTGGCGGCGGCGGCAGTTCACTACCTTTACTACGCCTTAATGCTCAACGCCTACCGGGTTGGTGACATAAGTCAGGTCTACCCAATCGCCCGCGGCGTCGCACCACTGGTGGTGGCCTTGCTGGGCACCATGTTTGCCGGTGAGATGCTGGGCTGGTGGTCGGCGCTTGCCATCGCAATCCTCTCAAGCGGAATTCTTGCGTTGGCGGTATCCGGTAAAGCGATCAACCGCCACGCCGTCCTCTTTGCTCTCGGGACCGGCTTAACCATCGCCTCCTACAGCTTCTTGAGCGGCCTTGGGGTGAGGAAATCTGGCTCGGTATGGGGCTACATCGCGTGCCTGGAGCTAGCAACTGGCGCCGGAATGACGGCACTGGCGTGCTTGCGAAGGAGAACCGTTCTGGTGAAATTCACCCGCAACCAATGGCGCCACGGCCTGGGCGCGGGAATTCTTTCAGTGGCGGGGTACTCCATCGCCCTGTGGGCCATGTCTCGGGTGGCCATTGCACCCGTCGTTGCGGTACGCGAAACCAGCGTTGTTTTTGCCGCGTTCATCGGTTCGGTGTTTCTGGGTGAAGGGTTTGCGCTGCGCCGAGTTGCCGCAGCAGTGGTGGTGGTGGTCGGAATGGGGCTGCTGACACTGGCGCCGCGATAGCCGTTTGCCTGCCGGCTAAAACACGGAAAAAGCCACCGTCGGCGCACTGGGGTCCGAGAACGGTGCACCCAGCGCGATTTCACCGCGACCGTGCAGGATGCACTCCTCGCGCCGAAGAAGGACATCTGAAGTGCCACCGGCAAATCGCACCCAGCAACCGTAGGAACTCAAGTCCGCGAGCAACATGCCCCCGTTGCGCCAATCGATGCGGGCGTGGGTGCGCGAGACACGCGGGTCGTTGACCACAAAGTCGGCCTGGGAGACGCGCCCGATATGAAGCGGAAGATCAAAGGACTTGAAAACTTTGTGCGACTCCAGCCACGTGAGCCCAATCTGCGCCCCCAGCGCGTCTTTTCCGCTGACTTCAAAAAGGGGATCCAGGTCTGCCTGCACGGTGAGGAAATCCGATGCCACGTCCTCTTGCCAGTCGATTTGATAGACCGTGACAGGCTCCGCGCGGCCGCGAATGCTGATGGCACCAAGGAGCCGGAAATGCGCCCCATGGGGTTCGCTCAGGTTCTCAATTGCAGCATCGTTGGTCCAAATCTGATATGGACCGGAGAGGTCACTCAGGCGGGAGGCAACATTGACCGCGTCACCGTAGCAATCACCGTCCACAATCTCCACCGCACCGCTGGCCACCCCAATGCGGATGGGCATGCGGCTGGCCAGGGAAATCTGCGCTGTGCTCTTTTGATGGCGACGCTGCATGTCCACGACCGCGGCGATCGCCTGCGTGTTGTTCTCAAACAGCGTCAGAACACCATCACCGAGCAGTTTGGTCACCCGTCCACCGTGCGATTCGAATGTCTTTGCAATCCAGGTTGTGATTTGCGTCACGGCCTGCGTCGCTTTGGCGTTGCCAGCCGCTTCATAGGCACTGGTGCTACCAGAAAGGTCGGCAAATACGACGGTCGTTTGAACACTCATTCCGAACAGATTCCAAATTCTTTAAGCTATCCGCAGTTTAGGGCATTGCGTCGCCCGCTGCCGTGGCAGATGGCCACAAAAATGACTAATGACCCCAAAAAAGCAAGGCGTCACGCCCCTGCACCGCAAGATCAGCTGTCTTGCCAACCGGCAGGCATACTTTGGTGGCCACATGCCCGTAGGGTAAATTGGTGAGCACCGGGGCCCTGATCTGGCTGCGCAGCCAGTCCACCACAGACTGAAACTTGTAGCCCCGGTCATGGGGAGCCAGCTTGTACTCTGTAAACTGGCCAAGCACGATGGCTTTTTGCCGTGCCAGCACCCCGGCGTGCAAGAGCTGGGTGAGCATGCGCTCAATCCGGTAGGGATGCTCGCCCACATCTTCAAGAAACAGGATGCCTTTTTTGATATTCGGGAAATAGGGCGTGCCCAGCAGTGAGGTCAGCACCGACAGGTTGCCGCCCCAGATCATGGAATTTTCAATGAGAAACTGGGTGTTAGCCCCCGCCTCTATTGTATGAACAGCTATTGAAGTCGCCGCGATAGTGGAGCGTTCCCGAAGCTGCCGCCAGCCCGCGCCCTCCCCCTGGCCACACAACAAATCCTCAAAGCAGGCTTCCATGATGTCGTCCGGAAGCAACTTTTCACCGTTGCCGTGACCATCCAACGCTTCCGGCTTGCCACCCACACCAAAGCCTTCGCACAGCGCCGGACCGGCCCAGGTGACGCCGCCGGTGCGGGCAAGCACGGCGCATTGAAACGCCGTGAAGTCGCTCATGCCGACAAACAGCATGCCTTTGTCGATGGCCTTGGCAATTTTTTTGTACGCAATGCCATCCAGAATGCGAGTTAGCCCATAGCCGCCGCGTGAAACAACGGCTACATCGGCCCCACTGGCTGCAGCCCGGTGAATGGCGGCCAGGCGCGTGGCATCGTCGCCCGCAAAGCGAAGGTGGCTGGCCAGCGCCGCTTCGTCCACTTCCACCTCATGACCGAGCACCTTGAGCCGAGCCACGCCGCGCCGGAACGCCGCCTTGTCACGCACCGCGCCGGACGGCGAGTAGATATAAATATGCTTTTTCATAAATCTAAATCGGGGTCAGACTCCAATTATCACGGCGCGAAACGCTCAACAGCCGCCTGAGCGATGGACTCGCCCTGCTCTTGGACAAAATGCCCGGCTTGCGGGAGCCGCATCGGCTCGGGGGCGTTGCGGATGAGGTGTTGTAAATGCCGCATGGTGGACTCCCCCAAAACTGGGTCTTGCATGCCGATGGCCATCAGGCTTTGCCCAGCCCACTGATCATGGAGGAATTCCCGCGCCTCGCGCGACACGGTAGCACCCGCAGAGTCTTCAAATTCCGGCACCATCGCCGGAAATGCGCGCAGGGCCGCACGGTGACCGCCGTCCGGGAACGGTGCCTGATAGGCAGCGCTTTCCAGCGCACTGAGACCGGGGACACTGCGCCCCATCAAGCGGGTAATGTCGTAATCCGGATTTTTGACGCAATAGTCCCGCCAGGCCAGAAACCCCGGCGACAGGGATCCGTCCCCGGTGGCCAGCGCGGTGTTCATGACCAGCAAACCCGCAAATCTCTGGGGCGCCGCCATCGGCAGTGTCAACCCCAACAGGCCACCCCAGTCTTGCACCACCAGAACGATGTTCGTCAGGTCCAGCCACTCGATCAATTCCAGCAGTACCTGCCGGTGCCAGGCAAAGGTGTGGGCGCTATCCTTCTTGGGCTTGTCGCTCTTGCCAAAGCCGATCATGTCGGGAGCCACTATTCGTGCCCCAGCGGTGAGGAAGACCGGGATCATCTTGCGGTAGAGAAAACTCCAGGTGGGAATCCCGTGCAGGCAAAGGTAGGTGCGCTCAGCATTGACGGGGCCTTCGTCCAAATAGTGCATGCGCAGACCGGCCAGTGTGGGCAAATCGCTGACGTAGTGCGGGGTCCACGGGTAGTCGGGAATCGACTCAAACCGGGCATCGGGCGTTCTCAGGGCGTCGTCGCGCACAGGGCTGCTGCTCATTCGGAGTTCCTGGCGTCGTTGGCTGAAAAAACCTTGCAGCAACTCGCCGCAGGCCTGCGCCAGCACACCCCCTTCAAGCCGCGTGCGGTGGTTGAGCCGGGACTCTGAGAACAAGTCCAGCACAGAGCCCGCCGCGCCGGTTTTCGGGTCGGCAGCGCCATACACCACGCGTTTGAGACGGGCATGGAGCATGGCGCCCACGCACATCGTGCAGGGCTCCAGGGTGACAAACAGTTCGCAATCGTCCAGGCGGTAGTTGCCCAGCGTCTGGGCTGCGGCGCGCAACGCCAAAATTTCGGCGTGGGCCGTGGGGTCATGGTCGGTGATAGGTGCGTTGCGGCCGGTGGCGATGATCTTGCCGTCCCTGACCACGACCGCCCCGACCGGCACCTCGCCCGCCAACCCGGCCTGGTGGGCCTGCGCCAGCGCTTCTTGCATGAATTCTGAGTCAGTCATGCCCGCGGCTACCCGTGCTATTTCTCGTCCGGAATGGGCCGGCTCTGCTGCATTGCTGCGTCGAGCGCCTGCTTGTACTGCTGCTGAACCTGCTGCGCCTGCTGCTTGACGGTTTGGCCCTGCGTCTCATCGGCTGCGCCCGGTGTGGCGGGCACAACTTGTTGCAAGGCGGGCATGGACTGCTGCGCCGTGAACAACTGCTTCTTGATCAAAATTCCCACAATGGCCAGTGTGATCAGCAGTCCAACCATGCCAAAAACGCCTTTCATGCGCCCTCTCCTGCCTGGCTTGCATGGGCACGCATTCCCAGGCGGGTCATCCACGCGGCCAACTCACGCTCATCGTCACTGCCACGCGCATATTGCGCGTGCAGGGCACTGTGCGACTCAGGCCGGTGCTGGTTGAGTTTCAGTTTGCACTGCAACTGCGTCACCCGCAATTCAAGGCCGATGATGCCCGAGAGCATTTTCTGTGCAAATTCAACATCCAAGCCCCGCCACTGCGCCGCGTAGGCCGGTTCATGGTCCGCAATAAGTTTCTTGAGCAACAGGTCCTTGGCCTCGGCGGCTTCGACCAACGTGACCTGCACCGTGCAATGCACCGCCAGGTAGTTCCAACTCGGCACGCGGGCCAAATCCGGGTAGACCTTGGGCGAGAGAAAGGCGTGCGGCCCGATAAAAGTCACCACCGCCTGGGGCCGTGCCTGCAGGTAGCGCCAGTGCGGGTTGGCCCGGGCCACGTGGCCCAGCAAAACCCAACTTGGCTGCTCGGCAGTGCTCGAATCATCGTTCTCCAGATGCAGCGGCAAATGGGTCACAAACGGCAAACCCGCATCGTCCACGCTGATCAGGCTTGCAAAGGGATGCGCGCGAACCAAGTCAGCCGCAAGGATTTTGTCGGTGTTGTCAAATTGGGGCGGCAGGTACATGAGTTTGAACTGTAGCCGATGCGAGGTAAAGGATGGAGATTTTCATGCTAATCGCCGCAACCAAACTGATACCGAGTGCATGCCTCACCACAGATTTATGGGAAGATACCCAATAGCCCATGTCAATAAAAGACATAAAGCTATTAAAACAATAGTAAAAATCAAAAACAAGAGCCCGGCGTTCACGGCTGTCTGAAGTGAACTGGATTCAACAAATGCTCACTGGGTCATTCGGGTCCATCGCCCAAGAACCAATCTTCCATCACTCCCACTCAATCGTCGCGGGTGGTTTGCTGCTCACGTCGTAGGTGACGCGGTTGATGCCGCGAACTTCGTTGATGATGCGGCTGGAGACTTTCTTGAGAAGCGCGTAGGGCAGTTCGGCCCAGTCGGCGGTCATGAAATCGCTGGTTTGCACGGCGCGCAGCGCCACCACATAATCGTAGGTGCGGCCATCGCCCATCACGCCGACGCTCTTGACCGGCAAAAATACGGCAAACGCCTGGCTGGTCAGGTCGTACCAGCTTTTGCCTGACTCACTGTCCACAAAGTTGCGTAGCTCTTCAATGAAGATGGCATCTGCCTCGCGCAACAGGTCGGCATAATCTTTCTTTACCTCGCCCAGAATCCGCACTCCCAGACCCGGGCCAGGGAAAGGATGGCGATAAACCATGTGGTAAGGCAAACCCAGTGCCACACCGAGTTCGCGCACTTCGTCCTTGAACAGTTCGCGCAGCGGCTCGAGTAACTTCAGGCCCAACTGCTCCGGTAAGCCGCCCACGTTGTGGTGGCTCTTGATGGTGACGGCCTTCTTGCTGTTGGCACCACCCGACTCGATCACATCAGGATAGATGGTTCCTTGCGCGAGCCAGGCCACATGGCGGGAATGGTCGCTTTTGAGCTTGCCGGCCTCAGACTTGAACACCTCGACAAATTCGCGGCCAATGATCTTTCGTTTGGCTTCGGGGTCACTCACGCCCTTGAGATGGCCCAAGAATTGGTCCACCGCGTCCACCCGGATCACCTTGGCGTGCAGCTTGCCGACAAACATGTCCATCACCATGTCGCCCTCGTTCAGGCGCAAAAGGCCATGATCGACAAATACGCAGGTGAGTTGCTCGCCGATAGCGCGGTGGATCAGCGCCGCCGCCACCGACGAATCAACTCCGCCGGACAGGCCCAGAATCACTTCTTCGCTGCCGACCTGGGCGCGGATCTTCTCGACCGCCTCGCTGATGTAGTCACCCATGATCCAGTCCGGGCGCGCCTGGCAGATGTCCAGGACAAAACGCTCCAGAATAGCCACGCCACGTTTGGTGTGGGTCACCTCGGGGTGAAACTGCACGCCATAAAAACGCCGCTCTTCGTCGGCCATGCCGGCGATGGGACAGCTGTCGGTGCTGGCCATCACTTTGAAGCCGTGGGGAAGCTCGGTGACCTTGTCGCCGTGGCTCATCCACACATTGAGCATGCCGTGGCCCATGGCAGTGGCGTAGTCCTGAATGCCTTCGAGCAGCACGGTGTGGCCGTGGGCGCGCACATCGGCCGGGCCAAATTCGCGCTTGTGCCCGCTTTGCACCACGCCGCCAAGCTGATGCGCCATGGTTTGCATGCCGTAACAAATCCCCAGCACCGGCACGCCAAGCTCAAACACCGCCTGCGGTGCCTTGTCGGTCGTGTCTTCGTACACACTGGCGTGGCTGCCCGAGAGAACGATGCCCTTGAGGTTGCCGTCTCTAGCATAGGCGCGCACCCAGTCATTGGACACATCGCAGGGATGCACCTCGCAAAAAACATGGGCCTCGCGGATGCGTCGAGCGATAAGCTGCGTGACTTGGGAGCCAAAGTCAAGAATGAGGATTTTTTGATGCATGGTAGTCAATAGGAATCGAGCGCCGACAGGCCGCCCTTAGGTGCGAGGGCCCCCTCGGGGGCAGCGCAGTACACGCAATGACAAGCGTGGGAGCCATTTACTCGGCGCGATAGTTCGGCGCTTCCTTGGTGATTTGCACGTCATGCACATGGCTCTCGCGGATGCCTGCAGTCGTGATTTCCACAAACTCGGCCCGGTCTTGCATCTCGTCGATCGTGGCGCAGCCGCAATAGCCCATGCTGGCACGCAGACCCCCGGCCATCTGGTACACGATGGCCACCATGGAGCCTTTGTAGGGCACCCGACCTTCAATGCCCTCTGGCACCAGTTTATCGGCATTGGGATTGCCGCTCGTAGATTCCTGAAAGTAACGGTCAGCACTGCCCTGCTGCATCGCGCCGATTGAGCCCATTCCACGGTAGCTCTTATAGCTGCGGCCCTGAAACAGGATGACTTCGCCCGGCGCTTCTTCGGTGCCCGCGAACATGCCGCCCATCATCACCGTACTGGCTCCGGCCGCGATGGCTTTGGAAATATCACCACTGAAACGGATGCCGCCGTCGGCGATCAAGGGGACGCCGCTGCCCTTAAGCGCTGTGGCTACGCTATCGATGGCCATGATTTGCGGCACACCCACGCCAGCCACGATGCGGGTGGTGCAGATGGATCCGGGGCCAATGCCAACCTTGACCGCGTCCGCTCCGGCCTCCACCAGCGCCAGTGCGGCGGCCCCGGTGGCGATGTTGCCGCCAATCACGTCAATATGCGGGTAATTCTGCTTGACCCAGCGCACACGCTCGATCACGCCCTTGCTGTGGCCGTGCGCTGTGTCGACCACAATGGCGTCCACGCCCGCGCGCACCAGCGCTTCAACTCGCTCTTCGGTGCCCTCGCCCACGCCCACGGCAGCGCCAACGCGCAATTGACCCTGGGCATCTCGTGCAGCATTGGGAAAGCTGGTCTGCTTCGTGATGTCCTTGACGGTGATGAGGCCCTTGAGCTCGAACGCGTCGTTGATGACCAGCAAGCGCTCGATCTTGTGCAGATTGAGAAGAACCTTGGCTTGCTCGATCGTCGTGCCATCTGAAACAGTGACAAGCTTGTCGCGCCCGGTCATGATGTGGCTGACCGGCAAGTCATACCGCGTTTCAAAACGAAGATCGCGTCCGGTCACCAGGCCCACAACCTTGCCACCCTCGCAGACCGGAAAGCCCGACACTCCCAATTGCTCCGACAAGGCCATGACCTGACGAACCGTGTGCTGGGGCGTAATCACAACCGGGTCACGCAGAACGCCTGACTCATAGCGCTTGACCTTGGCCACTTGCGCGGCTTGTTCTTTGGCAGTGAAATTCTTGTGAACAATGCCGATGCCGCCCTCTTGCGCAATGGCAATGGCCAGTCGCGCTTCGGTCACCGTGTCCATGGCGGCCGACACAAGAGGCAAATTGAGTGCAATATTGCGCGAAAAACGGGTGGCGAGGGAAGTGTCCTTGGGCAGGACCTGGGAGAACGCGGGCACCAACAAGACGTCGTCGAAGGTGAGCGCTTTGCCGATAAGGCGCATGTCGTGGCTCCAAATGAACAATTGTACCCGTGCCGAACCGGGTTTCCCAAGGGCTGGCACGCGATAAACGGAGGCCACAGGCCGCCCGGCGGTCAATCGCACATTGGCACGCTCAAAGACCGGACGCTAAACTCGGGGCATGAAACATATCAAGTATTTGCTGGCGTGCACCGCCTGTTTGTTGGCAACAGCGGCATGGTCCCAGTGGCAATGGATAGACAAGGATGGGCGCAAAGTGTTCAGCGACCGCGCCCCGGCATCCAGCGTTCCCGACAAAAACATCCTGCAACGCCCGGGCGAGCACGTCACCGCTGCTCCTGCCACCGCGGTTGAGGCGCCCAGCGCCGACTCGGGCGTAAAACCGGCACCCGCTGCGGGCGCTCAAGCGCCCCAAATCAGCCGCATTGATCCCGAGCTGGCAGAGAAGAAAAAGATGGCAGAGGAAGCCGAGGTGGCCAAGCGCAAAGCCGAAGAAACCCACATCGCCAAGGTCAGAGCCGAGAACTGCGGACGCGCCAAACAGGCCAAAGCCAGCTTTGACTCGGGGGTGCGCATTGCCAGGACTAACGCAAAAGGTGAGCGCGAGATCCTTGACGATACCGCCCGTGCGGCTGAAACCAAGCGAATTGCGTCCATCATCGAGTCGGACTGCCAGTAAGTGCAGCACTGCCGAGCGATCAGTACCCCGCTTTGGAGCCTGCGCGCTTGTTGGCGAACAGCCCGGCCGTACGGGCGCCCTGACTGGCAAAACGCTCGCGACGGGCTACCTTGGGATCCACCCGCAAAGGCCGATATATTTCAACCCGGTCGCCGTGCTCAATCGGCTGATCAACCCCCGCCGTCCGCCCCCAAATACCCAGGTGCAGGGTCTTGCGTTCGCAATCGGGAAAGCTGTGGAGCAGACCGCTGGCCTGCAGGGCGTGCGACAGAGTACTGCCCGGCGGCAAGTGCACGGTGACTTGCTGGACGTCGCGCGGCCCCGGTGAATACACCAGGGTAATTTCCAGGCTGACACTATTCACCATAAACCTGCGTGGCGCGTTTAACGAAGGCATCAACCATGCTGCCCGCGATCTTGTCGAACACGGGACCGACCAGCTTGCTTAGAGTGGCATTGTCAAATCCGTAGTTGAGCGTGAGTTCGACCCGGCAAGCGCGCTCGCTGCCGTCACCCAGCGGCACAAAATTCCATTGACCATCAAGCCGAGAAAAGGGGCCATTGAGCAGTTTGATACTGACCTGGCTGCCAGCAACGTGCTCGTTGCGGGTGGAGAAGGTCTGGCGCACGCCACTGAAAGAGATTCCAATCTCGGCCACCATCCCGCTCTCATCCTCGCTGACCACCCGGGCCTTGTCGCACCAGGGCAAAAACTGCGGATAGTGGTCAACATCGATCACAAGAGCGTACATTTCTTGTGGGCTGTACCAGATCAGGACGGATTTCGTTACGGTTTTCATAGAATAGTGGCTTGCGCGGCGATTGTAGACAAGCCGGGCACGCACTGCCGACAACCCCCACACTCACTTTATGGCCAAGAAACCAGACACTGCTGCCCGCATCGCCGACAACAAGAAGGCCGCCTACAACTATTTTTTTGAAGAACGGTTCGAGGCCGGGTTGGTGCTCGAAGGCTGGGAGGTCAAGTCACTGCGGGAGGGCAAGGTCCAACTCACGGACGGCTACGTTGTGATACGTGGCGGCGAATTGTTTGTCATTGGCCTGCAAATCCATCCGCTGGGCACCGCGTCCACCCATATCAGTCCTGACAAGGTGCGCACCAAGAAACTTCTTTTGCACCGGGAGGAGATCAAGCGTCTGATTGGCAAGGTCGAGCAAAAAGGCTACACGCTGGTGCCGCTGAACTTGCACTGGAAATCGGGCAAGGTGAAATGCGAAATAGCGCTGGCCAAGGGCAAGGCCGAACACGACAAGCGTGACACCATCAAGGACCGCGAAGGCAAGCGCGAGGTTGAGCGCGCCATGAAGACCCGCCAGCGCTAGAAATTTGGGCGGCAGAGCATGGCGCTCCGTGTCCCCCGGCCAGCGGCCTTCTCCTATAGACCTGTGCAGAACGCTCTGGCGCCCTGGCTCCCAGGCGTTTTCCACAGTGCAGACGTCATCCGAGCTGACGCAGGGGGTGTTCTTTTGCGGTCCAGGGACTCTCGAAAAATGGTGTCACCATGGCCGGTGTGACGTCCTCAATGCGCGCTGGGTTCCAGTGGGGGGTGTTGTCCTTGTCCACCGCCAAAGCGCGAATGCCCTCAGCCGTTTCGCTCTGACTGGCGCTGCGCCCGAGGTGCTCAGGGTGAAAGCAGCGGTACACCATGTTGCGCTCCATGCGCAGGTCATCGGCCAGGCTCATGTCCCGGGCCCGTCGGAGCTGCTCCAGCGTTGCATGGAGCATCAGCGGCGAACGACGACGCAAGGTCACCGCGGTGTGCTGTGCCCAGGGATCGATGCCGCCTGCGGCCTCCAGCGCCTGAACAATAGACAACACCGAATTGCCCGAGAAATATTTGTCAATTTTGGCTGTAGCCCCCGTCGAATATTCAGGGGATGCTATGGAAGACATAGTAAGCCATTGATCCAGGGCGCCGGGTCGGTCAAAACTGGTTCGTGCCAGGGCCTGCCAGGCAGACTCCAGCCGGGCGGCGTCAAAATAGGTGTCGGCCAGGCCGAATTCCAGAGCCGCTGCGGCGCCAATGGGCTCGCCGGTCAGGGCCAGCCATTCGCCAATGCGTCCCGGGCAGCGGCTCAGAAAATACCCGCCACCCACGTCTGGAAATAAGCCAATGTTGGTTTCTGGCATGGCCATACGGGTGCGCTCGGTCACGATGCGGATTTGCGCCCCCTGACAGATCCCCATGCCGCCACCCATAACAACGCCGTCCATGAAGGCAATGTAGGGCTTGGGGTAACCGTGGATCAGATCATTGAGCGCGTATTCCTCGGTGAAAAAATCTTCCAGCTCGGTGCTGCCCGTCTGTGCAGCCTCATGAAAGAACCGGATGTCGCCGCCAGCACAAAATAGTCCAAAGGGACCTGCCTTGCCGACGCCGCGGATCGCAACCGCCTGCACTTGTGGCGTATCGCGCCATTGAAGCAGGCACTGCGTGAGGGTGCGGATCATTCCCAGCGAGAGTGCATTGAGCGCCTTGGGTCGGTTCAACGTGATCATGCCGACATGACCGCGGATTTCGGTCAGGACGTGTACTTCATCCTGCTGCGATGGCGTGTGTTGTGTCGTCATGTTCTGCCTCTCCATCCAATCAGTTCGTTGACTGCCAGCGCACCGATCACCAGGGCGCCTCCGGCCAGTACGTTGGGACCAGGAATCTCGTTGGCGCCCACCCAGGCCAACAGGATACCGAAAATTACTTCGAGCAGACCCAGCAGAGCAATTTCGGGGCCCTTGAGCACCCGGGTGCACACGACCGCCAAAGTCGAGGGGATGGCCAATTGCACCAATCCAAGACCAGCCAGCAAGGTCAGATCATAGGCGCTTGCCTGAAACGGCACTGCCAGCGGCAGAGTCAGGAGGGCCGACAGGCCGGCGCCAATCAGGACCGCCGGGATCAAATCGACCTTGAGGCCTTTGGAGTGGGCGTGCTGGGTCACTGTCCAGTTGGCCGCGCCAGATATAGGCACACACAGCGCCACAAGTGTGCCCAGCAGGCTGCCCCCGGCCGTCAATTGACTGCCATACATGTAGCCAATGCCGCATCCGGCCACTACGATGGCGGCCCAGGTTCGCTCGGGGATCCGGTGACCAATGAAAATTCGGGCTGCCACTGCGGTGAGCAAGGGCCCCAACGACATGGTCACCAGCACGTTGGCCACGCTGACCATGGTGATGCCCAGCATGAAAAAGGTGAACATACCGCACCAGCACAGCCCCGAGAGCCACAGCGCCGCCCCGCCGCTGCGCATGCGGTGAAAAACGAGGCGACCGCGAAACAGCGGCAGGATCACCAGCAGGGAAAGCACCGTAAAAAAGCTGCGCCAGAAGGTCACCTCGAAGCTGCGGGCATGATCCAAATGGCGCGTGACCACACCGGCGATCGACCACATCAGGGTCACGGCCACCATCAGCAGCACGGCCCGGTTGTGGTTGAGTTTCAACGGCACCCTCGCCTATGAGGTGCGTCAGAGTAAGTCGCGGCTTGCCTTTTTGCGGTCGTGCTCGGAGAGGTGACGCTTGCGCAGGCGAATCGACTTCGGCGTGATCTCCACCAACTCATCATCTTCAATGAACTCAACGCCGTATTCCAGCGTGCACTCGATTGGAGGCGTGATCTTGATGGCGTCTTCTTTGCCGCTCACGCGGAAATTGGTGAGCTGCTTGGTGCGGGTGGCGTTCACCACCAGATCGTTGTCGCGGTTGTGAATTCCCACGATCATGCCCTCGTAAACGGGGTCATTGGCCCGCACGAACATGCGACCACGATCATCGAGTTTGCCCAGCGCGTAGGTGAATATCTCGCCAGCGTCCATGGAAATCAGCACGCCGTTCTTGCGGCCACCGATCTCGCCCTTGTGCGGCTCGTAGCTGTCAAAAATGTTGGAGATCAGGCCGGTGCCGCGGGTCAAGTTCAAAAACTCATTGGTGAAACCGATCAGCCCTCGCGCTGGTATGCGGTATTCCAGGCGCACACGGCCGCGGCCATCAGGCTCCATATTGACAAGATCGGCCCTGCGCTCGCCCAGGGCTTGCATCACGCCACCCTGGTGCTGCTCCTCGATGTCGGCAGTGACCAGCTCAATGGGCTCACACACGACGCCATTGATTTCGCGGAACACCACGCGCGGCTTGGACACGGCCAGCTCGTAGCCTTCGCGACGCATGTTCTCCAGCAAAATGGTCAGGTGCAGTTCACCCCGGCCCATGACTTCAAAAATACCTTCTTCGTCGGTTTCCTTGACGCGCAGCGCCACATTGTGCTGCAGTTCCTTTTGCAGGCGGTCCCAGATCTGGCGGCTGGTGACGTACTTGCCCTCACGACCCGCCAGCGGGCTGGTATTGACGCAGAAATTCATGGTCAGGGTCGGTTCATCGACTTTGAGCATGGGCAACGGCATCGGATTGATCGGGTCGGTAATGGTGACGCCAATACCGACATCGGTGATGCCGTTGATCAGCACGATTTCACCGGGGCCCGCGTCCGTGGCCTGGACCCGCTCCAGGCCCTGGAAGGTCAGAACCTGGTTGATACGGCCTTTGACGGCCTTGCCGTCCGGGCCCTCCATGACCACAACGTCCATCATGGGTTTGATCGTGCCCTGGCTGATGCGGCCCACCCCGATGCGACCAACAAAGGTCGAAAAGTCAAGCGCTGAAATTTGCAGCTGCAGCGGCGCTTGCGGGTCGCCCTGTTGGTGCGGCACATGATCGAGAATGGTGTTGAATAGTGCCGACATATCGGGGCCCCACTGTTCGCCCTGACCACCCTCCTCCATGGAAGACCAGCCGTTGATACCGGAGGCGTAAACCACCGGGAAATCAAGCTGCTCATCGGTAGCGCCGAGCTTGTCGAACAGATCAAAAGCGGCATCGACCACATATTGGGGACGCGAACCCGGCTTGTCCACCTTGTTGACCACCAGGATCGGTTTGAGCCCCAGGGCCAGCGCCTTCTTGGTCACAAAACGGGTCTGGGGCATGGGGCCTTCCTGCGCGTCGATCAGCAGAACAACACCGTCCACCATGGAAAGAGCGCGTTCGACCTCGCCGCCGAAGTCAGCGTGGCCAGGGGTGTCGACGATATTAATATGGGTGTCGTTCCAGGTCACGGCGCAGTTTTTGGCCAAAATCGTGATGCCACGCTCTTTCTCAATAGCGTTGTTGTCCATCACGGTGTCGACAACCTTCTCGTGCTCGGCAAAAGTGCCAGACTGACGCAGCAACTGGTCAACCATGGTGGTTTTTCCATGGTCCACGTGGGCGATGATGGCGATATTTCGAATTTGTTTATGGCTCATGGTCTACTTTCTTAAATAACTTGAGACGGGGCCTGGCCTTTGCTTTCCCCGTCGTCCTTCAACATCTGTTCAATTTCAGTGGGGCTAAGCAGTCGCCCCGGTATCAATTCCCCCGCTTCTGCGCGGGCGATGCCGAGCAACGCGCCCGGCTTGGGGCCATAGACCGCCACTTTGTCACTGTCTGGCCAATCGCCCCGGCGTCGCAAGCCGCTGAGGAAACGTCCTGCGTGATCGTCATCAAGCGTCACCACTGCGTGCTCTGTCAACAGCGAGTTGACCGGCATCAGGCACTCAAGGCGCTCTTGCTCGCTCATCGCCTCCAGGGCCGAGAGGGTCACACACTGTGAAATCCTGTATCCACCTGTCCCGATGCGGCGTAGCGCACTCAAATGGGCGCCGCAGCCCAATGCCTCTCCAATGTCCTCACCCAAGGTCCGGATGTAAGTCCCCTTGCTGCACTTAACTATGAGTTTTATAGCTGAATCTTCAAGTTCAACGCTGGCTACAGCCATTTTTATCTCATAAATTGTGACTTCGCGCGGTTCCCGCTCCACCATCTGCCCAGCCCGTGCGTACTCGTACAGCGCCTTGCCTTCCTTTTTCAGGGCGCTGTGCATGGGCGGCACCTGGAAAATGCGGCCGGTAAACCGTGCCAGCACCTCCTCAACATCCTCGCGCGAGACGTTCACCGCCCGCTTTTCAATCACTTCTCCTTCCGCGTCGGCGGTGCTGGTTTTGGTTCCCAACTGCACCGTCGTCTCATAAGTCTTGTCAGCATCAAGTTGGATCTGGCTGAATTTGGTCGCCGCGCCAAAACACAAGGGCAGAAGGCCCGTGGCCAGCGGGTCAAGTGTGCCCGTGTGGCCCGCCTTCTCGGCACGCAGCAGCCACTTGACTTTTTGCAGCGCATCGTTGCTGGACCAGCCCAATGGTTTGTCCAGCAGCAGCACCCCATGCACGGGGCGCCTGGCAACCCGTGCTTGCGGCGCTTGTCCCATATCAGTCCTCGTTCTTGGAGCGCGAAGCCACTGCCCGTGCGATAAGCGCATTCATGTCCGCCGCTCTTTCTGTGGTCTGGTCGAACACAAAATGAAGCGTAGGCACCGTATGAATGTGCAGGCGCTTGAACAAACCCGCTCGCAAAAAGCCCGCAGCCTGGTTCAGTCCTTCGGCGCACTCCTTGGGATCACCCGAGAGCAGACTGAAAAATACCTTGGCATGAGCATAGTCGGGGGTGACTTCCACACCCTGAATCGTCAGCATACCCACCCGCGGATCCTTGAGCTCGCGCGCAATCAGCTCGGTCAGATCACGCTGGATCTGATCGGCCACCTTGAAGCTGCGGTTGGGGGTACTGGACTTTTTACGCACGACTTGTCGCCATCACTTCAAAGGGTACGGGCTATTTCGCGAATTTCAAAGAACTCCAGCACGTCGCCGTCCTGGATGTCGTTGTAGTTCTTGAGGTTCAAACCGCACTCAAAGCCTTCTTTGACTTCCTTGGCGTCGTCCTTGAAGCGTTTGAGCGAATCGAGCTCACCCGTAAAGACAACGACGTTGTCGCGCAGCAGGCGCAGCCGAGCCGTCCGCCGAACCACGCCCGCCGTAACCATGCAACCGGCAATCGAGCCAATCTTGGAGACCTTGAAGACCTGACGAATCTCGGCCGTGCCGATGACCTCTTCCTTCTTGTCAGGCGTAAGCATGCCCGACATAGCCAGCTTGAGCTCGTCCACGGCGTCATAAATGATGTCGTAGTAACGAATATCGACGCCATTGTTCTCAGCGAGCTTGCGCGCACCCGCATCGGCACGGGTATTGAAGCCGATGATCACCGCCTTGGAGGCAATGGCAAGGTTAACGTCCGACTCGCTGATGGCACCCACGGCAGCGTAAACCAACTGCACCTTGACCTCGTCGGTGGAGAGTTTGAGCAGCGACTGCGATAGCGCCTCCTGCGAACCCTGCACATCGGCCTTGACAATGATCGGAACCATCTTGACCTCGCCGGCGGTCATGTCCGTGAACATGTTCTCCAGCTTGGCTGCCTGCTGCTTGGCCAGTTTGGTGTGGCGGAATTTACCGGCCCGGTAAGTGGCGATTTCACGGGCACGGCGCTCATCGAGCATGACCATGAATTCATCACCCGCCTGGGGCACTTCGGTCAAGCCCTGGATTTCCACGGGAATCGACGGCCCGGCAGTCTTGATGGTTTTTCCGTTCTCGTCCAGCATGGCACGCACGCGGCCATAGGTGGAGCCCGCCAGGACAATGTCGCCAGTCTTGAGCGTTCCGGACTGAATCAACACGGTGGCCACCGGACCGCGACCCTTGTCGAGCTGAGCTTCGACAACCAGACCCTTGGCCATGGCGTCTACGGGCGCGCGCAACTCCAGCACCTCGGCCTGAAGCAGAACCTGTTCGAGCAGGCTGTCGATGCCCTGTCCGGTCTTGGCCGAGACCGCGACAAAGGGTGTATCGCCACCCAATTCTTCGGGCACCACTTCTTCAATCAGCAATTCATTCTTGACCCGATCCGGGTTGGCACCTTGCTTGTCGATCTTGTTGATGGCAACCACCAAAGGCACCCCGGCTGCCCTGGCATGCTTGATGGCTTCTTTGGTCTGAGGCATCACGCCATCGTCGGCGGCAACCACCAGGATCACAATGTCGGTTGCCTTGGCACCGCGGGCACGCATGGCCGTGAAAGCCTCGTGACCAGGCGTATCGAGGAACGAGATCATGCCGCGGGGCGTCTCGACGTGATAGGCGCCGATATGCTGGGTGATGCCGCCCGCCTCACTGGAAGCCACTTTGGCACGGCGGATAAAGTCCAGCAAAGACGTCTTGCCGTGGTCCACGTGGCCCATCACGGTGACCACGGGTGCCCGTGGCAGCAACTCGGACTGCTGCAAGGAGACCTCGTCGTCGGTGAACGCCTCGGGGTCGTCCAGAGCGGCGACAACCGCCGTGTGACCCATTTCCTCCACCAGAATCATGGCGGTATCCTGGTCCAGCGGCTGGTTGATGGTCACCATCTGGCCAAGCTTCATCAGGTGTTTGATGACTTCGGACGCTTTGACGGCCATCTTGTGGGCCAACTCTGCCACGGTAATCGTTTCGGGCACATGCACCTCCAGAACGCGCACCTCGACCGGCGCCTGTGGCGTGCGGTGATCGTCGCGGTCACGGTCGTTGCTGCCTCGCCGACCACGCGGGCCAGAGCGCCAATTGCCTGCACGACCCGGCGCGCCGGTGGCGCCGCGGGTGGGGATGCCTTTCTTCTTGGCCGGATCTCCCGCCCAGCTGCTCGACAGCTTGGCGGACTTGACTTCTTTACCCGTTCCGGAAGGTGCAGCGGCGGGTGCACCGGGACGCGCCGGCTTCGCACCAGCGGCGCCAGCGGCAGGCTTGTGCAGTGTGCCCTTGAGTCCAGCCTTGGCCGCATCGGCTCTGATTTCCTCGGGCTTCTTGACAACCGGTGCTTTTTTGGCGGGCTCCGACATCATCTTGCGAATAGCGGCGGCTTCAGTCTCGGCCTTGCGGCGGCGATCTTTCAGGTCTGCAGCTTTGGCGACCTCCTCTGCAGCTTGCGCTTTGGAGTTGGCCGCGGCTGCTTCCTCTGCCTGGAGTTGCTTGGCCGCAAGAGCCTGCGCCTTCTCGGCCTCTTTGGTGGCTTTCTTGGTCGCCAGTTCTAAAGCTTTCTCTTCTTGCGGCACCTCCGCCGAAACCTCTTCTTGCTTAGCAACAGCCTTGGCGGCGGCTTTCTCTGCAGCCTTTGATGCCGCTGCCTGATTCACTTCGCGCGCGCGCGCCTCGTCTGCTTCACGCTGACGTTTGCGCTGTGCCAGTTCTTCTTCCTGGCGACGGATGAATTCAGCCTGGTGCCGTGCCTCTTCTTCACGACGCAGCAATTCGGCGTTGTCTAGGGACGGAGTCTCCTGCTTTTCAGCATCGGGCTGCGGTGTCTCTAGGGCCGCATCAGCGCCTTCCTCACGGCGGACAAAGGTACGTTTTTTGCGAACCTCCACCTGAATTGTGCGGGCCTTGCCGGTGGAATCGGCCTGCTTGATTTCGGTGGTCGATTTCTTGACCAGCGTGATCTTCTTGCGCTCGGCACTGGCGGTGCCATGACTGGCCTGCAGAAAGCCCAGCAGATGCTGCTTGTCGGCCTCGGTCAGTTTGTCGGACGCATCCGACTTGGCCACGCCAGCGGACTTGAGTTGCTCAAGCAGCGTATCTGTGGATTTCTTGAGTTCAGTTGCAAACTCGGCGACGGTCGTATTGGACATATTCTTTTAAACCTTTCATGACCGTGACTCTAGAGAAGCAGCTTCATCGGTAAACCAATGTTCGCGCGCCTTCATGATCAGGATCTTGGCCTCGTCCTCCGACTGGCCGGTGAGTTCCGTGAGTTCATCCACAGCCAGATCGGCCAGGTCGTCACGGGTGAAGATATTGCCTTCAGCGAGCTTGTCAATCAGCGCCGGGGTAATACCCTCGAGATCACGCAAATCAAGGGAAACGTCCTGCACCTTTTCTTCGTGGGCAATTTCCAGGGTCAGCAACGCGTCTTTGGCGCGGGTGCGCAGTTCGTTGACTGTGTCCTCGTCAAAACTCTCGATTTCAAGCATTTCTTCCAGGGGAACGTAGGCCACCTGCTCCAGACTGGTGAAGCCTTCAGCAATCAGCAAATCGGCGATCTCTTCGTCAACATCGAGCTTTTCCATGAAAAGCCTGCGTCCGGAGTCGGTCTCGTTGGCCTGCTTTTGGGCAGACTCCGCAGCATCGAGAATATTGATCTTCCAGCCCGTCAGCTCGGAAGCAAGCCGCACGTTCTGACCGCCTCGCCCGATGGCGATGGCCAGGTTTTCTTCGTCAACCACCACGTCCATAGCATGACGTTCCTCGTCCACGACAATGGACGAGATGTTGGCCGGGGCCAATGCGCCGATGACAAACTGGGCCGGATCTTCACTCCACAGGACGATGTCAACGCGCTCACCAGCGAGCTCGGTGGTCACACCGTTGACCCGCGAACCGCGTACACCCACACAGGTACCGATGGGGTCAACCCGTTTGTCATGCGAGAGCACTGCAATCTTGGCGCGCGATCCTACGTCGCGGGCGCAGGATTTGATCTCCAGCAGACCTTGCTCGATCTCGGGCACTTCCTGACGGAACAATTCAATCATGAACTCTGGCGCCGAGCGTGACAGGATGATGGGGGCGCCGCGCAGGGTAAGGTCCACTTCCATGATCATGGCGCGGACCCGGTCACCCGTGCGCAAGTTTTCCTTGGGGATCATGTCGCTGCGACGCAGTCGGCCTTCAACCCGGCCGCTTTCAACAATGAGGTCACCCTTGTCCATCCGCTTGACGGTGCCAACAAAAATCTTGTCTCCACGCGACATGAAGTCGCTAAGCAGCATTTCGCGTTCGGCATCACGAATCTTTTGCAGAATGACCTGTTTGGCAGCCATGGCGCCAATGCGCCCAATCGGTACTGACTCCACAGTCTCTTCTATGTATTCGTCCACCTCAATGTCAGGAATCTGTTCCTTAGCTTCAAACAGCAAAGTTTCCTGATCGGGCAGTTGCAGGCCAGCCTCGTCGGGCACCACGTGCCAGCGGCGGAAGGTCTCATAGCTGCCGGTATCGCGATCGAGCGCGACGCGAATATCGACATCACCCGGGTAAAGCTTTTTAGTCGCTTGCGCCAGCGCCGCTTCAACAGCGCCATACACCACATCACGCTCCACATTTTTCTCGCGTGAGATGGCCTCGACCAGCATTAACATTTCGCGATTCATGCCATGACTCTCCTGTTTCAATTTGTATTCAATTCGATTCTGAACCACCGGCCGCACCCCGGCCCTTGAAGTTGACAATCGGTGCCAGCCGTGCTTCGCGCAGCTCATCGAGGGTAAATCCCAGCGCCTGCAGCGGAGCGGGCAACCTCTTCTTGCTAATCCTTTGCCCCGGTTTGCCCACGGGCGCATCACTCCAGACGATTTGCCAGCGCACGCCGACACCATCACTTGGGACATGCTCGAGCGTGCCACGAAACTTTTTACGGCTTGCGCTGACCTGGCCCGCCGCCGCAGCCCCCACGGCATCCTTAAGCGCAACGTCAATGACGCGACCCTCAAAACGCTCAAAATCCCGCTGGTGCCGCAAAAGACGGTCAATACCGGGCGAGGACACTTCAAGCCGCTTGTATTCAATGCCGTCAACTTCCAGCGCAAACACCAGCTGCCTTGTCACTTTTTCACAGTCTTCAACCGTGATGAGCTGCTCCACCACCGCTCCGGGCGCCGCGGCCACAGTGGCGGGCGAAACAGGAATGTCAATGGTGATGCGCAGCAAGCCGGCGGCAGAGCGCACGATTTCCACCAGGTCATAGCCCAGTCCGGTTACGGTTTGTTCAACAATTTCGCTTAAAGCCACGTGTGTTCAAATGCAGTTCAAAAACAACCGACCAAAAAAAACGGGCGGTAGTTACCCGCCCGTTTGGTCGTGAGCTCGGATTGTACTGCAATAATGCCTTAAGTACCTTGATTTTCAAGGATTTAAGTCAACGCCAGCTCGCAATTTCGCCGTCCGTTGCCCGTGTGCCGGTGCACTGGAACTGCTCAAGGCAACGCCAGCGTGGATTGCTCGCAAGCAGCGCTGACTCTTCTCTGCCCATAGGCTCTGATCGCACTTGTCGACAAACGCAAAAAAGCGATGCGTGCGACAATTCCCGTTCAATTTGCGCCGCAAATCTGAAGCCTGGAGGCACACTGTGACGCCCCTGACCCGGCAAGTTTGCGGCGACGATTCATCTGCTTATACAAGAGGACGATATGGGATTTTTGACTGGCAAAAAACTGCTGATTACGGGCGTTCTGTCCAAGCGCTCCATTGCCTACGGCATTGCCCAGGCCTGCCACGAACAGGGTGCCGAACTCGCTTTTAGCTATGTTGGAGAGCGTTTCAAGGACCGAATTACCGAGTTTGCGGCAGATTTCAACTCCAAACTGGTGTTTGACTGCGACGTGGCCGACGACACCCAGATTGACAAGCTCTTTGCCGACCTGGCGACTCACTGGCCGCGCTTTGATGGCTTTGTTCATAGCATCGGTTTTGCGCCAAGGGAGGCCATAGCGGGCAATTTCCTGGACGGTCTGACCCGCGAAAACTTCAGAATCGCCCACGACATCAGCGCCTACAGTTTTCCGGCCATGGCCAAAGCAGCCCTGCCCTACCTCAATTCCACGGCCTCGTTGCTGACGCTGACCTATCTGGGCGGCGTGCGCGTGGTTCCCAGCTACAACACCATGGGCCTGGCCAAAGCATCGCTGGAATCGTCGGTGCGCTACCTGGCGGATGCCATTGGACCCCAAGGCATCCGGGTCAATGGCCTGAGTGCCGGCGCCATCAAGACTCTGGCGGCCAGCGGCATCAAGGACTTTGGTCGTCTTCTGTCCATTTCGGCCAACGCCTCTCCTCTCAAACGCAATGTCACGATTGAGGAAGTGGGCAATGTCGCTGCGTTCCTGCTCAGCGATCTTGCCTCAGGCATGACTGGTCAAATCTCCTACGTAGACTGCGGCGTCAGCCAGACCGCCGTGGCCGTGGTTGAAACTCCTCAATCTTGAAGAAGATCGCTGTTAGCTCATGCAGACAGGGCGATAACAGCTATACGTTTTATAGCATTCTTATTCGGAGCGAACGCAATTGGCGTAGTAGTGCGTTTGTCCGTCTGCCCCGGTTTCCTCTACAAGACCATGAATATCGGTCTCAAATCCCGGGCACTGTGCGTTGAACTCGCGTGAAAACTTGAGGTATTCCACGATTTTGCGGTTGAAGACCTCACCGGGAATCAGCAAGGGAATGCCAGGGGGGTAAGGCGTAACCAAGCCCACGGTGATTCGGCCTTCGAGATGATCGATCTCCACCCGTTCGGTCTTGCGCAACGCAATTTGCGCGTAGGCGTCGCTGGGTTTCATCGCCGGCGTCAGGTCGCTCAAGTACATATCCGTGGTCAGGCGCGCTATATCGCGCTTTGCATAGAGCTGGTGAATGTGCTGGCAAAGGTCGGCCAACCCCATGGCTTCATACTTGGGGTATTTCTGGCAAAACTCGGGCAGGATGCGCCACATCGGCTGATTCTTGGCGTAATCGTCCTTAAACTGCTGCAGGGCCGTGAGCATGCTGTTCCAGCGCCCCTTGGTGATACCGATGGTGAACATGATGAAGAAGCTGTAGAGACCGGTTTTCTCAACCACCACGCCATGTTCGGCCAGAAACTTCGTCACGATGCTGGCCGGAATTCCGGTCTTGGCGAACTTGCCGTTCAAGTCCATGCCGGGCGTCACCACCGTTGATTTGATTGGATCGAGCATGTTAAAGCCCGCGGCCATCTTCCCAAAACCGTGCCAGTTGACACCCGCCTTGGCGCTGCGCGACTCACCCTTGATAATCCAGTTGTCGGCGCGCCCGATGCCCTCTTCCACCAGTTTGTCGGGGCCCCACACTTTGAACCACCAGTCGTCTCCATATTCTTCGTCCACTTTGCGCATGGCGCGGCGAAAGTCCAGCGCTTCGGCAATGCTCTCCTCGACCAGCGCCGTGCCGCCCGGTGGCTCCATCATGGCAGCGGCCACATCACAGCTGGCAATGATGCTGTACTGCGGCGAAGTTGAGGTGTGCATCAGGTAAGCATCGTTAAACAGATGCTTGTCGAGCTTGACCGTCTGTGAGTCCTGCACAAGCACATGGCTGGCTTGGCTGATGCCAGCGAGCAGTTTGTGAATGGACTGGGTGGCGTATACCATGGCTTTTTTGGGCCGCGCACGCTTTTTACCCATGGCGTGGTAGGTCCCGTAGAACGGGTGAAACGCCGCATGGGGAAGCCAGGCTTCGTCAAAATGGATGTTTTCAACGTAACCGTCGAGCATGTGCTTGACGGTCTCAGTGTTGTAAAGCACGCCGTCGTAGGTGGACTGAGTGAGCGTCAGCACGCGGGGTTTGATCAGATCGACGTCTACGTCGGGCAGAATTTGATTGATCAAGGGGTTGGACCGGATCTTAGCCTTGATGGAGGCCGGCTCAAACTCGCTCTTGGGAATCGGCCCGATGATGCCGAAATGGTTGCGTGTGGGTTTCAAAAAGACAGGAATCGCCCCGGTCATGACAATCGCGTGCAGTATTGAAACATGGCAATTGCGGTCAACCACGACCACATCGTTGGGTGCCACCGTGTGGTGCCACACCATCTTGTTGCTGGTGCTTGTGCCATTGGTCACGAAGAAGCAGTGGTCGGCGTTGAAGATGCGCGCCGCATTGCGTTCGCTTTTGCCAATGGCACCGTCATGGTCGAGCAGTTGGCCCAGTTCCTCAACCGCGTTGCACACGTCAGCCCGTAACATGTTCTCGCCATAGAACTGGTGGTACATCTGGCCCACCGGACTCTTGAGAAAGGCCACCCCACCGGAGTGCCCCGGGCAGTGCCAGGAATACGAACCGTCCTCGGCATAATCGAGCAAAGCCTTGAAGAAGGGCGGCTGAACGCCTTCCAGGTAGCTCTTGGCCTCCCGAATGATGTGCCGCGACACAAACTCCGGCGTGTCTTCAAACATGTGGATGAAGCCGTGAAGCTCACGCAAAATGTCATTGGGCAAGTGCCGTGACGTCTTCGTCTCACCGTATACGTAAATTGGCACATCGAGGTTTTTGCGCCTGACTTCTTCAATGAAGTGCCGTAAATTTACGACAACCGGGTCCGGATCGGAACCTGGATCGGCGGAGAATTCCTCATCGTCAATCGACAAGATAAACGCACTGGCGCGGCTTTGCTGCTGGGCGAATTGGCTCAAGTCGCCGTAGCTCGTGACGCCCAGCACTTCGAAACCTTCGGATTCAATCGCCTGCGCCAATGCCCGAATCCCCAGTCCCGAGGTGTTCTCGGAGCGGAAATCTTCATCAATGATGACAATGGGAAAGCGAAATTTCATTAAGGCCTCCAGCCGGGCAGAAATAAATCAAACAGGCGCGAAGTGTAAGGACTTATTTTGAATCCTGCCGCGCATGCGCTGGCTTTTGCCCCAAAATGTGGCGATCACAACACATAAAGGGCTGACATGGCTGAATCAACGATCTGGTGGGTGCTAGCGGGCGCAGTCGTGGCGGTTGAGCTTCTGACCGGAACGTTTTACTTGCTCATGCTTTCGATGGGCTTGATGGCTGCCGCGCTGGCGGCTCACGCTGGTGCTACGCTAACGGCTCAACTGGTAGTCGCCGCGCTGGTGGGTGGCGGCCTCGTCGCTGCCTGGCGTGCATATAGGCTCAGCACCGCTTCAAAAGTCCTTCCAGGCGCCCACGCCGGATCCAATCTGGATGTCGGAGAGGTCGTGCAGGTGGACGCGTGGGGACCAGACGGCACCGGCTCAGTCAAATATCGTGGGGCCATGTGGACCGTCGTGCTTTTGCCAGGGGCAGCGCCCCTCCCCGGGATCTATCGCATCGTCGAAGTGGTGGGCAGTCGTCTGATGGTCCAAAAATCGTGAAGTTTTGAAAATCGTACTCATTGGAGAATCAAATGGAAGTTGCAATCATCTTGCTTGTGGTCGCCGTGATATTTGTCACGCAATCGATCAAAGTCGTGCCCCAACAGCACGCGTGGGTCGTGGAGCGCCTGGGGAAATACAACGGCACCCTGTTGCCGGGATTGAATTTTTTAATGCCCTTTGTGGATCGGGTCGCTTACAAACACCTGCTCAAGGAAGTCCCCATGGACATTCCCAGCCAGGTTTGCATCACCAGGGACAACACCCAGTTGCAGGTGGACGGAATCCTGTATTTTCAGGTTACGGACGCCATGCGGGCCAGTTATGGTTCGAGCAACTACATCATGGCGATTTCCCAGCTGGCGCAAACCTCTTTGCGCTCGGTCATCGGCAAGCTCGAATTGGACAAAACCTTTGAGGAGCGCGACATCATCAACGCCCAGGTGGTGCAGGCCATTGATGAAGCTGCGCTGAACTGGGGCGTCAAGGTTTTGCGCTACGAAATCAAGGATCTGACGCCACCCAAGGAAATTTTGCATGCCATGCAGCAGCAAATTACTGCGGAACGTGAAAAGCGTGCGCTAATCGCCGCCTCGGAAGGCCGCCGACAGGAGCAGATCAACATCGCCACGGGCGAGCGTGAGGCGTTTATTCAACGCTCGGAAGGCGAGAAGCAGGCCGTCATCAACAAAGCGCAGGGTGAAGCGCAATCAATCACGGCCGTTGCCGAGGCCACGGCCGGAGCAATTTCGACCGTTGCAGCAGCCATTCGCCAACCTGGCGGCATTGAGGCGGTGCAACTCAAGGTGGCGGAAAAAGCAGTAAGCGCCTATTCCAAGGTGGCCTCGGATGCGACCACCACACTCATTGTCCCCAGCAACATGACCGAGGTATCGGCGTTGATTTCCTCAGCCATGAAAATGATTCAAACCCAAAAATAGCCGATCAGGCTCCCCGGCAGGGAGCGCCCAAATCAAAACCCCGCATCGACGAATCAATGCGGGGTTTATTTTTTCACTGGCGGAGCAGGGGGGATTCGAACCCCCGGAGGGTTTTACCCCTCGCACGCTTTCCAGGCGTGTGACTTAAACCACTCATCCACCGCTCCAGCAACAGGAATTTTAACCGAGCCCAAGGTCGATTTTGGCCTACCCCGAAAATGCGTTGGAAAAAAGGTCCGCATCCAAAACTGCAGGCATAAAAAAAGGGAGCCCTTGCGCAGGACTCCCCTTGATTGCCGGTTTGACAGCCAAACCGGCGTATCAAACTTGCGTTTGATCAGCGGATCACCGCCAGCGTGGTCAACTGACCGCCACGAACCGTCTTCAGAGTCAGGGCACCGTTCTTGATGTCGCCTTTTTCGTCAAACGTCACAGGGCCAGTCACGCCTTTGTAGTCGGCCGTTGCGGCCAGAACCGGCAGATACTTGACCGGGTCCGAAGAACCAGCTTTCACCATGGCGGCCACCATGATGTTTACTGCGTCATAAACGTAGGGAGCGTAAACCTGAACGTCCGTGCCGAATTTGGCTTTGAACTTGGTTTTGAAAGCTTCCATGCCAACCTTGGCTTCGCCTTCAACGCCGCCAGCTTCAGCGCAGTACACCATGTCGTCAGAAATCGCATCGCCGCCGAGTTTCACCAACTCTGTGGAGCAGATGCCATCGCCGCCCATGAACTTTGCCTTGATGCCCAGAGATTTCATCTGTTTGAGCATCGGACCAGCCACGGCATCCATGCCGCCAAAGAACACCACATCAGGTTTTTTGCCCTTGATGGTGGTCAGGATGGAGTTGAAATCGGTGGCTTTGTCAGTTGTGAATTCTTTCGCAACGACTTTGCCACCAGCGCCTTCAACGGCCTTGACGAACTCTTCAGCCACACCTTGACCGTAGGCCGTACGGTCATCGATCACAGCGATGTTCTGGCCCTTGAGCGTGTTCACCGCGTAGCGACCCAATGTGCCGCCCAATTGGGTGTCATCAGCCACCATACGGAAGGCCGTTTTGAATCCCTGACGTGTGTACTTGGGGTTGGTCGCAGAGGGGGAAATCTGGGGAATGCCCGCATCAAAGTAGATCTTTGACGCCGGAATGGTTGTGCCAGAGTTCAAGTGACCCACCACGCCGGCGACTTTGGCGTCAACCAGCTTCTGGGCAACTGCCGTGCCCTGCTTGGGGTCGGCAGCATCGTCTTCTGCCAGCAACTCCAGGGTGACCTTGTCGGCACCGATGGTCACGCCAGCGGCGTTGAGTTCCTCAATGGCCAGACGTGCGCCGTTCTCGTTGTCTTTGCCCAGGTGCGCAATGGCGCCGCTGATAGGACCAACGTGCCCGATCTTGACAACCATTCCAGCCGGTGCGGGTGCGGGTGCCGCCGCAGGGGCTGCCGGGGCGGCTGCTTCTTCCTTCTTACCGCAAGCCACCAGCAGAACTGCTGCTGCCAAAACCGTCAAAGTACTTTTCACTTTGAATTGCATAAAAACTCCAGTTAATTGATCAATTGCACATAAATGTGAAATAAAGAAAACTTTCACACTCTCTACGATAACGCAATTTTTGCGCCAAAAACATAGGGAAGATACCGATGGAATCAATAAAATTATTGCGGTCCGCGCTGATCTGACTCGGAACAGGCGACGATCGCTTCCAGGATGACCTCATTGACGATGGGCTGGAGTTGCTGCCTCAGCCGCATGCTGAAAATTCGAACCTGGTCGTCAATTTGGGCGTCAAGGAAGATGGCAGCCTCCTCCCGCAGTCGCGCCTCCAGCGCCACCGGATCAATGTGAACGGGTGCGGGCTCAAGAGCAACGGTTTGGGACGCAACCTGGGGGACAGCCAGATTCACGCTGCCCGGCTCGACAACCTCCGTCAGCGTTGGCAGGAATCGGGGCAGGTTTCTGGGTGATGTGCTCATGGATTTGAGGTTTTGGGGGCGAGGTCGTGCCCAGTGACACCATGACCGAGGCTGGCATAGCGTTTCCAGCGCGATCGGGCTTCTTGGCGATCCGCTTCATCCGGACCGACAATCTCTATCAACCGTTCGAATTGCTCAAACCCTTCAGGTACCGCAGAACCGAGATTAACCAACACCTGAAGATGCGGCGTCGACCCTATCAACGGAGCGAGCACCACCGGCGAGACCGCGACCACTCGAGCATGGCTGTCGCACTGGCAATGTGGCACAAATTCAACAGGCGACAACGCCCACAATTGCGCACTGATTTGCCCCAGGGTTTCCTGCGACCCCGTCACCACCAAACGGGCCCCAGCGGAAACCGCCTTGCGCAGCAGGCGGCTGGCGTATGCCAGCGGATCGGGTGCGTTGAAATGAAAAGCCACATCGGTCACAAAAACAACCCCCGCCTATTTCTTTGACAAAGTCAGCAAAAATTCCACAAGCAAGCCCACCGGCCGTCCGGTTGCCCCCTTTACAGTGCCACTCTTCCAGGCCGTCCCGGCAATGTCCAGATGCGCCCAGGGGTACTTGGTGGAGAAGCGCTGCAAGAACTTGGCTGCGGTAATGGCCCCGCCCGCGCGCCCGGCCACATTGGCAACATCGGCAAAATTTGTCTTAAGGCCTTCGGCGTAGTCATCGTCAAGCGGCATGCGCCAGCACGGGTCCAGGGACGCCTGACCGGCTGCCGACAAAGCGGCGGCGAGCTGATCGTCGCTCGAAAACAATCCGCTGCGCACGCCGCCCAGGGCAATCATGCACGCGCCCGTCAAGGTGGCGATGTCAACCACCGCGCAAGGCTTGAAACGTTCCGCATAGGTGAGCGCATCGCACAGCACGAGTCGTCCTTCTGCGTCGGTGTTGAGAATCTCGATGGTTTGCCCGCTCATGCTAGTGACTACATCCCCGGGCTTGATCGAGCGGCCGTCGGGCAAGTTTTCGCAGGCCGGAATCAGGCCGACCACATTGAGTGCAGGCTTCAACTGCGCCAACGCATGAAACACTCCCAGCACGCTGGCCGCGCCGGACATGTCGAATTTCATCTCGTCCATCTCGGGGGCTGGCTTCATGGAAATGCCGCCGCTGTCAAAGGTGATACCCTTGCCCACCAGCACAACCGGTGCCTCTGCCTTGGCCCCGCCTTGGTAACGCAGAACAATAAAACGCAGTGGCTCGTCTGACCCCTGGGCCACCGCGATGAACGCACCCATACCCAGCTTGGCCACTTCCTTGGGTCCGAGCACCTCGCATTTGATTTGCGGGGACTTGGCCAGCCCCCGCGCCGCCTGCGCCAACAAACTTGGGGTGGCATGGTTGCCGGGTCGGTTGGCCCATTCCTTGGCCAATTCAATACCGCCCACGGCCGCCGCAGTGCGGTCAAAAATCGGCTTCAAGCTGGCCGAAGCAGGCAGACCCACTACGACACGCCGGATTGCCCTTGCTTGCGGCTTGGATTTAGTCGTTGTAAAGCTGTAGCTGGCCTCGGCAACGGCCAGGACGGCTGCCCGCAACCCCTCCTCCTGTGCAGGCGAGGCGAAGCAGACAACGAGTTTTTTGACCTGATCAGACTTGACTGCACCCACGGCTGCAGTGACTGCCTTGCGCACATCGACGCCTTTGCCTTCCCCGCAGGACGCCAGCACCACACGCGAACAGGCGACACCGGCCGGCGCATGCAGTCTGATCGTCCTGCCAGGCTTTTTCTCCAGATCGCCCCCCGAGAGAAGCTGCGATGCCACAAGAGACAAGGCGTCTTTTCCTGGCTTGAAAGACTGATCCAGCAGCACAATCAGTGCGTCGCATTTCTCTGCAACAGCACCGGCAAGGCCCAGGGTCTTGAGTTCAAAGTTCATAATTAGGGTTTTTCCAGTTTATTGGGGGCAAAGCACGCAGTGTGCATCAAGTGCGGCCTTATCTTGCAAATTCTGATCCGATGTTATTCCATTCCTCCATTCGCAAGGAACTCGCACGCAGTTTCGGCGTGACGCTGGTGGTACTGACCACCGTGGTCATGACCACCACGCTCATCCGCACGCTCGGACAGGCCTCACGGGGCAGCTTCAATCCGTCTGACGTGATGCTGGTCATGGGATACACGGTTCTGGCCTACATGCCAACGATTTTGACCCTGAGCCTGTTCATTGCCATCATCGCCAGCCTGTCACGCATGTACCGTGACAGCGAGATGGTGATCTGGTTCACCAGCGGCCGGGGCATGCTGGCGCTGGTGGGGCCGCTTTTCAGGTTTGCGTGGCCGGTATTGCTGGTGGTCATGACACTGGCCCTGATCGTCCTGCCCTGGTCCAACCAGAAAATCGCCAGCATGCGAGATCAGTATGAAAGGCGCGGCGATCTCGACCGCATTGCACCCGGGCAGTTTCAGGAATCTGCGGGGGGCAAACGGGTCTTCTTTGTGGAAAAAAATGGGACCGGAAAACTCTCTGGTTCCAATGTGTTCATTGCTACCACAGAGGGCAACAAACAAACCGTGACCTCGGCCCGCAGTGGGCGGGTTGAATCAGTGGGTCCGGACCGCTTCGTGATTTTGAACAACGGCCAACGCCTAGAAAGCGAGCTTGGCAAGACCGAGCTAAAGATCAGCGAGTTTGAAGAGTACAGCATCAAAGTCGGAGCCAACGCACTGCCCGGGGTAGATGACACCACGACCCGAACCCGACCCACCACGGAATTGCTGCAAAGCCCGACACCGGCCAACCTGGCGGAGTTGTCCTGGCGCTTGGGGCTGGTCCTGGCCGCCATCAACTTCGTGATTATTGGCCTGTGCGCGTCCCGGGTGAATCCCCGTGCCAGACGAAGTACCGACCTTCTTTTCCCACTGTTCGCCTTCATGCTGTATTACAACCTACTCAACCTTGGGCAAAGCTGGATTGCAACTGAGAGGGCTCCGTTTGGTTTCATCGTGCTGACTCTGCACGGTGGTGCCCTGGCGCTGAGTTTGGTTTGGCTGCTCAAGAGCCACAACAGCTGGCATTGGCGTATGCCAAGGCGCAATGGCCCGCGCGAGAGGAAACCCGTCAATTGAAAACGATCCGGCGCCTGCTTTACGGGGAAATTCTGTGGGCTGTGGCTTTTGTCACGCTTGGTTTTCTCTCCCTGTTCTTCTTCTTTGATTTTGTTGATGAAGTTCGGGCCGTGGGCCGCTACGGTGGGCTGGAGTACCGGATGATCCATGCGTTGAGCTACGTCGCGCTGATGCTGCCAAGTCACCTTTATGAACTGCTGCCCATCGCGGTGCTGATCGGCACCATCATTGTCATGGCCCGGCTGGCCCAAAGCTCTGAATACACCATATTACGCACCAGCGGGCTGGGCCCATGGAAAGCACTCAGAACGCTCTCGTGGCTTGGCCTGGCCTTTGTCGTGTTGACCTTCGCCGTAGGCGACTACCTCTCACCGGCGGCAGACCGTGCTGGTCAGCTTCTCAAGGCTCGCTTTCAGGGCCGCATCACGGTGGGGCAAACCGGCGCGTGGCTCAAGGAGAAGCAACCCTATTCGCAGTTCGCAGTCAATGTGGGCGAAATGGCGCCAGACGGCGGTATGCACGGGATTCGAATTTTCGAGTTCGACAACCAGGGCTTCCTGCGTTCGGTTGTTCGCGCCAACTCAGCCGTTGCTAGCGGTGAAGACGCCTGGATGCTGCAGGACGTGGACCGAACCGAGTTTCCGGCGCGCGGCGTCGACAGCGCCCGCATCGAGCGCGCCAAGCTTGAGAGCTTTCGTTGGCCCAACCAGATCAGCTCGGAGATGGTCTCGGCGGCACTGCTCAAACCCGAGCGAATGAGCACGCTCGATCTGTTTCAATACATCAGCCACCTAAATGCGAACGCGCAAAGCGCTCAGCGCTATGAAATTGAGTTCTGGAAGAAGGTTTTTTACCCCTTGAGCTGCCTCGTGATGGTGGTGCTCGCCCTGCCCTTTGCCTACCTGCACTTTCGCTCCGGGAGCATCGCGACCTATGTCTTTGGCGGGGTGATGGCGGGCATCAGCTTCTTCATGCTCAACAATGTCTTCAGCTACATCGGAAACCTGCAAAACTGGCAGCCTTGGCTCGCGGCCGCATTACCTGGGCTGATTTACTCTGCACTATCCCTCACAGCCTTTGGCTGGTTGGTCTTGCGACGATGACGCTGACAACACGCTGAGGAGTCAAAGCTTGCTCAAAGGGATCATTTTGCTGGCGCACGGCTCGCGCGATCCACTATGGAAACAGCCCATTGAGGCGATTGCCCTCCAAATCCGTCAAGTTGACCCGGCGACGCTGGTTCGCTGCGCCTATCTCGAGCTGACCGCCCCCGCCCTGGCCGACTGTGCGACTGAATTGGTCGCCCAGGGTGTGGGAGAGGTCACTGTGTTTCCGCTGTTCCTTGGGATGGGCAAGCACGCCCGCGATGATTTGCCGGTGCTGATGCAGCAGCTGCGCAGTGACCACCCAACGATCAAGCTCCATCTGAAGACCGCAATGGGCGAAGATTCATCGGTAATTGCGCTATTGGCCAAATTGGCCCTAGCTCCCTGAATTTTCAGACTTGCGGTGCATAATAAATCCCACCGTTAGCTGAAATTTGATATGAACCTTCACCAATTCCGCTTCGTTCAGGAGGCGGTTCGGCGCAACCTCAACCTGACCGAAACGGCCAAGGCCCTGCATACCTCACAGCCGGGTGTCTCCAAGGCCATCATTGAACTTGAAGAAGAGCTGGGCATCGAGATCTTTACCCGGCACGGCAAACGACTCAAACGCGTCACCGAGCCCGGCCAGCATGTGCTCAAGAGCGTTGATCTGATCATGCGGGAACTTGGCAACCTCCGGCGCATTGGGGATGAATACAGCGCCCAGGACAGCGGCACGCTCTCGATCGCCACCACCCATACGCAGGCCCGCTATGTCCTGCCCGAGCCCGTGGCCAAGCTGCGTCAAGCTTATCCCGAGGTCAACGTGAGTCTGCATCAAGGCTCGCCCGAGCAAGTTGCCACCATGCTGATGGAAGAGGTGGCCGAGATTGGCATCGCCACCGAGTCGCTGGCCAGCTACTCGGAGCTGGTGACCCTGCCCTGCTACGAATGGCAGCATGCACTGGTCTTGCCGGTTGGCCACGCCCTGGCCCAAAAGGAACACCTCACGCTGGAGGACATCGCCCAGGAGCCGCTCATCACCTATCACCCCGCTTACACGGGCCGCACCCGGATCGACCAGGCCTTTGCCACTCGCAAGCTGGCGCCACGCGTTGCGCTGGAAGCCATTGATTCCGATGTGATCAAGACCTATGTGCGCCTGGGCCTGGGCATTGGCATCGCGGCAGAGATGTCGGTGCGCGATGTGGTGGCTGAAGGCGCCAAGAGCGATTTGGTGGTGCGCCCCGCCGGACATCTGTTCGGCCAGAATATTGCCCGGGTCGCCTTCAAAAGAGGCGCTTATCTGCGCAATTTCGTTTTTAAGTTCGCCGAAATGCTCAGCGACCGTCTCAGCCCCGCCTTAGTCCAGCGCGCCATGACCGGGCATGTCAACGACTATGAGTTGTAGTTCATTGTGGGACAGACCGAAGCGAAGCAAGCGCTGTCCCCAACCGATCAAGCTTGTGGGACAGCCTCGGGCTCAGCGACCCATCCAAAACCAGCAGCGACGCACCCGCCGACCCGCACTCCCTAACCGATAACGACCATGCCAACCCCGCACACCCCCAAACTTGACTCCAAGCTGCCCGGCCACGGCATGACGATATTCACTACCATGTCCATGCTTGCGGCGGAGAAAAACGCGGTCAATCTGGGTCAGGGGTTTCCGGATTTCAACTGCGACGCGAAGTTGATCGATGCAGTAACGCAAGCGATGCAGCAGGGATTGAACCAATACCCACCCTCGGCCGGAGTTCCGGTCTTGCGAGAGGCGATTGCAACCAAGATGGCAGCCCTGCATGGCACCAGTTACAGCGCCGCTACCGAAATCACCATCACCGCTGGCGCTACCCAAGCCATCATCACCGTCATCCTGGCCGTGGTTCACCCTGGCGACGAAGTGATTGTGCTTGAACCCTGCTTCGACAGCTATGTGCCCAACATTATCCTGGCCGGTGGTGTACCCGTTCCCGTCCCCTTGGCGCCAGGCAGTTTTCGGCCCGATTTTGAGAAAATCTCAGCGGCCATCACCCCCAGAACCCGCGCCATCATCACCAACACGCCGCACAACCCAAGCGGCACGGTTTGGAGCGCGCAGGACATGGCCCGGTTGCAGGAACTTCTGGAGCCGACCGACATCCTCCTCATCAGTGACGAAGTCTATGAGCACATGGTGTTTGATGGGCAACCACACCAGAGCGTGGCGCGTTACCCTGCTCTGGCAGCGCGTTCATTCATCGTTTCGAGTTTTGGCAAAACCTACCACGTGACCGGCTGGAAGGTGGGTTATGTCGCCGCTCCCGCCGCCCTGAGCGCGGAGTTTCGCAAAGTGCACCAATTCAACGTGTTCACGGTCAATACGCCGGTCCAGCACGCCTTGGCCCGCTACATGGCCGATCCGACGCCGTACCTCGCGCTGCCTGATTTTTATCAGCGCAAGCGCGATCTGTTTCGTGCGGGCTTGGCGCGCACCAAATTCAGACTGCTGCCCTGTGAGGGCACCTACTTTCAGTGTGTGGACATCTCTGACGTGAGCAACCTGGACGAAGCACAGTTCTGCCAATGGCTGACCACAGAGATTGGTGTGGCGGCCATTCCCCTGTCGGCGTTTTACACCAATGGATTCGACCAGCGCGTGGTGCGTTTTTGTTTTGCCAAGCAGGATGGGACCCTGGACGCCGCACTGCAACGCCTTCAATCGCTATAATTACAATAGCTGTATAAACATACTACATGCGGACCAAAGGCCAATTTCGCTTATATTTTTGGCAAACCGCCAAATCGTAAGAAATCGGCGGCTCGACCGACCAAGCTTCATGTGTCACCCAATGTGAATTCATGTTGCCCCAACCAAACACACACTTTCGCGTCTTTTTCTCCCTCGGCGCGGCAGCCCTGCTGGCAATGCCTGCCGCCGTAATGGCGGCGCCGCCATCCTGTGAAATTCGATCTGGCAAGCACCTCACCCCGGTCATTGAGCTCTACACCTCCGAAGGTTGCAGTTCTTGCCCACCGGCCGACAAATGGCTCTCCTCCCTCAAGGGCAAGGACGTGGTGGCCCAAGCCTTTCACGTTGGGTATTGGGACTACATTGGCTGGGTGGACCGATTCGCCACACCTGCCAACACCCAACGCCAGCGTGCCATAGCCGCACTCAATGGTCTGCGCAACATCTACACCCCGCAATTGGTTCGCAATGGTCACGACTGGCGTGATTACAGCCGCGCCGCGGTGCCATCGGGCCCATCACAGGCTGACATCACGCTGCGTCGAGTTGGCGATAAGGACACCTTTGATGCCAGCATCGTGCCCGCCGCCGGCGTACAGAGTTGGAGCGCCTACTGGACGGTCACCGAACACGGCCACAACTCGCGGGTGAAGGCCGGTGAAAACTCGGGTGAGTTTTTGCAACACGATTTTGTGGTGCGCCAATACACTCCGGTGGGCACCTACCAGGGCAGCCAGAGCCTGCGCTTTTCTGCCATTGCTGCGCAACCCGATCATCCCAGGCAGATCAACTTGGTGGTGTCTGACGCCGCCACCGCAGAGCCACTGCAAGCCTTGAGTCTGCAGTGCGAACCGGGGTGAAATCCAGCCCAAAATCGGCCGACGCTCGACCATGCAACCGGTTCAGGTCGTCAACTGTACCCACGCCTTCTCCAGACGCTTGACGCTCACCGGCTGGGGCGTTCTGAGTTCCTGGGCAAAGAAGCTCACCCGCAGTTCTTCCAGCAACCAGCGAAACTCCAGCAGGCGATCATCAAGCACACCCTTGCGCTCGGCCACCAGACGCCAGTAGCGCTGCTCCAGTGGGCGCAGTTCGGCCAGGTGGGCACTATCACGGGCCGGGTCGGCTCGATACTTCTCCAGCCGGGCGGTAATGGCCTTGAGGTAGCGGGAAAAATGCTGCAGCGGGCCCCAGGGTGACTCGATGAGAAAGCGTTTGGGCATCAGGCGCGCCAGTTGCTGGCTGGCGTCCTGGGTGGCGTCGGGTGCATTCTTGGTGTCCTTGATCTTGCGGGTTGCCGTGGCGCATTCGGCCAGGATGAGGGCTGTCAGGCGGGCGACCTCATTGGCAATCAGCGTCAGGCGGCCTCGGCCTTCCTCAACCCGGCGCTTGAAGTCAAACTCATTGGCAGGCAGAGGGTCGAGCAAAAAGGCGCGATCCAGGGCCACAGCAATTATTTGCTCACGCAATTCTTCGAGGGTGCCACCACCGGAGCCATCGGCGCCTTTGCCGACCAGCATGTAAGCGACCGCCATTTTTTGCAACTCGGGAATATTCTTTTCCAGGTACTTGAGCGCATCCCTGATTTGCAGGGAAAAAAGCCGACGCAGCCCGGCACGGTGCTTTGCGGCGGCGACCTCGGGCTCGTCGAACACCTCAATGGTGACGGCTTCACCGGCATCGATCAACGCAGGGTAGCCAATCAGAATCTGGCCGCCTTTTAGGATTTCCAGCAATTCCGGCAACTCGCCGAAGGTCCAGGCGGTATGGCGCTGCTCCAGCGCTGGCGCTTGAGTCTTGCCTGAGCGCGTCTGAATTGCTCCACTATTGATAGCTGACTGTGAATGTTTGACGGGGACTTGAGGCTGATTTTGATCATGTTTTCCGTCCGCCTGCGCTGCGCTGCGCTGCCCAAGCTTGAGCCCCGCCAAGGCCTGAAACGCTCCTCTGGCCTGTGCACCGAGTTCGGCCTTGAGAGCACCAAGATTGCGCCCGGTGCCGAGCTGGCGGCCGTGTTCATCCACCACCCGAAAGTTCATGAAGAAGTGCGGGCTGAGCATGTCGGCCTTGATGTCGGCGCGCACGATATCGAGCGATGTCGCCACGCGCACCAGCTTCAGTACGGCGTCGAGCAGGGAGCCGTGGCCAAAGATTTCGGGCGTGTTCAGCGTTTCAGCCATCCGGCTGGCGGTGTCTGGCAAGGGCACCAGGCGCGAGCGGGGTCGCTGATGCAGCGTCTTGAGCAGGGCCTGAACCTTGTCCTTGAGCATGCCAGGCACCAACCATTCGCAGCGCTCCTCGTTGACCTGATTGAGCACAAACAGCGGCACCGTCACGGTGAGGCCGTCTTTGGCGTCGCCTGGCTCATGCAAATAGGTGGCCGCACAGTCCACCCCGCCCAAACGCATCGTCTTGGGGAACGATTGGGTCGTGATGCCCGCGGCCTCGTGGCGCATCAGCTCCTCGCGCGTGAGCTTCAATAGTTCGGGGTTCTTCTTGACTGCCTCGCGGTACCAGTTTTCAAAGCTGTAGCCGCTGCACACGTCGGCGGGAAGCTGCTGATCGTAGAAAGCGTAAATCAGTTCGTCGTCCACCAGAACGTCCTGGCGGCGCGCCTTGTGCTCCAGGTCTTCCACCTGACGAATCAGTTTGTGGTTGGCCGCCAGGAAAGGCAGCTTGGTTTCCCACTGCTCGCCCACCAGCGCTTCGCGGATGAAGATTTCCCGCGCCCCAGGCAAATCGACCCGGCCGTAATTGGTGCGGCGTCCGCTGTAAACGACGATGCCATAGAGCGTGGCGCGCTCCAGTGCCGTGACTTCTGCCGATTTCTTCTCCCAGTGCGGATCGAGCAGTTGCTTTTTGAGCAGATGCGCGCCCACCTGCTCCAGCCACTGCGGATCGATGTTGGCAATGCCACGCCCAAACAGGCGCGTGGTTTCCACCAACTCGGAGGCCACAATCCATTTGCCGGGCTTTTTGACCAGATGCGCGCCGGGGTGGGCGTAAAACTTGATAGAGCGCGCGCCCAGGTACTCGCCCTGCGGTCCGTCGGCCTCCAGCTTGCAGCCAATGTTGCCCAGCAACCCGGACAGCATCGACATATGCAGCTGCTCGTAGCTGGCGGGCAGCGTGTTGAGCCGCCATTTGTGCTCGGCCACCACCGTATGCAACTGCGAGTGGATGTCGCGCCACTCTCGCACCCGGCGGATGTTGACGAAGTTTTGCCGCAGCAACTGCTCGTACTGGCGGTTGGAGAGCTTGTGCTGGCCCGCGATGCCCTTGCCCTCATTGATCCACTTCCACAATCCCAGGTAACCCGAAAACTCGCTCTTCTCATCGTCAAACTTGGCGTGCGCCTGATCGGCCTGCGTCTGCATGTCCATCGGGCGATCACGCACATCCTGCACGGAGAGTGCCGAGGCAATCACCAGCACTTCGTCGAGCGCGCCTCGGGAGCGGGCCTCCAGAATCATGCGCCCCACCCGCGGGTCCAGCGGCAGTTTGGACAGCTCTCGTCCGGTGGCTGTCAGCTCGTTGCCATCATCGACTGCGCCCAGTTCGGCCAGCAACTGGTAGCCGTCCGCAATGGCCCGGCCCGAGGGGCGCTCAAGAAACGGGAATTCCTCCACCATACCCAGGTGCAGGGACTTCATGCGCAGAATCACCCCGGCGAGCGAACTACGCAAGATTTCGGGGTCGGTAAAGCGGGGGCGGCCGTCAAAGTCCTTTTGATCGTAGAGGCGTATGCAAATGCCGTTGGCCACCCGCCCGCAGCGCCCGGCGCGCTGGTTGGCCGACGACTGGCTGATGGGCTCGACCAGCAACTGTTCCACCTTGCTTCTGAAGCTGTAGCGCTTCATGCGCGCTGTGCCTGCATCAATGACGTATCTGATGCCAGGCACCGTGAGGGATGTCTCGGCCACGTTGGTGGCCAGCACAATGCGCCGCCCGCTGTGGTTGTCAAAAATGCGCTCCTGCTCGGCCTGGCTCAGGCGTGCAAACAGCGGCAGCACCTCGGCGTGGTGAAACAGTGGCTGGTGGCTCAAATGCTTGCGCAAGTGGTCTGCAGCCTCCCGGATCTCACGCTCGCCGGGCAAGAACACCAGAATATCGCCGCTGTTGTGCACGTCGCGCCAGAGTTCGTCCACACCGTCGGCGATGGCGCAATTTAGGTCATAGTCGCGCGATTCCTCAAACGGACGGTAGCGTTGCTCCACCGGGAACATGCGGCCCGACACCATGATGATGGGGGCTGGCCCGGCTCGGCTTGCAAAGTGGTCAGCGAAGCGTTGGGCATCGATCGTGGCCGAGGTCACGATGATCTTCAGATCGGGTCGCCGTGGCAGGATCTGGCGCAGGTAACCGAGCAGAAAGTCGATATTCAGACTTCGCTCGTGCGCCTCGTCAATGATGAGGGTGTCGTAGGCTTTGAGCAGCGGGTCGGTCTGCGTCTCGGCCAGCAAGATGCCGTCGGTCATCAGTTTGATGGAACTGTCGCGGCTGAGCCGGTCCTGAAACCGGACCTTGAAGCCCACCACCTCACCCAGCGGAGTTTTCAACTCGTCGGCAATTCGCTTGGCCACACTGCTGGCGGCGATGCGCCGGGGTTGCGTATGCCCGATCAGCTTGCCCTGTCCTGGTGGGTAGTTGAGCTTGCCGCGCCCCATCGCCAACGCTATTTTTGGCAGCTGGGTGGTCTTGCCCGAGCCCGTTTCCCCGCAGACGATGATGACCTGATGTCGCTCCAGCGCCTCCATGATTTCGTCGCGTTTGCCCGACACGGGGAGCGACTCTGGGAACTCGATTTGAAGTGGCGTGACTGTCAAGGTAGTAACTTCGTAGAGAATCGAGGATTATCCCAGCCTCCACACACCAAAATCGACCCTGCTGCGCATGTCCTCCGTTTTCAACTTCACCTTCGTTCCCTGGTTCCGGTCTGTGGCTCCGTATATCCACAAGTTTCGCAACCAGACTTTTGTCGTGGGCATCGCGGGCGAAGCCATTGCCGCGGGCAAATTGGCGCATCTCGCGCAAGACCTGGCGTTGATTCAAAGCATGGGCGTGAAAGTGGTGCTGGTGCATGGTTTTCGGCCTCAGGTCAATGAGCAACTGGAGGCCAAAGGGCATACGGCGCGCTATTCGCATGGGATGCGCATTACCGACAGCGTGTCGCTGGACTGCGCACAGGAAGCGGCGGGCCAGTTGCGCTACGAAATTGAGGCCGCCTTCAGCCAGGGCCTGCCCAACACGCCCATGGCAGGTGCCACCGTGCGCATGATTTCGGGCAACTTTCTGACCGCGCGCCCGGTGGGAATCATCGACGGGGTTGATTTTTTGCACTCGGGCATGGTGCGCAAGGTCGACTCGGTCGGCATCATGCGCTCGCTCGATATGGGCGCGATGGTTCTGCTCTCGCCATTCGGATTTTCACCCACTGGCGAAGCCTTCAACCTCGGGATGGAGGAAGTCGCCACCTCGGTGGCCACTGCGCTGCAGGCCGACAAACTGATCTTCGTGACTGAAGTTCCGGGAATTCTGGCTCACCCCAACGAACCCCAGAGTGAGAACAATGCCATCGTCACGGAATTGGCACTTGCGGCAGCCGAGAAACTGCTGGCCGAGCTTCCATCGGCCGATAAACCGACCGACACCGGTTTCTACCTGCAACACTGCGTCCAGGCGTGCAAAAAAGGGGTTGAGCGCAGCCACATCATCCCGTTTGCGGTGGATGGCTCCATCCTGCTCGAAGTCTACGTGCACGATGGCATAGGCACCATGGTCGTGGACGAAAAGCTCGAAAGCCTGCGCGAGGCCACCGTGGACGATGTGGGCGGCATTCTGCAACTCATCGAGCCGCTGGAGAAAGATGGCACGCTGGTCAAGCGCAGCCGCACCGAAATTGAGCGCGATCTGAGTTTTTACACGGTGATCGAACACGACGGTGTGATCTTTGCCTGCGCTGCGCTTTATCCCTACCCGGAGCGCAAGACCGCTGAAATGGCAGCCCTGACCGTTTCACCGCAGGCCCAGGGTCAAGGTGATGGCGAACGCATCCTCAAGCGGATCGAGCAGCGGGCCAAAGCGGCCGGAATGGACAGCATTTTCGTACTGACGACCCGCACCACACACTGGTTCCTTAAGCGCGGCTTTGCGCTGGTGGACGCCGACTGGCTGCCCGAGGCGCGCAGGGGCAAGTACAACTGGGACCGGAAAAGTCAGGTGCTGGTCAAGAAATTGGTCAAGGCCTGAGTCGGCCCTGCACGGCCCGATGGATCAGGCTTGACGGCGCCGAATCGCGCCCCGGACCAGGAAAAAGGACAGCACTGCCATCGCGCTGAAGGAAAGAAAAGCCCAGTTGGGAATGGAGGCACCCAGAAAGGTCCACGCAACTTTGGTGCAGTCGCCACTGCCCTTGAAGATCATGGGAATGGCGCGTTGCAGAGGAAAATTTTCGATCATCCCGTAAAAATCACGCCCACAACTAGCTACCTCGGGGGGGTACCACTGCAGCCAGGACTGTCGGGCAGACACATAGACACCGAAAAGCGACAGTACAAGCACCAGGAAGCCACCCAGCAGTACAAAGGCCTTTCTGCCCACAACCCCCGTCAGCCCTGCAACTACCGCTATAGAAAAAAGAATATAGCGTTGAACGATGCACATGGGACAGGGCATGACACCCACCCAATACTGCAAGTACTGGCCAAAGGCCAGCATACCGATGCAAACCAGGCTCAGGAGCGAGAAGACACGACAGGCAAAATTATCTGAAGTGCTTTTCAGGGATTGAAAAGCCATGGGATCACCCGGCAGCTTCGTCGGCAGCCTTGCAAGAGGGCGAACATACCGCCTGGGATTTGCCAAGAATCTTGCGCGTGACCATTTGCGAGCGTGCCCTGTGTTTGCCACACAAAAAACACGACATGGTTGCCGCGCCAAAGGACGTTGCCGCCGTGAACGGGGATCCCGACACTTTGGATTTGTAGCGCAGCCCGTCGGCCAGCATCTTGGTTTTGGTATCAGCTTTTGCCATAGCTGCGATCATACTTGGACTGGGGACTTTTCGCACGGTACTTTCGTCACAATTTGAATCTTTGCCGTCAATTCCTGCCACCAACCCGCGCCGGGTGAACCTTGCGACCATTGTGGTTTCATCCTGGAACTGACCCTGTCCAGGCGGCGGTCACTGAAAGCTTGCTAAAGTCGCACCTTTGACGGAACTTGGAGAAGGCTTGAAATGGCACGCATGATCAACTGCATCAAACTCGGCAAAGAGGCCGAGGGTCTGGATTTTCCGCCCTACCCTGGCGAGCTTGGCAAACGCATCTGGGAAAGCGTCAGCAAGGAGGCATGGGCGGCTTGGCTCAGACATCAAACCATGCTGGTCAACGAAAACCGCCTGAATCTGGCTGACGCCCGCGCCCGCCAGTACCTGGCAAGCCAGATGGAGAATCATTTCTTTGGTGCTGGCGCCGACGCCGCCCAGGGCTACGTGCCGCCCAGTGCCTGATTCCGGAGTCGATGGCTGAATTCGTTGCGGCAGCCCCTTTTTTGCAAGGATGCAAGCTGCCACACGCCTGGCGCGGGCACACTGCCTGGCGCGTTTTGGACACCCGGTTCGCGCACGGGCTCCGTTTTCTGCAAACATGGCATGAGTGGAACCTCGATCCCCAGCGGGCGCGAATCCTGCGCTACGTGGCCTTGGCTGAAACTCTGTCCGAGATCGATGAAATGCTTGCCCGCGCGTCACCCTTTCCTGCCCTGTTCGAACTGGCGCAAGAACTGGCGCCACAATGGTATGGACTGCTGCCCGGATTTCACAGCCTGACCCTCGGCGATGGAAAGGTGCTCCTGACGCTGTGCATCGGCGACACCAGAAAACTGCTGCACGAGCAATGCTTTTTGGCGGACTCGGTTTTTCTGGATCTCGTCCCACAAGGCCACCCCTTGTGGGACGCATGGCACCTCAAGGCACTGGCCCGTTGCTGCCACCGCGGCACCACGCTTTCTGGCAACGCAGATACCCCTGAATGGAAAAACCAACTGGCCCAATGCGGTTTTCAATTCGCAGCTTTAACCCAGGCGTCTGGAAGCCCGATATTGGTCGCAAAATTTGAGCCAACGTGGAAAATCAGGAGAACTCGCCGTTCCCTGCCAATGCCTGCCGCTACCCCCGGTCATTGCGCGGTCATCGGTGCCGGTCTGGCTGGCGCCAGTGTCGCCTCTGCGCTGGCCCATCGCGGTTGGACGGTGACGGTGCTCGATCAACATGACGCGCCTGCGGGCGGCGCTTCGGGCCTACCAGCGGGATTGGTGTTTCCCCATGTCTCAGCAGACGACTGCGTGCTATCGCGTTTGTCACGCAGCGGCGTGCGCTTGATGTTGCATCAGGCCCACCAATTGCTGCGGCAGGGGTGGGGCTGGGCACCTAGCGGTGTACTGGAGCACCGGCTGGGCGGTTTGTCGGGGGTACCACCGAATTGGCCCGCTTGTGGGCAGCAATGGTCACAGGCGGCGCAAGGCTCATCGCAGGCCCACCCGGCAATTTGGCACGTTCAAGGTGCCTGGCTTAAGCCTGCGGCATTGGTGCGAGCCTGGCTGGCGCAACCCGGGATCACATTTCGAGGCGGCTCGACGGTAGGTGCGGTAGAACCAGCGCGGGGTCAATGGAGCGTTCTGGATCCGCATGGAGAACAGCTTGTGCAGGTCGACCGGGTGGTTTTTGCCAACGCCTGCGGCGCAGCGCCCCTTGTCGAGGCGCTGGCCTCAAAATATCCCTCTGAAAAGGTGCTCGCCAATCAGTTGCCCGCGATGAGCGGCATGCGCGGGCAGCTGTCTTGGGCCACGCACCTGCCGCTGTTGGACGATTTCTTTCCACCGACCCCGGTCAATGGATCGGGCAGTGTGATGGCCTTTGTTCCCGCCGATAGCGCATCCGTCGCTCTCCCAGCCTGGTACGTGGGATCGACCTATCAAAACGTCAACGAACCCGAGTTGCCGGAGGCTGCCAACCACGCGGACAACCTGGCCCACCTGGAGCGTCTGCTGCCCACGCTGGCTCAAATACTCGCTCCCCAGTTTTCTGATGGTTCCGTCCAGGCCTGGAAGGGCACGCGCTGCGTCACGTCAGACCGTTTGCCCCTTGTCGGGCCGCTGCAGGCCGGCGATCACCCCACCTTGTGGATTTGCGCCGGCATGGGCTCCCGGGGGTTGACCTTCTCCGCTCTGTGCGCCGAACTGTTGGCGGCCCAATGGGGCAGCGAACCGCTGCCGGTCCCGGCCCGGCTGGCACGCTCACTCACACCTTTGCGCCGTGGCGGCACTGTCGCCGACGCCTAGAGTTCTTTGACGTAAGGCTTGCCGGAGGCTTTGGGCGCCACCGCCTTGCCAATGAAACCGGCCAGCAAGACCACCGTCAGCACATAGGGCAACGCCTGAATCGCCTGCACAGGAACTTCTCCAAACCCCGCAAAATGAACCCCCTGCAAGCGGATGGCCACGGCATCGAGGAAACCGAACAAAAGACAGGCCCACAGCGCGTTCACCGGATGCCAGCGCCCGAAGATAAGCGCTGCCAGGGCCATGAATCCACGTCCTGCGGTCATATTCTGTGAAAACGACGCGCTTTGCGCCAGAACCAGGTAGCTGCCCGCCAGTCCGCACAAAATGCCATTGAGCGTCAGGGCGGTGTAACGCAGTCGAGTCACGGACACGCCCGCTGCATCCACCATCTGGGGGTTTTCGCCCACGGCGCGAAGCCGCAGACCAAAACGCGTGCGAAACAACAGCCACCAGGTCAATGGCACCATGAGCAAAGCCAGATAGACCATGAAGTTGTGGCTCAACAAACCGTCGCCTAGCAGGGGCCCAACCAGGGGGATTTGCGTGACGGACGCCGCCAGTTCCGGCATCAACGGCTGGATGCGCACCGGCGGGAGCACCGGTGGGGTCTGCCCCCCCTGAGCGAACCACGCCATGCCCAGCACGGCGGTCATGCCCGCCGCGATAATGTTGATCGCTACACCGGAAACCACTTGGTCGCCCCGGTGGCTGACGCACGCATACCCATGCATCCAGGAAAGCGCCACAGCCACCATCACTGCGATTGCGACGGCCACTGCAGTCGAGCCAATGACGGCCCCGCTTGCACCCGCAGCAAAGGCAGCGAAGAGCATCTTGCCCTCCAGCCCGATGTCCACCACGCCCGAGCGCTCCGACAGCAAGCCGGCCAGGGCGGCAAAAATGAGCGGTGTGGACACCCGAAGTGTCGAGGCGAGCACGGCGCCAAACAGCACCTCATCCATTGGATACCCCCGAATCTTCGTTGGCTTGGGCGTGCGGCCCGAATCGCTCGACCAGCGCCAGCGCCCAGGCGACCAACGGCGCAATGGCATAGACCATGGCACCCGAAAAAAGCACGATGAAACCCTGCAACATCACGACCATGTCGCGGCTGAAGCCTCTCACTTCAAAAGACACCTCAGCGCCGCCCTGGAATAGGGCGCCGAACAGAATGCTTGAAAAAATGATGCCCACAGGATGGTTTCGCCCCATCAAAGCCACGGCAATCCCCGTAAAACCCGCGCCGCTGACAAATTCAAGCAGCAGTTTTCCATTGACACCGGCAATCTCGTTCATCCCGACCATGCCAGCCAGGCCACCCGATATCGCCATGCCAATCATGATCTGTCGGCGTGATTTGATTCCGGCGTACTCGGCCGCCCCTGGGCTTGAACCGACCGCCCGGAGATGGTAGCCAGCCCGGGTCCGCCACAAAAAAAGGTAAACCCCAAGACAGGCCAGCAGCGCCAGAAAGACGCTCACGTTGAGCGGCGAACTTGGCCACTGCACCCCGATCCATGCCAGCGCCTCATGCATGGCCGGAAGATGTGCCGAAGGCTCAAAGGCCACGCTTTCAACTGACATGGTGCCCGGCGGGCGCAAATGGTTAACCAGCAAATAAACCAGGATGCTGCTGGCAATGAAATTGAACATGATGGTGGTGATCACCACATGGCTGCCGCGATAAGCTTGCAAATAGGCCGGAATGGCCGCCCAGACCAACCCAAACACGATGCCTGCCAACAGCATCAATGGCAACATGGCCCAGGCCGGCAAAAATGCTGCGCCCCACAGGGCGACCAACCCGGTCCCCAAGCCACCCATGATCGCCTGCCCCTCGCCCCCAATGTTGAACAAGCCGCCATGAAAGGCCACGGCCACCGCCAGTCCGGTGAAGATAAAGGTCGTGGCGTAATAGAAGGTGTAACTCAATCCGCGCTTGGTACCGAAGGCGCCGTGAATCAACACCGTGACCACTTCTTTGGGGTCTTGCCCCACCATGGCCACCACGATGCCCGCCGCGAGCAGGGCCACTGCCAAACACACCGCCGGCAACAAAATGAGGTCTGCCCAACGCGGCAGTGGTTTCGAGGCACTCATTGGGCACCTCCGGTCATCAACATGCCAAGCCCAGCCTCGGTGCAATCCTCAATGGCCAGTTCGCCGCTGATACGCCCACCATTCATCACAATCACCCTGTCCGCCAGAGCCAGGATTTCGTCCAGTTCACTCGATACCACCAACACCGCACAGCCCGCATCGCGCATGCTGCGCAACTGCCCATAAATGAATTCGACCGCACCAATGTCCACACCGCGCGTGGGCTGACCTACGAGCAACACCTTGGGTGTTTGACCGAGTTCTCGTGCCAGCACCAGCTTTTGCTGATTGCCGCCAGAAAACTTGCTACACAACAGTTCAGTGTCCTGGGGTCTTACGTCGAAGCGATCCATCATCTGTGTCGTGGCGCCACGCATCCGGGAGTGAACCATCCAGCCCTGAGTTGCGTACTGCGCAAGGCCGTCATAGCCCAACACGGCCGATTCCCAGGCCGGAAAATCCATGACCAGGGCGCGTGCGTGCCGGTCTTCCGGAACATGGGCCACACCCAGACTGCGCGCGGTCTGCGGATCGAGCCGGTTTTTGGCGGAAAACCTGGCCTCACACAACTCCAGAGAGCCTTCGCTGGGCACCAGCAAGCCCGCGAGAACATCGAGAAGCTCGCTTTGACCGTTCCCCGACACACCGGCTACACCCACAATTTCCCCAGCATACAGACTCAGGCTGAAGTCGGCCAGACGCACCACATTCATCGAATCGCGCACGATCACGTCGCGCACCTGCATCAACACTTCGCCACGCGCACGCTTGTCGCCGTCGACCCGACCGATATGCACCTTGCGCCCCACCATGGCTTCAGCCAGACCCTCGATGGAGGCCTGAGAAACAGGCAACTCCTGCACCACGCGGCCAGCGCGCATCACGGTGACGTGGTCACACAGGTGCATCACCTCCTTGAGTTTGTGTGTAATCAACAGGATGGTGGTGCCCTGTTCCCGCAGGGCACTGAGTACCTTGAAGAGGTGAACAGTTTCCTGTGGTGTCAGCACCGCCGTTGGCTCATCGAGAATCAAAATCTTCGCGCCGCGGTACAAAGCCTTGAGAATTTCAAGCCGCTGCCGGTCGCCCACAGGCAGGTCCGCCACCAGGGCTGACAAATCCACGTTCAGGCCGGTGGCGGCGATCAGCTCTTCGAGTTTGCTTCTCACCTGCGCCTCGGCGCGCCCGAGCAACCAGTGCGGCTCCGCGCCCAGCATGACGTTCTCAAGCGCCGTGAGGGTATCGACCAGCATGAAGTGCTGGTGCACCATGCCAATGCCCAAGGCCATCGCATCGTCGGCGCTGCGGATGGTCGCGCGCTTTCCGAAAACCTCGATCAAGCCAGAATCTGCCAGGTAGAAGCCGTACAGGATGGACATCAGGGTGCTCTTGCCGGCACCGTTTTCACCCACGATGCCGTGCACAGTGCCCGCTGCAACGCGTAGCGCCACGTCCTGATTGGCTGCGACGGCACCAAACCGCTTGTGAATGCCCGTCATGTGTACCGCGGGCACCGCAGCGGTAATCGATGACTCTTGCTCAACGCCCAAGATACGTTCCTCCAGAACGATATTCATATTGTGAAAAAACCCACGGCACCCTGCAGCACCGTGGGTTTGAAGAAAATGTCAAGCACCTGAGGGCATGAGTGGCAAGCCACGGCACGCACCCCTCATGTTGTCAGTTTCAGTACTTGCAGGCGTTGTCCGCCATGTAGTCCGCCACCTTGATCTTGCCGCTGATGATGTCAGCCTTGGCGGCTTCCACTTTCTTCTTCATGTCGGCTGTGACCAGCTTGGCGTTGTTGGCATCCATCGCATAGTCCACGCCGCCCTCTTTAAGGCCCAGCACCGAAATACCGCTCTTGTGCGACTTGGACACGTTGTAAACTGCCAAGTCAACGCGCTTGACCATCGAGGTGAGCATGGTCCCGGGTTGCAGGTGGTTCTGGTTGCTGTCCACACCGATGGCCAGCTTGCCGCTGTCTTTGGCTGCCTGATAAACACCGGTACCGGTGCCACCAGCGGCGGCAAACACAACGTCAGCGCCCTTGGCAAATTGCGCCTTGGCCAATTCACCACCGCGCGCCGGGTCGTTCCAGGCCGCGCCCGTGGTACCCGTCATGTTGGCAAACACCTCGGCTTTGGGGTTGGCGTACTTCACGCCCTGCTCGTAACCGCACTGGAACTTGCGAATCAGCGGAATGTCCATGCCGCCGACAAAGCCGACTTTTCCCGTCTTGCTGGCCGCAGCTGCCATGGTGCCCACGAGGAAACTGCCCTCCTGCTCCTTAAACACAACCGACTGAACGTTGGGCAGATTCACCACCATGTCGATGATGGCGAAATTGAGCTTGGGAAACTCCTTGGCAATTTTTTCGATGCTGGAGGCCTGACCAAAGCCGATGCCGATGATGGGGCTGGCACCGCGCTCCGCCATGCGGCGAATGGCCTGTTCGCGCTGGGATTCGTTGGAAATTTCAAATTCCAGGTATTGCTTGCCGGTTTCTTTTTTCCAGCGCTCCATGCCGTTGTAGGCCGCTTCATTGAAGGACTTGTCAAACTTGCCGCCCATGTCGAACACGATGGCCGGTTCGGCCATTGCGTGCACGCTCGCCATCAAGGCAACAGTCAACAATCCGAGACGGGCGTTTGTTTTGATGCTCATATCATCTCTCTTTCATGAAAAGGTTAAGGACGACAAATTGAAAACTGATCCGTAAACGGTGTATTTAAACAGAAATTCTCAGGCCTACCGCTCCATATTTTCCAGGGCGGCCGCGGGGCTTGGGCGCCTCATGCCCTGTATGATAATCAGCCTTGCCCACAGCGGTTTGCAGAAGAAGCGCCCAATCCAAGCCATAAGCCCCAGGGCGGAGCCTCACCTTGCAGGCTGCTGTCACAGGAACCATTTCACATGCCCCTCCGGTTGTCAGCCATCCAACAGACCCGAACACAATGCTTTCTGAACCACACCAACAGGAACTGCTGCATGCCGCGCGCGCGGCCCGACTCAAGGCCTATGCCCCCTACTCAAAGTTTCTTGTGGGTGCCGCTGTGCTTGATGAGCAGGGCCGCATTCATGCTGGCTGCAATGTCGAGAACGCTGCGTACCCGCAGGGCGTATGTGCTGAGGCGGGCGCCCTCAGTGCGATGGTGCTCGCGGGCGGCACCCGGGCCGTGGCCGTGGCTGTGGTGGGCACCGGAAATGCATGGATTACCCCTTGTGGCGGCTGCCGCCAAAAACTGAGGGAATTTTGTAGTCTGGACACGCCCATCCTGACCGCCAACACGGAAAGCTGTGGGCCCAGCTACACCCTTGCACAACTTCTGCCCGAAAGCTTCGGGCCTGACCACTTGAGTGAAAAATGACCCATCTTGCTGCCGTTCACACCATTGAGAACCGCCTTGGCGAACTCCGTCCCCGCGTCGCCGTCGTCCTTGGCTCCGGGTGGGGTGAGCTGACCAGCCACATCACTGATGCCGTGCGCATTCCCTATTCTGAGTTGGAAGGGTTTCCAAAGGCGACGGTGGCCGGCCATAGCGGTGAGTTGTGGCTGGGCCGCATTGGCGCACAACACGTCGCGGTGATGAGTGGGCGCAAGCACGGCTATGAAACGGGTGAGATCGACGGGATGAAAGCCCCACTCAGGGCACTCAAAGCACTGGGTTGTGGAATTCTGGTTCAGACCAACGCCGCTGGAAGCCTGCGCGCCGAGATGCCACCACAGAGTCTGATGGTGTTGTCCGACCACATCAACTTTCCGCAGCGTACGCCCTTGCTCAACGAGACTGGCTCAGAGCGTTTTGTCAGCATGGTGGACGCCTACGACCCCGTCTTGCGCGCACTGGCCCGCCAAATTGCCCAGCAGCGCAGCGTGACGCTCCATGAAGGCGTGTACGCTTGGTGGTTTGGTCCGCAATTTGAAACGCCCGCCGAGATTCGCATGTTTGCGCACCTGGGTGCCGATGCGGTGGGCATGAGTACCGTGCCCGAAACCATCATTGCCCGGCACGCGGGCATGCGCGTTCTGGCGCTGTCCATGATGACCAATATGGCTGCCGGAATGTCCAGCGAACAGCTCAGCCACGCTCACACCCTGGCGCAGGCCAAGGCAGGGAGTGAGCAGGCCAGCGGCTTCCTGGCCGCCCTCATTGCCGCGATTTGAACGATACAAACTTCTTCCATGAATCAATCCTCCACAACCCACTGGAAAGAAAATGCACAAGCCAGCGCCCGTCTGGCGCTGTCGTGCCTGGACCTGACCAGTCTCAATGAGCAGGACACCGAGGCCGACATTGCCCGCCTGTGCGATCGCGCCCAGGGACGGTTCGGATCGGTGGCAGCAGTGTGCGTCTGGCCGCGTCTGGCCGCTTTCGCACGCGCGCAACTTCCCGCCAACATCAGTGTGGCCGCAGTAGCCAATTTCCCTGAGGGTAGCTCGGACCTTCAACGCGCCCTTGGCGATACCAGTGCCATTGTGCAAAGCGGGGCCCAGGAGGTTGATCTGGTACTGCCTTATGCCCAATTGCGCGCAGGGGACGAGCGCGGCGTGATGGCGCTTCTGGAAGCCGTGCGCAAGGCCTGCCCAGGTCTGCTGCTCAAGGTGATTCTGGAAACGGGTGAACTCGCCAGCAATGCCTTGATCGAGCGTGCCAGCTTGCTGGTCCTCAAAGCCGGCGCAGATTTTCTCAAGACCAGCACGGGCAAGACGGCCGTCAGCGCCACACCCCAGGCCGCGCGCATCATGCTCGGCTGCATTGCCGCCGACCCCCACGCGCGTGATCGCGTTGGCTTCAAACCGTCGGGCGGCATCCGAACCGTGGCTGATGCCACTGTGTACATGGCCTTGGTTGAAGAAATCCTTGGCACCACAGCCTTGACGCCACAGCGTTTTCGCGTCGGTGCCAGCAGTATTTTGGGCGACATCGAGACCATTCTCGGCGGCGCTGCCGCCACCACTGCGCCCGCGGGAAGTTATTGAGGTTTGACCATGCTGGCACAGGAAATTATTCGCATCAAGCGCGATGGCGGCACCCTCGAAAGCGATCAAATAGACGCGTTCGTTCGTGGCCTCGTTGACGGTTCATGGAGCGAGGGTCAGGCCGCCGCACTGGCGATGGCCGTGTTTCTCAAGGGAATGACGCGGCCTGAAACCGTGGCCCTGACCCAGGCCATGACGCAATCGGGCACGGTCATGGAATGGGCCAGCGCCAACCTGAGTGGCCCCATTCTGGACAAACACTCCACCGGTGGCGTGGGCGACAAGGTCAGTGTGATGCTCGCACCCATCGTGGCAGCGTGTGGCGGTTTTGTTCCCATGATTTCGGGACGCGGGCTCGGGCACACTGGCGGCACGCTCGACAAACTTGACTGCATCCCCGGTTACGTGAGCACCCCCGACACCCAGCGTCTGCGCCAGGCGCTGCGCACCGCCGGCTGCGCCATCATCGGCCAGACCGCAGAACTGGCACCGGCCGACCGGCGCCTGTACGCCATTCGGGATGTGACGGCCACGGTGGAATCCATTGCGCTGATCACCGCCAGCATTCTGTCCAAAAAACTCGCCGCGGGCCTGCAAGGGCTGGTGATGGACGTCAAGACCGGCAACGGCGCCTTCGCCGCTTCGCAAGGCATGGCCGTCGAACTGGCCCGCTCCCTGGTCGAAGTGGCCAATGGTGCGGGTTTACCGACCCGCGCCGTGATTACCGATATGAACCAGGTGCTGGGCGAGACCTGCGGCAACGCCGTGGAAATGGTGGAAGCGCTCGATTTCCTGTCAGGCCGCCGACGCGAAGCCCGCCTGCTGGAGGTCACCCGCGCGCTTTGCGCAGAAATGCTGCTGCTTGGCGGACTGGCGTCAAGTCAGGCGCAAGCGCTGCAGCGCGTGGACAAGGTTCTAAGCGACGGCAGTGCGATGGAGCACTTTGCCCGCATGGTCGCGGTGCTCGGCGGCCCGGCCGACTTCATTGAGCGTGCCAGCCAGCACCTGCCCAGTGCCCCCATTCGGGTCCCGGCACCGGCATTGGCCGACGGATGGATTACGGGCATGGACACCCGCGGCATTGGCGTGCTGGTTATTGAACTGGGTGGTGGCCGCCGACAAGTCAGCGACACCATCGACCCACGCGTTGGCCTCACGTCTCTGGTTCAAATTGGGCAGCAGGTGAAGGCTGGCGATCCGCTGGCAGTAGTGCACGCCGCCAGCGATGTTTCCACACAGACGGCGGTCACGCGTCTGTCCAAATTGATCCAGATAGGCGATGCAGCGCCCGATCATCGCCCCGTTCTCATTGAACGGCTGGAGGCCTGAGATGCCCCGCGCCATTGTCATCATCCTGGACTCGTTCGGTCTGGGCGCGGCCCCGGATGCCGATCAATTCGGCGACAGCGGCTCCAATACCTTTGGTCATATTGCCCAATGGTGCCGGGATCAGAGCCGCCCCTTGCAATTGCCACACTTGATGCAACTCGGCCTGGGCCAGGCGGCGCAAGCAGCGTCCAAAGCCTGGCCCACGGGCATGGCCCCGTGCGAATGGCCGCAAGGAGCCTTTGGTGCGGCCTGCCCGGTGAGCCGCGGCAAGGACACGCCCAGCGGGCACTGGGAGCTGATGGGCTGCCCGGTGCCGTTTGAATGGGGGTATTTTTCAACGGACAAAGCTTCTGGTGAGTCCATTTTTCCTGCTGAGTTAATGCAGGTCTGGCTCAATCAGTGTGACCTCAAAGGCAGCCTGGGCAACTGCCATGCCAATGGTGTGGAAATCATCGAACGCCTGGGCGAGCAAAGCGTGCAAACCGGCTTGCCGATTTGCTACACCAGCGCCGACAGCGTGTTCCAGGTGGCTGCGCACGAAGAGCATTTCGGGCTGGATCGCCTGCTTGAAATCTGCGCGCTGGCCAAGCCGATTTTTGACCAGGTCAACATCGCCCGGGTGATTGCCCGGCCCTTTGTGGGCACGCCCGGCCACTACCGGCGCACCGCCAACCGGCGCGACCTGACCACCCCGCCACCGCAGGACACCCTGCTTGACCGTCTGGTCGCTCGCGGCCGCGAGGTCCACGCCGTGGGCAAGATCAAGGATATCTTTGCGGGGCGCGGGGTCACACACCTGCGCAAGGGTGAGAACAATGCCGCGCTGTGCGAGCAAACCCTGGCCGCCTTGCAGGACTGTCCGGACGGAGGCATGGTGTTCACCAACCTGGTGGACTTTGACATGCTCTTCGGACACCGCCGCGACATCGCCGGTTACGCCGATGCGCTGCAGGCCTTCGACGCGTTTTTGCCCCGGTTGCTCGAGCAGTTGCGCCCCGGCGACTTGCTGGCCCTGAGCGCCGACCATGGCTGCGACCCAAGCTGGCCCGGTTCGGACCACACCCGCGAGATGGTGCCGCTGCTGTTTGGTGGCCCGGCCTGTCCGGTTGGGCTCGACCTCGGGGTGCGGGCGAGTTTTGCCGATCTGGGCCAGACGCTGGCGCGGCATTTGAAAGTGGAAACGCTGCCCCATGGCCAGGTTTGCTGGAATTGATTCGAGGCAAAACCTATGATTCTCGTGGCCGGCTCAGCCAATCTCGATTTTGTGGTGCGTGCCGCGCACATTCCGGCGCCCGGAGAAACCGTGCTGGGGCGCGACTTCAAAACCTATCCGGGCGGCAAGGGCGCGAACCAGGCGGTGGCCTGCGCTCGCGCAGGCGGCGCGCCAATCCACATGCTGTTGGCACTGGGCAACGATTCATTTGCCACGCCGCTTGAGTCGTCCTTGACCCGGGCTGGGGTACAGATGCATGTCGTGCGAAGCCAGAACCAACCCACCGGCACCGCGTTCATCTGCGTGTCTGACGAGGCTGAAAACGCCATCACGGTCGCACCCGGAGCCAACCAATCTCTCAGCGAGAGCGACTTGCCGCCACTTGATGGCTTCAGCCACCTGTTGCTTCAGCTCGAAACCCCGCTCGACACCGTCACCGCCTACGCTCAGGTCGCTCAGGCCCAAGGCGTCACAGTGGTTCTGAACGCCGCGCCTGCACAATCCCTGCCCCGCCCACTGCTCGATGCCGTGGATGCATTGATCGTCAACGAAGGCGAACTCGCCGCAGTGGCTCAGGCGTCGGGCAACATTGCCCACATGCTGAGCACCCTGGCGTTGCCTTGCGTGGTGGTCACGCTGGGGGCACGCGGCTGCTGCGCCCTACGGAACGGCGCATTTTCGGTGCAACCCGGGTTTGCAGTGGAGCCCATCGACACCACCGGCGCGGGCGACACCTTTTGCGGGGTGTTTGTAGCCTCACTTTCCCAAGGACTGTCACTGCCCGAGGCCTTGAAGCGGGCCTGCGCCGCCAGCGCCCTTGCCTGCACCCGGCCCGGCGCGCAGTCCAGTATTCCAACGCTCGCCGAAGTGTCTGACTTCCTCGCCCGGCAAGGCAACGCCACGCCAGCAGCCACGGCCGAACTCAATGCCTATTGCGGCATCCCTAATTGAAGAAACACTCCCCCATGACGCCCACTCCCATCAAAGTTATATTCGACACTGATCCCGGCGTGGACGACGCCATGGCGCTGTACTTTGCGCTGGCGCATCCGGGAATCGACGTGGTGGGCATCACCACCACCTTTGGCAATGTGCTGGTCGAGCAGGCAGCGGCCAATGCGCTGTACCTGACCGCCATTGCCAATCGCCAGATTCCGGTGACCCAGGGGGCCGACAAACCCCTGGTCAAGGCCTGCAAACCCCCGCCGGAATTTATTCATGGCGCAGATGGCCTGGGCAACCTGCCCCCGCGGGTTTCCATCAGCAGCAGGCTTGATCCCCGATCTTCAGCGCAATTCATTGTGGACATGGCCCGCGCCCAGCCCGGCGAATTGACCCTGGTGGCCGTGGGTCCGCTGGGCAATCTGGACGCAGCCCTCAAACTCGCGCCCGAATTGCCGAGCCTGATTCGCGAGGTCATCCTGATGGGCGGCGCCATCGACGAGCCCGGCAATGTCTCGCCCGTGGCCGAGGCCAATGTCTGGAACGACCCGCACGCCGCCGATGCTGTGTTTACCGCCGGGTTCAAGCTCACCATGGTCGGTCTGGACGTGACCCACCGCGTGGTACTGCCCCTCTCGCTGTTCGAGCAACTTGCTGCCCACCACCGGCATGCGGCCACCGACACGCTCCTGCACGCCGTTCGGTTTTATTCGGAGTTTTACCGCACCTGGCATGCCGATACAGCGCAGGCCAAGGGCTGCTTCGGGCACGACGTGCTGGCTTTTATCTACCTGACCAACCCCGAATTGTTTGGCCTGGAACGCGGACGGATCCGGGTGGCCATCGACGGCCTGGCACAGGGCCAGACCATGATGAGCCGAAAAGATGCCACGGGCTATCCGCAAGAAGGTTGGGGCCAGGACGTGCCGCTGGCGCAGGTCTGTATGCGTGTCCAGGAGCAGGCCTGCAACCAGGTCTATGAAGACACACTGATGCGCCCCTGGTTGGGCTAAAAAATTCAAAACAATGATTTCTTATAACTATGTTGAATATAAAAATCAGAATAATGTAGTTTGAGATATAACAATGTCTCGTTAGAGTCGACCGCTATGGTTGATTCAGCTTTCATCTTTGCTGGTTTTTTTGTGGGTCTGGTGATCGGGCTCACGGGCGTGGGTGGCGGCTCGCTGATGACGCCGATTCTGATCTTTGTCTTTAGCGTCAAGCCTTATCTGGCCGTGGGAACCGATCTGCTGTTCGCCGCCTTCACCAAGGCTGGAGGCACGATCAAACTGGCCCGGGCCGGCTTGGTGGACTGGCGCGTTGTGCTTCATCTGTCGATGGGCAGCATTCCGGCGGCTTTCTTTACCCTGTTTTTGCTCAAGCAGATTGGTGCGACCAGCGAGCGCGTGCAGGGGCTGATGACCACCACCCTGGGCGTCGCCCTGCTGCTCACCGCTGCGGCCACGCTGTACAAGGCGATCAAGAGCAAAGCCGCGCCGCTCGCGATTGCCGCCGGTGACGAGGCCCGCGCCGCAAGTCCGCGCCACTGGAGTTTGCCCATCCTGTTCGGTGCCGTCATTGGAACTCTCGTGACCCTGACCTCGGTGGGCGCGGGCGCCATTGGCGTGACGGTCTTGATGATCCTGTACCCCCTGTTGCCGCTGCAGCGCGTGGTGGCGGCGGATATTTCTTACGCCGTACCGCTGACGCTGGTGGCAGGGTTGGGCCACGCCTCGCTGGGCTCGGTGGACTGGCTGCTGCTGGCCAAGTTGCTGGCGGGGTCCTTGCCCGGCATCTGGGTCGGCTCCCATCTGATGTCACGGGTGCCAGAGCGGGCTATCCGCACCCTTCTCTCGCTGCTGCTGGTGTATGCCGGTGGTCGCCTGATTGCCATTTAACCCTTGAACCATGGCCGCCGCCTTTGCGAAGGCTGGCGCCGATTCTGACCTGAACATGTACCAATACACCGACTTTGACCGCCAATTTGTTCGCCAGCGCGCCGCCCAGTACCGCGACCAGCTCGAACGCAACCAGCGCGGCGAGCTCAGCGATGATGAGTTCAAACCGCTGCGCCTGCAAAACGGCTGGTATGTGCAGCGCTACGCCCCCATGCTGCGGGTCGCCGTGCCCTACGGCGAGCTCTCCAGCGCGCAACTTCGGGTGCTGGCTCGCATCGCGGCGGAGTATGACCAACCCAGTGCCGACGTTTACCAGGTTGCATCCACGACGCAGGGCCAACTCGGCACAGAACACCTGCCCATCGGCTATGGTCACTTCACCACGCGCCAGAACGTGCAATACAACTGGATCGCCCTGGACAAGAGCGCCGATGTCATGGACCTGCTGGCCAGCGTGGACATGCACGGCATCCAGACCAGCGGCAACTGCATCCGCAACATCACCAGCGACGAGCGTGCGGGCATTGCGGTGGACGAAATCGTCGACCCACGCCCTTTTTGCGAAATCCTGCGCCAGTGGAGCACGCTTCACCCCGAATTTGCCTTTCTGCCGCGCAAGTTCAAGATCGCCGTCTCGGGTGCCAGGGAAGACCGCGCTGCGACCGCCTGGCACGATGTCGGCTTGCATGTGCTGCGCAACAAGGCAGGCGAGATCGGATTCAAGGTACTGGTGGGCGGTGGCATGGGGCGCACCCCGCTGATTGCCCGCACCATTTGCGAATTTTTGCCCTGGAACCAGATCCTGAACTACCTGGAGGCGATTGTGCGGGTGTACAACCGCTGGGGTCGTCGCGACAACATGTACAAGGCCCGCATCAAGATTCTGGTGAAGGCCGAGGGCGAGCGCTTCACCCAGGAAGTGGAGGCTGAGTACCAGCAAATCCTCACCGTGGACGGCGCGCCCCACACCATCACGCAGGCCGAGCTGGAGCGGGTCTCAGCATCTTTTGTGCCACCAGCCCTTGCTCAGATTACTGATTCAGCTATTAACTCAATAGCAATTGAACTATCCTCCTCCGACAAAAAGCAATATACCCGCTGGCTGGCGCAAAACGTCGCGGCCCACAAGAACCCGGATTTGCGCGCCGTCACCCTGTCCTTCAAGCGTCTGGGACATGCGCCGGGCGACGCCACAGCCAACCAGTTGCGCTCTGCCGCCGATCTGGCCGACAAGTTCAGCGCCGGCGAGGCACGGGTCACGCACGACCAGAACCTGCTGCTGCCCTGGGTGCAGGCCAGCGAGTTGCCGCAGTTGTGGCAGGCCGCGCGAGACCTGGGGCTGGCCAAATCCAACATCCGTTTGCTGACCGACATGATCGCCTGCCCTGGCGGCGACTTTTGCGCGCTGGCCAATGCGCGGTCCATCCCGATTGCAGAAGCGATCACCGAGCGCTACCAGGACATGGACGAACTGCATGACTTAGGCGAGATTGACCTGCACATCAGCGGCTGCATCAATTCCTGCGGCCACCACCACAGCGGCCACATCGGCATTCTGGGCGTGGACAAGGACGGCAAGGAGTGGTACCAGGTCTCGCTTGGCGGCTCGGACGGCTCCTCGCTTTCGGGCGCGCCCGTCCCCGGGAAGGTGGTCGGCCCCTCGTTTGGCGCAGCCGAAGTACCTGATGTGATCGAAGCCCTGCTGGAAACCTACCGCGAGCAACGCCAGGGCGGTGAGACCTTCATCGCCACGCTGCGCCGAACCGGTCCGGACGCGTTCAAGCTAGCGGCCAACAGCGCCCGCCATAGCGCTGATCTGGAACTTGCCTGAGAAGAAATACTATGAAATTAATAGCTATAGATTTACATTCAACGGGGGCTAAAGGTCAAAATGTCATTGAACTTTCCAACGACACCGATCCGCGAACCCTCGCCCTTGAAGGCGTAACCCGGGTCGATCTGGTGTTCCCCAAGTTCACCGATGGCCGAGCCTTCAGCCAGGCCTTCTTGCTGCGCCGCCGCCTGGGGTTTGCGGGCGAGATCAGGGCCACCGGCGACGTGCTGATTGACCAGCTGGTGCAAATGAGGCGCAGCGGGTTTGACAGCGCCGTGTTGCGCGCGGACCAAGACCTGGCCAGTGCCCGACGTCAGTTTGAGCGCTACGCAACCTTCTACCAGGGCGATGCCGTGGTGCCCCACCCTGCCTTTTCAACCCAGAGAGTTGCCGCATGAGCGCCATCGACCTCAACGCCCGCCCCTCCCAGGAATTTGACGCCCGGCTGTCCGAGACTACTGCCACGCTGCAGCAGGCCGCGCGTGACCACACGCCGCTCGCCGGGGGTGCGCTGCGCATCAGCCAGGCCAGCAGCCTGGGCGCGGAAGACATGGTGATCAGCCACCTGATCAACACGCTGGAGCTTCCCATCGGCATCTTTGTGCTCGATACCGGCATGCTCCATCCCGAAACCCTGGCCCTGCTGGAGCGTCTCAAGGCCACGTCGCAGGCGCCGGTGGAAGTGTTCACCCCGGTCAATGAATCGGTGGTGCAGTTTGTGGCCCACGAAGGAAAGGATGCGATGTACAAAAGCATCGACCTTCGCAAAGCCTGCTGCACCCTCCGCAAAACCGAGCCTCTGGCGCGGGCGCTCGCCGGCAAGACCGCCTGGATCACCGGACTGCGGCGCGAGCAAAGCGGCGCCCGCGCCGAAGTGCCTTTGATGGACAGCAGCGACCCCAGCCGTGCCAAGGTCAACCCGCTGGCCAACTGGAGCTGGGGCGACGTGTGGCACTTTATCGCCCACCACCAACTGGACTACAACCCACTGCACGACCAGTTTTACCCCAGCATCGGCTGCGCGCCCTGCACCCGCGCTGTGTCTGCGGGCGAAGATTTTCGCGCCGGTCGCTGGTGGTGGGAAGACGAATCCGCCAAAGAGTGCGGCCTGCATGTCAAACCAGAAATCGATCCAGAGAAAGCCCCCGCATGAACGCGCGACTCCATACCCAGAACTTTGAAACAATGCCCAACGCTCACAACCACGCGCACCTGAGCAGTGCCCACCTTGACGCTCTGGAGGAAGAAACCATCTTCATCCTGCGCGAGGTGGCAGCCGTATTCGAGCGCCCCACCCTGCTGTTCTCGGGTGGCAAAGACTCCCTGGTGATGCTGCGCTGCGCTGAGAAAGCCTTTGGCGCGGGCCGCATCCCCTACCCGCTGCTGATGATCGACACCGGCCACAACTTCCATGAAGTGACCGACATCCGCGACTCGCGGACCAAGGAACTGGGCGCGGAGCTGATTATTCGGCGGGTTGAAGACTCCATGGCCCGTGGCACCGTGCGCCTGGCCCATCCGGGCGAATCGCGCAACGTGCACCAGTCCGTCACACTGCTCGAAGCCATTGACGAGTTTCGTTTTGACGCCCTGATTGGCGGCGCCCGCCGCGACGAAGAAAAAGCCCGCGCCAAGGAGCGCATCTTCTCGCACCGCGATTCCTTTGGCCAATGGCAACCCAAGGCCCAGCGCCCCGAGCTGTGGACCCTGTTCAACACCCAGCTGCAGCCTGGTGAGCACTTTCGGGTGTTCCCGATTTCCAATTGGACCGAACTGGACGTGTGGCAGTACATTGCCCGCGAAAATATTGAACTGCCCTCGCTGTACTACACCCACAAGCGCGAGGTCGTCGAGCGCAAGGGCCTGCTGGTGCCGGTGACCGACCTCACGCCAGCCCTGCCGGGCGAAGCGGTGGAGTTGCGGGACGTGCGTTTTCGCACTGTGGGCGACGTCACCTGCACTTGCCCGGTGGCCAGCGTGGCCGCCAACGCCGATGACATCGTCATCGAGACCCTGGGCGTGCAGGTGAGCGAGCGCGGCGCCACCCGCATGGACGACAAAACCTCTGAGGCTTCCATGGAGAAGCGCAAGAAAGACGGATACTTCTGATGAGCACTACAACTTCCATAGCTACTCAAGCCCATTCAACGGAGGCTACAGCCCAAAAAGACACTCAATCTGCGCTCAAGTTCATCACCTGCGGTTCGGTGGACGACGGCAAGAGCACGCTCATTGGTCGCCTGCTGCTCGACAGCCGCGCCGTGCTGCAGGACCAGTTGGCCAATGTATCGCGCAGCGGCGCAGTCGATCTGGCCCAGTTCACCGACGGCCTGTCGGCCGAGCGCGAGCAGGGCATCACCATTGATGTTGCCTACCGCTACTTCAACACGGCCGAGCGCAAGTTCATCATTGGCGATGCGCCCGGTCATGAGCAGTACACCCGCAACATGGTCACCGCCGCCTCCAGCGCCGACTGTGCCGTGGTGCTGGTGGACGCCACCAAGTTGGACTGGAAAAACAAAGCGCTGGCCCTGTTGCCCCAAACCCGCCGCCACAGCCTGCTGGTGAATCTGCTGCGCGTGCCCTCCATCGTGTTCGCCGTGAACAAACTCGACGCCCTGGAGGACGAACTCGAGCCGGAAACCGCAGGCCAGTCGGCCACCGCGTTTGCGAACATAAGCCACGCACTTGAACTGTTTGCGCAAGCGGCCAACATCGAAGTGACGGCCATCGTGCCGGTCTCAGCGCTGCTGGGGCACAACGTGGTTGAGAGCGCGCCGCTTTGGTGCGGCTACCAGGGCGAGAGTTTGCTGGGCATCCTGGAGCGGCTGCCGACCACACCTGCCGAAGTCGAGCAGGCATTTGCCTTGCCAGTGCAATGGGTGGAGAAGTTTTCGTCTTCGAGCGACACATCGCAGGGCCGGCGAGTCTTCTGGGGTCGGGTGGCCACCGGGACGGCGCAGGTGGGGCAGCAAGTCACCATTTTGCCAAGCGGCCAAAGCGCCACTGTGGCCCAGGTGCTCAGCCACACCCGCCAAAGCAGCGCCGTGCGGGCCGGGCACAGCGCGGGCATCGTCCTCGATCGCGAGGTTGACGTCTCCCGTGGCGACTGGCTGCTGGCCACCACAGAGTCAACAGAGCACGCTGACGAGTTCGACAAAGCTCCGAGCGGCTTGGCACCCCAGCGCGAGCTGAGCGCCACCGTGGCCTGGATGGACGACGAACCCCTGATTGCCGGACGGGTGTACTGGGCGCTGCATGGGCATCGCTGGGTCAAGGCCAAAGTCAAGCGCATCGTGCACCATCTGGACGTTCACACACTGGCCGAAGAAGCCGCATCAGAGTTGCAGGCCAATGCCATTGGCCACATCGAACTGACCCTGCAGCAAGCCATTGCGGCGCTGCCCTACAGCCAGTCCCGGGTGATGGGCTCGTTGATCCTGGTGGACACGGCATCCCACAAAACTGCAGGTGCGGTGCTGATCAATTAAAATCGTCGGTTTTCACCCATCCGTCGCCCTACTCAAAATGACACATACCGTCACTGAAGCCTGTATCAAATGCAAGTACACCGACTGCGTGGACGTTTGTCCCGTGGACTGCTTTCGCGAAGGGCCCAACTTTTTGACCATCGACCCCGACGAGTGCATCGACTGCGCTGTGTGCATCCCAGAGTGCCCTGTGAACGCGATCTATGCCGAAGAAGACGTGCCAGCCGACCAGCAGCATATGACCAAAATCAACGCCGAACTGGCACGCCTGCCAAGTTTTAAGGGCATTACCAAGCGCAAAGACCCGCTGCCCGATGCCGACGACTGGAAAGACGTGACCGGCAAGCTCAAGTACCTGATCCGCTGAACTTGCACCCTTTTTAGCCTCACAAGAAATAACAAGCCGTGCGCAATCATCAAGACCCCATCGAAACCGACGCAGTGATCGTCGGAGCCGGACCCGTTGGCCTGTTTCAGGTGTTCGAACTCGGCCTGCTCGAAATCAAGGCCCATGTCATTGACTCCCTGGCCTACCCCGGCGGCCAGTGCGTGGAGCTGTACCCCGACAAACCCATTTACGACATCCCCGCCGTGCCCGTGTGCACCGGCCAGGAGCTGACCGACAACCTGCTCAAACAGATCCAGCCCTTTGGAGCCACCTTCCACTACGGGCAGGAAGTAACCGTGCTGGAGAAACAGGACGACGGCCGGTTTTTTGTGGAAACCTCCAAAGGTACGCGCTTCTTGACCAAAACCGTGTTCATTGCCGCCGGCGTGGGAGCCTTTCAGCCCCGCACCCTCAAGGTGGACGGGCTCGAAGTGTTTGAAGACTCCCAGCTGTTCTACCGGGTGCGCAACCCGGCAGACTTTGCCGGCAAAAACATCGTCATCGTCGGCGGCGGCGACTCCGCACTGGACTGGGCTCTGGAATTTGCCAAAGACAGCCCGCACAAAGCCGAAAGTGTGATCCTGATTCACCGGCGCGACGGCTTCAAGGCCGCCCCGGCCAGCGTGGCCAAGATGAGAGACCTTTGCGAAGCCCTTGAGATGCAATTCGTGGTCGGTCAGGTCACAGGCTTTGAGGAGCGCGACAGCGTGCTCACCAGCATCAAGGTCGTGGGGCCCGACGGCGTGACCCGTGTGGTGCCCCTTGACGCGCTGCTGGTGTTTTTCGGCCTCTCGCCCAAGCTTGGGCCTATTGCTGAATGGGGCCTGGACATCGAGCGCAAGCAGCTCAAGGTGGACACCGAGAAGTTCTCCACCAGCGAACCCGGCATTTTTGCCGTGGGCGACATCAACATCTACCCTGGCAAGAAAAAGCTCATTTTGAGCGGATTCCACGAATGCGCGCTGGCTGCCTTTGGCGCCATGCCCATCATCTTTCCAGAAAAAAGGGTGTTCCTGCAATACACCACGACCAGCCCCAAGTTGCACAAGGTTCTGGGCGTCGAATCCCCTGTTTTTGACTGATGCAGCGGCCTGTACCCGCTAAGACAAACAGCACCCCAAGAAAATTGCCCGCCGTCTGAAAGGCGGGAATTTGCCGCTATAATTTAAAGCTTATTCCTCGATAGCTCAGTTGGTAGAGCGCCGGACTGTTAATCCGTAGGTCCCTGGTTCGAGCCCAGGTCGAGGAGCCAGAATACGCTAGTGAATGAAGCCCTTTCGAGAAATCGCAGGGGCTTTTTTCTTGCCTGGAATTGGTCATTTCCGTACCGTTTGAGTTCTGCATTGGTTCGGTGGCGGGGATTAGGGGTATGCCACAGGGCTTTACCTCGAGGCCTCAGCTGCGTCTTTGACGCGGTAAAGGGTGCGGATGTACGGTACTGCACCAATAAGCAGCGCAGCGACCTTTTCGTAGGTGTTGGGGGTTGCCGGGGTTACACCAAAATGGATAGTGTTGCGGGAGTCGCGGACCGCGTCACTCCATACCGCGACAGTTCGCAACTCCTGTAACTTGACGCCAGATGCTTTGGTGATGAGTCCAAAGTGCTCTTGATGATCATAAATGGCAAGCACTGCCTCCACCTTGCGCAATGGTCCCGCCATTGGATCTTCGAGAACGCTTCGTTGTTTCGAATACTTCTGCTCTTCAGCTAAAGGAATAAATTCCAAAAGTGAGGCGCCGAGTTCCAACCACGCGCCTTCCGATGCCTTGCCGAGCATTGAAACAGATGCTGTGAAAAGTTCAGCGCGAAAGCACTTAACAGCTTCGCGAAACGACTGAGCGACCTCAGCGTGCATGCCTGCAATACCAAGTGAATGAAGATACAAGTCAGGCTCTGCGAGGAACTGAATCGGTGCACCGGTCAATGAATGGGCACGCTGAAGACGACCTGGTACAGGAAGCGTGTAATCTTCAAAGCGCCAGCCAGAAGACATCCCCCCACCCCCCGGTACGACAGTTGTCCAACCGATTGACGGTGCATCACCGCGTGCTTCACTAAGGGAAAAGAGTATGCCGGAATGGATTAATGACCAGATAGCCTCGCCCGCAGCCAATCGCCAGCTGAGTTCATCAGCAACAGCATTGATTGCTGCAGTCGTGTCCACTGATTCGTGCAAGACAACAGTCTTTGGCGCCGCAACGTCATTGGCTTTTAGGACGGCAGCGAAAAGGTCTTCTGACGTACAGCTAAATACTGCGGATTGAACAATAATCGCCTTTGCAATTAAGACCCTCTGTTGAGTCACAGAGACACGAGCTCGGATAGCTTTTTCTGCATCATCTGGATTCACTGAGGACATATTGATTGACTCAAAAAAATAGCTGTTAGCGTTAGGTGGGATTGGTTCAGCCTTCTTTTGCAGCACGTTTTATTTTTCTGGCATCGGTAAGTTCGTAACGTGCATAGGCATTGGGCGTTTTCCTTCCAGAAGTTCTAACGTCATCGAGCGAATCCGGCTCTGCTCGTCCTCAATTCGACCGTGGGCTGTTGGTGAGTACGTTCCATTCTTAATTTGCGTCTTGTTGAAGTCGTAACCAACACATTTGCCCATTGCGTATAAAAGTTCCACGAGCAAATCAACACGGCGAACATTCCACGCTTCTGGGTCCATCTTTAAGTTTCCGAGATGATCAAGATACTGCTGCCAGACATCAAGCACGGATTTCTCCAGCGGTCTTTTTGTTGAGAACTCGAGGTCAATGCTGTTCAATGCTTCAACATGACTTGGCGAGACGTTGTAAGCACGAGTTGCCATTAATGTCTTGAATACACGCAATTTCCGGCCCCGCTCTTCATTCCGATCGTCAAGGTAACGTGTCACCTGCACTGCGATGACGGGGCTCAATGTCGTCGCCAAAATCAACAAGATGTCTGTGGAGGTCATATGGTTTCCTTACGTCAAAATCGGTCTAGAAAAAGAAGTGCTTAACTAGCGTCCCACACCCGGTCAATCGCTGCTTTGACCTTAACCTCCATACGGCGGATTAGTTCGATGTTTGCGGCGACAAGGGCTTGCTCAGCTTCGATGTCGGCGACGATGGCGCGTTGGGTTTCGAGGTCGGGAAGGGGTAACTTGAAGTCGAGCACGTCGGACTTGGTGATATTCGGGTCTTTGCGCGTGCTGTTGGCAACCGACTTCCAATAGTCCCTGTGCGAGATCAAAACAACATTCAAGAAATAGGGTTCCACTTGCGGCGTTGGCAGCAGTGCAGTCATCGCTTGGTTTGACGTGGCTTCAATTTCAAGCACGCCAGTCCGACCAATTTGCTTGAGTCCGCCATACATGGCCACCAACACTGTTCCGACGGGTAGTTTTTCCAGATGCGTCTGAGCCAAAGCCAAGTCGGTCACACATTCGTCAGTGGATCGCAATGGCCCATCGCGCAAATCCAGCGTTTTGACCCAAGGGATTTGACCGCCTTCGAAAAATGCGGCGTTGTCTCGTGACGGCGTGGTTCCAGACTTGGTTTTGAAAATGTCGCCAAGCCGCACCACTGGCCAGTCGGGACTGACCACGATATGTGGCTTGTAGTTGTCAAGCACCTGCCGGGCACCGTCGATGATCCTTTGATAGCCCTCGATTTCGGCCACGATTTGGTTCTGAACTTCGAGGGGTGGGAGGGGAATCTTGAGCGTTGCGATTGCGCTCTTAGATATTTCCTTGAACGTCCCGCCACTCGCCATGCGTTCCATCTCTGGTGTCAAGCGCTTCATCATGTAAGCCAGAAATTCTGGTAGCGCCCTTTGAGTGTCACGGATGATGATGTTTTTAAAGCCTTGATTCGTGGCCAGTGGAATTTTGGCAAGTGCAACGCGGCCGATCGTTGCGCGACTGGACACGAGAACAGTATCGACCGGCAGCATCTTGGCTGACGAATTGACCAGCCCTTGATTTGTAATGGTTCTAACCGTTGAAGTAATTTTTGTAATGTGGTCTATCGCAGGCAAATCAGCCAAAGTTGCCCATGCAACATCGCCATTCCAGTAAGATTCTTCGGTTGAGGACGGAGTTCCACCACTTTCGATTTTGAAAATGGCTTCATCACCCAGAGCCACTTGCAAATTCGTGGATTGACTCGCAATACCGATTCCGTACCTGTCCCCACTCAAATTGAAGTCCCCACGCTCCCCAATCTGCGCACGTTCCACCGCCTGTGCCATCGCGCCATCGCCCTCAAACGCAGAAGGTGCCGTCATCCAACTCCGCAACAGCCGTGTCGCCTCTGGCAAATGGCTATCCACCACCGCCCTGCGCTGTGCACCTAGGTTGTAGCCATCGTTCTGAACTTTGACAAACAGCACTTTGTCAGTTTGCTTGTGCACTCGTTTGTCCAGAATCAGGATGCTGGTTTTCACGCCACTGTAGGGGTTGAACACTCCGGCTGGCAGGCTGACCACTGCCACCAGTGACGTATCGACCAGCATCTTGCGAAGCGCCTTGTAGGCAGTGCCGCTCTGAAAAATGATGCCTTCAGGCACGACGATGGCAGCTCGCCCGGTAGCAGTCAAATGCTCAGCCATATAGTCCACAAACAGCACTTCGCTGCGACTGGCCTGCACGGTAAAGCGCTTGTGCGGCTTGATACCGCCTTTTGGTGACATAAACGGCGGGTTGGCCAGAATGACATCGGCCACTTCGTTCCACTTTTCGTCGCTGGTCAAGGTGTCGTACTCAACGATGTGCGGGTCGCTAAAGCCGTGCAGGTACAGGTTGACCAGACTCAGACGAACCATATCTGGAGATATGTCGTAGCCCTTGATGTTGCCAGCCAGTCGTGACCTTTCGTCAGGCGTGAGCTTGTCGCCAGTCGTTTTGTCAGTATTTGTCTTGAGGATGTGCTTCCAGGCAGATATCAAAAAGCCCGCTGTGCCACATGCCGGGTCCAAAATGGTTTCATTCTTCTTTGGATCCAACACCTCGACCATAAAGTCGATGATGTGGCGTGGAGTGCGGAACTGGCCTGCATCGCCCTGACTGCCCAGTACTGACAACAAGTATTCAAACGCATCGCCCAGTCGTTCGGAGTGGTCATAACTGAAGTAATTGATCTCCTTCAGGAAACTTTTCAACGTCTCAGGGTCGCGGTATGGCAGGTACGCGTTCTTGAAAATGTCACGAAACAGCTCGGGCACGCCGGGGTTTTCGTTCATCTTCTGGATGGCTTCGGAGTAAAGCCCCAGCACCTCGAATCCGCCCAGACTGGGTGCCATCAGCTTAGCCCAGCCGTAACGGGCATATTCACCCGCAAAGAAGGTGCGGCTTCCACCCAACTCTTCGGCCTCCGCGTCCATGTCGTCCATGAACTTGTAAATCAGGGCAATGGTGATTTGCTCTACCTGGGACTTAGGGTCTGGCACTTTGCCGACCAGAATGTCACGGCATGAGTCAATACGGCGCTTGGTATCTGCGTCAAGCATGGGCTATCTATCTTTCTTGTTGTTCTTACATGAACTGGTTAAGCGGTACGTAGTCTTTAACGTACTCAGGAATGCGGGTACGCCACACTGGGGGCACGGCCTTGAAATCGCTCATACCAAAGGCGGGGTACACGTTCAGGCTGGTGAGGTGCCCAGTTTCGATGATGTCCCGCAAGCGGTGATCGGTTGCATAGGCTTTGAAGTAGTACTTCATGGCTTGCACGGCGCTGGCCGTCGAGTCTGCACTGAATCCCGTGGCATTTTGCTGATCCAGAAGAAATTTATCGAACTCTTCCTCCAGCAAGTCATCTTTGCTCTTGAAGCCACTGATGAAACCAAAGGCTTTTTCTAATATCTCACGAAGCCCCAGACGGCGATCGACCCCAGCAGCACGACGCAATTTATCCAGGTTGAAATACTCGTTGGGCTTGTCAAATAGCTCTGTGTTGATGTAGTCGATGGCTTGATCCCACTGGGCGTTGCCTACCTGCTCGGCAATGACGGGATTGGCTTTGACAGCATCCTCAAATTTCTCAAAGAACATGCGATCCACTTTCATGCCCTGAAAGCCGATTTGCGTTTCCTCTTGGGCGGTAATGGCATCCCCGGCAGTATGGTGGTACATGCCGTTGTCAGTGGCACCGCCTCCCGTGTCGCCCGCACCTGTGCCAGTACCGACACCATCGCCTGTTCCGGTGGGTGTACCACTGCCTGGACGTGGCAATTTCAGCACTTCGTCATAGTTGAACTTCTCTTCAAAATATTCGCAGCTGGCAAAGAAATCGAACAGTTTGTAGGCGGTCTTGTTGGGTGCCGCCACCTGTGCCTTGAGCGATTCATCCTGTAATTGCTCACGAAAGTCGTGCTTGCGCGTGCCACGCCCTTTGATCTGCACAAAGTCTGATGGTGAAAACACTGGTCGCATCAGGGCCAGGTTGAGTAAATCAGGGCAGTCATAACCCGTGGTCATCATGCCGACCGTCACACAAATGCGGGCTTTGCTGGTTTTGTAAGCAGCCAGCCCATTGGCAGAGCCCAGCAGGTTGTTGTTGGTGAAGTTGATGGTGAACTGCTGCGCATCCGGAATGAGCGACGTAACCTGGACCGCAAAGTCCGATTGGTAAAGGCCTGGAAACAGCTTGTCGGCCATTTCATTGAGCAACTGGGTGAGTTTTGTCGCATGGGCCTGGCTGACACCGAACACAATGGTCTTGCCAAATTCACCACTGATGGGGTCACGCAAACCATGGGTCAACAGGGTTTCACAGAACAGGCGGTTGGTGGGTTCAGAAAAGAACTTCTTCTCGAAACTATTCTGCTTGAACCGCTGTTCGCCAGTCTTTTCTCCCGCGCCAGAGTCACTGATGACGACTGCGGCATAGCCCTTGTCTGAAAGCAGTTGGGTCGTTACCTCGGTGCGGGCATCGACCACAATCGGGTTGATCAAAAAACCGTCTTTCACACCATCCAGTAGTGAATACCGGTAGGTCGGTTCACCAGAATCACAACCAAAGGTCCGATAGGTGTCAAGCAACAGGCGGCGCTCCTGTTCACGAGGGTCTTTGGTCGTTGGCTTGGCAGTATCAAACTTCTTAAGGTAATCCTTGGGCGTGGCAGTCAGACCCAGTTTGTAGCCCACAAAATACTCAAATACGGCACGGGCATTACCGCCAATGGAGCGGTGTGCTTCGTCAGAAATGACCAGGTCAAAGTCCGTTGGCGAAAACTGTTGCTGGTACTTATTGTTGAACAGCAGGGACTGAACGGTTGTGACCACGATCTCAGCCTTGCGCCAGTCGTCTCGGGTTTCCTTGTAGATGCTGGATTTGTAGTCGTTCTTGAGCAGAAAGGTGAATGCCTTGTTGGCTTGGTCTTCCAGCTCCAACCGGTCCACTAAAAACAGCACCCGCCGTGCATTGCCAGTGCGCAAGAACAGTTTGATGACGGCGGCAGAGGTCAATGTTTTGCCCGTGCCAGTGGCCATCTCGAACAGAAAACGGGTTTTGCCGTCTTTCACGGCTATCTGTATGGCCTGCGCCGCACGCTGCTGGTAGAGGCGCATGAACCGCAAGCGATTTTTCTGGATGAAACTTGGCCGCTGTGCTTCGTCCTTCCACCCTGCTTCATGGTCATAGGTGGGTATTTGGGTGCGCGCAATGTAGTCCAGGGGCACGTCCTCTGTCACCAGTCGATCTGGATCAGGGTTGAACTTGGTGTATCCCTTGATGGATTCCGGCTCGGGAAAGCGGGTGATGATGTGCGGGTTGCCCTGCGCAAGATCCCACAAGTAATGAAGGTTCCCATTGGACAGAATCACAAACCGGCAGTTTTGGGCCTTGGCGTATTTGCGGGCTTGCTCTTTGCCGATCAGCGGATTCTTGTTTTCTGCCTTGGCTTCCAGCACCACGAGAGGGAAACCTTTGTCATCAAGCAACAGAAAGTCAATGAAACCGTTGCTGACGGCCTCAAAGTCATTGCCCATGGCATCCACCTGTGCCTGAGTGAGCTTGACGTTAGGTTCCAACGATATGTTGGCCTTGCCGTGCAAATCATCAAAGAAACGCCAGCCAGAGCCTTCCAGCAGCTTGTTGATCTTGATTCGGGCTGAGGCTTCTTTGGACATTGCGATCATTCTAAGAATTACTGCCCCATTGACGCCTGATGTTCCCGGCAATATTGCAGGCCACCAAACCGCTTTTCATTGTTCCAGCAAAACTTGCCCTCGGGATAGCTGATCTTGACTCCGCACTGCGCACAGATCAACTTTTTCGCGGGAGGTGCTTCAGGTGAGGCAACTGCCGCAGTCGTCACAGGCTGAGTGGCTTGAACTGGCTGGACATGCATTCCTCTGTCAATAGTTGCGGGTTGGGGCTTCGCCTGGGGCGCTGCTACTTTGGCAATCTCACGGGGACGCATGAAATCAGGCAACGCCAGTAGATCCTCTGGGCGATGTTGGCGAATCAGCTTTTCGCCCCACTCCTTGATCGTTTCTAGACTGCGCGCATTCAACCCAGCCATGACGATCCCCCCGAGACCAATCTTGCTCACAAAGCTTTGATGCCAAGTCGGAAACTGGTCTGCCTTGATAACGTCACTGGTATCCAGAACATTGGCCGGTGGACGCGCAATGGTGGCCTTGGGGTGCAACATGACGACATGGTGGAAATCCGGCAACTTCTGGGTGCGCCCCACGATGTCCAGGCGCTCCAGCAATTTGGCCAGTACACGCTCATGACGCCGACTTTGCTCCATCGGTGACGGGATTCCAAACCGCGCGTTTCCATACTCTGCAGTGAACTCGCCGTGGTCATTGATGACCAGGTTGCAGGCGTAGTTCTTGGTCTCAAGCAGATATATGTGCCCCATTCGGTTGATGATTAGGTGGTCAATCTGGGTAACCTCACCATCAATCACAAAACGCAAGTCGTGCAAAACGACATGGTTTTCTCCATCCTTGAAGTAGTGATCAAGGTAATGGGCCGATTCACGCTCCCCCTGCAGGCCCTTGGTAAAACGCATCAACTCTTCGCGCAGCCACTTCTTCTGCTGAGCATCGAGCAACTGGGAACGTTGAAGTTCTTCAAGCAATGCCACCCGTTTGGATTTGTTATCCGCGGACTTCAAAAGCATCTCACCCCCCTTTGGCCATTTTTTAGTTAGTGCATTCTCGCACTCGCGACGAACGGCTATGTCACATTCCTTTGATCCAGGTTGGTGCCATTTAGTCAGTCCAGATCGACATCGGAAATCATTAACATGCGTGCCAAAAATAACTGACCGATCCGTCGCATCACCGGAGTAGTCAATGGTTTATGTCATCCATGTGCAATAGCGCCAACATTCGCCAACAACGTTGGGATGGGAAACATACATGATGTGAACCGCCTAAAACAAGGTGTCAATGCGGTTTTCAAGAAGAAACCCTTCAAAGTCCTGCAATGCCGCGGCCGGTGCATCTTTGCGGCGTTTTACATTTTGCTCGGTATAAATGTAGAGATGTAGCCGACCTTCTGGCTGCTGCTGCGCCTTCGCTGCCATTTCCTCGTGGGTGAATATCCAGATACGCTCTTCAGATAGATCAACGAGGGCAAACAGCTCAGCCGGTGAATTGTCAGGAACCCACCAATCCAGCGCTAGCTTGCCTTTGCCACCACCCGGCTTTGGCTTGAGATTGCTCTTAACCTGAATCGTAATTGCCTTCTCTCGACGATGCGAATACGCCACCAAATCAATACCGGCATCGGTCGTCAGGTGGGCTGATTCAACACCGATAGCGAGCAGCCGATATTGAACAAGCAGCTCACCGAGTTTTCCAATTTGCTGTGTACCTAATTTGGGTGATTCAGCCATAAACGTCAATCGTAAGAATGCTGCTCGGGATCTAGAACTTGGAGGTCGGCCATGTGGAACACACCTTTCGCCCGACCGCCGGGTCAGACCTGCTCGTCATTGAGAAACTTGCTGATGATTGACCATTGATCCTGTTGCTCCTTGAAGCCTGGGATCTTTGACAGTGACAACTTGCCCCAAGTGCTATTTGGATTGTGTAGCTTCTTGAGCATGTCCACCGGCAGCACATAAAACTCTGGGGCCTGCACTTTGGCGACACCGTCTTTGGAGCCACGATTTAGTAGGACAACGACAACGAAATCGCAGTCGAAATTCTTGATGATGAAACCTTCGGCCCCGGTTCGCCATCGACTCTTTACCTGAATGCGCGCCGACTTTTCTCGCTCGGGATTTGTGGCCCAGATGTCATAGCCGGGCATGTTCCCGTACGCCTTGTATGAAGTAATACCTAGCGTCAGTAGAGTTCCAAGCACCAGGAACTCGGCGCCCTCGGATTCAAGGTGTGTGTTTTGTCGGGTCATATTAATATCGTACCCCCGCTGAAGCCACGTTTTCGTTAGTCGACAAATCCAATCTTCACACATGGCCTAAACGACTAGCCACCATGCCCCTCTCCCAGCAGGATCACCCAGAGTGCATGGCTTGAATCACGTTCTTGCACCCCGAAAGTCCCCGGCAGAGCTTTGACAATTTGTGCTTGTCTGATTGACTTGTCATGGGCATTGCAGGTCCAAGGCTTCAGTCCCTTCCAGGCAGCTCGGATCGGTTTGCAGCCCGGGTTGGTGTGCCATAGCCGACCCCGAAGTTCTATCCCTTAGCAGAACCCCATAGCGGTAAACCTACCTGACCATCCGAAATCATCACCGTTACTGACGCCCAAGCCGCTAGGCCAAAACGTCACCCACCTTGAAGCGCCAGCGGTTCACAGCCCTTGGCGCTTTTTTGTCTCCCATTCCATAAGCCTATTTGACGACATTACGTGGGCAAAAAACTGGAAACGTCGTAGGCCTGGGCATGCCTTATTTGGCCCACAGCCTCGGAGAAATCCGGGCATCGCAGCACCCTCGGCTAACAACCCTGGGTGCTTTTTTTTGTCTATTCACCCCGGAGATCCACATGCCAGCCATTACCAACAACTTCCTGCCTCCCTGCAGAAACAGAAACCGTCACATGCGAGTCGTGTACCCGCGCCAGCAACCCACATTGGAGGCCAATAAATGCAAGTAATTCGTGACTCTGCCGATACAAACCAAATCATCCACTCGGGAATACGCCGTCTGGTTGAGCAACGCATTGACGACCTTGGCCAAGAGCAATTCGACCTGGCTGCACTGGGTTATTTTGTGATCGTGCAACCTGACGACAGCATTGACACCATTGATACACAGCTTGGCTTTTCGATCCTGGCCAATCGATTCAGTGGCATCCGTTTCGGCCAGCCCTACTTCGTTCCATCGTTCGAGTTCGTGGAGGAATTTTCTGGCTGCTTTGAGATGGTGTTCATCATCAGCGACAGTGGGTTTGGCATCGAGGTGTTTGTGCCCAAGGTGGCAGGCGTCGACTCCGACCTTCTGATGATGTGCCAGCGATATGCAACGCCTGGAGCGATCTAACTATGACCCGCCGTAAATCATCCGCCAGCAAAGTCTCCATAGCCGAAGTGCTGCCCATCTGGACCACTCAGCAGTCCGAAACGGTCAACGTGGTGGTGGCCTCAATCTTCTGGGGTCATGGCATCACTGACCTGTCGAGCTACTACCAAAAGCTGCGTATCCCAATCATCCTCTGCGTCATTTTGGGTGCCCTGTTCGGCGCATCAAGCTACGGTCTCAAGGGATTCTTCCTTGGCGGCTTGCTTGGCTTTGCTGCACCGGCTGCACTGCTCTGGCTGGGCGTGCTGCTGGCAGGGTTTGTTATCTATCTGGCCACCTACGTCGGGGCCTGGGCCGTGATTCTTTATGGCCTGTGGTGGTTCCTGTTTGGGTAGTCCGTCCTGCTTTGCGGCATTTCAGTACTGCCTTGCGCAGTTCCAGCCACCTTATATGAAAGAAGCCATCCCGGCATCGATCACCCATCCACAAAGGAAACCACCATGACCATCTTGCACACCGTCACCAGCGCCTTCCTGCCACGTGACACCCGCCACCGCTCACCCTACCTCCCCTACCGAAAACAAAAGCCTTATCTGGAGATGCCCTATGCCCGCCATTGATCAGGCTCCCGTAACGATCTATGTCACAGCGCAAGCCCTGGCAACGGTCACCGCCATCGCAGGTCTGGATGAATGCGAGCGGGACGCCCTGAACGGTAAGCTTGAGACCCGACTGAACCAACGCGAGGGCTATTACCTAAGCAGTGAGTCGATGCAACTGGCTGTGCTGCCTGAGGGTGCCGATGTGGCCTTGACGCTGACACCCAATGAGCCGGTGCAATTCCTGCATCACGTCTCGTTTCCACCGGAGCTGCGGGGTGTGGTCTTCAGCGGCGCACCCAAGCTGCCTGAGAACTATGCCGCCGTCCTTGCCTACTGGTCACCCCTGGAGATCACAGAGCACTTCGACGGTGCGCAGTATGTCCAGAACCTCCTTAACGAGTACCCGGTTCCAGAATCTGGCGGCGATGTGCTTCTAAGCAATGGGGTGGTTCTGTGCATCAGGGATGTGGCCGTCTTGACTGCGGGACTGCACCCAAACCAGTTCATCGAGATCCACATTCCGGTCCAGGCCGACATGCTGGGCGTTGACCGTGAATTGTTCGACTCTGAGCAGGCTTATGACCTAGATCCCAGCCATGCCTGGGAGCGCCTGTTCCTTAGGGTGCAGGACGCTCTAGCTTCACCCGATCCGGACTTCATTGCCATAGCGGCTTTGCATACCGAGAACCATGACGCGGAGTTCTACCAATAACCGTTGCCCCTGGCCATCCCGGCCTGAACCACTTACCTATCCAAGGAAATCACCATGACGACCGAAACCATTACCGTACGCATCCTTAAGACCGCTTCCTGCCCTTCCCTGTCCGGCAAGTCGACCCTGACTTACAACATTGGCTGCAATACCGAAGGCGAGATCCAGTTCCAGATCATCGGCAACGATGGCGGGGGCTTCTGGAATGACGACTGGGTGGCGCAAAGCAGTATCCAGGCAGTGCTGGACAAACAAGCCAAGGGCAAGGCCATGACTTGCACGACCTTCCGGACCATCTATCCCGCCAAGTCCACCAACTCGCCGGGGTTCTTGCTGGCGGTACTCAAGGCCGCTGGATTGGTGCAACCCTCAACGACCCACCCACGCTGCTATGAATTGGGCTCACCCCAGGCGTTCATTGCCGAGGTCAACGCATTGCTGGAATCAAAACCCGAGCTGGTGATGGCGGAAGAAGTCAATGCTCCGGCCCGCAAGAAACTGACCATCAAGGGCAAGTCCATAAAGCCTTGAAATTCACCCAGCTAGTTGAAATCCGCAGGTCCCTCGTGTTTTGCCCTTGTCATACAGAGGGGAAGTCCGTTCTGTGAGTTTTTTGGCGGCGCAATACCGACCCAATACCGACCCGGATTTGCCTTCATCACCATAGGAGGTCAATGGTTCCGATTGTTTCCACCCTGATAGTCGTCAGCCTGCTGGGCTTGATGTTCAACAGCACCCGCTGGATGGGCATTGCCGCTGTGGCCGTGCTGACTTTTAGATATCCCGCCCTCTCACTGGTCGTCCTGGTAATCGGGGTGGCCGTCTTCTTTTTTAACCGTAAACGCTAAAGGAAATTCATCATGCAAATCGCTAATTTTGTGCTCGATGCCGTCAACGCTGTGCTGGACTGGGATATGCCCGATGAGGCTTACCCGAATGCTGTCCATTCGCAGGTCAGTTTGTTGTCTGGACAGGACGCGGGAGACTGGCCGGGCTATGGCACGGAGGCAATGCGTCACTGACACAACACAACCATCGCTTCGTTCTCGCTTCTCTCCCCTCCCCCCGGTTCATGTTTTAGCTGGCTGCACTTCGCAGTAGGCGTAAGCGTGGCTGGGTGGCGGGCAACCCTCTTTTTTTTTGATTGGATTTTGACGATGACTGACACGATCACAAGCCACCTGGTGCCGGGGACCGACCCATCAAGGCTCTTTGGTATGCACTTCCCGATGCGGTTGGAGCCCACGGTGTTCGATATGGCCGGGAGATTGGCGGCTGAGTACCAGGGTGGCTACTGGGAGTTCTATGCCCTCAGCAATGGGGGCTTTTACATGGCCCCGAAGACGGGCACCATCTATGGCGTGAGTTGTGAGAACGGTTTCGAGGGCAAATTGTCTGCAGATGCGTTGGGCATCGCGGCGTGTCTGTATGCCTATAGCTACCTGTCATTCGGTGAGGGTGCGTTTGCCGAGACGGTTTCACAGCACTATCACTGGCTGCGGGAGTACATGCTGGGGACCCCGGAGGCTGGGGGGATTTTGGGGGCGATTGATTGAGCTGGGGCCGTGGCGCTAGGGATGGGCCGCAAAAGACACGTTGCAGTCGCTCGGAACTTAAGAATAATTTGAGTCGTAAGCGCCGAAGCTGCCCCTGCCGGAAGCAAGAACCAGCCGTTCACTCGAAAGGAATTCAGGCTCTACAGCTCAGCTAGACAGCTTGCTGCAGTAGTGCCTCAAACTCTTCAATCGGCACTGGCCTGCTGAACAGATAACCTTGAAACCGCTGGCAGCCCTGCTGCACCAGAATGTCACGTTGGGCCTGTGTTTCAACCCCTTCGGCGATTACTTCGAGGCCCAATGCGTGCCCCATGACGATGGTGGCTTGCACGATGATGGCACTGTTTGATTCGACACCAAGCTTACTCACAAAAGACTGGTCGATCTTGAGTTCGCTCAGTGGCAGTTCCGTGAGACTGGCAAGCGATGAATAGCCGGTACCAAAGTCATCCATCGAAAAACTTACGCCCAATGCTTTGAGTGCATTCATTTTGCCGATGGCGTCGGGCACGTCCAGCATCATGCTTTCCGTGACTTCCAAAACCAGCTTTGCCGGATCGATGGCGCTGACACTCAGCACCTGCTGCACGCTCGCCGCAAAACTGTCTTGACGGTACTGGCGTGCACTGACGTTCACCGCCAGTTGCATATGGCGGGCCAGCGCCATGCGCTCCCAAGCCTTGAGCTGGGCACAAGCCGTTTCCAGCACCCATTGCCCAATAGGTACGATCAGGTCGGTCTCCTCGGCCAGGGCAATGAACTCGCCCGGCGCCACCAGACCGCGCTCGGGATGCTGCCAGCGAAGCAAGGCCTCGGCGGCCACAATGTGGCCCTGCAGGTTGACTTGCGGCTGGTAATACAGCTTGAACTGGCACAGGGCCAACGCGCGACGCAAATCGCTTTCCAAGGCTGCGCGCCTAATCACCTGGGCCTGCATCTCCAAGTCGAAAAACCGCAGCCTGTTGCGTCCTCCTGCCTTGGACTGGTACATGGCCAGATCGGCGTGCTGGATCAGTTCTATCGCTGACGCCTCACCGGTAAATAATTCAACGCCGATACTGGCGCTGCAATGAAACTCGTAGTCGTTGAACTGGTATGGTTGGGCCAGTGAGTCCAGTATCTTTTCGGCCACCATTTGGGCTTGCGCTGCGGACTCCAGCGCTTGCGCGTCCAGGCCTTCGATCAGCACAACAAACTCGTCACCGCCCAAACGCGCCACGCTGTCCCCGGCGCGCACGACATCGCGCAAACGCCGCGCGGCCTCAACCAGCACCAAGTCACCAGCCTCATGCCCACGCGAGTCATTGATTGCCTTGAAGTGATCCAGATCCACAAACAGAATGGCACCGTAGAGTCCGCTGCGCTTGGTCACCGCCAGCGCCTGGGTCAAACGGTCCAGCAGCAGACGGCGGTTGGGCAACTGGGTTAGTGGGTCAAAATGTGCCAACCGAGCCAACTCTGTCTCGGCCGCCTTGCTGGCCGTGATGTCGAAAAAGCTGCCAATGTAATGGGTGACGGCACCTGCCGCATCGACTACGGTTGAGATGCTGAGCCACGCCGTGAAGACAGTACCGTCCTTGCGCTTGTTCTTGATCTCACCCTGCCATTTACCCTGCTCTTTCAGGGTTGCCCACATGGCTTGATAGAACGCCGCGTCATGGTGGCCGGATTTCAGCAGGCGCGATGTCTGCCCCACGGCTTCCTGCGCGCTGTAGCCAGTGATCTCGGTGAACGCATGGTTGACTTGCAAGATGACCTGCTGGTCATCGGTGATCGACATGCCGCTCAGCGACTCGAACGCCTTGGCGGCAACCGACTTGCGGATTCTGTTTTGTCGATTCTCGCGCATGTCAAAGACCACGGCGCGACGCTTGATCAGCCTGCCCGACGCATCGGTAAATCCGACAGAGCTGAGCGAGATCGGCATGCTGGTTCCATCGCGGTGTAGCAGGTCCAGTTCCAGGTCGGTAATGACGTTGTTCAAACCCGGCGCGAGCAGGTGTCTACTCAGCAGCTTCAAGCTGTGCGGCGTCAGGAAGTCGGTCAATTTGCGCTTGCCAACAATCTCGTCGCGGCTGTATCCCAACCAGGAAAGCTCCAGCGCGTTGATCTGCAGGTAGGTGCCCTGCGCATCCAGGGCATGGCTGCCAAAAGGCACATGCTCATACAGATGGTGGATTTCTTCTTCCAGCGCGCGGAGCTTGTCGATCACCCGCGTCACATCCATGACGTTCTCCGCGTCCAGCAGATTATGGGCGGGGGGCGTGTTCATGGCATGGACGCGCGGCAAAAAACGTGGGGGTTACTTTCTCAGGGACTTGGCGATGGCGGCTGCGTCCAGGGCCATTTTGGCTGCCGCTGCCGCAGCGGCAGTGGCCCGTGCGGTGGCGGCCGCTGCTTGGCTGGAGGCCTGCACAGCCGCCTCTTCGGCCTGAAAGGCCGCTGCTGCCGCAGCCGCCGACGCTGCCGCCGACGCTGCCGCGGCCGACTCTGCCGCTGCCAAAGCCGCCAACCCTGCTGCTTCAGCGGCCGCTTCTGCCGCCTCAATCACTGGCACCGCCGCAGCCGCCTTTGCGGCGATGGCCGCATTCAGGCAGGCTTGGGAAGATTTTTCCGCCGCAGAAGCCGCGCGAATGGCGGCCTCTAGCGTGGAGCTTGTTAACGTCTTCATCGACAACAGTGCCTGCGAGTAGCGCTTGTTAACAACCAGATAGCCGTCCCGCAGGGTAATAATTTCACTTTCCAGTTCGGTCAATCTTGCATAAATTCTGTTTTCAGTCTCTGAGACCATGACTTATTCTCCCGTTTGATCGCGTCAACGGCCGTGGCGCAGTACCTTCACGGCAGCCATGCAATAGCTGACTTGAATTTTGCTCCATATTCTCCCGCCCGTCGAAGTATTTATCCTTGGCCAAAAAATACCGGGTTCGTGGCGCGAGCGCGGAAGGGCAATGCGACGTGCTTCCTGCTCAATGCTCCTGCCGGTCTCGATCTGCCTATTTTGAGTTCCCTCGGCCGGCGAACGACTGCCATGGAGGTGCCGTGCCAGTGACCGGTATGAGGCAATCGATTCAGATGCAGGGGCTTCCATCAATGTCTCTTAACGCTGCCCTGCAGTCTCCCATCTCGATCCGTACCCGACACCCAATCACGGTCACCACCTCTCGCGATCAGACTAGCCGCTAAAGACACTGCATCACGCCGCAGTCACGGCCACGACAACTGAGCCGCCCCTCCCCAACCCAACTCGGAACCGTTTTCCGTCCGACGGGGGTGGTCATGGGGCCACCGAAAAGGTCGCGCCTGCGCCCAACCTGGGGCCACGGCGAGGCCACGGCACACTAGGCGCGACCCGGTTTTTTGGCCGGTTATGGCGGGGTCAAGGGCAGCGTGCAGGAGTGCAAAAAAGGAGTAATTTGCCCCCTCCTGGTAGCGTTTATGGGCGCTACTTTTGCCGAATAGCTCCACCCGAATAACCCCCACCCCTCCTCAAAAAGATCACTTTTCCCACTTCGAGCGGCCGGTGCACCATGGCTGAACGCATTTTTCAAAAACCAGTATCTTCGAACTCTGGCTTCACGATTACGCCACGGAAGGTCTCATAGCCATCGATCCGGGCCAGTGATACGCCCAGCCCGGCGTTGTGCTCAAGCAGTTCCTTCACCCGGCTTTTACCGAAGGGCTTGCGGCCACTGTCGCTGCACCACTGGGTGTATGCCTGATAGAACTTGGAGCGCAGCACCGATTGCGCCGGGTCGCCTACGACACAGCATTCATGAATGAACTCCTCTAGCGAGTTGGTGCTGCGCCGCCATTGGGCCATCAGACGCTCGTGAACGGTTGACCTGGAGAACTCGCCGTTCCTGATCAAGCGAAGAGCGCCGTCGAGCGCCCATTGCACAATGCCAGGAAGCTCCTGGGCAATGATCCGACCGGGCAGAGTGGGGTCACGTGGCAGGCCGCTGCGCAAACGGCTGTTGGGGAACTCGACCAACTTCCAGCGGGCAAAAAATGCTTCACTATGGTCACGCGAATTGATCATGTGGTTGGACATGAACAGGTGGGCAGCCTCATTGGTGAACGAGATCGGCCGATGGGTGGGGTGCCTGCCGGTCAGCAGATCGCCGCCGATGACCGTTTTGAAGACCGCCGCCGGTATGGACTCGCCATCTGGAAGCTCGCCCACCACATTCAAGCGCGCCCCAGCCAGCGAGGCAACGTAGTACTCCTTGTCCCAGACAAATGGCGACACAGCGGTGACAAACGAAGCCGGAACGAGCGAGCGCAATATCCGCTCAAGCGTTCCCTTGCCAGCCCGGCCAAAGGGGTCATAAAACATCACGACCACCTGATATTTGTGCATGATCCCCAGCGCGATGGCACCGGCAATTTCTTGGATCAAACCAATTTGTTGGGCTTCATCATCAGCGGTCGCTGATTGAAACGTTTCATGGAGAAACCCAAGGAACAAAGGCGTATCCATCCTGGTGGGCGTGACTTCCAGCATCACGCGCTGGCGGTGTTCGGGTGTCAGCGCCACCACGACAATGGCGTTGTCTTTGACCTGATAGAAGCCGCCTGGACAAGCAAGCCCGATTGGCGGATCACGAAAAAAAGTTTCCTCTGCCGCCAGGGTAATCACATGCTGGGCAATGCCGCTGTAGTCGGAGCGGCGTTCACAATTCGCTTTTCCGTCGTGCGCCTCGGCCACCATGCGCTCCAGCTTGTCCGTGGCGAAGCCAACCCACAGGCCACTGACCGGATCGACAACGTAGAGCTTGCCTTCGTACCCAATTGGGGCCCATTGGCCAACCGTCAGTGTCCTGATCAGATCGCCAGCGTAGCCGTGATGGGTTAGCGCGAGTTGCCCGCCTGATGTGTGCGCCTTGATGGCGTCCTCGACTGCAGGCACCGACACGTCCTTGTTGGCCTTTTTCAGATCGGCACGTATTCGTCGGTATTGCGCTTGGTCACCCTTTTTGATGACGGCTAGCGCATTAATGGCATCGGGTTCAAATGGCGCGCCGCAATCGTCTTTTGTCTTCACCAGCATAGCTTTAACAACCCCGGTCGCACGGATAAGCCCGAGGTTGTCGCGGTCAAGATCGCTGAGCCAGTGCGTGATTCCGGTGCCGCTGTCATAGACAAAGGGCTTACCGTCAGCACCCACGTTAAAAAATGCCGCCAGACTGCTGGAGTCACGAAATGGTGACTGGCAGCGGAGTTTGCCGCTATGGCCGCCCTCCAATAGTTCGCGCACCGTTTGTGCCTTGCCGCCTTGCGTCTCGATTTCGGTGTCCAGCGTCAAGTTGCTGGTGGTGATTCTGAGACCTGTACCGCCCGTCTGAATATTCATCTCGACACCGGCCTTGCGGGTGATCTCACGAACAAGCGCCGCCTCAGGCAGGGTTGTGAGTGCGGTATCTAGTGCCTCGCTGGTTGCGCCTCTTTTGACTGATGCGACCAAGGTTGTCACAGTCAACCCAGCGCCAACCACAGGCTTGCCAACAAAAATCAAGCGGCCGGGCGTGAATACACTGGGGTCGATGATCGTGGTCAGGCTGTGGCCGATCACTTTGCCTGGCTCTTGGCGGCTGTAGCGGGGCTTTAGCCAAGTCATGCCAGTCTGGGCGGCACTGACCATGACTGCCGTTCTAAACCGCTCGACATCGTCCGGGTTTGCAAACTTGACCCAGACATGCCCATTGCCAGCGCCAACTGCGACGCCAGCGTTATAGACGCGAGATGATGTTGAGGCAGCGTGGCAGTAGGTCACACCAGCAAAGCCGGGGATCATCTTGCCAACCGCGTCTATCCATCCCTCAAGGGCCAAGTCTGCGTACTGAGCCGGTGTGTGCTTGTCGATGTCGCGGTCAAACAACTGCCAACTCGATGGGCGAACATTCTCCTTGAAGCGGCCAACGGTTTTGTAGGTTTTTCCGTCATAGCTGATCTGATGCACGCCTTGCTGTTTTTGCCGGTTATCGCTGGCAAAGCCGGTTCGCTTCTCCATCTCGGTGGCCGACAGGATGACGAATTTTTCGCCGATCTCGATACCATCGAACGATGAATTGATGATGGCCGCATGGGGGTCTTGGCCGACTTGCTCAAGTAGCGCAGCAAGCTCCTCAGGCGTGTCGACCCTGTGCATGACAGCCAAGCCGAACGAAACATTGACCGATGCCTTCTTGGTAACCTTGCCATCGGCAGTGAGCGTGAACTGCTTGCCTAGCGGATTGCGCGGATCACGAACCACGGTGATGATGGCATTCGGGCTGGGGCCCTGTCCATCGTCCTGAATCCCATTGACTGTTGATTTTTCTGCTTCTTCCATTTTGCCCTTCGGTTGCTCTAGTGCACCGATTTTTGGGCGGGAAGAGGGTCAGAAATCTCCGGGTGGTGCGTCAGAAAGTCAGGAATTTTTCTGCACTATTTTGACTTCGCTGTTTTGGCCCTCGCAACCGTGACAGCATCGGTTGCTGCCTCGATGGCTTTCGTTATCCGCGACTTGATGGATGAGATACTTTGGTCATCGAGAAAATGACCCTTACGGGCTCCAGGTCGTGATTTTTCGGACAGAAGCTCAATGATCTTCGCTTCGTTCATTCCGGTACCACTTTCGGAAACGTATTGCTTGCCGGTCTTCTCGACAAACTGCTCAAGTAGCACCGCAAACGTCACGAGAAAGCTCCTCGTCATCTTTGGTGCCATACCGCCTTTCCTATCCAGAAGTGGTTCATCAACCTCGGCGCTATTTTGAGCAGGCGGAGAGTCTTGGTTTGATTGAGCAGTCGTCGGCGTAGAAAGATAGTCTCGGCCACTTGCCCATTGCTTAAAACTCGGCAGCGTAATACGAACTTGACCTGTCTTCTCAGCCGCGACCGGGTCCTTACGTAACAGAGATTGGGCACCTTTTGCCAATTCATCGTCGATGTCGCCCAGGATCAGTTTTGCGCGCCGGATGGTGTCGTCGCATTGAACTATTCGCTCTTCGCATAACGTGACTTGAACCTCGTTCCGCTTATTGTCCTCATCCCCGAGAGCGTCGTCCAAGTCGCTCAGAATGCCATCACGCACTTCCATGAGATCTTCAAAAATGGAAATGTCCAGCCACCCTGTGAAAAGCTCCTGTACTTCATCCGGATCAGCATCTGGATTGTTATCTTGGTATATCGGGTCCCAGGAGCGGCGTCCGAGCAAAAAGGCCACGGCCTGATCTGGGGTACAGCTGGTTCGCTGGTCAATGAGTATGTTTCGGTGGTACTTGGTCATCAGTATTGCGTCTTCTTTTGATGTGCCAGTATAAGCATGGCGGACTTGGCCGCGTTGGCTTGAGGCCCCCTGGGCGTGGCGCAGTCGAAGTGGCAAAAGTGCGAAATCCGCCCCCCCTGGGGGGGGTTATTAGGCGGCACTATTGCCAGTCAATACCTCTTTTCCCTATACCCCCCACCCCCCAGCAAAAAACTCACTTTTACCACTCCCGACCGGGCGAGGCCAGGGCGTTTTATGGCAGCCATGGCAAATGTGATGCAGGGCGCTTAGCGCTTTGTTCGGCAACATGTTGGTCCCCATATGGCTTGTCATGTGCGCCGACACGCACCGGCATCGCTCTCCTCTTTGGCCCGCCATGTGTTGTCGCCATGCCTCATGCCACTGGTCGGCAGCAATGCAGTTGGGTGCTTGAACGTGTGCTCAATGGCGGCCTGCACGCAAGTCAAAAAATTGCCCCGGCATTCCTGACTTTCTGACGCATAGGCATGTGATTTCTGACTGAAATTCGGCTTTGTAATTGGTATTCATCCAGCCGAGAGGAGGTAGCGGAATCAGAAAAAAGTCAGAAACAAAAGGGATCGAGCCATGTCAATTATGAGTTGCCACCGGTACTGATCCTGATTGATTCAACCAACAACGTCCAAGCGGGCAAGGCATTTCGTATGTAACCCGATTGGCCTGCGCGGTGCAGGTCGGTCGTCAATTGATGAATATAACTATTAAGGAAATTTAAAAATGAAAACATTCACTAACTTGTATCCATGCTCGCACTATGAAGCTGAGCACGTCAAAGACATCGCGGAAGAAGCCGCTGCCAATGGCTACAAGGAAATTCTTCCCGAGTTGACCGGCTATGTGCTGGTGAACAAGCGTTTGGTCCCCTTCACCTTTGTGGAACGTGTGAAGAACGAAATTTGGGGCATGCAATTCGAATACCGGTGTGTGCTCAGCGAAGTCACGATCTTTGGGACTGAATTCCTCCAAACCCTTGACCAAGACGAGCGTGAAGTTCTGATGCCCTGTGTCTTGATGCTGATCGAGCGTGGGGACTTTGCAGTCAACCTGTTTGAGTCCGATGACGAGGAGATTGCTGCGTAAGGAAAGCTGACCTGACACCTGTGCTGTAGCGGCATGGGTGTCAGCAAGCCCCGGATATTCAATTCAAAAAACAGGAACAACTCCATGTCAATTCTTACCATCAATACACACGCCACCGCTTCCATGCACCCGGACGATACCATCATCGTGCTCGACAAATTTAAGGTCGATACCTGGCTTTTTGAAACCGTTCAGGCCCATTTCAACGACATCCTGCCGTATTTACTCCAAGGGCAAGACTACACCGCGCAAGAGCTATTGGGCGAGGAATTTTTGGCCGACATGGCCATGCCCAGAGATATTCCAATGCTCTGTCTGAAGCATCTGGCTCAGCAACCCGGCTCGCAATTGACCGTCATACCCCTGACCGGCTATGGCACCACTTTTTTCAATATCAACCAAAAGTAAAGAAATGACAAGGGTGCCAACCACGGCTGCAAGCGAGCTTGTAGTTGGCCCCCTACTTACAGGAAAAATTTATGTCACCAGAAATCACAACCCTCATTCGAGATGACCTGTTTAAAGCCATGCGATACAGCAAACGCAGCGTAAAAAATGGTCCAGGCACCGGACTTGATTTGGGCCGTCACTGGGTCTTCGAAGAGCAGTTTCGCGCTGCCTGGGCTCGTTTATGTGCAGGTCTCGCTACGGCCGATTGGAGTAAGCCTCAGACAGCCAGGTCCCTTTACAACGACCCGGATTGGGAATCAATGAAGTTCGGCGTGCGTATCGCCATTGGCCGCTGCCTGCGATTCTTCGTCAAGCGCGAGATGCTGCCCTTGAAAGTCATCAACCCGCAGGCGACCGGCACCAAGCTGTACATGCCCATTAACCAATAAGGATGAATCAGCCAGCCATGGCTCAAAACGGGTCATGGTCGTCGCCACCAACATCAAATTATTGAAAGGAAATCTGACATGCCAGTTTTGAAATTGAACGCCACCATGTTCCCGCAGGTGCTGCAATGCCCTGCTGGGAAAACACGCATCGAGCTGTGTGATGCCGACTGTTCCGGCTTGTACGTTGAGGTACGTGTCACCAGCCCAGGCCAGGGTTCGTGGTATCTGCGCTATCGCAATAGTAGCAATACAACTGCCCATCAGCGCCTTGGCACCACAGCCGATGTCAGCCTTGCCGACGCTCGCAAGCAGGCAAAAACGCTCAAGGCAGAAATAGCCCTGGGTGTGTATCCGAAAAGCACAGAAAAGGCAGCCACGGTGACAGTGCCAACATTCACCGACTTTTTTGAGAATCAATACATGCCATATGTGACCCCTCGCAAGCGCAGCTGGGCCAGCGATGAGTCCCTTTACCGTAACTACCTGAAGGATGAATTCGGCACCCAGCGTCTGGACCAGATCACGCGCCAGCAGATTCAGCTGTGGCATACAAAGTTGCGCCTGGAAAAGAAGCTTGCTGCGGCCACTTCCGACCATGGGGTCAAACTTCTGAAGCACGCTTTGAATCTTGCCATGGACTGGAGCTTGGTGGAGACCAACCCGGCTGCCAAGGTGCCACTGTTTAATGAGTCGAATTTTGTTGAGCATTACATGGATGATGAACAGTTGCAGCGCCTGTTGACCGTATTGCGTGCCCCGGAAAGCCCACGCTCGGTCTGTCAGATTGCGTTGTTCTTGCTCAGCACCGGTGCCCGCCTGAATGAAGCTTTGACGGCCAAGTGGAGTCAGATCGATCGGCAGACGCGGGTTTGGCGCATCCCTTCCAACATTTCGAAGAGTGGAAAGGTTCGTGCGATCCCGTTGAATGACAGTGCGCTTGATGTGTTGGCTCAGTTGGACACCGAGGGGGTGTATGAACACCTGTTCGTGAACCACCGCATCTCGAAGAAGACTGGCGAAGAGGTTGGCACCGGTAAGCCCTATACCGCGATCATGAAAGTTTGGTCACGGTTGCGTGCGAAGGCAGGTTTGCCTCACCTGCGCATCCATGATTTGAGGCACCAATACGCGTCATTTCTGGTTAACGCCGGTCGGAGCCTGTATGAAGTGCAGCAGATACTCGGGCACAGTGATCCATCGGTGACCCAGAGGTACGCACACCTGTCCACAAAGTCATTGCAAGATGCCGCCAACAGTGCGTCCATCATGATCCGGGCGACAGTGCCGGTGGCGATACCGATGGAATTGCCGCTGCTGGTGGATCTGGCGTCAGCGCGTGAGATGGCAGTTTCGGAGCCGGTGGAAATGGCGGTGGCTGCGTAAAAATCGGGCGGTTCCGGGCGGCGGTCAGTGCGAACTGGCCCCGCCTTGGGCTATAACGGGGCCGACTGGTGGCGCGTTGGAGGTGGGGATGGCAACCCCCCATCCGGTGGCCTGGCGGGGCGCATGGGGCAGTTTTTTGGCCGGGGGCGGAGTGGCGGGGCCATTTGAGTGGCTGCAATTGAGCTACTCGGGGGATGTGCCTTGGCGCGAATCAATTGGCATATTGAGTAACTGCAATGGCAAATGCTGGACCCGCAGCGCAGCGGGACGAGACATTCACGCCGGGCATAAAAATGCTGCCACAATCAGAGTGAATTTGTAAGCTGCCCATCATATTACTTCCGCCGACTTTTGCCCTGTCCGTTGCAGGTGGCCTATAAGATCATGAACGGCTTGCCTGCCTTGAACGGAGACAAGTGAAAGAATTTAGTCCAAGGGACCGCAATGTATATCTCAAAACTGTCCCTTGTCAATTACCGCAACTTCGCCAACACTCAGCTAGTATTCAAAGAAGGTGTCAATACGATCATTGGCGAAAACGGTTCCGGCAAGACCAACGTTTTTCGTGCTATCAGATTGCTGCTTGATGACAACCTACTGAGGTTCGCATATAAGCTTGATGAAAGAGACTTCTTTCGTGGCATTGGAGATTGGCGAGGACACTGGATCATCATCAGTCTTGAGTTTGAAAAAATCTCACAGGACGAAGCAATCCAGTCCCTGTTCTTGCATGGAACTGGAAACATATTGGCTGGTACGGTTTCACGAGCCACATACAACCTAATTTTCCGCCCGAAGTACGAATATAGGCTTGCTTTATCCGAACTGCCAGAAGGTGACCATGCTGCTCTGGCTGCACTTCGCCAAACCATAACGATTGATACCTACGAATCCATCTTCACAGGAAAGAGCGAAGCTGACTTCAACGATGAAGCAGTCTACAAAAAAATAGTTGGCGACTTTGAAGCAGTGAAGTTCAACGAAGAACTTAACTTCCCCGAGATTGGTAGCAAGATTCCAGGAATTCTGTCGGTCTCCAAAGAAATCGCTTTCACCTTCGTGCAAGCCCTGCGAGACGTGATCGCAGAGTTCCAGAACAACAGAACCAACCCCTTGCTCACTCTGCTGAAAAGCAAGAGTGGTGAGATTGACCCGCTTATCTTTCAGCCCATTGCTGACTTGGTGAATGGCCTGAATACATCCATTGAGGAATTGGATGATGTTCAGGAGATTCGCAACGACATCACCAGCACAATCAAGGATGCAGCAGGCGAAACCTACTCGCCTACCTCTTTGTCTATCAAGTCAGACCTCTCAGACGAAGCCGACAAGCTATTTCAGTCACTCAAGTTATTTGTCGGAGAGTCTGAAAAGGGACACGAGGGGCCAATCCACGAATTGAGCCTAGGCGGTGCCAACCTAATTTACCTGACCCTCAAGCTGCTTGAGTTCAAATATCAGAAGGCCAAACAATCGTTTGCGAACTTCCTCTTGATTGAAGAGCCTGAAGCTCACATACACACGCACATTCAAAAGACTCTGTTTGACAGGCTGAATTTCGCCGACACACAGATAATCTACTCTACGCATTCCACTCATATTTCTGAAGTGAGCAATGTTGAGAACATCAATATTCTTGGCAAGCATCAAGGTAAATGCGAGGCTTATCAGCCATCGGTGGGAATGACTCCTACCGATATTCGCAACGTTCAGCGATACCTTGATGCCGTAAGAAGTAACCTTCTTTTCGCAAAGAGTGTTGTACTGATTGAGGGCGACGCTGAAGAAATTTTGATTCCGACCATGATCAAGAAGGTTCTTGGAGTCAGCCTTGATGAACTGGGAATCAGTTTGATCAATATCAGAAGCACCGGCTTCAAGAATGTTGCGGTTCTGTTTCACGATTCCCGCATCCGAAAAAAATGCGGAATCATCACAGACCTCGACGCAGCCATCGTTAACACGACACCTGACCCCGCAGATCCCGAAGCTCTGGAAAGCTTCAAGCGCAAGTGTCTAGCATCGCAAACGGCAGGCATCACTAGGAAAGGCATTCTTGAGGCTTTTGAACACGGCAACCCTTGGGTCAAGACCTTCTTCGCTGATCACACCTTTGAAGTTGACTTCATCAAGAGCGGGAACGCCGCACAGGTAGTGGCGACCATCCCCGATGTCTATGCCGACGCAGCAACCATCACGCGAGCGAAGAACGACATTGAGTCGGGCGACATCGCCCGCTATGGCAAACGTGTTCTTCGGATGGCCGCCCAAGAGGGAAAGGGATGGTTCGCAATCCTGCTAAGCAAGCAGATTCACCATCAAACGGTTATCCCAGACTTCATCTTGGATGCCATATTTTTCTCCTACCCCAGTGTCAGCAATGAAGTTTGGGTCAACATCCTGAACTACCGCCTGCGATGCATTCAAGGTGCCGCTGCCACTCCAAGCCCTGAGATTGTGGAGTTCAGGATGAAGCTACAGGCCTTCAAAGACGGCACGATGAACTTTGAAGGGATTCGCAATGCCATGCTGGCGACATTCACTGCCGACAAGATCAATGACATCTTGGGGAGATTTTGAGTCATGTTCGTCTGGAATGCTGATGCCCTGAATGATGAGCAGGCTGATGCAATTCGGCAGGTTGGCAATGTATTTTTGATTGCTTGCCCCGGCAGCGGTAAGACCAGAACTCTGACCTACAAAGTAGCCTACGAACTTTCAAAGATTACGTCCAACAAGAAATTTGTCATTGCAATCACCTATACACATAAGGCTGCTGACGAAATTCATGAGCGTATAGAAAATCTTGGTGTAGACACTTCACAGCTTTGGATAGGAACAATCCATTCATTCTGCCTTGAATGGATTATCAAGCCATATTTCATCTATCACCCATCCCTGAAAAATGGCTACCGGATTATTGATCCTCACGATAAAGACAAGCTGCTTGAGCGCTTGTGCGTGCCCTACAAACATGCGAAGATAACTGTTTGGGATTGCGAGTATTATTTCAACAAGGAAGGCTATGTGCTGACATGCCCAGAGCCGGGCAAGCAGGCCTCTTTGCAAAAGATATTTACAGAATACTTCAAAGCACTGGCTGACGCCAAACAGATTGATTTTGAGCTAATTCTCCGGTACGCCTACGAGCTCACAGATACCGTACCGGCAATTAGTGGCCTTCTTTCAAATCTGTTCAGCTATATTTTGATAGATGAATATCAAGACACTAAGGACATCCAATACGACATCGTTTGCTCAATTCTGAAAGCCGGTCAAGGTGCGACCAATGCATTCGTAGTTGGTGACCCGAACCAGTCAATCTATGAATCACTAGGTGGCTACGCTATTAATCCCACTCAGTTTGCTCAGATGGCGGACCTTGAACTGGTGCAATTGGAGCTTTCCCAAAACTACCGCTCTACGTTGCGGCTTGTGGATTACTTCGGGAACTACAACTTCTTTGATACCACAATCGTTGCAACTTCAGATGAAAGGCACTATCCGAGCCTGATTACTTTTGATTCCACGGTAACCAAGGACACACTTACGGATGAAATCGTTCGTCTGATTAAGTACAACGTGGAAGTGAAAGCCATTTCCCCCAATGAAATATGTGTGCTTTGCCCTCAGTGGGCACCCCTTGCGAGCATGACACGGCAACTTGTGGCCAAGCTTCCCGACTATAGCTTTGATGGCCCAGGCATGGCACCATTCGGCAGGGATGTTGATAACTTTTGGTACAAGCTATCAAAAATTGCCCTGACCGATCCTTCTCCATTGACGTATGTTCGCCGCCTCAGGTGGGCTGGTGATGTTTTGCGTGACTTGGATGATGCTGGTGCCGATATTACTAAGATCAACAAGAAGTCACTTCTTCGTGAGTGCAATTCAATTGTGCTTACCGAGATAGACGGGCTTCTATACCTACGTAAGTTCTTTGAGGCATTGTGCGAGAGACTAGGCATTTCAATTGCCTCGCACCTTACGTTGAACGATCACCACGATGCCTTCTTCGCTAGTGCCGAAGAACGTGTAGCGATTTTGATCAAGCAAGGCTCTGATTCTCTAGGGACTGTTATCAATTTCAAGAAGGTATTTCAAGCCCGCCGAGGCGTGACACTTTCAACCATCCACGGAGTCAAGGGTGGGGAATTTGATGCTGTGATTGCGTTCGCATTGCTTGATGGAATGGTGCCCCATTTTCGAGCAAAAAATCAGGAAGAGAGTGCCAAGAAGCTGCTTTATGTCATTTGCTCACGAGCAAGAAAGAACTTGCATTTGATTTCAGAAACAGGCCGTAAGCGGGGCTATAGCTTCTACACACCCACCGAGGCATTGAATCAGTGTGATTTCACCTATGACACTGTTGAATAGATGACCAAAACTACAGTCGCATAACGTATGTCGGAGGGATTCCCATAAGGCGACGTTGTCCATGGGATGCGATGATGGCCGGTGCGATCTCAAGAACGCGTTACCATCATTAAGTAAGGATCGACTGAAGGCTGCGGGAAGGAAGGTGGGGCACAATGATTTTTCCCCATGCGGAAGCTGCATGAAATTGAAGGCACCCGAATTTCGCGCCAAACTCAAACGCTAAACGTCAGCAATGGAGTTGCGACGGCCCGCATCAACCTCTTGGAGTCGTTGGGTATCACTGCCCAAACCGAGCAACCTTATTGTTCGCACCCGTACAAACTTGACTGCTTTCTGCCACCCTACCCCCCCACCACCCGCCGAATTCCAGTTCGGTCCCGTTCGGTCGGCGCGTTCGGTTTTCGCTGGTTCGACCGACCATTCCCGCAACTCGTTGATCCTGTTCGACTTTTTTGGCCATCGTCGGCACCATTGCCACCATCGGTTCGGTTTGCGGTTCGGCATCCAAAAACTGGAGCGACCGGAAGCGAAAAATACCTTTAAAATCATCGTCTTACAAGGTGCATAGGACGGTGTGGGTGCTTCTGTTAATCCGTAGGTCCCTGGTTCGAGCCCAGGTCGAGGAGCCAAAAAATCCAAACGAATCAAGCCCTTGCGAGAAATCGCTGGGGCTTTTTTCTTGCCCGTTTGGTGGCAATGCAACTGTTCCGTTTCTGCATTGGTTCGGTTGTGGTGATCAGGGGTATGCGTAGAGGTGCATTCAGCACTGATAATTCCATCGATGAGAATTAATCTGGTCACCCCCTTCGCTGAAAAAGAAGCCGTTAAAGCCCTCGGTGCCCGTTGGGATTCCACTAAAAAGATTTGGTACATCGTCGATGTTGATGACCTCACGCCATTTGCTCGCTGGATTCCAAACATGGATGCGGCCATGGGGAATTCGACCGATGACGTGAAGCAATCGGCAAAAAGTACCTCGAAAGTAAAGGTCGATCATTTCCAGGGGATTACGACAGGGGCCACCATCGAGGTTCCACACTGTGGCTGTAATGTCCTGCCCTGGGAAGATTGCGTCCACACGGCTAAACCATGACAGTCGAATCAATACCACGCTTTACCGACCCTGCTGCGACACTGTGGGCAACCGTTCCACCTGAAACCAAGAAGCTGCTGCTGGAAAATGTCTGGTGCAGCAAATGCCACCATGAGGTCACCATTACTGATTTTGCAGGGACAGTAACGCACCGCTCAAGACTGTTGCCTAACCGTGTCTCCAATGCACTTTGTCAATTCAGCAACCTCACGCGATTGCAACTTGTACTCGTCGGTAACTTGTTCCTGACTTTTGTTCGCCAGAAAAAAGAGCTTCGATGCCGCTTTGACTAACAACTGAGCCAAGGTATCCTTTGCCTCAATGCCGTTGGAGTGCATCCAGCGATCAAGTGCGCCTCTTGACATACCGAATAATTCCTCACGCCAAGGCACGCTATTGACAACAACAAGGATGTCTCTTTGAGCCGCAATTCGATTGTTGAACTCTGTCACGATTGAACCTCCGATTGCAAAATCGTCATCCACTCCGAAATAATTGGAGCGGCATTTAGCACGCTACTGATTTCCCCAGAGGAAATCGTATCACCAACACCACGTGTGGATAGAACCCGCGCGCGTGACAACACGTCGAAGATGGATTTCTCAATGCAGAGCGGACGTGTAATCAACAATGGTGAGTTTCTGGAGAAGATTGGTTTCCCACTGAACAAGGAATAGCACGTCGCGAAATTGCGAGTCGCCAGAAACATACAAGATAGGTTGAACGTAGCACTGTTTATGGAATTTGAAAGCTGATTTCGTGACTCCTCAAAGAGTCGAGAGAATTGCGCACAATCAGCCTGCCCCTTAATGTAAGGGGACGGACACCCTAGCATTGCGATAAAGTCTTCGCCGTTGGACGAAAAAAGAAGCTTCGATTCCAAATGTAGATGCCAAGCGAATGGGTTACCCTGCCGCCACAACTGCCGCAAACGTTCATGTCCATAAATTGAAAATTTGTCTGGATCGATTGCATTATTTGAAGACGACACACAGGCAAGCAGATCGATATCGGATGAGCGATCAATCTCTCCACGGCAGATAGAACCGAATGCATAGAACTGCGTAGTCATCGGCGACCGAATCGTTTAACGAGCAGTGCAGTGAGTAGCGAAAATGCGACCAATTTTGTCCCGACAATCACGGACGCAGCACCAATGGAGTGGTGAGTCTGAACCACGGTTCCTAAGAAAATTCCAGGAGCCAGCTTCAAGCTTTCCCAATAATCAGATACTGTAACCTGCGCCTTGAGAGAGCTAGCATCGTAGATCGCGATGGCTACCACTGCAATTGCAATGCTCCGCAAAAGCTTCAAAATGCTTTCTCCGTTGCCCCATACAAAGTGTAAAACCATGAATTCGATCCAACGGGAAAATTGCACAACTCGTTGCAGACCTGGGTACTTTTCCCGGTGGTATGTGCTATCCGAGAGCCAAGATTCCAGAAGGTGTTCGGAAGTGGCTTCAAGTTCGAGCGTAATGGCTTTGTTCACTGCCTTGGCATCGCCTATCTGCTGATAATTCATCCTCAATGAACGAGCAAACTTCATGCGAAGGTTGTCCTCACGTGGAGCTTCGTTTGTCAAGATGTCATCATCTATTTGACACCGCTCGAAAGTGGCATATTCAAATTTCGAGCCTGGAAAGGTCGACTGGTGCAAGTTTGAGCCGATGAAGCGGCAGCCTGTGAAGTTACACGAATCAAAAACGCAATTGCGAAAATAGCAACCTTCAAACACACAGTGTTCGAATGAAACGTTCGTGAACTTCTTCTTAAGTGCGTTCAGTCTAACGAATACAGTATAGGGAAACGCTCGCAACTCATCACTGATGTCCTTGGGAACGTAATAGTCCATTACGACCTTCCTATTCCCCTTCTCCAGGGAGGCTGGGGGTACGGACACTATTTCCTGAACCATTTGCTACAACTCGCAGTTATGCCCACGTTCAAATCACCGCTTTCGGCTTCAGCATCAATAACATACCTGATGCGAGCGACGAAAGTGGTTGGCGCGACAAGTGAAATAAAGAACCATCTTACTGGTATTCCTAGTATAGATGCATGCAAAAACAGCCCCAGTATTGATGGCTATCCCCAGCCCATCACTCCAGCAGTGATATTCAAATCCCCGATCGAGTAACGTTCACCCTGCCGACAACTGCCCCATAAACTTACGCTCAGTCATGTCACGTCCCCTTGATCCAAGTCGGTGCAAGGCCACGGTGCCGCCATGAGGTCACTATTACTGACTTTGCGGGGACAGTCGTGGGTGGTGACTTGCCGCTGCAGGGTTTGTGCTCGGAATGTCGTGGTGATGTGGTCAGGGTGATTGAGTCGAGGTGATTAGATCAATCGAAAAATTCTTCATCGAGTTTCTTGATTTGAATCGTCTCTTCCACCCTGCAGCCGATATCAAATCGAATCATCAAGCGAGTCAACAACGGTCCATCCACCAGCACGATTCGCTTGCTCAAAAGCTCAGCTGTTTCCTTTGCCGATGGCGAAAATGCAGATGTGGTCACGAACAAACCTTTGGTGGCCTTGAACCTATCCAGTGACCCAAAGAAGTCGCGTATTTCCCCGGAAGACACTTTGCTGTCGGTATACCGCTTTGCTTGCACATAAATCCGGTCCAAGCCTAAGGCATCCTGATCAATGACACCATCCACACCACCGTCACCGCTTTTTCCAAGTGCCTTACCAGCCTCAATTGCAGAACCGCCGTACCCCATGGCGACCAATAGCTGCACCACAAGGCGTTCAAAAAAGTCAGGCGGTGCTGCCAATATCTTGGAAAGTAACTCTGCACCCAATGATTCCGAAAGGTCTTTGTGAGCCGCACGGATTACCTCGTCCGGTGTGAGATCTTTCAGATTGGACTGCACAGGCAGGGGCATAGTCGTGGTTTCATCACTTGCTGCGCGAAAAGCAATAAATTCCGGAAATGTTTCCAAAAATTTGATGCTAATCCGTTCAGGTGGTGACAACAGAACTTGCTTGCCGCGTTCGCTGGCCTGGAAATAGCCACGACGTGTCAACGTTATGAGGCCTGCCTTGCCGAGGTAACTCTTGGCCCAGTTCACACGATTGGCGAATGTTGTCTGCTTGCCTGATGGCAACAATTCGGACAACTCCTCCTCTGTCAACCTCAGTTCAGTCCCAAGACTAATAACAACCTCTGATATTTTGACTTCACCGGTGGCAGAAGCTCTGAGCACAGGAAGCATTAGCGTTTGAAAATCAGGTATCGCCATGGTGTATCGCTTTTGGAATTCGAACGTCACATTATCAGCGTCAGAACACAATGCAACAGCCACAAAAATGGCAGGCATAAATTTCTGTAATGACAACTACTTTTGGTTGTCTACAAATATGGCATTCCGGTGCCACGCTACAAACTCTGGCTGCGGTGCAAATCGTTCTGGTGGCTCAATCACTCGCCCATGCAGTGGCAACAGAACCTCACGAACAAACACGTCATCGCGGCGTTTCAAATCTTCTGAAATGACAATTTTCAGATCATCAGTAAGCGTCATCAACCCTTTATCAAAAGCGCGGTCGTGAATTGCAGACAGGCAAAGTCCATTGCTTGGGTTCAGTCTATTTTGTTTGTCTTGATTCCATGGCACGATGTGGCTGGCTATTAGCAGCCGTGTATCTGACAGTCCAGACATGCAGCATCTTCCCCGATAGCTACTGAGTACGGCACGACGGAAAAAATGCTGCTTAATACGCTGTGTCGTCAGTACCTGTCGTGTTTCCCCAGTGAAGTCGTCCAGCGACGGAACATCATCTTCTGGCTCCAAGTCGTCTTGTTCAGTTTTGTCCAGTTGTTGCCGCTGTAGCTGGCATTCGACAGCAAGACGTTCCCAGTCGGAATGAAATTCTTCCCACACGGCACGGTCCAACGCAGATGCATTTCCAAGCCCAGAACGACCTGTGCCGGTGATGGCAGGATCAAGACTGGCAATATTGAGCATCTTCATGGCAACAGCATCCGAGGTGCGACCAATCGCCTTCGCCAACGCCATGATTTCAGGATTGCGCCCGTAAATTCGTCCGTAGGGGATTTGGCAATACAAGTGGAAGGCCAGTTTGACCTGATCCTTTGTCCAAAGTCCAGTTGCCATGATGTCTTTCGGCACGATAGCGATAAAACCGCATCAACCGACTCCTTGGGTGAAATGATTCAGGCTAACAGTTTACAGACACCATGCGGCACCCAATGAACTAATCTTGACTTCACATCCACGACACCGCGCTCTACCTTGTCAAATTTCACCCTGCCGTCAACTGCCCCATAAACTTCCGCACGGTCATGTCACGTTCCCTTGATCCAAGTCGGTGCAAGGCCAGCAACAACGCGGCAATATGGTCGTCTTCACAATAAAGATACGTCAGGGGGACGTTTAGCGCATTCGCAATCAGTCGTGCTGTTGGCACTGGCGGTTCATGCACACCAAGTTCGTATCGACTGATGCGTGCTCGGCTGCTGGACTCGTCGATACCGATGGCTACACCGATTTTTTCCTGAGACAAACCAAGTTCTTCGCGCAAATCCTTGATTCGTTTTCCAACGATTGAGGGTGAGCGTGAGGCAGTTCGAGACATGTCACGAGTCTCGTAACAGCCGTGATAATTGTCGTCACGTAATTCGTTACATTACCGTTGATCTTTGTGCCGACAGCTTATTTCTTGAATATCAAATGGACACTGGCACCATCGGGATAAAGCTGCTGAACGGCGTCGCCAACCCGCACAAGCTTGCCGCAACCTTCATATTCCCATTTGCGCCAGGACATGCAAAGCTTGCCATCCTCCACTCTCCATTTGCCAGAGTCACTTGAACCAGCGTTGTTGCCGTACATCGTGCCGTCATCTTTGAACTGAAGGTAAGGCTCACCTCCGGCAAGACGCACCGAATTGAGGTTTTTACCTTTGATAAACGCAACTGCTTCCTCGTTCGTCAAAGGGGTGGCGACTGGCGATGTTTGCCCTTGAGCCAAGCCACTACCCAGCAGCACCAAGATGACTGCGGACATCGATATAGAACTACGCATGATTTCTCCCAGTAAGACGTGGGCTCAGTGTAAGACTTGGCGCTAAACTGATTTCCATGACCGTCGAATCGATCCCAAAATTTACCCACCCTGCTGCCAAGCTATGGGCCGAAGTTCCCATCAAGGTCAAAACCATGCGCCAGCGTCTTCCAATCCATGAATGAACTCAAACAACTTGAATCACTCGGCCTCGTGCTGCCCACTCCGGCGTATCTCCTTGGCGCCATCCTATTCGGCATCATCGGCTGGGTAGCATCTCTCCCTCCCTCCTTCTCTCTCTGTTTGCTGCTCCCTCCCTCCCTGTATGTATTATTCTCTCTCTTTCCCCCCCCTCCCTCCCTCCCTACCTACGCCTACAGCCACACCTGCCTACACCACTCCCACCTTGCCAGCCAGAGACCTAGGGTTACAGGTAGGCACACCTCCAGGCCGGGCCAGCAGGCAGGCAAGCAAGGGCAGAGACGGAAAGGGAGGGGAGGAGGAGGAAGGGGCAGGAAGGAGAGGAGGAGGAGGAGGAGGGAAGAAAGGTTTCCCCCCCCCCCCCCCAAAACCCGAATGGAATGGAATGGAAGAAGATTTCACATTCGTTCGCGCGCGCGCGCTTTTTTTTTTTTTTTTTTTTTTAAAAAAA